>CALHGE010000023.1 GCA_938029725.1 uncultured Flavobacteriaceae bacterium
CAGGTCAAGGTTTAGTGTATGAGGTTGTGCAAATGGCAAACCTAGATGGGTACAAAACAAACGGAACAATACATATAGTTGTAAATAACCAAATTGGATTTACAACAAACTATTTAGATGCTAGGTCGTCTACATATTGTACAGATGTTGCTAAAGTAACTTTAAGTCCAGTGTTACACGTTAATGCAGATGATGCTGAGGCTGTAGTGCACGCTTCTTTATTTGCGTTAGAATATAGAATGCGTTTTAATAGAGATGTCTTTTTAGATCTGCTAGGCTATCGGAAGTATGGTCATAACGAAGGTGATGAGCCCCGCTTTACGCAGCCGAAATTATATAAGGCGATTTCAAAACATGCAAACCCGCGTGATATTTATGCAGCCAAATTAATGGCTGAAGGTATTATTGATGATGGTTATGTGAAAGAATTGGAAAATCAATATAAAGCTTCTTTAGAAGAAGAATTAGAAGATTCAAGAAAAGAAGATAAAACAGTCATTACGCCATTTATGGCAGATGAATGGAAAGGCTTTGATGATGTGCGTGAATGGGAAATGATGGAAGCGGTTGACACCAAATTCAACAAGAAAAAATTAACTGCGATAGCCAAGGTTATTACCGAGTTGCCTAAAGACAAGAAGTTTTTACGCAAGGTAGAGAAATTGGTAAACGATCGCAGAAAAATGTTCTTCGAAAGCGATAAGCTCGATTGGGCTATGGGCGAACTCTTGGCCTATGGAACTTTGTTGGAAGAAGGGTATGGAGTCCGTATTTCAGGACAGGATGTGGAGCGCGGAACATTCTCACACCGTCATGCAGTCATGAAAGTTGAAGAGAGTGAAGAGGAGGTGTTGTTATTAAATCATTTGTCTGATACTCAAGGAAACTTCCAAATTTATAACTCTCTTTTATCTGAATATGGCGTAGTCGGATTTGATTACGGCTATGCTATGGCTAGTCCGAACACTTTGACTATTTGGGAAGCTCAATTCGGAGATTTCAGCAATGGTGCTCAAATCATGATTGATCAATATATTTCGGCTGCTGAGGATAAATGGAAATTGCAAAACGGATTAGTAATGTTACTGCCTCATGGCTACGAAGGTCAAGGTGCTGAGCATTCATCTGCTCGTATGGAAAGATATTTGCAGCTTTGTGCTAGAGATAATATGTATATCGCTGATTGTACTACCCCCGCGAATTTGTTTCATTTATTGCGAAGGCAAATGAAAGCAAACTTCAGAAAGCCATTGATCGTGTTTACCCCTAAAAGTTTGCTCCGTCACCCGAAAGCAGTATCAACAGTTGATGAATTTGCGTCAGGTGGTTTTCAGGAAGTCATCGATGATGCATTGGCGAGTGTGAAACATGTAAAGACCTTGGTATTTTGTACAGGTAAATTCTATTACGATTTACTATCGGCGAGGGAAGAGCACAAACGAGATGATGTTGCACTTGTTCGCGTGGAGCAATTGTTTCCGGTTCCGGCAAAGCAAATGAATGCGGCAATTAAGAAATATAAAAATGTTGATGATATCGTTTGGGCACAAGAAGAGCCTAAAAATATGGGTGCTTGGAGTCATATGTTGATGCACTTTGAAGGTGCTAGAGATTTTAGAGTTGCCTCGAGACGTTTTTATGCTTCTCCAGCTGCAGGTAGTTCTGTGCGTTCTAAAAAACGGCATCAACAAGTAATTGATTTTGTCTTTGATAAAACTAAGGACAATATGACCCGACCGACAACGAAAAAATAATAGAGCTAATTACAGAATAATTATGATATTAGAAATGACAGTTCCCTCTCCTGGGGAATCAATAACCGAAGTTGAGATAGCAGAATGGCTAGTTGAAGATGGCGATTATGTGGAGAAAGATCAAGCGATTGCTGAAGTTGATTCAGACAAGGCAACGCTCGAACTTCCCGCAGAACAAAGTGGAATCATAACACTGAAAGCTGAAGTAGGAGATGCCGTTCAAGTCGGAGCAGTAGTCTGCCTTATCGATACTTCAGCAGCAAAACCAGTTGGTGGAGAAGCTGCGAAGATTGAAGAGAAAGAGGAAGCACCGAAAGCGGAGGTAAAGAAAGAAGATAAACCTGTTGTAAAAGAAAGTTATGCGACCGGAACAGCTTCGCCTGCTGCTAAGAAAATATTAAATGAGAAAGATATTGATGCTGGTTCTATTAAAGGAACGGGCAGAGATGGAAGAATAACGAAAGACGATGCGGTAAATGCTGCTCCGTCTATGGGAACACCTAGCGGTGGAAGCAGAGGAGAATCACGTTCTAAGCTATCTATGTTGCGTAGAAAAGTTGCGGAACGTTTGGTGGCGGTGAAAAATGAAACCGCGATGTTGACTACTTTCAACGAAGTTGATATGTCTCCTATTTTTTCCTTGCGTAATGAGTACAAGGTGGCTTTTAAAGAAAAGCATGGTGTTGGTCTTGGTTTTATGTCTTTTTTCACGCTAGCAGTGGTTCGTGCATTGGAAATGTTTCCATCTGTGAACTCTATGATTGACGGAAAAGAAATGTTGTCTTATGATTTCTGTGATATAAGTATTGCAGTATCTGGCCCAAAAGGTTTAATGGTTCCAGTAATTCGAAATGCGGAGAACTTGACCTTTAGAGGGGTTGAGGCTGAGGTGAAACGTTTGGCTATTCGTGCACGTGAAGGTGAGATTACGGTTGATGAAATGACTGGTGGAACTTTTACTATTACAAATGGTGGTGTTTTCGGGTCTATGTTATCAACGCCAATTATCAACCCTCCTCAAAGTGCTATTCTTGGAATGCACAATATTGTTGAAAGACCAATTGCAAAAGATGGCGCAGTTGTAATAGCACCAATTATGTATGTGGCCTTATCGTATGATCATAGAATTATTGATGGAAAAGAATCTGTTGGATTCTTGGTTGCTGTTAAAGAAGCCTTGGAAAACCCTGAAGAGTTATTGATGGGTAACAATGTCAATAAAGCTTTAGAGATGTAGTACATAATTTGCTCTGAAATAGAAAAGCGTGATAGGAAACTATCACGCTTTTTTTATAAATCATTTTATAGTTTTAATCACAACCAATATCTGCTTTTGATGCTGCGTCAGCATTCGGAAAGCATTGGCCTGTAGGTAAGCTTTCTGGCACGTAACGATCTAAATTATTATCGTACAAACCATTTTCTACAAAAGCCGTTAACTGGCCAATTTCTTCAGGAGTCAATTCTAATGGAGTAAATTGAGTGGATATTCGATTTTGAGGAACTTCGTTATTCTCGCTTACCGCATTATTTTTATATTCAATAATCTCTCTAACGCTAGTGAAGCTTCCGCCGTGACCTAAGAAATTTAAATCTTTAAGGTTGTATAGTGTTGGAGTTTTGAACTTGTAATCATCTTCTGGGTTTTTGGTAAAACCGCCTCGTCCTTTTTTTGTTGCCTCATCCACAATTCCAAGCACATCAGCTCCAAGTAGATCATTCATTCCTAAGGCATGAAATTCCATTCCGTTCAAACCTGGTCCTGAGTGGCAAGAATAACATTTCGCTTTACCAAAGAATAATTGAGCCCCGATCTTCTCTTTGTCATTCATGGCGTCTTTTTGGCCCAATAGCCATTTTTGAAAAGGTGCTTCTGATGCAACAACAGTGCGCTCATAAGCCGCGATAGCTAATGCCGCTTGAAGTTTGGTGTATCGTTCATTCTCTGCAATATTTGGGTAAGCTTCATCGAAAAGTGTTTTGTAAGTTATGTTACTTCGAATCATCTCAGGGTCGCACTTTAAGCGGTGAACGTCTAAGCCAGCAATAGCTTGCGTTTCAACACCTTCAAAGCCTAATGAATTCGTTTCTTTTGGGGTTCCTTGCGTCCATTCTCCTTCTGTACCCGCGTTTGTTTTAGTAGCTCCAAACTGGCCATTCCACAACATAACATCTTGATAAGCGACATTTAAAATACTTGGAGAACGAATAGGTTGAATATCAACGCTTGTTGCGTCATAAGTAGTTTTCATCTTGCGGGCTTCCCCAAAAAGTCCGAATCCTGTTCCGCCTTCGCCAATTCCTTGTTTCATTCCGCTTTGAAAGCCTGCTTTTGAATGATGGCAGCTTGCGCAAGAATAGGTATTCATGCTCTCACTTTTTTTAGGGCTCAATGCTAAGCCTGTTTCATGAAACAACAGTTTACCTAGGTCTATTTTAGCTTGGGTAATTGGATTTTTTGGATCTTGAGGAATTGATGCCTGCGAATTATCTCGCATTAATTGTAATGCACCTATAGCGCTGATATTGTTAATTTCGTTTTCCAGTGCAGTGCTTTCTAAATCGGTATCAATATAGGTGTCTCTATACTCAGTTGAACATGATGTAAAAAGGGCTAAGGATGCCAAAAGGGCGGTAAGATATAGGTGTTGATTTTTCATTGGGGTTTGATTTGTCAACAAAGAGAAGAAAACCATATAAGTACACCTTACTTCTTCGCTGTAAAAGGAAAAAAATTCGATAAACAATTGATTTTTTGAATTAGGACTTATTTTATTCTCTTTGTTTTAGATATACAGAACGTTTATCGTAATCAATAATTGCCTTTCCTTTTTTGAGAATGTCGGCGCCGATAATTCCGTCAACAGGTGCTACGTTGTGAGCGGTGAGCGCCTGATTTACATGAACGAGGTCGAATAGGACGATTTTAAGTTTGTTTCTTTTCCAATCGCCAATTTCAATATGATTTTTTGTAGAAATTAAAGTGTCCATATTTGTGGCCCCAGCACCGGCGGCTTTAATTTTAGATTCTTTTGAGGTGAGGTTGAAGAATTCTAATTTGTCAAATCCAAGACATGTATTTGATGCCCCAGTATCTAAAATAAACCTTCCGCTTATACCATTAATTTTAGCGGCAATTTCGAAATGATTAGTAGCTGTAAGTACCAAAGAAGCTTTCGTGTAGTTTTTTTTAAGAAGAAACCTTTTCAAACTTGCCATGAATTCGTTTTCTGCAAAGATAAGTCTATTTTTACGCGATGATTTTGACTGATACCCATACACATTTATACAGTGAGGCCTTTGATGAGGATAGAGAGCAGGTAATTAAAAATGCCATTGATAAAGGCATAGAGCGCTTTTTTATTCCTGCTATCGATTCTACCTATACACAAGCAATGTTTGATTTAAAAAATACTTATCCGGAACACATGTTTTTGATGATGGGCTTGCACCCCACCCATGTGAAAGAAAATTATTTAGAAGAGTTGAATCATGTGGTGGAAATGTTGCAGGAACATCAGTTTTATGCGGTTGGTGAAATCGGAATAGATTTGTACTGGGATACATCTTTCGTAAAACAACAGCAGGAGGCATTTCGTTTTCAGATACGTTTGGCAAAACAATATAAGTTGCCTATTGTAATTCATTGCAGAGATGCATTTGATGAAATTTTTGAAATTTTAGAAACAGAAAAAGGAGATAGTCTCTTTGGTATTTTTCATTGCTTCACCGGAACATTAGAACAAGCGAGGCAGGCGATATCATATAATATGAAGCTCGGTATTGGTGGCGTGTCAACATTTAAGAACGGAAAGATAGACACCTTTTTAAATCAAATCGATTTAAAAGACATTGTCTTGGAGACTGATTCGCCTTATCTCGCTCCAGTCCCTTTTAGAGGAAAACGAAACGAAAGTTCTTACCTTATTAAAGTAGCAGAGAAGCTTGAAGCAATTTATGGAGTCGATATCGAAAAAATAGCGGCAGTAACAACAGCAAATTCCAAAGCTGTTTTTGGTATATAACTAAGGAATACTTGAATGGATAAAAAGACAAATATCTTGTTGATATATACCGGAGGTACAATCGGTATGGTAAAAGATTATGATTCAGGAGTCTTAAAAGCGTTTAATTTTAAAAAGCTTTTAAAGAATATTCCTGAACTCGCACAATTAGATTGTCATATTGATTCTATTTCTTTTGATGAGCCCATAGATTCTTCAAATATTGATACATCGCATTGGATTGAAATTGCAGCGATCATCGAAGCGCATTATGAAAGTCATGACGGTTTTGTGGTGCTTCATGGAAGTGATACGATGAGTTATTCAGCTTCCGCTTTAAGTTATATGTTGGAGAACTTGAGGAAGCCTGTAATTTTTACGGGCTCGCAATTGCCTATTGGTGATTTACGAACTGATGCTAAAGAAAATTTAATTACATCGATACAGATTGCGGCCCTACAAGAGCGCGGAAAGGCAGTTATTCAAGAAGTGGGGCTGTACTTTGAGTATAAATTGTACCGTGCGAATCGAACTACTAAGATAAATGCGGAGCATTTTGAAGCATTTGCTTCTTTGAATTATCCGCCTTTGGTAGAATCAGGAGTACATTTAAAGGTGTATTACGAAAATTTATTACCAAAGAAAAGAGTGAAAAAATTATTTGTGCACAAAGTGCTGGATAATAATGTTGCTATTTTAAAGCTTTTTCCAGGTTTCAATGAGCGCCTTTTAAAAAGTATTCTTGAAACTGAGAATTTAAAAGCTTTGGTTTTGGAAACATATGGAGCAGGAAATGCTCCAACCGAAAGTTGGTTAATGGATAATTTAAAGAAAGCTGTTAAAAATGGCTTACATATTGTGAACGTTACGCAATGTTCTGGAGGTAGTGTTATCATGGGTCAGTACGAAACTAGTGAGCAGTTAAAAAAAATACAACTTATTAGCGGTAAAGACATTACGACAGAAGCGGCAATTACTAAACTCATGTATCTTTTAGGAAGCAAAGTTTCAACTGCCTCTTTTAAAACCGTATTTGAAACTTCTTTGCGTGGAGAAATGAATTAAAAATACGTGTTATAATTTCTTTAACTAGTATTTTTTTTGTTATTTGCTCCACCTTAAAGGCTGAATTAGAGAGGTGGCCGAGTGGTCGAAGGCGCACGCCTGGAAAGTGTGTATACACCAAAAGTGTATCGAGGGTTCGAATCCCTTCCTCTCTGCTTTGAAGTTTTACTTTTATTATTGCTATTTTTTTTTATCTTTAACCCAATTGATTAACTAACTAAATTTTAAGTTTGAAAGAAATGAAAAGATTATTCTCTATCCTAGCACTGGCTGGGTTGTTTGTATTAAGTACAAATACAGTAAATGCAAAAGCGACTACTGCAACAGTAGTTTCTAATTTGTCAACCACAGTAGCTGCTACAGCTGTAATGCTTCAAGATGAAGCTCCTGCAGCCGCCGATAGGAGTTTTACGCAAGTTCTAAAGGAAATGTACATCAAAGGTGGGGCTGGTTTTATGAGCTTCGTATTGATATGTTTGATTTTAGGTTTAGCAGTGGCTATCGAAAGAATCATTTATTTAAATCTTGCAACAACAAATACAGGTAAACTAAAGCAAGAAGTAGAAGACGCGTTAGCATCTGGTGGTGTTGAAGCAGCAAAGGAAGTTTGTAGAAATACAAAAGGTCCTGTTGCATCTATCTACTACCAAGGTTTGGATAGAGCTGGTGAGAGTGTTGAAGCGGCTGAGAAAGCTGTTGTTTCTTACGGAGGTGTTCAAATGGGTCAACTAGAGAAGAACGTTTCTTGGTTATCTTTATTCATCGCTATTGCACCAATGCTTGGTTTCATGGGTACGGTAATTGGTATGATTCAAGCCTTCGAAAAAATTGCAGCAGTTGGTAACTTAAGTGCTTCATTGATTGCAGGTGATATTCAGGTGGCTCTTTTAACGACGGTATTCGGACTTATTACAGCAATTATTCTTCAAATTTTTTATAATTACATCATCGCTAAGATTGATAGTATTGTAAATGATATGGAAGACTCTTCAATCTCTTTGATTGATATGTTGGTAGATCACAAAAAATAATTGTCCAACCTAATACCAAAGTATAATGTATAAAATTGTAAAAATTGCTTTGATAGCTGTCAGCGTAATTGGCTTTGTATTATTGTTTATGATGCCAAATTCTGATATGCCGACGGGAGAACAAATGGATAGTGGTTCGATAGATGCGATGCATTGGTTGGCGTATATACTACTAGCAGTGGCAGTAATAGCGACAGTCGTTTTCGGATTGAAAAACATGATTTCTACTCCGGGTGGACTCAAAAAATCTTTAATGGGTGTAGGAGGACTTTTAGTTCTTCTTGCTATAGCTTACGGCCTCGCAAGTGGAACGGATGTTAGTGTTGAAGACATGAAAAGAGTGAATAACATCGAAACTACGGAAGGTATAGTTAAAAGTGTAGGTGCAGGCATAAACATGTTTGGTCTCTTACTTTTGGTAGCAGTTGGTGTTATCGGATGGGGAGCAGTTAAAAACGCAACAAGTAAATAAGAAACTATGGCTAGAAGAGGAGGAGCACCAGAAGTAAGCGCCGGTTCTATGGCAGACATAGCATTCTTGCTACTTATCTTTTTCTTGGTAACTACTACCATTGAAACAGATGCAGGATTAGATCGTATGTTGCCACCAATTGAACCGCCTGATACCGATGTTGTCATTAAGGAAAAGAATATCTTTCAGGTGAACATCAACAAAAGTGGACAGTTATTGGCCGATGATAATTTGATTGATCTCAAAGATTTGAGAGCTAAAGCGATGGATTTTTTAGATAATAATGGTGATAAGTCATGTGCTTATTGCAAGGGTAAGAGTAACCCTGATTCATCTGATAATCCTGATAAAGCGATTATATCTTTGAAGAACGATCGAGAGACAAAGTACAGTACCTATATTACGGTTCAGAATGAATTAGTAGGAGCTTACAATGATTTGCGTAATAGAGAATCAATGCGGTTGTTCAAACGACCTTTTGTGCAACTAGAGGCAGATTATCTTAATCCAGAAACTGACAGCGATGTCAAGGATGAATTAAAGGAGAAGGTTCAAAGAATTCAAAAGCTTTTTCCTCAAAAATTGTCGGAAGCAGAAACGTCTTCATCAAATTAATTAGAAGCTTAAAAAAGAATAGATATGTCAAAATTTGCAAAGAAAAAAGACGGTGAATTACCTGCAGTATCAACTGCTTCTTTACCGGACATTGTTTTTATGCTTTTATTCTTCTTTATGACCGTAACGGTTATGAAAGACAGCTCGCTAAAGGTTAGAAATACCTTGCCAGTAGCAAGTGAGATTAAGAAGTTAGAGAAAAAAGATAGAGTAATTACTATCTATGTCGGAGCACCGGATGCACAATATGAAAAAATGTTCGGAACAGAGCCTAAAATTCAATTGAATGATAAGTTCTCGAGCCCTACTGATGTAGGTGACTACATTTTGATGGAACGTGCTAAGAAGTCGCAAGAATTACAAAACGTGCTTACTACTTCTTTAAAGGTTGACAAAGATGCTAATATGGGTATTATTTCAGATATCAAATTAGAATTACGTAAGGTAAATGCACTCAAGGTAAATTATACTACGGGTAGCGGCGATGCTTTTAATAATTTGAAGTAATAATTTATATTTTCAAACTTTTTGAAACGCTTCAAGCACTTTGTTTGAAGCGTTTTTTATTTCCTTAATTTTGTTTGCATGATGCGCTATGTATTTTTGCTTTTTATTGCCTTTCCTTTAGGTTTGTGTGCTCAAACCGAACAAGATACTGCTGTTTCAAATAGTCGGTATCTCGAAGATCAGTTTTATGCTGGCGTCACCTACAATTTTATTTTAAATCAACCTACGGATGTTAATCAACGAAATCTATCCTATGGCTTGCATGCAGGTTTTATTAAGGACATTCCTTTGAATGCTGATAGAACTATTGGTCTAGGCCTTGGTTTGGGGCTTGGATTATATGCCTATTATACTAATATCAGAGCTGTTGCCGACGCAAATGGTATTGTATACGAGCTTGTAGGCGACGATGTAACGACTTTTAAACGAAGTAAGTTAGAAACACGGGTATTGGAAGTTCCCTTAGAATTTCGATGGCGAAACTCGGACCCTGACACTTATAGCTTTTGGAGAATCTATGCAGGAGTAAAATTTGGCTATGTGTTCAATGCAAGATCAAAGTATGTCTTGGAGAATCTTAAAGAATCTTTTAAGAATACAGATCTTAGAAGTTTCCAATACGGGCTAACTTTTAATTATGGTTTTCATAACTTCAATATACACGCCTACTATTCCTTAACGGACCTGTTTAACGATGGAATTACTTTAGATGGAAATGACATCGAGATCAGTCCACTTCGTATAGGTCTTATCTTTTATATGCTGTAAAGGCAGCGCTTCACTCGTTATTTTCACGGAATAGGCCCTTAGGCTTTATTTATCTTTCTGCTCAGTTATTTTAACAATATTTTAAGAATTGGCATGCTTCTTGGTGCGTCTTATTTTAGAAGCGCACCTGCAGTTTCTAATTTGTTTTGTTCTATGTCTTGAATAAAATTGGCTACACTTTTTGGGTCAGTAGCTCTTGTTTAACATCTTAAAAACTAAAATATGGCTAGAAGATTAGAAGCACCAGAGGTCAATGCCGGTTCTATGGCAGACATTGCATTTTTATTACTCATCTTTTTTTTAGTGACGACAAGTATTGAAACAGATGTCGGCTTAGATCGCATGTTGCCCAGAAAAGAACTAATAAAAGTGCCACCTGTAATTGCAGAGCGTAATATACTTCCTGTTTTAATAAATGGGGAAGATCAATTAATGGTAGATGGTGACCGTGTTGAATTGAATGAACTCAAAGGCCTTACCATCGCTTTTCTAGATAATGGTGGTGCTTCAAGGGAAAGTGATAATTATTGTGCTTACTGTCAAGGAAATCGCGATATGAAATCTTCAGATAACCCAGATAGGGCAATTGTTTCTTTAATGAGTAGTCGGCAGACTACTTACGGGGTATATATCGCTGTTCAAAATGAGCTAATGTTAGCCTATAATAGTCTTCGTGATAGAGAGTCACAAAGACGTTATAAAACCGATTTTACATTTCTTGAGGCTGCTTATAGTAGTTCTGAAACCCCGAATATCCTCAAGAGTGAAATAAAAGAAAAGATGCGTAGTATACAGAAATTATATCCTATAAAATTATCGGAAGCAGCACGTCAATAAAAACTATAAGTTATGTCAAAATTTAAATTCAAAAAGGCCACTAAGACCCCCGAAGTATCTACCGCATCTTTACCTGATATCGTTTTTATGCTGTTATTTTTCTTCATGACCGTGACGGTAATGAAAGAGGATACCTTGAAGGTCGTAAATGAGCTTCCTAATGCAACAGAAATTAAAAAACTTGAAAAGAAGGACAGGGTAATTACGATTTATATCGGCAAGCCAGTTGATAAATTTCAAGAAACCCAAGGAGAGCAAGCTAAAATTCAAATGGAAGATAGCTTTGTAAATTTGTCAGATCTTGGCGCGAGGGTTTTAGAGGCTGTAAATGAAAAGCCAGAACACTTGAGAGCATTTATTGCGATTTCTCTGAAAGTAGATAAGAAAGCTTCTATGGGCTTGATCGCTGATGTAAAAGAGGAGCTTCGAATAGTAAATGCTTTGAAAATAAATTACACCACCTACGAGGGCGATACTTCTAAAAATTTGGAATGATGGGCTACAGGGTTATAGCCAAAATTTGACGGTTAGTAGTTGAGAAATTGCGCCTAGCATGAAACCCACAAGTAGTGCGAGTCTTCCATTAGATTGCAGGTAAAGACGCGATGACGCAACTAAGCCTGTTGCTAAAATAACTAGACCCAAGGCTATGGTAATGTTGATTTCAAAATGTACACTGAGGCATATAAGATACATGAGAAGGCTTCCCATGCCCATTAGGTGTATGCTGCTTTTGAAATTAAAAAATAGTAAAACTACAGCGCCGAAAGCTGCACTAATAAGTCCAATAAAATAGAAGTGCAATTCTATGGCGTAGTTGTTCGGAATTACATTGTAAACTACCATCAAAAGCAAAGAAATTCCAATATATAGAAAGTACTTCCGCTCTGAAGCGTTTGGTTTGAAAAAAGAATTAATCACGCCTATATTCTTAAGTATTAAGAATGAGATGATTGGAATAATGACCGTTAGGATGAAAATAGGTAAAATGTTGCCGCTCTGAAACTCGATAGGTGTATACCTTGGTGTAGTGAGGAAATAAGCTAATGTGCCGGCTATAGGAATGAAGAGTGGATGAAATAGATAGGTAATAATTTTTAAAAACAGTTTCATTATATCTGTTTTCTCAAACGGGCAACGGGAATATCAAGCTGCTCTCTATATTTCGCTACAGTTCGTCTAGCTATTGGATATCCCTTTTCTTTCAAGATTGCCGCTAGTTTGTCGTCTGTCATTGGTTTTTTCTTTGACTCCTCTTTAATTACATTCTCAAGTATTTTTTTAATTTCTTTAGTTGATACGTCTTCTCCTTGATCATTCTTCATCGATTCAGAAAAATACTCTTTAATCAATTTTGTACCATAGGGTGTGTCGACATATTTGCTATTAGCCACACGTGATACTGTTGAAACATCCATTTTGATTTCATCAGCAATATCTTTCAGAATCATGGGGCGCAGATTTCGTTCATCTCCTGTCAAAAAGTATTCTTTTTGATAGTGCATGATTGAATTCATAGTAATGAATAAGGTCTGTTGCCTTTGTCGAATCGCATCGATAAACCATTTGGCAGCATCAAGTTTTTGCTTAATGAACATAACGGTGTCTTTCTGTGATTTTGATTTCTTTTTAGAATCTTTATAGCCTTTGAGCATATTGTTATACTCTCTAGATACATGAAGTTCTGGCGCATTTCTTCCGTTTAGGGTAAGCTCAAGATCACCTTCAACAATCTTTATAGAAAAATCAGGCACCACATGTTCAACCATGCGGTTATTGCCAGAATAAGAACCACCTGGTTTTGGATTTAATTTCTCTATTTCTGAAATAGCATCTCTTAGCTCATCTTCAGAGATACTATGTTTTTGAATAAGCTTCTTGTAGTGTTTCTTGGTGAACTGATCAAATGACTTTTCTAAAATGGTAGTTGCCAATTCAACACTGGGTGTGATTTCCTTTCTTTTGAGCTGAATGATTAAGCATTCCTCCAAGGATCTAGCTGCTACTCCTGGAGGGTCTAATTCTTGAACAAGGCCGAGTATTTTTTGAATAGCTTTTTCTTCTGTGTAAATATTTTGAGTAAAGGCCAAATCATCTAGGATATCACTTATGGGTCTTCTGATATAGCCACTTTCATCCACACTGCCTACTAAGAATTCAGCGATACTCCATTCTTCATCATTCAAATAAGAAGTATTGAGTTGACTTAATAAATATTGATTAAAAGAAATACCTGCAGCATAAGGAACACTTTTTTCTTCGTCGTCTGCGCTGTAATTATTGGCTTTTGTGCGATATTCAGGTATCTCGTCATCACTTAGGTAATCATCAATATTGATGTCTTCTGTATTAACCTCGTCTGTACCATCTTCTTGGTAATCGTCTTCAAATTCATCGTTTAGATTTTCCGACTCCTCCTTACCCGTCTCTAAGGCCGGATTTTCCTCTAGTTCTTGCTTCAAGCGTTGTTCAAAAGCCTGCGTAGGCAATTGTATCAGCTTCATCAATTGTATCTGCTGAGGCGATAATTTTTGCGATAATTTAAATTGTAAGAATTGTTTTAGCATTGGGGTGTACTTCTATACTTCTTAAAGTTAACGAAAAAACAGCATTTTATTTCATTCTACGGCCAGATAAACCTTGGAAAGCGTCTAAAATTCGGCATTTTGTGGTGTTCTTGGGAAAGGAATTACGTCTCGAATATTACCCATTCCGGTTGCAAAAAGAACTAAGCGTTCGAACCCTAGTCCGAAGCCACTATGTTCTGCGGTTCCAAATTTGCGTAAATCAAGATACCACCATAATTCTTCTTCAGGAATACCTAAGACCTTCATCTTTTCTTTTAGAACATCTAAACGTTCCTCCCGTTGAGATCCTCCTACGATTTCTCCAATTCCGGGAAAAAGGATATCCATTGCGCGTACTGTTTTTCCGTCTTCATTCAAACGCATATAAAATGCTTTGATTTTTGCAGGGTAATCAAAAAGAATAACCGGACATTTAAAATGTTTTTCGACTAAGAAACGTTCATGCTCACTTTGTAGGTCAGCTCCCCATTCATTAATTGGATATTTAAATTTTTTCTTTTTATTGGGTTTGCTGTTACGCAGTATTTCGAAGGCTTCCGTATAAGAAACGCGTTTAAAAGTGTTGCTTGAGACGAACTTCAGTTTCTCTATCAAAGCCATTTCACTGCGCTCTGCTTGAGGCTTTGTTTTTTCTTCTTCTAATAAACGTTTTTCTAAAAAGGCTAAGTCATCAACACAGTTTTCTAAAGCATACTTGATGACGTTTTGCATGAAGTCTTCTGCTAAATCCATATTGTCATTCAAGTCATTGAAGGCAACTTCTGGTTCAATCATCCAAAACTCAGCTAGGTGTCTTGTTGTATTAGAGTTTTCTGCTCTAAACGTTGGTCCGAAAGTGTATACTTTTCCGAGAGCCATCGCATAGGCTTCAGCTTCCAATTGGCCCGATACGGTTAGGTTTGTTTCTTTTCCGAAGAAATCTTCTTTATAATTTACATCACCTTCTTCAGTTAAAGGAGGCTTTGTGGCATCTAAAGTAGTTACTCGAAACGTTTCGCCTGCTCCTTCAGCATCTGAACCAGTAACTATTGGAGCATGGAAATAATGAAATCCATTTTGCTGAAAGTATTGGTGAATCGCGAAAGACAAAGCAGAGCGAACTCGCATTATAGCTGCGAAAGTATTCGTTCGAATGCGTAAATGTGCCTGCTCACGAAGAAACTCCATAGAGTGTTTCTTAGGCTGAATCGGATATACCTCTGGGTCAGCGTCGCCGTGAACAAAAATCTCTTTTACCTGAATTTCTACACTTTGACCTCTGCCTTGACTCGGTATGAGATTTCCAGTAACCTTTAGTGCAGAGCCAGTATTTACTTGTTTCAATAGTTGCTCATCGAAGTTTTCAAAATCAACAACGCATTGAATATTATGTATTGTAGAACCGTCGTTAAGCGCTATAAATCGATTACTTCTAAATGTTTTAACCCATCCGTTTATAACAACTTCTTGCGAAGTAGCATTCGTAGATAGGAGTTCTTTTACACTTGGTGCTTTCATGCTAAAAAATTAGAAATCAAAGATAGGTTTTTGAGAAAAAAGAATGGTTCTAGAAATTAGAAAATCAGCCTAAGCAAAATCTAAATCGATACGGGTTTAAATCTAGCTTGTGTTTGATCAACAGTGCGTGCCTTGCAGCTTAAGTTTGTCTCGTTTAAGTTAAAATTCTAGTCGTTTGTTTTAGAGGAGTTATTCTCACCTTTAGGAAGAATATCAATTTGTGGTTTTTTAAGCACTTCCTTGTTCGCAATACTTTTTTCTAACGATAATAGCAGGGAAGGTAGTAAAACTAAATTCGCCAACATCGCAAAAAGTAAGGTTGCCGATACCAAAGCTCCTAGAGCAACGGTTCCTCCAAAGTTTGAAATAACAAAGACCGAAAACCCAAAGAATAAAACGATAGAGGTATAAAACATACTCACTCCGGTTTCCTTTAAGGCCGCATAAACTGACACTTTTATTCTCCAATTATTCGCTATCAATTCTTGCCTATACTTGGCGAGAAAGTGAATCGTATCATCTACAGAAATACCAAAAGCGATACTAAAAACAAGAATAGTTGAGGGTTTTATAGGTACTCCCACAAAGCCCATAACTCCTGCTGTGACTAGTAATGGAAGTAAATTCGGAATCAATGAGATTACAATCATACGGAAAGAACGAAAGAGATACGCCATGAATAGTGCGATTAATCCAATAGCTAGGGCTAAAGAGAGAATCAGGTTTTTTACTAAATACTTCGTGCCCTTTAGAAAAAGTAACGCACTACCAGTCATGTAAACCTTATAGCGATCACTTGGAAAAAGTTTATCGGAGTTTTCTTGAAGCTTCTTTTCGATTTCCTCCATGCGTTCCGTAGTCACATCTTTCATGAAAGTTGTGATTCTTGCATTTTGTCCAGTGCTATCAACAAAGCTTTTTAACAGATTTCCGTTATTGGCTGATTTGCGGGCGACGTCCATAATGAACGTGTTTTCTTGCGAGGTGGGTAGTTGATAGTACTTTGGAATTCCATTGTAAAAAGCCTGTTTCGAATATTTAATGAGATTAACCACCGAAACCGGTTTCGATAGTTCTGGAATCTCTTCAATTACCTCTTGTAGTTGGTCGATCCGCTTTAGCGTTGTAGGCTTTAAAACCCCTTTAGGGCGTTTGGTGTCTACTACGATTTCTACGGGCATGATGCCATCAAATTCAGCTTCAAAAAATCGAATATCTTTAAAGAATTGCTCGTTTTTAGGCATGTCTTCAATAGGGCTTCCTGAAATATCAATTTGATAAATTCCTATTATACTTGCGATAAGTAAGACGATTGAAGTAATGTAAATGGCAATTCTTTTTTCCTTTACAACACGCACTGTCCAGTTTACAAAAGCATCAACCCATTTTTTGTTTAAATGTTTTAAGTGCTTTGTTTTCGGTGGGTGTAAAAAGCTGTAAACGATGGGGATAATCAAAAGAGACAAAATGAAAATTCCAATAATATTAATAGAAGCAACAATACCAAATTCTTTTAGAAGCTTACTGTCGGTAACTATAAAAGTAGCAAAACCAGATGCCGTAGTAACATTGGTCATTAATGTGGCATTTCCAATTTTTGAAATTACCCGTTGCAGAGAAAGTGCTTGATTACCATGTTTCTTTATTTCTTGTTGGTATTTATTTATCAAGAAAATACAGTTTGGTATTCCAATAACGATGATTAATGGTGGAATCAAAGCAGTTAAAACGGTGATCTCATATTGCAGCAATCCTAGAATACCAAAGGCCCACATCACTCCTATAATCACAACTCCCATTGAGATTAATGTAGCTCTTATACTTCTAAAGAAAAAGAAAAATAACAGCGAGGTAACGCCCAATGCGGCCAAAATGAACTTGCCAATCTCATCAATAATGTTTTGGGAATTCATAGTTCGAATGTAGGGCATGCCTGAAATTCGAACGTCAAGATTGGTTTCTTCTTCAAATGCTTCTACAAGGGTGTTTAAATCTTGAAGAATAAAATCCTTTCGTACCGAGGTGTTTACAATGTCTTTGTCCAAATACATCACCGTGCGAAGTGTGCCGCTCCTTTTGTTGAAAAGCAAACTCTCATAAAACGGAAGGTTGTTAAATAGATGGTTGGTGATGCTATCTACTTCTGCTTGTGTAGTTGGTTTTTTTTTGATCAACGGGCGCATCACAAACTCTTGCTTGTCTTTGTCCTTGATAAGTTCTTGAAGATTATCGGTAGAAAGTACAAAATCAACCTCGGGGAAAGCATCGAGCTGTTTACTCAATTTATTCCATCGGTTAAAATTTTCTGGGGTGTAGAGTGCAGTATCTTTAATTGCCAAGACCACAGCATTACCTTCCTCGCCAAACTGATTTAAAAAGTTTTGGTATTCTAAATTTACAGGATGGTCGTCAGGTAATAAGTTTGCTTGAGAGCTAGAAAAACGCATGTTTTTCCATTGCATTGCCAAGAAAATGGTAAAAGCAGCAACGAGGATCAAAATCAATATTCTATTGCGAAGAATGATTCCTGCAGTTTTGGCCCAAAAGCCCTGTGGTAATTTTTTAGCCATGCTGATTTTTATCGATTTCAAAGGTAGAGAAGGAAGTCTTTTATTCCAAAATTTACAGGGTAGGAATAAACTTCTTTCAGAAAAAAAGCGACTATAAAAGTCGCTTTCTGTTTTGTATTAAAATAGGATTACACCGTCATTATCTCCACCTCTTTCTTATCTAAAAAGGCATCTATCTTTTTGGTATAAGCATCGGTTAGTACTTGAACATCGCCTTCTGCATTTTTCTTCAAATCTTCAGAAGCGTCGTCTAAGCTTCGAATTTCTTTATTAGCATCTTGTCTGGCGGTGCGCACACTTACCTTGGCATCTTCTGCTTCCGCTTTTGCCTGCTTCGCTAAATCACGTCTGCGTTCTTCGGTCAATGGGGGCACGTTGATGATTATCATATCACCATTATTCATTGGGTTGAAACCCAAGTTGGAATTCATTATTGCTTTTTCAATTTCATGTAGCATATTCTTTTCCCAAGGTTGCACCGAAATTGTGCGGGCATCAGGAGTATTTACATTGGCCACCTGTGCTAATGGGGTTTGAGAGCCATAGTAGTCAACTCTTACGTTTGATAACATAGATGGTGTGGCTTTACCGGCACGAATTTTTATAAACTCTTTTTCAAGGTGTGCCATTGCACTATCCATGCTTTCTTTGGCGGCATCAAGTGCAAAAGTGATTTCTTCGTTCATAATCTAGATTTTAGTAGTTGGCTGGCAGAAACTATGCCAAACCGATCTGCCGGAAGGCAGGTTATACATTTACAACGGTTCCGATATTTTGACCGTCAACTATTTTTAATAAATTTCCTCTGGTATTCATATCAAAAACAACGATAGGAAGTTCGTTTTCTTGACTAAGTGTAAATGCCGTAGTGTCCATTACTTTTAAGCCCTTTAATAGCACATCAGCAAAAGAGATGCGATCAAATTTGGTTGCATTTGCGTCTTTCTCTGGGTCTGAAGTGTAAATGCCATCTACGCGAGTTCCTTTTAAAATAACATCGGCTTCTATTTCAATAGCTCTTAAAACGGCTGCGGAATCTGTTGTAAAATACGGATTTCCAGTTCCACCTCCGAAAATTACAACGCGTCCTTTTTCTAGATGACGCATGGCGCGTCTTCTGATAAAGGGTTCAGCAACCTCATTTATTTTAATAGCCGATTGCACTCTAGTTTGTACATCAATATTCTCCAAGGCGCTTTGTAGTGCCAGTGCATTGATGACTGTTGCTAGCATGCCCATATGATCACCCTGAACGCGGTCCATACCGTTGGCAGATCCAGCAAGACCTCTAAAGATATTTCCCCCGCCAATGACAATGGCTACTTGAATTCCTTTTTCAACAACTTCTTTAATCTCGTCGGCGTATTCTGCAATTCGAACAGGGTCTATTCCATATTGCTTTTCCCCCATTAGCGCTTCGCCACTAAGTTTTAAAAGAATTCTTTTGTATTCCATTACGTGTTATAGTTTGGAACAAAAATAATCAAAAAAAGTTATGAAACGCTTTTGGTTAACTTCAGATAATCCCCTTAATTTTTTCTTAATATCTTATAAAGGCAGTATTCTTTTTTATATTCTTGCAAAGCAATTTATAAAAAGATGTTTTTTATCCTTTCAAAAAATTAAATATGAAGAAAATAGCGATTTTAATTGTACTAGGGGTACTGCTTTATGGTTGTGGTTCTACCAAGGCTTTGCTTGCTGCGGATAATTCGCCGGTAGTAGTGCATATTGATTTGGTTAATGTAACTGATGATAAGGTTATGGTTAAGGTGAACCCCGGGGTCTTTACAGCGGAAGTGGTTTCTTTTTATATGCCTAAAACTGTTCCTGGCACCTATAGCACGGATAATTACGGAAAATATATAGAGGATTTTAAAGCCTTTGGTTATGATGGAGAGGAGCTTTCGGTTGTTAAGGCAGATGAGAATACATGGCGTATTTCAAATGGAAAAAGTTTGAATAAAGTCAGTTACTGGGTAAATGACACATATGATTCCGAGGGCGAGGAGGAGGAGGCAGTTTTCTCCCCTTCCGGCACCAATATTTTGGCAGGTGAAAATTTTGTTTTAAATCTACATGGATTTGTAGGTTATTTTAAAGGGCTACAGGAGGTGCCTTATACCCTCCATATTGATAAGCCTTCAGTATTGATGCCAACTACGTCATTGCAGAAAAAAATGAGTGAAAATGCAGTTAGCACAAAGGATGTGTTCTCAGCAGGGCGTTATTTTGAAGTTATTGATAATCCAATAATGTATTCAAAACCAAATAGTGAAACTTTTCTAATCAATGATATTTCGGTTACGCTTAGTTTGTATTCTCCGAATGGAACGTATACGGCTGCAAGCTTGAAAGATCGCATCGAAAAAATGATGAGTGCTCAAAAGGCATTTTTAGGGGATATTGATGGTACAAAACAATATTCAATTTTGTTGTATCTATCACAAATGGGCGCTGCAGATGCGAATGGATTTGGTGCTTTAGAGCATCATACGTCAACCGTAGTTGTTTTGCCAGAGGCGATGCAAAAAGAGCGTTTAGAGCAAGCCATGGTAGATGTTGTTTCGCACGAGTTTTTTCATATTGTTACACCTTTGAATGTGCACTCGGAAGAAATCCAATATTTCGATTTTAATGAGCCCAAAATGTCACAGCACCTTTGGATGTATGAGGGTACCACAGAATACTTTTCCAATCTTTTTCAAATTCAACAAGGTTTGATTGATGACGCAGAATTTTATGAACGCGTTATGGGTAAAATTAGCAATGCTAAAGGGTATAACGATGCGCTGTCTTTTACTGAAATGAGTAAAAATGTTTTAGAAGAACCCTATAAAGCAGAGTATGCCAATGTATATGAAAAAGGGGCTTTAATCAATATGGCTTTAGATATCTCGCTTCGAGAATTAAGTAATGGAGAAAAAGGGGTGCTCTGGTTGATGAAAGAGCTTTCTGAGAAGTATGGAGATATGACGCCGTTTGAAGATGAAAAACTTATTGATGAGATCGTGGCGATGACCTATCCTGAAATAAGAGCTTTCTTTGATGCCCATGTTTTAGGTGATACTCCGATAGATTATAGTAGTTATTTTGCTAAAGTTGGGCTGGCCTATGGTTCGGTTGAGCAATCTTGTGGACGCTTTTTCTTGGATCAGGAAGTTCCTTTTATAGATGCTGACCCATCAAAAGATAATGCCATATTTGTTAGGAAAGGTATTGCCTTAAGTAGTTTTTTGACTGATTTGGGTGCGCAAGGGGGTGATGTTATCAAAACTATTAATGGTACTCCTATCACTATGGAAGGTATTGGTCTCATTTTACAACAAAGCTTTGTTTGGTCTGCAGAAGAGGAAATTACGATGGTTGTGCAAAGAGGAGAAGATGAAATTGTATTAAATGGAACGGCAGGTACGCCTGTGGTGCTTGTTCAAAAAATTTCAAGTGTTGAAGGCATAACCGCTGGGCAGGCAAAATTAAGAGAGGCTTGGATGAAAGGGGTATAATCGCTCCGTGTTTTAGATAGATAAGAAAAGCGCTACTGTAGAGTAGTGCTTTTTTATTATTTGATCTCTAGAGGAGAAAAGAACTAAAAAATAAAACCGCTCTAACAGTATGCTAGAGCGGTTTTTCTTGAGTTAGTTTGATCGTAAGTTAACCTACTGTCGCACGCTTAAAGCCCGTTACAGAAACAGCTCCGTGAGACGCAACATATTTGGCAACATTGATCTTCTCATCTTTGATGAAATTTTGATCCAATAAACATTGTTCTTGATCCAAAGTAGTATTGTCAGAAACGAATCTGTCCATTTTACCTGGAAGAATTTTATCCCAAATTTGCTCTGGCTTGCCTTCCGCTTTCAATTGCGCTTTCGCATCTTCTTGAGCTTTAGCAATAACTTCTTCGGTCAATTGTGCCATTGAAATGTATTCAGGAACGTTTTTTAGCGTTTTTCCTAAACGACCTAGTTCGATATTATCTTTTTCTATAACAGCGATTCTAGCTTCTGTTTCAGCAGCAATGAATGCAGGATCGAAATCTTTGTAAGACAAAGTTGACGCACCCATTGAAGCTACTTGCATTGAAACATCTTTTCCTAAAACTTCGGCACTGGCTACTTTTGAGGATAAACCTACCAAAGCAGCAATCTTATTAATGTGAACATATGTTCCAATATAAGGAGCTTCTAGCTTTTCGAAAGCAGTGATTTCTAACTTCTCACCAATAACTCCGGTCTGCTCTATTAACTTATCAGCGACAGTCATTCCGTCGAAATCAGCAGCCAAGAAATCTTCTTTTGAGTTATAGTTTAACGCAGTTTCAGCAAGTTGATTTGCTAAGCTTACGAAGTTTTCGTTTTTGCCAACGAAATCAGTTTCGCAACCTAATACAATTGCAACACCAACGGTTTGATCAGCATTCACTTTAGCTATCGCGGCACCTTCAGAAGAATCTCTGTCGGCTCTTTTTGCAGCTACCTTTTGTCCTTTTTTACGAAGAACTTCAATTGCTTTATCAAAATCTCCTTCAGCTTCTACTAGAGCATTTTTGCAGTCCATCATGCCTGCACCTGTAGCTTTTCTTAATTTGTTTACTTCAGCGGCGGTAATTTTTGCCATAACGTAATCTTATTTAATTTGTTTCCCGCCTTGGCGGGAAACATCTATTTAGTATTCCTTTTAATGGTTTGATTATTCAACCCCACCTTTTACACTATCTTGCCAAGTTTTCAGTTCATCCCACTTTTCATCAGCAGCCATTTGAGCTTGTTTTGGCCATGAAGTTGGATCTAAATGAGCCATACGAGAGCTGGCTTCTGTCAAGATCTCTTTCATTTTGTCAGCCTCAGCTGTAGCTACTTTTGCGAAAGTTTCAAGTCCTGCATTAACTAAAGCTTCTGCAGCTTTAGGGCCTACACCTTCGATTTTTGTCAAATCATCACCTTTTGAAGCTTTGCCAGCTTTTTTAGGAGCTTCCTCTTTTTTAGCTTCTTCCTTCACTTCTTCTTTAGCTACCGCAACAGTTTCCTTCACTGCTGGAGTTTCTTTAGCTACGGGTGTAGCTTTAGCCTCAGCTTTCACTTCCTTTTTTGGAGCTGCTGCTTTGGTCTCGTCTTTGCCTTCTTTCTCTCCTTGCTTGTCTGACTTGCGCTCTGCTAAACCTTCAGCAATAGCATCAGTAACCTGAGTCATGATAATATCAATAGATTTTGAAGCATCATCATTAGAAGGAATCAAGTAATCTACATCTCTAGGGTCAGAGTTTGTATCAACCATAGCAAAAATAGGAATGTTCAGTTTCTGAGCTTCCTTAACTGCAATGTGCTCACGCATCGTATCCACAACGAATAAAGCACCTGGTAAACGAGTCATTTCAGAAATAGAACCTAAATTCTTTTCTAATTTGGCACGCAAACGGTCAACTTGTAGACGTTCTTTTTTAGAAAGGGTAAGGAAAGTTCCATCCTTTTTCATTCTATCAATAGTCGCCATCTTCTTAACAGCTTTACGAATAGTAACGAAATTCGTTAACATTCCGCCAGGCCATCTTTCTGTGATATAGGGCATGTTTACTTTAGCCACTTTTTCAGCAACGATATCTTTTGCTTGCTTTTTAGTAGCTACAAAAAGAATTTTTCTTCCTGAGGCAGCAATTTTAGCAAGGGCTTCATTAGCCTCGTCTAATTTTGCTACTGTTTTGTATAAGTTGATAACGTGAATTCCGTTACGCTCCATGTAGATGTAGGGCGCCATGTTAGGATTCCACTTTCTGGTAAGGTGTCCAAAATGTACACCTGCTTCTAATAATTGTTTTACTTCGACTTTCGCCATTTTTGATTTAGTTTACGTTCTTATGAATTAGCAATGTTAGAGTGGTATCTGTCTGACGACAAAAGCCTCTACCATTTAGATGCTAAACTAATTTACCTTTACTCTTTTAGATAGAGTTAAGGATTTTTAATTGCTTTCTGAGTTTCAGAAAACTTTCAATGAACTTGTTAAGGAATATAAATAAAGGTGCCTCCGAAGAGACACCTGATAATCTTGTATTAACGTTTTGAGAATTGGAATTTCTTACGGGCTTTCTTTTGACCGAATTTCTTCCGTTCTACCATACGTGGATCTCTTGTCAGTAAACCTTCTGGTTTAAGAACCAGTCTGTTTTCAGCATCAATTTCACACATTATTCTTGACAATGCCAAACGAATTGCTTCGGCTTGGCCTGTAATTCCACCACCGTATACATTAACTTTTACATCATAGTTTCCTAAGGTGTCAGTTAAAGTAAATGGTTGGTTTACCTTATATTGTAAAGTCGCTGTTGGGAAATACTCTGTCAAGTCTTTTGAGTTGATAGTGATTTTTCCTTTTCCGTCAGAAAGATAAACACGCGCTACGGCTGTTTTTCTTCTTCCTATTTTATGAATAGTATCCATTATTTGAAATCGTTAAGGTTGATTGCAGTTGGTTTTTGAGCTTCTTGATCGTGCTCAGTACCAACATATACTTTTAGGTTTCTAAAAAGTTCAGCACCTAATCTATTTTTTGGAAGCATACCCTTAACCGCTTTTTCAACAATACGACCTGGATTTTTTTCCAACAATTCTTTAGCTGTAGTAAAACGTTGTCCACCTGGGTAACCTGTGTAACGAGAATATGTTTTCTCATCCCACTTGTTTCCAGAAAGCGTTACTTTCTCAGAATTAATTACAACAATATTATCGCCACAATCAACATGTGGTGTGAAATTAGGTTTGTGCTTTCCTCTTAGTAATTTTGCAATTTTGGAAGCAAGACGACCTAACGTTTGACCTTCGGCATCAACTAATAACCATTGCTTATCAACAGTCTTTCTATTAGCTGAAACAGTTTTGTAACTTAATGTATCCACTACTACTTAATTTAACGATTAAATACTCCAATCCCTATAAACGGGGTGCAAATGTACAACTATAAAGTTGAATACCAAATGCAAGTTTCTGATTATTTTTTGAGATTTTTTCTTCGTTTGTAATTTGATCATATAATATTGCTATTTTTCTGTTAAATATGTGCGAATATTCAGTTTTACTGTAACAACAGCCTTAGTTTTGGGTCTGTTAGTAAGACTAAAACGAACTACCTCATATGAATTTTTGCCTCAGAACTTTCTGCTTATTGTTTTTCATTCCTTCTGTTTTTCTAGCACAAGATTCCATTTCGCCATTGGTGAAGCGATCGTATTTAACACATCCAATAGCTGGTAGTAAGCCAATTGTGGTTGATGGGCTATTAGGTGATGAAGCCTGGATGGGGGTAGAATGGGCAGGAGATTTTTTAGAATGGCAGCCTGATGAAAATACAAAGCCCGAACAGCAGACACAGTTTAAGGTAACGTATGATAAAAAGTTCTTGTATCTGGCCTATCGCTGTTTTGATGCGGAACCAGACAAAATTGAAAAGCGGCTCTCGCGAAGAGATGGTTTTGCAGGAGATCGTATTACCGTGATTATTGATAGTTATCATGATAAGCGTACCGCCTTTGCTTTCACAGTTACGGCTGCAGGCGTAAAGGGAGATGAATTTGTATCTCAGAATGGTGACAACTGGGATGATAGTTGGAATCCGATTTGGTATGCGGATGCAAAAGTGGATGAAAAAGGTTGGACTGCAGAAGTCAAAATACCATTTAGTCAATTAAAATTTGGAAAATCAAAAGAACAGCTTTGGGGTTTTCAGGTCGCTAGATTAAATTTCAGGGAAGATGAACGCTCTGTTTGGCAAAGAATTCCACAAGATGCAGCAGGTATTATCAGTGAGTTCGGAGAACTTCACGGACTAATTAATATTGAGCCCCAAAAGCAACTTGAAATACAGCCTTTTGTAGTAAATCAATTAGATACCTATCCAAAGGAAGCTGGTAACCCTTTTCGAGATGGTAGCGATTACCTTTTAAATGGAGGGTTAGATGCTAAAATAGGAATTACAAATGACCTTACGTTAGATCTTACGGTAAATCCAGATTTTGGTCAAGTTGAGGCCGATCCGGGTGCGATTGCTTTAGATGGATTTCAAATATTTTTTCGAGAACAGCGGCCGTTTTTTGTTGAAAATAAAAATATTTTTGACTATGAATTCGCAGATCGTAATGATAATGTGTTTTACAGCAGGCGTATTGGGCGCAGTCCGCAAGGTGCTGTCGGTGGCGTAAATGTTGCTTTTGTAGATGCGCCTATAAATTCCACAATTTTAGGAGCTGCCAAATTTTCAGGCAAGACAAAGAACGGATGGTCTTTAGGGCTCCTTGAAAGTGTTACAGGGAAAATGTTTGCAGAAATAGAAGCGCCTGATGGAAGTCGAAGAAAAGAATTGGTAGAGCCACTAACCAACTATTTGGTGGGTCGAGCGCAGAAGGATTTTAATCAGCGGAATACTTTTGTTGGTGGAATT
This sequence comes from uncultured Flavobacteriaceae bacterium, assembly GCA_938029725.1. GTDB lineage: Bacteria > Bacteroidota > Bacteroidia > Flavobacteriales > Flavobacteriaceae > Maribacter_C. The sequence goes on from CALHGE010000023.1 coordinate 26,139, forward strand.
TTTACGGCGACGAATAGAAACCTACCTGAAAACATTCAATTTTTACATAAAGCAGCCTATTCTGGTGGTGTCGATTTTCGACATAACTGGAAAGACCGTAATTATTATGTGGAGGGTAATCTGGTAGCTAGTCAGGTTGAAGGTAGTGCTGAGGCCATCGCAAGAACCCAGCGCAGTTTGACGCATTTATTTCAAAGGGTAGATGCAGGACATGTGGAAGTAGACGAAACGAGAACATCTTTAACAGGTACTGGAGGTAAGCTAGAGGCAGGAAAAACAGGTGGGGGTAATTGGAGGTATAACGGCGGTCTAGTTTGGCGTTCCCCGGAGTTGGAGTTAAATGATGTTGGTTTTTTACGTCAGGCAGATGAAATTAAGCAATATGCAGAAATAAGTCGATTATTTTTAAAGCCAACCAATCTTTACAGACGGGCAAATATTGATTTTGAGCAATTCACTAGTTACGATTTTGACGGAAATTATAATAGAATACAGTACCAATTGAGGGGTTTTATTAATTATAAGAACAATTGGTTTACAGAAGCAGGTGGGGCCCATAAGCCAAGAATATTTTCCAATACGGTTTTAAGAGGTGGTCCGCGATGGCGCTGGTCAGATGAAAATTTCTTTTTTGTTTTTGCTGGGTCTGATCGAAGAAAAAAATTCAACGCGACTTTGGGCTATGTGAACAGTCAGGCTGCACAAGATAATTTTTCGCTCAAGCGTTATATTTTAAGATTCAATTATCAGCCTTTCGATGCTTTTAGTCTATCTGCAGAATTAGAATATGAAGAAAACCCGAATAGAACGCAGTATGTTGACGAATTAGATTTTAATGGAACGCCAAGGTATATCACCGCAAATATTGACCAGCGAACCTTTAGTACTTCACTACGTTTTAATTATAGTATTAATCCGAACCTATCCATTCAGTTTTACGGGCAGCCTTTTATTTCAAGAGGAACGTATACAGATTTTAATTTTGTGAATAATCCAATTGCTAAAGATTTAAATGAACGTATAAACCTATACACAGCAGATCAAATTTCTAGAGCTACCAATACCGGTTCTTATGCAATTGATGAAAACTTAGATGGTACTACAGATTATGAAATCGATGATCCTGATTTCGCTTTCGTTCAGTTTCGCTCAAACTTGGTAATGCGATGGGAGTATATTCCTGGGTCTGAAATCTTTTTGGTTTGGTCACAGGGTGTCAACGGACTTGGTGATCCTTTGAACTCATTAGGTAGCAATCTTGATGGCCAAATATTAAATCAAAAGATGGACAATACTTTTTTGATAAAAGCTACCTATCGTTTTGTATTATAGCAAATAACCGCTTTTTTAGTACTATAAGTTGAATTTTTGCGTTTGTTGCGTAAATAATTCCATTAAATTCAACAAAATGAAACACAATCTATTCTTGTTATGTATAGCAGCTACTTTATTATTTTCATGTTCAAAGGATGAAGAAAACAATGTGGATGGTGCGAGTGCTATCATTGGTGCTTGGCGAGCAACCGAGTTTCAAGCTGCCGATCCGAATAGCGCTACATTAAACTTTGGAGCAGAAATACTAGCTAATTTAACAGCTGAAGAATGTTATATTTTAACATTCGCCTTCAATGCAGATTTAACTGTAGTGGTTGAGAATGCAATTAATTATGTGGTGCCTAATGCAACCGCAACAGGTATAAGTGTCGATTGCCCAACAGAGAAAGATACCGAATCAAGCACCTACACTTACGATGGTAGTGTGTTAACTATTATTGACCAAGATGGAGTGACACAATCAATCAAAGTTACTATTTCTGGTGATGTGATGACTGTAGATGCAACAGATTTGGATGTAAATAATTTAGACGCTGCGGGTAGTGTGATTTTTAGGAAAGCATAACAAAAGGTAACATATTTAAAAGTCCATCTAGAGGTATCAGGTGGGCTTTTTTTATGTTTAAAAAGTTCCTGTAGTTTTAGTTTTTATAAAATTTGGTTTGAATCTGTTGTTCTTTCGATTCGATTTTGACAACATAAATACCTGAATCCAAATTAGGAATAGGTATGCTAACCGCATTGTTGCGAATAGCCCATTGATGCTTCAGCACTGTATTTCCTGAAATTTCTGAAATACTAATATTCGCGCGACTAGTATTTCTAAGTCCGAGTATATTAACCACCTTGGTGGCTGGGTTTGGGAAGACCTTTATTTTTTGTTTTAAAACGACCTCTTTTTGTGAAGTGGGCTTTTGTTCCGAGTTGTTTTGGGCGCTAAGCCAAAAAGAGAATAACATGAAGGTGAATACTAGTGCCCAGTTTTTCATAAGACTATTTTGTGTTACTTTCTAACGCAAACAAAAACAGCGTATTACCTAATAAATCATAAAATAATGTTAGAAATCATAAGTAGATTTACTAGTGCGCCACCAGCCAATTCTCACCAACGCCCAATTCTACGTCCAAAGGCACGGAAAGTGTGTAGGCATTTTCCATTTCAGACTTGACCATCGCTTTGAGCTTATCCATTTCAGCGTTGTACACATCAAACACCAATTCATCATGTACTTGGAGTAGCATTTTAGATTGGTAATTTTCTTCAGAAAGTATGCGGTGGATATTGATCATTGCTATTTTAATAATATCAGCTGCGCTACCTTGAATAGGTGCGTTTACGGCATTTCGTTCAGCGGCTCCGCGAACAATAGCATTACTTCCGTTAATCGCTTTTAAATAACGACGACGGCCTAAAACGGTTTGTACATAACCATTGTCTCTAGCGAAATTAACCTGTTCACTCATATAGTTTCTGAGTTTTGGATAAGTCTTATAATAGGTCTCAATCAATTCTTTAGCTTCTGAGCGAGATAAGTCGGTTTGATTGCTTAATCCAAAGGCAGAAACGCCATAGATGATACCGAAGTTGACAGTTTTGGCATTGCTTCTTTGTTCTCTGGTAACTTCTTCCAAAGGAACGTTGAAAACCTTAGCTGCGGTTGATGCATGAATATCTTCTCCGTTTTTGAAGGCTTCTATCATTGTGGTCTCCTCGCTTAAAGCGGCAATGATTCGTAATTCTATTTGAGAGTAATCTGCGGCAAGTAGCGTATAGTTCTCATCTCTTGGAACAAATGCTTTTCGCACTTGTCTACCGCGTTCAGTTCGAATAGGAATGTTTTGTAAATTCGGATTATTGCTACTTAGCCTTCCGGTAGCAGCTACGGTTTGCATATAGTCAGTATGCACACGGCCAGTAGTCGCTTCTACTTGTAAAGGAAGTGCATCTACATAGGTGCTTTTCAATTTTGCAAGCCCTCTATAATCCAAAACATTTTGAATGATTTCATGGTCTTTTGCTAAATAGGAAAGCACATCTTCGGCTGTAGAGTACTGTCCTGTTTTTGTCTTTTTTGGTTTGTCGACTAATTTCATCTTGTCAAAAAGAATTTCTCCCAATTGCTTTGGTGACCCAATATTAAACTCAACTTCTGCTGCTTCGTATATTTTCTTTTCTAAGCTTGCAATATCGGTGTTGAGGTCTTCAGAAAGTGAGTTGAGAAATTTTTCATCTAAATTAATTCCCTCTAGCTCCATATCCGCTAGTACATGTAATAAAGGTATCTCAATATCATTAAATAAATCTTCAGTTTTGGCCTCTTTCAATTCGGGTCTAAAGTGCGCTGCTAATTGAAAGGTGATATCGGCATCTTCAACCGCATATTCGGTTTGTTTGTCTAAAGGAATATCGCGCATTGAAAGTTGATTTTTTCCTTTTTTACCAATGAGTTCAGTAATTGAAACGGGGGTGTAATTGAGGTAGGTCTCTGCTAAGACATCCATATTATGCCGCATATCAGGGTTGATGAGATAGTGCGCTAACATGGTGTCAAAAAACTTCCCTTTTACCTTTACATTGTATTTGTGAAGTACTTTGATATCATATTTTAAATTCTGTCCAATCTTCTCAATCGCTTCTGATTCAAAAAATGGACGCAATTGTTCAATGATTTCTTTAGCTTCAGTCTTATCTTCAGGAAAAGGCATATAAAAGCCTTTTGTGGCTTCCCAAGAGAAAGCAATTCCTACCAATTCTGCTGTTAATGGATTTAGGCCGGTAGTCTCCGTATCAAAACATACGGAAGTCTGCTTCATTAAATTTTGCAAGAATAATTTTGTTGCCATACCAGGAGCCACACTTTGATAAACATGCGCTACTTCTGAAATAGTCTTTCGGCTATTGTAATCTTTTATGGTTCCTGCAGCCTCAGATGGATCTCCGCCAAATAACGAAAATTGTCCGCCGCCTGCTTCATTTGCTTTTGCAGCTGGAGCAGCTCCGGTTTCAGTTATTGGTTCTTCTGCCTTTCCAGAAAATATTTTGATGAACTGGTCTTTGAGTCTTCTGAACTCAAGTTCTTCAAATATGGTTTGGACTTTTTCATTGTCAGGGTCACACATTTCATAATCTTTCGCATCAAAAGTCACATCTACATCGAGACTAATTGTAGCGAGTTTTTTTGAAAGTAATCCAAGCGCGCTATTTGCTGCAACTTTCTCTTTCATCTTTCCTTTTAGCTTGTCAGTGTTGGCTAAAAGCCCTTCCATAGAACCAAATTCTTCTAAGAATTTTCTAGCAGTTTTATCGCCTACACCAGGTAAGCCAGGGATGTTGTCACTGGCATCCCCCATCATTCCTAAATAGTCAATGACTTGCTCAGGTCGCTCCACACCAAAACGTTTTTGAATTTCAGGAATACCCCAAATTTCTATTCCATTGCCCATGCGAGCGGGTTTGTACATGAAAATATTTTCGGAAACTAGCTGCCCAAAATCTTTATCAGGTGTCACCATAAAAACTTTGTAATCTTCTTTTTCAGCTTGTTTTGCAAGTGTTCCAATAATATCATCTGCTTCCCAGCCTTCTTTTACAACTACTGGAATGTGCATTGCTTTTAGAATATCTTGAATATAGGGAACCGCAATTTTTATAGCATCGGGCGTCTCATTTCTATTTGCTTTGTATTCAGGGTATAGCTCTGTGCGTTCTGAACTTCCTCCTTTGTCAAAACAAACCGCCAAATGATCTGGTTTTTCACGTTTGATAACATCGAAAAGAGAATTAACAAAACCCATTATGGCGGAAGTGTCCATTCCCTTTGAATTAATTTGTGGGTTTTTGATTAGAGCGTAGTATCCTCTGAAAATTAATGCAAATGCGTCTAGTAAAAAAAGTCGTTTTTGTTCTGCCATTATTGAAAGTTAGAAGTGCAAGGTTAAAATTGCAAAAGTTTTTAAAAGTACAACGTTTGTTTGGAAAGCAAGGTTTAATCTTAGAATTGTCCTCTTGATGAGACTTATTAGGTATGCTTTTATTTACTTAGTACTCACGAATTTTTGAAAATATCAATTCGGAGAATAATAAAAAGGTATTTCCCAGCTTTTTTCGATTTCAGAAGATATTTGTTTGATGACTTTTAATTGATGTGAGCTGCTGGCTAATCCAACTCTCTTCTTATAGGCGTTGTAGCTATTTGTTTTGGTTTGATAGGAGTTCTTTGGCCATTAGGGGTTATGCTTTTAGATAACTGTCAGAAGGGGTATTAATATGCCCTTCTTCCGAATACGTACGGTAACTAAACCCGGGCTGAATGCAATACCCACCTGTTTCTCCTTTTTTATTGATAGCGATAAAACCGATTTGAAAATCTGTTCGGTCTTTATTTTTGGCCATGATACGTTTTACACCTTCTTCGCAGGCTTCTTGCGGAGACTTGCCTTGTCGCATTAATTCTACGATCAAAAAACTTCCAACGGTTCTTACCACTTCTTCTCCAACGCCTGTCGCCGTTGCGGCACCTATCTCATTATCAACGAAAAGTCCGGCTCCGATAATTGGAGAATCACCTACCCGGCCAGCGTATTTATAGCTCATGCCGCTGGTGGTGCAGGCTCCTGATAGGTCTCCGTTTTTGTCAATTGCTAAAATACCTATGGTGTCATGGTTTTCGATATTGATAATTGGTTTGTATTTGGAAGTCTTTTTCCACTCCAGCCATTCTTTTTTGGATTGCTCGGTAAGTAGATTAGTCTTTTCGAAACCTTTTTCATAGGCAAATTTCTCAGCTCCTTTTCCTGCTAACATTACGTGGGGTGTATCTTCCATTACTTTTCGGGCCACTGAAACGGGGCTGGCAATATTTTGCATACATAGCACGGCTCCGCAATTACCGTCTTTGTCCATAATACAGGCATCTAAGGTCACATTACCATCACGGTCAGGTCTTCCGCCTACACCCACGGTTTTATTAGTTACATCAGCTTCTTCCACCATGCCACCTTGTTGCACGGCATCTAACGAGCTTCCGCCTTCTGATAAAACTTCCCATGCTTTTGCAGTCGCGTTTTTGAAATTCCAGGTGCAAATGGCGATAGGTCGAATTACTTTTGTGCTATGTGTTGTTTCAGCTTTTGAACTTGTTTCATTCGCACAGGAGGTTATTAAAGGTGCTGAAATCAAGCCGGCGGCTGCGACACTTGAATTTTTTAGGAAGTTTCTTCTTTGCATGAGTTTGGGTTGTTTATTTTAGAGCTTTAAATATAAGGGATATTGCAGAAGCTCCCTAGTTCAGCATATGCTAAATATAGGATAAGGTATCCCAGCTGAATTGTAAACTTGATCTTGAACTTGAATTTATGCTAGTAGAAGTTTGTGCCAATTCGTTAGAGTCTGCTCGAAATGCAGAAAAAGCTGGAGCGGATAGAATTGAGCTTTGTTCTGAACTTGCTGTTGGTGGAATTACGCCCTCATATGGCCTTCTGAAAGCTGTTAGTGAGAAAATATCGATTCCGGTTCGGGTACTTATTCGACCGCGTAGTGGTGATTTTACCTATTCTGAAGAGGAGCTAGAGATCATGAAAAAGAATATCAAGCTATGTAGCGAGTTGGGCTTTCACGGGGTAGTTTCAGGCGTATTGCAGTCCAATTTCATTTTAGACCAAAATCGAACTGCTGAATTAATGGATGCTGCGGGTACTATGAAGTTCACATTTCATCGTGCTTTTGATTGGGTTTCTGACCCTTTTTCCGCATTACAATCTTTAGAGGGCCTAGGCGTAGACACCGTACTTACATCGGGTCAGGAGGAAAAGGCGGAAGCCGGTATTGATCTTCTTTCACAACTACATAGGGCAGCATTGCAAACAATCATTATGCCTGGTTCTGGTATAAACACGGTTAATGCGCAGCTCTTTAAGAAAAAAGGATTCAAGATTATTCATTTATCAGCGGTTCAAATGAATCAAAAATTACAAAATGAGCCTAAAGTTGGTATGAACTCTTCTGCCATGTTATCTGATGTTTCGCAACCCATATCTCATTTTGAAACCATACAGAAAATTGTAAATGCGGTTAAATAAAACCCAATAGGGCTTATTTGGAGCTCAAATAAAAATACATTTGTAAAAAAAACTGCTTTTATGTTAAGATGGATTTTATTTTTGATGGTTTACACCGCGCTTAGTTTTTATACTTTACAGGCTTTAAAGACGGCGACCAAATACCCTTGGGCTCAATATTTGTTTATAGCGATAGCCGCAGTAATTGCTGGAAACTTCATCTACCAGTTCACGGCAGGAGAAGTGCCAGGTAGGGTTCTTAGTAAGCCTAAAAGTTTTGCTTTTGGATTTTTATTGGCTGCGTTGACCTTTCAGATTATTACCATCTTTTTTCTCTTTTCAGAAGATATTTTTAGGTTGATTTCCGCAGGCTATCATAAACTTTCAGGCAATGCTACGGAATTCAGTTTGCCGCAGCGAAGGCGTTTTTTGAGTATGATTGGCTTAGGAATCGCTGCCTTGCCTTTTGGGGCTTTATTGTACGGGATGTACAAAGGGAAATATAATTTCAAAGTTTTAAAGTACACTATGGAATATGAGGATTTGCCTGATGCCTTTGATGGGTATCAAATCACTCAAATATCAGATGTGCATAGTGGAAGTTTTGATAACCGAAAGAAGATTGAATACGCTATCGATTTGGTAAATCAGCAGAAAAGTGACGTTTTGTTGTTTACGGGTGATATGGTAAATAACAAGACAGAAGAGATGTACCCGTGGAAGGATTTGTTCTCTACTCTTGAGGCGAAAGACGGTAAGTTTTCGGTTTTAGGAAATCATGATTACGGAGATTATATTTCCTGGGATACCGAAGAGGAAAAGGCTAAAAACCTTCAAGACTTAAAGAATCTCCAAAAAGAAATGGGTTTTGATTTACTGTTAAATGAAAGTCGCTATCTTCAAAAAGGAGCTGATCGCATTGCGTTGTTAGGTGTTGAAAATTGGGGTAAAGGCGGATTTAAGAAAGCAGGAGACTTGCAAAAGGCAAAAGCGACAATCAGTAAAGACGATTTTAAGATTTTAATGAGTCACGACCCAAGTCATTGGGAAGAGGAAGTTTTGCCTGATGATTATCACTATCATTTGACTTTGAGTGGGCATACGCATGGTATGCAATTCGGTATTGAAATTCCGGGTTGGATTAAGTGGAGCCCAGTAAAATGGCGCTATAAGCAGTGGGCGGGTATTTATGAGGAGATGGGAGAGTTCATAAATGTGAATAGGGGCTTTGGGTTTCTTGGGTATCCAGGACGGGTTGGAATTTGGCCAGAAATCACTGTAATAACCTTGAAAAAGAAATCCTTAACATGAATTTAACTCGTATTACGCCCCAAAAACATAACAGTCCTCTAGGAATTTAACATTTTTCATTACTTTTGGTGCATAACCCAATGATAAAGATATGTCAAAATTTGGTGAACTTATAGATTTAAAGGTTCCTGTGTTGTTAGATTTTTATGCTGATTGGAATGATCAATCTACCGCCATGCATGCTGTGCTTCGTGATGTGGCCGCTGCCTTAGGTGATAAAAGTAAAGTCATAAAAATAGACGTAGACAAGAACAAGGAGCTATCTCAAGCGCTTCGTGTAAAAGGCTTACCTACCTTAATGATTTACAAAAAAGGGGAGATGGTATGGCGTCAAAGTGGTGAGCAAGATGCGAATACCTTGATTGGAATACTGAACGAGTACGTTTAACAAAAGACACTAACCCATAGCGGGTGGTGTAGCTTTTAGAATCAAAAATCAAATATTTTATAAGTTGACCTTGCGCGCATCGCGAAGCAAGGCGCCTGTTTTTGAAATTTATTTATCTTAATACTAAAGGCAGATAAGTCATTTGGTAAATGGATGACTTCACACCTGAATACCCTGCTGTAGAGCACTCTTTGTTTCGCCTTGTGGGCATAGGTAGCTTAGTCTTCTCAGTTTAAAAACAGAGTGTTTGGTTGCGCAAAGCTCCTCACACTGACTAGGTTTTAATTCGCTTCTGGCGCCAATGTGGAATCTCTAGTTTCTTCTTTTGATTCAATTGTGGTGTCTAAAACTGGAACCGTGTCTGACATGTCAGGGTTAGAACCTTCCGAAGATTGTCTTCCTTCATCGATCTCTTCTTTATAAAAATGACTGAATTTGTCAATGTATTCATTAAAAATCAAAGTTTCTTTCTCCACAAAATCACGATCTCTATTGGTAATAAGCATATCAATATTTCTGCGATAGGCTTCCATATCGCTAATAATGACATCTATTTTGTCATATTGTTGATCTAAGTCTGTTCCGGCGTAGTAGTCTAAGCGCTCTTGGTACTTCGTTTTTAGGCGTTCAAAAAGTTCGCGTGCCTTTGTAGTTTCACCAACTTTATAATACCCATCAATAAAAGGTTCAACCAAGGTGTAATATCCGTATTGGTCGATGGGCATATTCGTCATTGAAATCTCAATAACTTCTTTTGCCTTTTCAATTTCACCTTCATTTACCAAAGCTTCCATTAAGCGAGCAAGGTTGCCTCTGAAAGTTACACCTTGAATACGGGTTTGGGTGTCATGATAAATATCGGGGTCACCTGAATTGCCCCAATCCCAGTTTTTTACAATGCCGTACATGAGATCGGTGTCTATTCTGCCCATTTCGAAGCCATTAGGTCTTTCGGTTTTAATGGGAACTAATTTATAAGCTAAGCCATCTAACTGCAGATAGTCTTTCATCCAAATAAATTCCGCATCATCAAAACTTCCACCTGAGAAATAGATCGGACGTTTCCAGTCGTTGTTGGCCAGAATGTCTAACATCATCATGCTTTTTTTAGTGATAGCGCCGGGTAGACTAATATCAATATAGTCTACAATAAGCGCAGTGTCTTTTTCTTTTACAAGGCCACTCTCTAAAACATTCTGCTTATTTACTGGAATTCGTATTTTTTTAGTAGGATAATAAACAATGTTGAGAACGTCATCAGAATATTGATCAGCATCAACGCCCATTTCATCGAAGTAATATTTAAGCTTGGTTTGCGGTTGATCGCCGTCTACCCAATCAATAAAAGCTTGAATACTCCACCTGCTTTCAGAAACTTCTTTATTAAAAATCTGATTGGCGTTTTGGTGATAGAGCACATCTCTGTTGCCGGTTCTATATTTGTTGTGATCTATTTGGGAAGGAATAGCCTCACTGGTATACGCTTTACGTTTCATTTGATCTATATACCAATCTGTTTCAAAAAGGCTGGTGCAAACAACGCGCACATCAGTACGATAGCCTTCGATTTCTTGGGCGTACCAAAGTGGAAAAGTGTCATTATCGCCGATCGTGAAAATTATGGCTCCTGCGTCTTCTTGACAGGAGTCGAGATAGGCTTTTGCAGTAGATTGTGCTGTGAATTTGTTCGATCGGTCATGATCATCCCAATTTTGGAAGGCCATTAAGAGTGGCACAGCCATAAGGCAAACTATCGTTATGGCAGGAGCAGCTATTTTCGCTGTTACCAATTTTCGAACTTCATCGAAAAGCCCGTAAACACCTAAGCCTATCCATAGCGCAAAAATATAGAATGAGCCAACTAATGAATAATCACGTTCTCTTGGTTGAAAAATATAAGGGTTCGTATAGAACTGAATAGCCAAACCTGTAAACAGAAAGAATACGAATAGCACCCAAAATTGTTTTGGATTCTTAGAAATTTGAAATACCAAGCCTATTATTCCGAGTAACAGCGGCAAAAAGAAGTAGGTGTTTCTGCCCTTGTTATTTTCGATATCGCTGGGCAAGTTTTCTTGACTGCCTAGGCGTATGTTGTCTATAAAGTTGAAACCACTTAACCAATTGCCATTTTCGTTGTAACGACCTTGAACATCATTTTGTTTTCCGGTGAAGTTCCACATGAAATAGCGCCAGTACATGTAGTTGAACTGAAACTCGACCATATATTGAATATTCTCCCAAACCGTAGGGGGTTGCACTTCAATATATTCGTCAAATCGTTTTAGAAAACTGATGTACTGTTCAGCATCAATCTCACCATTATCAAAGCCGTCTTTCACCTGTTTTACTGCTTTGCGCAACTCATCGTTTGACCGGTTAATTTTAAAGTCAAGACGACCGAAATATTGCATGTAATTTTCGGCATGCTGTGTACTCCACATTCTTGGCAATAAGCCGATATGATCAGGGTTGTCACCTGGTATTGCTTTCTCAGGAAAGTTTACAATAACATATTTGCCTGATTTTTCATCACGCTCATATTTTGGTTTTCCGTCTATGTCGTCACCACTTTCGGCAAAAGCAGCCGAGAAGTAAGCGCCGTAAACTGGGCTGTCAACTCCTGGATATTGCTCGCGGTTGTAATACGCTAGAAGCGAACGGGCATCGGATGGGTCATTTTCGTTAATCACTACATTGGCATTCGCTCTAATAGGAAGCATGATCCAAGAAGAAAAGCCTAAGAATAAGAACATTAAACAAAGCACAATAGTGTTTGCTATTTTAAAGTCGTTTTTTCGGGTATAATTCAAGCCGAGGTAAAAGGCAGCTATAAAAAGTAGTCCGATAATAATAGAACCTGAGTTAAAGGGCAGTCCTATGTTATTGATAAAGAATACCTCTCCCCATCCAAACAATTGTAAAACATAGGTTAAGGAGAACTTATAGACTAGCATCAAGATGGCCACAACAGCAATATTTGCGAACAAGAAATTCTTTACAGTAGTTTTCTTATAGGTTTGAAAATAATACAACAGGCCAATAGAGGGTATGGCTAAAAAGCCCATAAATTGGATACCGAAAGTCAAGCCAACGATATATGAAATCAATACCAGCCATTTATTTCCTCTAGGGTGGTCTAAATTATCTACCCATTTCAAGCCTAGCCACAATAAGGCCGCCATAACAAAACTAGCCATAGCATACACTTCGGTTTCCACCGCATTAAACCAAAAACTATCAGAAAATGTGAAAGCTAGGCTTCCTACAAGGCCACTACCTAGAACGGCAATTGCCTTGCTATTGGTAAGTGCTTCTTTTTTGCCAATCAATTTTTGGGTTAAGTTGGTAATCGTCCAGAACATGAAAAGTATCGTGAAGGCGCTTGAGGCGCCAGAAACGAAATTTACCATTCGAGCTACTAGCTGATCATTGCCAAAGGCAAACATGGCAAAAAATGCACCAATCATTTGCATGAGCGGAGCACCAGGCGGGTGCCCGACTTGCAGCTTAGCTGAGGTGGAAATGTACTCACCCGCATCCCAAAAACTACTTGTGGGTTCAACCGTGATGAAATAAACTATGAAGGCAATAAAAAAAGCGGACCACCCTAAAATAGTGTCCCATTTTTCGAAATTCTTTGAAAACATGTACTGTCTGATTAACCGGTGGGGCGAATTTATGAATAAATATAGATATGAGAATAGATTTTTGAGAAACCTTTAACAGCCTTGATGATTCATTTTTTTAAATAATTGTAATGTAAAATGTTTGTGCAAACAAAACTTTGTTTTAAATTTGCACGCTCGTAAGAGAGATTGGCCCATGGTGTAATTGGTAACACACCGGTTTTTGGTACCGACATTCAAGGTTCGAGTCCTTGTGGGCCAACGAAAATTCCCGATATGAAAGTATCGGGATTTTTTATTTTAGCACTTTAGGGAGCTGACTATTCCCCTTCAATATCCTTATCTTTTATAGAAATATCAGTATCAATCTCAGGGTTTTCTAAAATCTCCGTTGCATTCGCTTGACTGGGCTCCGATGGTTCTGAATGTTTGTGGAGTGCATCTTCAGCTTGGTTTCGAAGTAAAACTTCTTCATCAGCCGCATCGAGCATAGTGCCCATTTTGCGTTTGTCTTTAATCATTGCCCAAGTCATTACTAGGCTAGAAGCAATAATTACGAAGAGTAGAATTCCTGATTCAAAGCCCTCTATTTCAGCTTGTGCTGGTATGGCATAGAAAAGTAGTACCGTAATCAATCCTCTTGGAGCGATAAAAAGTTGAGGAAACATATCTTTTCCAACAAAAACTCGAAGAACCGCCCATCGAATGATATATATTGATGCGATTATCAAAATGCTCACGAGAGCTACTTTTAGGCTGAGTAGGGACGATAGCACGATGGTTATGCCAAAAATGACAAAAAAGAAGGTGCGTACAATAAAAGCGGTTTCTAAAGTAATGATGTGCAAGTCGTGATAAATGCTTTTCATTTTTTCCTCCTCAAGAAAAATGGCTGTTTTTCCAGGAAAGAAAAGTTTGATATTTTTCACAATAAGGCCGAAAATCAAAATGATAATTAACGAGGACAAGTGCATTTTCTTTCCAATCGCATACAAAAGTAGGAGTACTGCAATAAGTAAAAATAGCTTGGCTTGGCTTTTAATACGTTGAAATATCAGTATTATGGCATAGCTGGCCACAATGGCGATGACTATGGTAATTACTAAGTTGATAGAGAAGCCAACAACGCCACCGTCTTCTGCGGGGTTTAGTCCGCCGGTTAAAAAATAGAACATCATGATGCCAAAAATATCAGAGAAGGTACTTTCGTAGATGTGAAATTCTTTCTTAGCTACAGCCAATCCGCCAACACTTGGTATAATTATGGCGCTAGAAAGAATTGACAATGGTGTGGCATACAGCCAAGCAGATTGCATGGTCATTCCATCGATAAATTGATATAGAATTAGGGCTGCAACCCATGCGCTAACAACTAGCCCAATAAGTGCTATTGCCATAGATTTTAAAATGGGAATTAGCTTTTCTCTTTTAAGCTCTAGTTCTAAGGCAGCTTCTAGAACGATCATTATAAGGCCTACAGTGCCCAAAATCTCTAAGGAGCCAGCGAAATCTGGTATACTTGGAGCAAAGATGTCTAGGCCGATTTTGATAAGTATGCCTAAAATAATTAGCATCAAAACCGAGGGTACGTTGGTTTTTTTTGCTAAGCCATTAAACCAGAATGATAAAATGACAATTAAGGATGCTTCGATAAGAACATTGTAGGATGAGAAAATTTCCATAGGTTATTTGGTTTTAGAAGTGGATTGTAACTTCTTGGTATCTTAAAAATAGCTTTTAATTCGATAGTATGGTGTGCAGCGTCAAATATTTAAAAAAAATAAGCTCTTTTGTGTGTTTAAATTAAGTCTCTTGCTAGTATTGTAGAAAAACAAAAATAAGTGTATATTTGCCGGACTGAAAGGATAGAATGTTATTCATGAGGGGACATTAAGTCCTCTTTTTTATTGCTAAAACTTTGGTTTGATAGCTATTTTTAATAGCTTTTATGCTGCTTAGTTAAGCATTTTGATAAGGTTCAGAGTCTCTTAGAAACTGGTAAGAGTTATGTTTAAGCAACAAGTCACAACACTTTTGAACGACGCAATAGAGGAAGATGGTAATCTATTCTTGATTGATTTCACTATTTCATCAGATAATAAGATCAACGTTATTTTAGATGGTGATACAGGGGTGACTGTAAAAGACTGTATGAAAATCAGTCGCGCTATTGAGCATAATTTAGATAGAGAAGAACAAGATTTTTCTTTAGAAGTAGCTTCGGCAGGAGCCGCTTCACCAATGATTTTGCCACGACAGTATAAAAAGAATATTGGCAGAAAATTAGCGGTAAGGACAGCAGAAGAAACTTTTGAAGGTAATTTAACT
Organism: uncultured Flavobacteriaceae bacterium; assembly: GCA_938029725.1. Taxonomy (GTDB): domain Bacteria; phylum Bacteroidota; class Bacteroidia; order Flavobacteriales; family Flavobacteriaceae; genus Maribacter_C. Next base: position 41,187 of record CALHGE010000023.1, read on the forward strand.
GATGCTACTGATGATCATATCGTTTTAGAATGGAAAGCAAGGGAACCCAAACCCATAGGAAAAGGGAAGCATACAGTTCAGAAGAAAAAAGAAATTGATTATTCTGAGGTAAAAGAAGCAAAAGTTATACTTAAATTTTAATAGTAAACAGACCCATGGAAAATATTGCGTTAATTGAATCTTTCTCGGAGTTTAAAGATGACAAATTCATAGATAGGGTAACGTTGATGGCGATTTTAGAAGATGTATTTCGAAACGCCTTAAAGAAAAAATTTGGATCAGATGATAATTTTGATATTATCATTAACCCAGATAAAGGTGATTTGGAAATATGGAGAAATCGAATCGTTGTTGAAGATGGTGAGGTAGAGGAGCCTAATGAGGAAATTTCTTTAACTGAAGCCCAGAAGATTGAACCTGATTTTGAGGTTGGTGAGGATGTTTCTGAAGAGGTGAAGTTGATGGACTTGGGTAGGAGAGCGATTTTGGCCTTGCGTCAAAATTTGATTTCTAAAATCCATGAACATGATAACACTACTATTTATAAGCAGTTTAAGGAGCTTGAAGGAGAGATTTATACTGCTGAAGTACATCATATACGTCACAAGGCTATCATCTTATTAGATGATGAGGGTAATGAAATCATTCTCCCTAAGGATAGACAGATACCATCTGACTTTTTTAGAAAAGGTGATAATGTAAGAGGAATAATTGAAAGTGTTGAATTGAAAGGAAGTAAGCCTTCGATTATTATGTCGAGAAGCTCTCCTAAGTTTTTAGAGCAATTATTCTTTCAAGAAATACCAGAAGTTTTTGACGGTCTGATTTCTGTTAAAAAGGTGGTGCGTATTCCAGGGGAGAAAGCGAAGGTCGCTGTTGATTCATATGATGATCGTATCGATCCTGTTGGCGCTTGTGTAGGTATGAAAGGATCTCGTATTCACGGTATAGTGCGCGAATTAGGAAATGAAAATATTGATGTAATAAATTGGACGGCTAACCCGCAGTTGTTAGTTACAAGGGCTTTGAGTCCTGCGCGAGTTTCATCTGTTAAGTTAAATGAAGAGAAAATGACGGCGCAAGTATATCTGAAGCCAGAAGAAGTGTCTAAGGCAATTGGTAGGGGAGGTCATAATATTAGATTAGCTGGTCAATTAACTGGTTATGAAATTGATGTATTCCGAGAAGGTGTTGAAGAAGATGTGGAATTAACGGAATTTTCAGATGAAATTGATGCTTGGATTATTGAAGAGTTCAAGAAAATAGGAATGGATACGGCGAGAAGTGTTTTGGAGCAAGATATTAATGACCTTGTAAAAAGAACAGATCTTGAGGAAGAGACAATTACTGAAGTTGTGCGAATACTAAAAGCAGAATTAGAAGAATAGCTATATATTAGCGGTATTATATAAGGATTTACAAGAACAGGAATTAGTATATATGGCAGATAATGCAACAATAAGGCTTAATAAAGTTCTCAGAGAACTTAATATTTCATTGGACAGGGCGGTAGATTATCTAGCGTCAAAGGGCCATGAAATAGAAGCGCGACCAACCACCAAGATTTCCGAAGAGGTGCATCAGGTGCTGTTGGACGAGTTCCAGACTGACATGAGCAAGAAAGTTGCGTCTAAGGAAGTTGGTGAGGAAAAACGAAAAGAAAAGGAAGCCATACGAGTTCAGTTAGAACATGAGCAAGACGAAAGAAGATTGGCCCGAGAGAAAAGAGCTGCAGCTTCAGAAGTCATCAAGGCTAAAGGCCAACTTGCAGGCCCTAAGACTGTTGGTAAAATTGATTTAAACCCTAAGAAAAAGGAAAAGGCCCCTGCTGTAAAGCAAGCACCAAAAGCACCTGTAGTTGCTGAGATTGCTCCTGTAGAAGAGGTTGCTCCTGTTAAAGAAGTTATAAAAGAAGTGCCGATTGTTGAGGCTGAGGTAAAAACACAAGCAAAGGTAGAAAAGGATGTAGTAGAGCCTGTAAAGCCTGCTGCAGATCCTGTAGCTGCTTCTGTTGAGCCGATTGCGCCTACGCCTGCTAAAGAGGTCAGTGCAGAAACACCTGTTGTAGCGACGCCTGAAGAAGGTGCTCCGCCGGTAGAGGAGAAGATCGAAACACAGTACAAAAAGCTTTCTGGTCCCAAAATTATGGGAGAAAAGATCGATCTCTCTAAATTTCAGAAACCAAAGAAAAAGAAAGAAGAAGCTAAGCCGGCTGCAAATGCAGAAAAGCGAAAGCGAAGAAGAATCATAAGTGCCAAGCCTGGTTCGAATGCGCCAAGAGGACCGGTACAAAGAGGAACTGGCCCAAGAGGTGCAAATGCTGGAGCAGCAGCTCGAAAAGGAGCGCCGCGTTTTGGTGCGCCGAAGGTAGAGCCTACTGAAGCTGATGTTCAAAAGCAAGTGCGCGAAACGCTAGAGAAACTTAAGGGCAAATCGAAAAAAGGAAAAGGCGTTAAATATCGTAGAGATAAAAGAGATCAACACCGTCAGCAGATGGATGTTGATGCCGAGATACAAGAAATTGAAAGTAAAACTCTTAAAGTAACAGAGTTTGTTACGGCAAGTGAAGTTGCTACGATGATGGATGTTTCTACAACAGAAATTATTTCTGCTTGTATGTCTCTTGGTATCATGGTTACCATGAATCAACGTTTAGATGCAGAAACACTTTCAATTGTAGCCGAAGAATTCGGTTACGAGGTAGAATTTGTTACCGCCGATATTGAAGAAAGTATTCAAGAGGAAATAGACGCACCTGAAGATTTAAAAGCACGACCACCAATAGTTACGGTAATGGGGCATGTTGATCATGGTAAAACATCTTTACTTGATCATATTCGTCAGGAAAATGTTATTGCAGGTGAAAGCGGTGGAATTACACAGCATATTGGTGCATATGGAGTCACATTAGAAGATGGTCAAAAAATGGCTTTCTTAGATACTCCTGGTCACGAAGCTTTTACGGCGATGCGTGCACGTGGTGCACAAGTCACTGATATTGCTATTATTGTGATTGCAGCTGATGATGACATCATGCCGCAAACAAAGGAAGCTATAAGTCATGCGCAAGCAGCAGGGGTTCCTATTGTATTTGCAATAAATAAGATAGATAGACCTACCGCAAACCCAGATAAGATTAAGGAGGGTCTTTCTCAAATGAATCTGTTGGTTGAAGATTGGGGTGGTAAGATACAATCTCATGATATTTCGGCCAAAACGGGTGCAGGTGTTAAAGAGTTATTAGAAAAAGTATTGCTTGAAGCTGAATTGTTAGAGTTGAAAGCAAATCCAGATAAGCTGGCTAGTGGTACAGTGGTTGAGGCATTCTTAGACAAAGGAAAAGGATATATTTCTACTATTTTAGTGCAAGCAGGAACCCTTAAAATTGGGGATTATGTTCTAGCAGGTACTTGTAGTGGTAAGATTAAGGCCATGCAAGATGAGCGTGGAAATATTGTTAAAGTAGCTGGGCCATCGCAGCCAATTTCAATTTTAGGATTAGATGGTGCGCCGCAAGCAGGTGATAAGTTTAATGTATTGGAGGATGAGCGTGAAGCGAAGCAAATTGCTACAAGACGTTCGCAATTGCAACGTGAGCAATCGGTTAGAACGCAGCGTCATATTACCCTTGATGAGATTGGAAGACGTATTGCTTTAGGAGACTTTAAAGAATTAAACGTTATCTTAAAAGGTGATGTAGATGGTTCTGTCGAAGCTCTTACGGATTCATTCCAAAAGTTATCTACTGATGAAATTCAAGTGAATATCATTCATAAAGCGGTTGGGCCGATAACAGAATCGGATGTACTTCTTGCTTCTGCTTCTGATGCGGTTATTATTGGTTTCAATGTGAGGCCAATGGGTAATGCAAGGCAGATTGCTGATAAGGAGGAAATTGATATCCGTATGTATTCTATTATTTATGATGCTATAAATGATTTGAAGGATGCGATGGAAGGCATGTTGTCGCCAGTGATGAAAGAGGAAATTTCTGGTACTGCTGAGATACGAGAGACATTCAAGATTTCTAAGGTAGGAACCATTGCGGGTTGTATGGTTATGACTGGAAAAATCTTTAGAAATTCGAACATAAGGCTTATACGTGACAGTGTGGTTGTATACACTGGCGAATTATCTTCCTTGAAACGATTCAAAGACGATGCTAAAGAGGTGGCTAAAGGCTACGATTGTGGTATTCAGGTGAAGAATTACAATGATATCAGAGAAGGTGATATTTTAGAGGCCTTCAAAGAAGTAGCTGTAGCAAAGAAGTTAAAATCTAAATAAGCTTCCGTTACGCTATTTGCTGAAAAGTTAGTATAAGCTCCGCTCCTTTGTAAAGGAGCGGAGCTTTACTTTTGTGATAAGGTGTGTTGAGATGTAACTGCTTTAGCTGTATGGTGAAGGTAGAGGCTTTCATTTGCTTTATTGCAGTGGGTGTTTTAGCGTCTTGGAGCATGTTTTTGAAAAGACGAAGCTATAGCGGTTGTTCTTTAGGGTAATCGGTTTGAGTCGAACTTTTAGTTTTTAGTTCTTTCTGAATTCAAAAAAGAGTAAAAAAAATAGCGCTATGAGCGCTATTTTTTTGGTTTCAACAACATGGCTGCAGGGTATTTTTTTCGCACCTCTTGAAGCTTTCTTTCGCCGTCTAGTTTTGTTTTGAATCTGCCCAACCTTACTCGGTAGGTGGGAGAGTCAAAATCTATTTTCGAATACAAATCTGGAAAATCGATTTCTACTTCTGATTTTATGCGCTTTGCGGCAGCAAGTGAGCCAAAGCCCACTTGAATTCTGTAGGCGTTCGAATCTCCAATAACAGATTCATATACATTTAGTAATTGGTCTATTTTTTTGTCTTGTTCAATGGTTATTTTTCCATTTTGTACCTGTGCAACAGCAGTAGAAAAAGTCAAAAGAAATATATAGGTGAGTGTTTTCATGGTTTTGATTAATGTGTTGTAATACCTACGTGCAAAAGTAATTTTTTGTTGTTAAGTAAAAAAATTCATATTTATTTAGAATAATTATAAATTAGGAATTATCGATCCGTTAAAATTATACTAATTAAAGTCTGTGTTGTATTTTTGTACTCAATCTAGGAGGCGATAATTTAACCTACATTTCTAACATATAAAATATCGTGCCAAGATTTAGATTGAAATATTCTGTATATGAAAAAGGTTACTTACCGCAATCAAATTTCTAAAGTTTTAGGTATCAGTCTGGTAGTATTTCTACTCTCTTCTATTTCGCTTATTGCGCAAGACGAAGCTATGGTAGTGGAGCCTGCTGCAACTGAAGATGCGTCTGGTGGTGATGCAACAAAAGGGAAAGCACTTTTTAATGTCAATTGTGCTGCATGTCACAATTTGAAGAAAAAAATGACGGGGCCGAACCTGTATAAGGTTGAAGCGCGCTTGATGGAAGATGAAGGTTTGGATCGCGAGTGGTTGTACAAATGGATAAAGAACAGTGCGGGTTTGATCAAGTCTGGTGATGCCTATGCGAATAAAATTTACGCAGAGTACAATCAAGCAGCAATGACGGCATTTCCTTTGCTTTCAAATGCAGATATTGATAATATTTTGGCCTACACGGCGGAGGAGCCTAAAGTTGCTCCTGCATTGGCTGGCGTGCCTTTGGGTGAAAACAGAGGAGGTGCTAAAGCTTCAGGAATATCAAACGAAATTATTTTAGGGGCCTTAGTTTTAGTTTTCGGACTTTTAGTGATGATGCTTTTCTTGGTAAACAAGACGCTAAGCAGAATTGCTGAAGCGAGTGGTATTGCCATGGTTAAGGAAGAGGCTAGAACGCGAACTCCAATTTGGAAAGCATTTGCAAGAAGCCAATTTTTAGTACTGGTAACTGTAATTTTCTTTTTACTAGGAAGTGCATACTTTGCGTACGGGTGGATGATGCAAATAGGTGTTGATCAAGGTTATGCGCCAATTCAGCCAATACATTATTCTCATAAAATTCATGCAGGAGAAAATAAAATAGAATGTAAGTATTGTCATTCTTCAGCACGTAAATCAAAGCACTCGGGTATTCCTTCTTTGAATGTGTGTATGAACTGTCACAAATCTATATATGAATACAGCGGCAATGGAGAGGCTGTTTCTCAAGAAGATTTGGAGAATGGGTACACCAATGAATTTTATACTGGAGAAATTAAAAAATTATACGCGGCTGTAGGTTGGGATGAAGTGGAGCAAAAATATACAGGAGAAAGCAAGCCTGTGGAATGGGTTCGGATTCACAATCTTCCAGATTTCGCGTATTTCAATCACTCGCAACACGTTATGGTGGGTCAGATTGAGTGTCAGACCTGTCACGGTCCGGTTGAGGAGATGGAAATTATGTACCAATATTCTCCATTGACTATGGGTTGGTGTATTAATTGTCACAGAGAAACCAATGTGAAAACAGAGGGTAACGAATACTACGCAAAAATACACGACGAACTTTCCAAGAAATATGGAGTTGAAAATCTAACCGCCGCGCAAATGGGTGGTTTAGAGTGTGGAAAGTGTCATTATTAATAGAAACGAAAAGTAGCTAATTACAGATATACGTATGGCATCAAACAAAAAATATTGGAAAAGCGAAGCGGAGTTAAATCCTGACGATTCCATTGTTGAGGCGCTAAGACAAAATGAATTTGTCGAAGACATTCCTGTTGATGAGTTTTTGGGTGATAAAGAAACTTTAGAATCCAGCAGCACCAATAGAAGAGACTTTTTAAAGTATGTGGGCTTTAGTACAGCGGCTGCATCTTTGGCTGCCTGTGAGGGTCCGGTTATTAAGTCTATTCCTTATGTAGTGGCTCCAGAGAATATAGTTCCTGGTGTGGCTAATTTTTATGCTACCACTATTGCAGATGGTTTTGACTTTGCAAGCATTTTAATAAAAACGCGCGAAGGAAGACCTATCAAAGTTGAAAATAACAAAGATGCTAAGGTTGCTGGCGGTGCAAATGCGCGAGTTCAGGCATCCGTATTGTCTTTATATGATAGTACAAGAATGCAGGGTCCTAAATCAGGTGCTGGTGAAGATGTTTCTTGGGATGTTATCGATGCAGCGGTTAAAGCGAATTTAAAATCAGGAAAGCAAATAGCTTTGTTGACGCAGACCTATGCTAGTCCATCTACTTCTAGATTGGTTGAAGAGTTCAAAGCTGCAAATGAAAACCTAAGGCATGTAACCTATGATGCAATCTCTGAAGAGGCGGCATTAACGGCTTTTGAAGATAGATACGGAGAACGTGCATTAGTAGATTATAATTTCGAGAAAGCAGATATTATTGTTTCTTTCGGAGCTGATTTCTTGGGAGATTGGCAAGGTGGAGGCTATGATAGTGGCTATTCTAAAGGGCGTGTTCCAAAGAGTGGAAAGATGTCAAGACACGTTCAGTTTGAAGCAAATATGTCTTTGACTGGAGCAAACGCAGATAAACGTGTTGCCTTAACAGCTCAGTTTCAAAAAGTAGCTTTAGCTTATTTGTATGCTAAACTAAATGGAACAAGTGCTGGTGGTGAAATTCCTGCTGATGTTCAAAAAACATTGGATGGTTTAATCGCTTTAATTAGAAAGAACAAGAGTGGAGCTGTAGTAGTTTCAGGTATTGATGATATCAATGTTCAGACGGTTGTTTTGGCAATCAATGAAATGTTGGCTAGTAAAGCTTATGATTCAAAAGCTCCGCGATATACTAGGCAGGGTAATGTAAAGGCTGTTCAGTCGCTTATTGCGGATATGAAGGCAGGAAAAGTGGGTACATTAATCATTGATGGTGTTAATCCAATGTATTCGTTGCCTAATGCCGCTGACTTTAAAGAAGGTATTGAGAAGGTAGATCTTTCAGTTAATTTCTCAACAAACTGGAATGAAACTGCTGCTGTTTCAACCTATGCTGCGGCCTCAAATCATTATTTAGAATCTTGGGGTGATGCGCAAATAAAAAAAGGGCATTACAGCATAATGCAGCCTACCATTAGAGAATTGTTTGATACAAGGCAATTTCAGGCATCTGTTTTGAAATGGATGGGTAGTGATAACAGTTATTACGATTATATAAAAGAGACATGGAATACTTTTGTTTTAAACGGAAGCGATTTCAATAAGGCAATACAAGATGGTGTTTTTGTCTCTGGCGGAGACCTAAGCGATCCAATACTGATGGCTGCCGGTTCAGATAAAGAACCGATAGCACAAGAGGCGGCGGAGAATATGATATCGGCTAGCCCTGTTGTTGGAATTGCTTCTGCAATCCGCGAGTTGGCGAATGCTAAGGGTGCAGAAGGAATGGAGCTTACCTTGTATTCTAAAGTAGGTATGGGTGATGGCCAACAGGCAAATAACCCTTGGTTGCAAGAATTTCCAGATCCTATTACACGTGTTGCGTGGGATAATTATGTTACTGTTTCCAAAGCTGATGCTGAAACGCTAGGTTTTGTTAATGAGAATGTAGCAAATGGAGGAATGGACGGTAGTTACGCTAAACTAACGGTAAATGGAGTTTCTGTAACGGCTCCAGTTATTATTCAACCAGGTCAGGCTAAAGGCTCTGTAGGCTTGTCTTATGGTTATGGAAAGAAAGAAGGTATGAAGTCAGACATGCAAACAGGTGTAAACGCATTTGCTTTGTATCAAGACTTTACTAATATACAATCAGTCGCTATTACGAAGGCTGAAGGAAATCATGAGTTTGCTTGTGTTCAGTTGCATAAAACGATGATGGGTAGAGGGGATATTATCAAGGAAACAACCTTAGAGATATTCAATACAAAGGATCATGCGGAATGGAATCATGTGCCTCAGGTTTCTTTAAATCACCAAGAAGTTCCTGCAACTTCAGTTGATCTCTGGGAGAGTTTTGATCGATCTATCGGGCATCACTTTAATATGTCAATTGATTTAAACGCTTGTACGGGTTGTGGTGCTTGTGTTATTGCTTGTCATGCAGAGAACAATGTTCCTGTGGTTGGTAAAGCTGAAGTAAGAAAATCTAGAGATATGCACTGGTTGCGTATTGATAGGTATTACTCTTCTGAGGAGACTTTTGAAGGTGATAATACAAAGAAAGATGATTTTGATGGACTTACAGGAGACAATGGTTCTTTAGGAGGATTTGGCGAATTGGAAGATCCTTCGGCAAACCCGCAAGTGTCTTTTCAGCCGGTAATGTGTCAGCATTGTAATCATGCTCCTTGTGAAACTGTTTGTCCTGTAGCGGCAACATCACATAGTCGTCAAGGTCAGAATCACATGGCATATAATAGATGTGTTGGTACGAGATATTGTGCGAACAACTGTCCTTATAAAGTACGTCGTTTTAACTGGTTCTTGTACAACAACAATGATGAGTTTGATTTTCATATGAATAACGACTTAGGTAAGATGGTCGTTAATCCTGATGTGAATGTTCGTTCGCGTGGGGTTATCGAGAAATGCTCTATGTGTATTCAGAAAACTCAGAAGAGTATTTTAGATGCGAAGAGAGATGGGCGTCTAGTTGCCGATGAAGAGTTTCAAACAGCGTGTTCATCAGCATGTAGTAACGGAGCAATTGTTTTTGGAGATATCAATGACAAAGAAAGTGAAGTTGCAAAGTTGAAAGAAAGTGATCGCATGTATCACCTTTTAGAGAGTGTGGGCACCAAGCCAAACGTTTTCTATCATGTGAAAGTGAGAAATACAACAGAAGCATAAACAAACCAATACAGTAAGTAACTATAATATAAATCTATGGCGTCGCATTACGAAGCACCTATACGAAAACCCTTAGTAATTGGAGACAAAAGCTACCACGATGTAACTGTGGATATTGCAGCTCCAGTTGAGGGTCGAGCGAATTTGCACTGGTGGATTGTTTTTTCCATTGCATTGGCAGCATTTTCTTGGGGTATTGGGTGTATAATTTATACAGTTTCCACAGGAATCGGTACATGGGGTCTTAATAAAACCGTGAACTGGGCTTGGGATATTACCAACTTCGTTTGGTGGGTAGGTATTGGTCACGCCGGAACATTGATTTCAGCAGTACTCTTGTTATTCCGTCAGAAATGGAGAATGGCAATTAACCGATCTGCAGAGGCGATGACTATCTTCTCTGTTATCCAAGCAGGATTATTTCCAATAATTCACATGGGACGTCCGTGGTTGGCATACTGGGTATTGCCGATTCCAAATCAATTCGGTTCGTTGTGGGTAAACTTTAATTCACCTTTACTTTGGGATGTATTTGCAATTTCAACATATCTATCAGTTTCACTGGTATTCTGGTGGACAGGTTTGCTTCCTGATTTTGCGATGTTGCGAGATCGTGCAGTATTGCCTTTTCAAAAGAAAATATATGGATTATTAAGTTTTGGATGGAGTGGTCGTGCAAAAGACTGGCAACGTTTTGAAGAAGTATCCTTGGTATTGGCAGGTTTGGCAACACCGTTGGTACTTTCTGTACATACGATTGTATCTTTTGACTTTGCTACCTCGGTAATACCAGGATGGCATACAACGATTTTCCCACCATACTTTGTTGCAGGGGCTATTTTCTCTGGCTTTGCTATGGTGAATACGCTATTGATTATAATGCGTAAAGTTTGTCATTTAGAAGATTATATTACCGTACAGCATATTGAGCTGATGAACATTGTAATCATGTTGACTGGTTCTATTGTAGGTTGTGCCTACATAACAGAGCTTTTTATGGCTTGGTACTCAGGTGTTGAATACGAACAATATGCGTTTCTAAACAGGGCTACAGGGCCATACTGGTGGGCGTACTGGTCAATGATGACGTGTAATGTGTTTTCGCCGCAATTTATGTGGTTTAAGAAATTACGAACGAGTATCATGTTCTCCTTCTTTATTTCTATTGTGGTAAACATAGGGATGTGGTTTGAGCGTTTCGTAATTATCGTTACTTCATTGCACAGAGATTATCTTCCATCTTCATGGACGATGTTCTCACCAACCTTTGTTGATATCGGAATCTTTATTGGTACTATTGGTTTCTTCTTTGTGTTGTTCTTATTGTATGCAAGAACTTTCCCAGTAATTGCACAAGCAGAAGTAAAGTCGATCTTGAAAGCTTCAGGTTCAAAGTACAAGAAATTAAGAGATGCGGGTCAGCCCTTATATCAGATAAGTACTCAGGCACCAATAATTACCGGAGCAAGTGCTGCTAAAACAGAAACTGTTAAGGAGCTTGTGAAAGAGAAAACGATAAGACCAATTGCAAATGCAGAGAAAGATGCATCTAGTTTATTAGCGGCAATAGGAACATTTGATCCGGCAACGGAAACAGCTGATGATTTGAAAAAGGTAAAAGGTATTGGTCCGAAAATGGAACAGACTTTGAATCAGATTGGAATCTTCACTTTTGTTCAGGTGGCAAGAATGACCGGAAAAGAGTATGATTTGTTAGATTCTATTACGGAAGCCTTCCCTGGAAGAGCACAACGTGATGATTGGGCGGGTCAAGCCAAAAAGTTGAGCAGTAAGTAGTAGCAGGAAACAGAATTTTTGAAAACTGTAACCGCCAACTAAACACTTAGAAATAAGTTTTAAAATATAATAAAATGTGCAGTTTTAATGCACGACTTAATACTAACTAAGCTAAAATATGGCATCTAAAGTTATACAGGCGTTTTATAATGATGACGATGTGTTGATGCACGCTGTCAAAAAAGTGAAAGCGGCTAAACATCATATCGAAGAGGTATATTGCCCTTTTCCTGTGCACGGGTTGGACAAGGCTATGGGCTTAGCGCCAACAAGATTAGCGGTTACCGCTTTCTTGTATGGTTGTGTTGGTTTGGCAGTGGCTACCGTAATGATGAACTTCATTATGATTGAAGATTGGCCCCAAGATATTGGGGGTAAACCCAGCTTTAGCTATATCGAGAACATGCCGGCATTCGTGCCGATTATGTTTGAGTTAACCGTGTTTTTTGCAGCCCACTTAATGGTGATCACATTTTATATGCGAAGCCGTTTATGGCCTTTTAAAGATGCTGAAAATCCAGACCTTAGAACAACAGATGATCATTTCTTAATGGAAATTGAAATTCATGACAACGAAGCAGAATTAATTAGCTTATTGTCCGAGACGGGTGCAGTAGAGATTAATATATCAGAAAAAGACCTTCATTAATATGAACAGTTTGAAGAAAATAGGAATCGTATTTGGATTACTGCTTGTTTTGGTTTCTTGCCAAGACAATAGTAAGCCCAACTATCAATACATGCCCAACATGTATACTCCGGTAGGTTATGAAACGTATGAGCAGGTAGATTTTTTACCAAGTGGTATGCAAGCTATGCTTCCTCCAGAAAATACGGTGCCAAGAGGTTGGCTTCCATATAAGTATGAGAACACTCCTGAAGGAAAGGAATTGTCAAGACTTGCGGTCAGCCCTTTAGATACCCTTCAAAGAGATGCTAATTTGACTAAAGGCTCAGAGTTGTATACTATTTATTGCGCGATTTGCCATGGTCCAAAAGGCAAGGGGCAGGGTACCTTGGTGAAAAGAGAAAAAATTCTAGGAGTACCTAGTTATGATGATGTAGCAAGAAACGTTACTGTAGGAACAAGTTTTCATACCATTCAATACGGTTTGAATTCAATGGGTTCTTACGCCTCTCAAATCAATACAAAAGAAGCTTGGCAGATTTCAGAGTATGTCATGAAATTGAAACAAGACTTAACTAAATAATACATAGATACTAGATATGTACACGGTTTCGAATAAATTAAAAATTGGCGCTATCACTTTAATGGTGATTGGTACTTTAGGAATTGTTACTGGATTTTTGTCTGCACCCGCAACAGTTGAGGAGGCAAAGGCGATGGTAGCAAGTCATGATGATGGTCACGGAGACGCACATAGTGAGGAAGCTTCTCATGCTGTTGCTGATAAGGGGCATGGTGAAGAGTCTGGAGCTCATGCAATGACAGAAGCTGAACATGATGAGCATGTGTTTCATCAATTACAAAATAAACCTTGGGCGGCTTTGTATGTTGCTGCTTTCTTTTTCTTTATGATAGCTCTAGGGGTATTGGCGTTTTATGCGATACAAAGAGCTGCACAAGCAGGATGGTCTCCATTGCTGTTCCGTGTTATGGAAGGAATAACATCCTATTTGGTACCTGGTGGCATCATTGTATTTGTAATACTACTATTGTCTGTATTGCATATGAATCATTTGTTTATTTGGATGGACGCTGATGTGGTTGCACATGATGCTTTATTACAGGGTAAAGCAGGGTATTTAAATCCAACGTTCTTTTTAGTTCGAGCAGCTATCTTTTTAGCTGGCTGGATCGGGTATAGAGAGTATTCAAGAAAGTTATCTTTAGCACAAGATGAGTCTGATGATAATTCCAACTTTAAGTTGAATTTTAGAATATCAGCAGCATTTCTAGTGTTTTATTTAATTTCAGAATCTATAATGTCATGGGATTGGATTATGAGTGTTGATCCACATTGGTTTAGTACTTTATTTGGATGGTATATTTTTGCAAGCATGTTTGTTTCTGGTATTACGGTTATCGCTATGGTAACAATTTACTTGAAATCAAAAGGTCATTTGAAGGATGTAAATGATAGTCATATTCATGATTTAGCGAAGTTTATGTTTGGTATCAGTATTTTCTGGACCTACTTATGGTTCTCGCAATTTATGTTGATTTGGTATGCGAATATCCCTGAAGAAGTAACCTATTATATTACGAGAATTGAAGATTATAATTTACCTTTCTTCGGAATGGTGGCAATGAACTTTTTGTTCCCTGTATTGTTATTGATGAATAGTGATTATAAGCGATTGAACTGGTTTGTTGTAATGGCAGGAATAGTTATTCTTGCAGGGCATTATATGGATATTTTTAATGCCATCATGCCATCAACAGTTGGTGATCAATGGTATATTGGAATACCTGAAATAGGATCTATATTGTTCTTTGCAGGGTTATTCATTTTCTGGATATTCAGAGCCTTAGCTTCGGCGCCATTACAGCCGAAACGTAATCCGTTTATTGAGGAGAGTAAGCATTTTCATTATTAGTACGATTAAAATTTAACAGAAATAGATACGATGACTGTAGTTTTAACCTTAGCTGTTTTAGCACTAGTGGCAATTGCGATTTGGCAAATGACCAAAATATTTGAATTGTCTCAACTAAAAACAGACAAATCAAGAGCACAAATAGCCAACGATAACGATAATAAGAACAACGGGTATATGTTGTTCGCTTTTATGGTATTCACCTATTTGATAACCATTTTTAGTTTTTGGAAATATTCTAAATTCCTATTGCCAGATGCAGCTTCAGCGCATGGTGCGGATTACGATTATCTAATGTTGGTGTCGTTTATCATCATTTTTATTGTGCAATTTATAACACAGTTTCTGTTGCATTATTTTGGCTATAAATACAGCGGCAAGAAAGGGCAAAAAGCGCTTTTTTATTCGGATAATGATCGTTTGGAATTCATCTGGACAATAATACCTGTTATAGTCCTAGCCGGTTTGATACTTTGGGGCTTGTACGCATGGACAAATATCATGGATGTTAACGATGAAGATGACCCGCTAATTGTTGAGCTGTATGCACAACAGTTTAAGTGGACAGCCAGATATGGAGGTACTGATAACGTATTGGGTGGCGCGAATGTTAGAATGATTGATATTGATAAAGCAAACGTACTTGGTTTAGACGAATCTGATACCTATTCTTTAGATGATGTGATCGTTACAGAACTACACCTACCAGTAGGTAGAAAAGTGAATTTTAAAATGCGTTCACAAGATGTACTGCATTCTGCTTATATGCCTCACTTTAGAGCGCAAATGAATTGTGTGCCAGGTATGACCACAGAATTTTCTTTCACGCCGATAACGACTACTTCTGAGATGAGAATGGACCCTTATGTTGTAGATAAGGTCAAAAGAACAAATAAAATACGTGCAGGAAGAGCAGCTAAAGGAGAAGATAATTCAGATCCTTGGGAGTATGATTATATTTTATTGTGTAACAAGATATGTGGTAAGTCGCATTACAATATGCAGATGAAGATAATTGTAGAGACGCAAGAGGAGTATGATGCATGGATTAAGACGCAGCAGACCTTTGGTCAGACGATGGCATCTGTGCAGTAAATAAGGCTATAAAAAGAAGATTAATAAATTAAAGAATTCGATTATGTCAGCAACAGCTAACGTACAAGTAGATGATCATGCTAACGATGATCACGGACATCATCATCACAAAGAAACCTTTGTAACAAAATACATTTTTAGTACTGACCATAAAATGATTGCTAAACAATACCTGATTACGGGTGTTTTGGTAATGGGTTTTATTGGAATTGCAATGTCATTATTGATGAGGATGCAAATTGCCTGGCCCGGAGAAGCATTTTTAGTCTTTGATACCTTTTTAGGAAAATGGGCTCCTGATGGTATAATGGATGCTGATATATATCTAGCGCTAGTAACGATGCATGGTACCATTATGGTCTTCTTTGTGCTTACTGCAGGATTGAGTGGTACGTTTAGTAACCTGCTAATTCCATTGCAAATAGGCGCACGCGATATGGCATCTGGCTTCCTAAACATGCTTTCTTTTTGGATGTTTTTCGTTTCTTGTGTAATTATGATTATTTCCTTGTTTGTTGAGGCAGGTCCGGCAGCAGCAGGTTGGACGATTTATCCTCCGTTGAGTGCGCTTCCTATGGCGCAACCTGGTTCAGGTATGGGTATGACGCTATGGCTAGTTTCTATGGCGATATTTATTGCGTCCTCGCTATTAGGTTCACTGAATTACATTGTAACGGTTATCAATTTGAGAACCAAAGGAATGTCGATGACTAGATTGCCACTAACTATTTGGGCATTTTTTGTAACAGCGATTATAGGTGTTATTTCATTCCCAGTACTTCTTTCTGCAGCTTTATTGTTGATTATGGACAGAAGCTTTGGAACATCGTTCTTTTTATCAGATATATTTATTCAAGGAGAAGTATTGCATTATCAAGGTGGTTCACCTGTTTTGTACGAGCACTTGTTCTGGTTCTTAGGCCACCCTGAGGTATATATTGTTTTGTTACCTGCATTGGGTATTACTTCTGAAGTAATGTCTACAAACGCTCGTAAACCAATTTTTGGGTACCGTGCGATGGTTGCTTCTATTTTAGCAATCGCATTTCTATCAACAATTGTATGGGGTCACCATATGTTTATCTCTGGAATGAATCCATTTCTAGGTTCAGTATTTACATTTACCACATTATTGATTGCGATTCCATCAGCCGTAAAAGCATTTAACTATATAACGACCTTATGGAAAGGTAACCTTCAGTTGAATCCTGCGATGCTATTTTCTATAGGATTGGTATCCACTTTTATTACAGGTGGATTAACAGGAATCATTTTAGGAGATAGTACCTTAGATATTAATGTTCATGACACCTATTTTGTAGTAGCTCACTTCCACTTAGTAATGGGTATTTCTGCACTCTACGGATTGTTCGCTGGTGTATACCATTGGTTTCCGAAAATGTTTGAGGGTAAGATGATGAATAAGAACCTGGGCTACGTGCACTTTTGGGTCACCGCGGTTTGTGCCTACGGGGTATTCTTTCCAATGCACTTTGTCGGTATGGCAGGTTTGCCTAGACGCTACTACCAGAACACAGCATTTCCTATGTTTGATGAGTTGACCGATGTTCAAGTATTAATGACGGTATTCGCTTTAATTGCAGGTGCTGCTCAGTTGGTATTTGTATTTAATTTTGTTAGCAGTATATTTTACGGAAAGAAAGGCCCGAAGAATCCATGGAAATCAAATACGTTGGAATGGACGGCAGAAGTAAAACATATTCATGGAAACTGGGAAGGACCTATTCCTGAAGTTCACCGTTGGGCTTACGATTATAGTAAGGTTGATGAGGATGGAGAATATATTATTCCAGGTCAAGATTTTGTGCCTCAAACGGTTCCTTTGCAAGAAGACGAGGAAGAGTTACAGCACTAAAATAATTTAGTTTTGCTAAAAAAATGCCCAACCGTACAAGTTGGGCATTTTTTTTGCTACTGGCCGTAAAATTACTTTTGACAATTTTGTGCTATATTTAGTCATGCGATTGTCCTCTAGTGGGCTTGCTTTAGCGATGTTTTAATTTTGGCAAGAAATTTGAAGATAGCTATAGTAAATCATACCTTTTTAATCTCTAGAACCAAAGAACACTAAAAATGAAAAATCTAGTTATAGTAGTATCTTTTCTGTTTTGCTTTCAAGCGTTTTCGCAACGTAAACCCAAAATCAAAGGGAATAAGAATGTCGTTAATGTAACCGAAAGTCTTCCCGCTTTTAACGCAATTGAACTAAACGATGATTTGAATATAAATCTTCATAAAGCGAATGAAGAGGGCTACAGTCTTACTATCGATGATAATTTAATAGATGTATTGAAGTTTAAAGTGGAAGACAGCACCTTATTTGTAAGCTCTTTTTATAAAATAACCAGTAAGAAGAAGCTTGATATAACCATCAATTTTTATGAAATATCAAGTATTAAAGTTCGTGAGGGTAGAATACAAATGAAAGACGTTATTGAAACTGACGAATTAACTATTGAGACCTATGGTTCTTCGAAGGTTCAGTTAAATTCCAATGCAAATCAAACAAATCTTCTGATGGAAGGCAACAGCTCTGGTGATTTCAGTTTAGAAAGCGATTCGTTGCATATCATACTAAAAGACCGGGTTGATGTACGTATTTATTCTACAAGTCAACGCAACAACATTCAGATGAATTCGAATGCAAGCGCTAAGATGGAGGGTTCCGCTTATGCCTTTAGCGCTACACTATCTGATAACGCAAATTTAAGAGCTAGAAAATTAGATGCTGAGGGAGTTGAAGTAATTTCAGAAGGATCTCCAAATGCGCGCATATTTGCAAGTAAGATTTTTGAACTTAGCTCTAGGGGCTCTTCAAAAACGTACTTAAGCGGTGATGCTAAAATTGAAATTCTTGAATTTTTAGATACTTCTGAACTTCATAAAGAGAAATAGTTTTTTGTTAGCTGCTACCTAAGTTTTCATCTTGATAGCAGTGGAGAGTGACCGAGCTTACATTGCTAAATGCGCTTATTCGGCTATGGGCGCGCTCATGCAATGTTTGGGTATTCCCCATCCATCAACTAAAACACCAATATGAGGTCTCATTTCAGTACACAGGCGCTCCACGCGCTGGCGAATTGCTTTTGATTTTGTTCCTCCAAGATAGCCTTGTTCGAGATACCAGTCAGCGTCTTTTCGAATTTCATGTAGCGCATGCAATGTTCCAAGTTTTGTGAAGAGGTCTTTATTTTTTCCTTCGGGCATTTCTGCAACAAAATCGGAGAAGGTAGTATAGGCAAGTTCTGCAGCATAGGCTTTACCTAAAGCAATTAAGTGGGTTTGTACTTTCATAAATGCCTGATAAGAAGGCATTCCTTTTTTAATATAACTGCGAATTCGCATAGCCAAGGTATAGGTTAGCCTTCTCGTGCGATAATCAAGCGCATGTTTGTGAAACTTCGGGTTGTATAAATGGGTCTTATCAACCTTGTTCGAATACAACGGATTTATAGTAGCTATCTTATCACTCAATTGCGAGCTAAGCAATTTTAAAACGGCTGAAAATCCGGCGCTATTGAATTCTGCTTTGAAGTCAGATAGAACCCCTTTTGCTGCAAGTAATAAAAGAACCGTGTTATCTCCTTCAAATGTGGTGAAAATGTCTACATCGCCTTTTAAATCAGCAATACGATTCTCCATAAGGTAGCCTTTTCCCCCACAGGCTTCGCGGCATTCTTGTATGCTGTCATTGGCATACCAGGTAATAATTGATTTTAATCCTGCAACTTGTGTTTCTACTACTCGTTTGTCGGGTTTACTTTCATCACAGTAGTCCTTCATCATTTTGTCAAGGGTGACATGGTAAACATATGCACTTGCGACTAAAGGAGTCAAGCGCAATTGGTGGGTAGGGTAGTCCATCAAAAGGTCCTCCTGTATTTTTATGCTATCATTAAATTGTCTTCTTTTTAGTGCATGTTTAACCGCAACTGCCAAAGCCATTTTCGCTCCACCTAAGCCGGCGCGAGCAACACAAATGCGCCCGCCAACTAAAGTGCCCAGCATCGTAAAAAAACGTTTGTTTGGATTTTTAATATCGGAATAGTACGAACCATCTTCGCTGATATCACCAAATTTATTCAATAGATTTTCTCTAGGTACGGCAACTTGATTGAACCAGATTTTACCGTTGTCAACACCGTTTAAGCCTAATTTATATCCATTATCTTCTATAGTAACACCTTGAAGTAATTCGTGCTTTTCATTTCTTAAAGGAACCAATATCGCGTGAACACCTTCGTTTTTTCCGTTTACTATTAATTGTGCGAATACGGATGCCATTTTTGAATGTAAAGCATTGCCTATATACTCTTTGTTGTCGTTTTTTCCTGGAGTGTGAATTATAATTTGGTCGCTACTTTTATGATAGGTAGCCGTTGTCTTGATGCCTCTTACATTAGAGCCATGACCCGTTTCTGTCATTGCAAAACAGCCGAGAAGCTTCGCTTTTCCTGTTTCATTGAGATAGCGCTCTTGGTGTTTTTTTGTTCCAAGTTTTTGTATGCTTCCTCCAAAGAGCCCAAATTGTACACCGAACTTTATGGTTAGACTGCCATCAACATACATCATGTTTTCAAACATGTAAGCATAGCCTTGCATGTCTTCCGTTCCGCCGTAAGCTTGCGGGTAAGCAAGTGCCCCATACCCCTTAGCGGCAAGGTGTTTTACTTGATGTAAAACCACTTCACGGAATTCTTCTTTATTCCGATGAATGTCCCATTTAAAAATAGGATCATTTAAAACAGCACGAAATTCGTCAATGACCTTAGCGTGTTCCCCTTTTAAAATCATATCAATTTCGAAAGCGTCATAGTAATCTGAGGTGATTTCATGTTCGACTTCCACATCAAATAAATGGTTGTAATGGTTGGGTTGAATGCCTAAATTAATCTCTATATTTTTTAAAGAATCATTAAAAGGGCATTCCTCGAAATAATTGCAAACTACTTTTTGGCTGAACGCACTTAAAGGGTAGGTGTCGCTTTCGATGAGTTTTACCCCTGAATTCGCGACAATATGTTTCCAGTTCTTGAGCTCTGAATCAGCCGGTGGCTTTTTCGTGCTTAACCAAGAATTTAAAATGTGCACATCTTCTTTAGTCAAATTAGCATCATCTGTAATAGCTTTTTCTACGACATTGATTTCTGAGGCGGAAACCAAATTATCAGCCCAAATCACATAAAAAAAAGGGATGTATTGAAGAATTCCTCGGGAGTACTTATTCTTTTCCATAGTATGAAATTACGAATTTTATTTTCTTTAGTGTGGTCTAATTTCTTGGGGCTAGAAGTGAAGTAATCTTGTGTCTTTTTCCCCTATCTTTGTGTGACAATGAATGAAAATTTAGACCCATCTGCTGACGGATTTTCTAACGAGGAACTCGATATCGAGAAAGCTTTAAGACCAATTAGCTTTGATGATTTTACTGGGCAAGAACAAGTCTTGGAAAACCTAAAAGTTTTTGTGGAAGCGGCTAATCAAAGAGGAGAGGCATTAGATCACACCTTATTTCATGGCCCTCCAGGATTAGGAAAAACAACCCTTGCTCATATTCTAGCAAATGAATTAGGTGTGGGTATAAAAATTACTTCTGGACCAGTTTTGGATAAGCCTGGAGACCTGGCAGGTTTACTCACAAATCTTGATGAACGCGACGTGCTTTTTATTGATGAAATTCATAGATTGAGCCCCATAGTAGAGGAATACTTGTATTCAGCTATGGAAGATTATCGCATTGATATTATGATTGAGTCTGGCCCTAATGCACGATCAGTTCAAATCAATTTAAGTCCGTTTACTTTGATTGGGGCAACCACCAGATCCGGATTATTAACGGCGCCCATGCGCGCCCGATTCGGCATACAAAGCAGGCTTCAATATTACGGCACAGAATTACTTTCAACCATTGTGCAGCGTAGCGCAGAAATATTAAAAGTGCCCATTGCGATTGACGCATCGATTGAAATAGCTGGAAGAAGCAGAGGTACACCAAGAATATGTAATGCACTTTTAAGGCGAGTTCGTGATTTTGCTCAGATTAAAGGAGATGGTAGTATTGATATGAAGATTTCTAAATTCAGCCTGAAAGCTTTGAATGTAGATGCACACGGATTAGATGAAATGGATAATAAAATTCTTACCACTATCATTGATAAATTCAAAGGCGGGCCAGTGGGACTCACAACAATAGCAACTGCCGTTTCGGAAAGCCCTGAAACCATAGAAGAGGTTTATGAGCCTTTTTTGATACAACAAGGGTTTATTATGAGGACACCGCGAGGTCGAGAGGTCACTGATTTGGCCTACCAACATTTAGGAAGAATCAAAGGAGGAACGCAAGCAGGTTTGTTCCAATGAAAAATATTCCAACAGTTTCCTTATTCAAAGTTTTTAAGAATCGAAAGAACATTCTTAAAAACCCCCTTCCTTTTCACAATGCTAATTTTGAAAGATTAGGGGATGTCTTTAATGTGAATATAGGACCAAGTGGAGCAATTCTTTTCACAAGGAGCTCAGAGTACATCAAGCAAATACTTCAAACCAATCATAAAAAATACCAAAAGTCAACTTTGCAAACCGAAGATTTGGCCAAGTATATTGGCAAAGGTTTGCTTACCGCAAATGGAGAGCATTGGCGCACGCATCGTCGAATGGTGCAGCCAGCTTTCCATAAAAAGAAATTAGAAGGGCTTTTAGGAATTATGAGTCAGGTTATTCAAACTGAATTGGAACATATACCCCCTAACGGATCACTAGATGTCTTGCCTTTAATGGGTGATTTAGCATTTCAAGTTGTAGCACAATCACTTTTTAGCAGAGATGATATAAAAGATGAAATGGCTGATTTGAAAAGAATCACAGAAATCAATCAACAAATGCTTATTCGCGAAATGCGACAGCCTTACATGAATTGGTGGTTTAAATTAAGTGGTGAAATTAAGCGTCATTTAGAATATTCTAAGGAAGCAAGAGCGATACTGAACAAGATTATTGAAGAACGTATTGCTTCAGATGTCGATAAAGATGACTTGTTAGATATGTTGTTGAAGGCACGCTATGAAGATGGTGCACCAATGTCTCGCGAGCAATTGATTGACGAGGTACTTATCCTTTTTACTGCTGGTCATGAAACTACAGCAAATGCATTGAGTTTCACCCTTTTTCTGTTAGCAAAAAACAAAGAGGTACAGCAGAAGGCATTTAAAAGTGCAGCAAAGGTCGATTTAGAAAATGAAAATCATCTTGAAAATATTGGGAAACTTTCCTATATAAAACAAGCTATTGAAGAGGGTATGCGTTTGTACCCTCCGGCATATTACATCGACCGCATGTCAACAGAAGAGGATCAACTAGGGGAGCATACGATTCCTAAAGATACAATGATCCTATTAGCCATTTATGAGTTGCATCGCGATGCTAATTTTTGGGATGCTCCTGAAGATTTCCGACCAGAACGTTTTGATCCAAAGAATAAAAAAGATCTATCCAATTATTATTATCCTTTTGGTGCCGGACCTAGAATGTGTGTAGGTAATAATTTTGCAATTTATGAAATGGTCTTAACCGTAGCAGAAATTCTTAAAAAGTACGAGTTGCATACTATTTTAGAAGAAGTAGAAATCAATCCGCTGATTTCACTTAGGCCAAAAGAGGTGTTCTTGAAATTTATTCCAAGATAAAAAGGCGAGGTGTTTTAAACGACCTCGCCTTCAATAGAATTTAGCGCAGCGGTTATTTTAGAATTGCGCTCTCATCAGAGAACTTCTTGTAGCTAAGGTATATGGCCCCCACTGCAAAAGCTAATAATGATATGAGCATGACGGTGTAAAGCGTCATATCTATCGTGCCTGCTGCTATTTCTTTAACTCCTAAACCAATGTTTAACACCGGTATGAATACCGTAGCCCATGTAAACTCAATACCTGGCATAGCTGCTAATACTAAGGGAAGAATCAAAAACATGATAATCGGAGAAACTTTACTTTGCGCTTCTTTGAATGAGGTAGCACCTGCTACCAGCATAATGATTACTCCCGACAGAAATATTGAAAATGGAATTAGCAAGAGTAGTATCAAGGTTATCGACTGAAAGCTCAGCATTTCGCTAAGGGCCATTTTTATTTGGTCAGGAATACCATCAATAAATTTAAGGCCGACAATAAGGCCTACTAAATTTAGTAATGCAGGTACAAAACCTAATATAGAAGCGACTATCGCTTTGCCAAATAGAACTTTGAATTTAGAAATAGGAAGCGATAAGGTTGTCTCAATGGTTTTGCGCTCTTTCTCTCCAGTCACAAGATCTATACCAGCAAGCATGCATCCACCCCACATGGTTAGAATGAATATATACGGAATCCACCCTCCAATGCTTTTTCCAATAAGCTCTTTTTGTTCTCCGATCTCTACATAGTTTTCTTTAAACGGAGTTAGTTTTTCTGGTGATAGCGCTAGCTGAGTCATGCGTTTTTTTTCCAAAGCATCACTATAAACGTCCATTATTTTAGACACACGACCGTTCACATTGTCTTTTGATCCATTGCGATAAATTTGCACGGCGCTACTTTCCATGCTGTCCATTTGAGTAGTGAACTGTGCAGGAAAGACAATGGCAGTTTGAATCGTTTCGTCATCAATCAATGTTTTAAAGTCAATTGATTCCTCATAGGTAGTCACTTGGTTTAAAGTGTCGTTTTTCACCAATTTCATAAAAGCATCCGGCGCATTTACCAAACCTATTTTAATTGATTTTTCTTCATTATTCTTCCGTACCATCTGCGTTACCTTGATAACTCCAAACATGAGTACGGGTAATAAAAGGATAGGTAGAATAAAAGAATTAATCAAGGTCTTCTTGTCTCTCAGAAGCTCGGTAAGCTCTTTTTTTATAATGATATATAGTTCGTTCATCTTTTAAGCTTCTTTAACGCGGTTGATAAATTCTTGAGTCAGGTTGGGTGCGGTCATATCTTTTTTGAAATTCTCAAACGAATCATTATAGATGATAGACCCCTTGTTGATTATGGCAAGGTCGTCGCATAATAAATCAACCTCGCTCATGATATGTGAAGAGAAGATAACCGTTTTATTATCTGCTTTTGATTCTCTAATTAACGCTATAATACTCTCAGCTGTAATTACATCTAATCCTGAAGTAGGCTCATCAAATATGAGAACCTCTGGGTCGTGTATTAAGGTGCGTGCAATAGAAACTTTCTGTTTCATACCCGTACTCATTTGACCCAGACGTTTTTTTCTAAACTCGTTGATGCCTAACTTTTCAAAAAGATATTCTTTACGCTCTTTTAATTTAGCTTCTGGTAGTTTGTAGAGTTTTCCGAAGAAATCTAGGGTTTCATCAGGGTTTAGACGTTCGTACAGCCCTGTTGAGCCTGTTAGAAATCCGATGCGTTTTTTAACTTCTTCATTGCCTTTTGAAATGTCAATACCGTCTACTATAGCAGATCCTGAAGTAGGGTTGATAATACCTGCAATCATTCTGAGGGTTGTTGTTTTTCCTGCTCCGTTTGCACCAAGTAGTGAGAAAATTCTCCCAGGTTTACATTCGAAAGAAACTTTATTTACAGCGTTCACTGTAAGGGTTTCTTTTTTAAACCCTTTTCCCGTTTTAGTGGTAAAGGATTTTGTTAGGTTTTCTATTTGAATCATATAGGTTGTTTATTTCAATACTGCTTGTTAGTGACAAAATTAGAGAAATGTTACACTTTTTAATACTCTTTATTTGCTAATTAGCAGAAAGACTTTTTTGTTTACCTCAGATAGAAGGAATAGTATACTTGATAATTGTAATTTAGCAACTCTTGGAAGCCTGGTAGTAATGCTTTCTGAAAACTAAGATGAGTCCGAAAGAAAATCATACCCAACTTATAAAAACCGAAGCGAAACGCCTCGGTTTTTTGTCATGCGGAATTTCGAAAGCTGATTTTTTAGAGGAAGAAGCACCTAGGCTAGAAAATTGGTTAAATAAGAACATGCATGGTGAAATGGGCTATATGGCAAACCATTTTGACAAGCGTTTAGATCCACGCCTATTGGTAGATAGCGCAAAGTCGGTGATTTCTCTTTTGCTAAACTACTACCCTGAAGAAACCCAAAATGAGGATGCCTATAAGATTTCGAAATATGCCTATGGAAATGACTATCACCATGTGATCAAATCAAAACTGAGGAAATTACAAAACTTTATTTCCGATGAAATTGGTGAGGTGAGCGGTCGCGCCTTTGTAGATTCTGCGCCCGTATTAGATAAGGCCTGGGCTGCAAAAGGGGGCTTGGGTTGGATCGGTAAACACAGTAATCTACTAACCCAGAAAGTAGGTTCGTTTTACTTCATTGCTGAATTAATAGTTGATTTAGATTTGGAATATGACACCGCAGTTACAGATCATTGTGGTACGTGCACAGCCTGTATCGATTCCTGCCCTACGGAAGCTATCGTTGAGCCGTATGTAGTAGATGGAAGCAAGTGTATTTCCTATTTTACAATTGAGTTAAAGAATGAGATTCCCAATGACTTTCGCGATAAATTTGATGATTGGGTATTTGGCTGTGATATATGTCAAGATGTGTGTCCGTGGAATAAATTTTCAAAACCACATCGTGAACCTTTGTTTAACCCGCATCCAGATTTGCTCTCTATGACCAAAAAGGACTGGGAAGAGATTACAGAAGATGTTTTTAAGAAAGTTTTTCAAAAATCTGCAGTAAAAAGAACCAAATTCTCTGGACTAAATCGAAATATTGAATTTTTAAAGTAGACTACAACGTTATAGTTTTTTATCGATAAAAAAATTAGAATCTCAGACCATTATTTTTTAGTAATATAGCAGTCAGAAGATTTTATATGATTAACAAAATACAGTTGATTACTTATGTTGATAGGCTAGGTTGCAGCACTATTGATGAACTTACTTCATTGGTTAAAAATGAGTTTGACGGATTGTTTGGGGGAATTCATATCCTTCCATTTTTCAATCCAATTGATGGCTCAGATGCCGGCTTTGACCCTATTGACCATACACAGATAGATCCGAGATTAGGCGGTTGGGATAATGTGAAGAAATTAACTCAGCATATTGATGTCATGTCTGACCTCATCGTCAATCATATCTCCGCTGAATCAAAGCAGTTTGAAGACTATCTTGAAAAAGGCAGTGCTTCTGATTTTTCAGACTTAATTCTAACGAAAGAAAAGGTGTTTCCTGAGGGTGCCACAGCAGAAGATATAGCAAAAATTTATAGACCCAGACCCGGATCACCCTTCACCAAATTTCAATTTAATGATGGTAGTGAAGCTTCGGTTTGGACAACCTTTACTTCCAACCAAATAGACATCGATGTTCGCTCAGAAATGGGCAAAGCCTATCTAGATAATATTCTAGATACTTTTCAAAGCGCAGGAGTTTCTATGATACGCTTAGATGCAGCTGGGTATGCAATTAAAAAGGCTGGAACTTCGTGTTTTATGATTGAACAGACCTATGATTTTATAGGGCAGTTAACTCAAAAGGCAAAATCGCGAGGTATTGAGGTCTTGGTAGAGATACATTCCTATTATAGAACTCAAATTGAAATCGCTAAACGTGTTGATTATGTCTATGATTTTGCGCTTCCGGTTTTGGTTCTAGATTGTCTTTTCAATCGCAGCGCTAGCAATTTGATAAAATGGTTGCAGGTGGCTCCAAGAAATGTGATGACCGTTTTAGATACCCATGATGGCATCGGTATTGTTGATGTGGCCGCTGAAAATGAAATGTCTGGTTTGATTGCTGACGAACAATTAAATGAAATTGTAGAGAAAATTCACGTAAATAGCAAGGGTGAAAGTCGAAAAGCAACTGGGGCTGCAGCTAGTAACCTTGATTTATACCAAGTTAATTGCACTTATTTTGATGCCTTAGGTCAAGATAGAAATGCCTATTTGATTGCCCGAGCAATACAATTTTTCGTACCAGGTATTCCGCAGGTGTATTATGTAGGTTTGCTTGCAGGGCAAAATGACATGAAATTATTGTCTGAAACAAATGTGGGTAGAGATATCAATAGGCATTTCTATACCATTGAAGAGATCAATACTTATGTTGAAACTGATTTCTTTTCTGATTTTAAGAAATTAATGCTTTTGAGAAATACCCATAAAGCCTTTAATGGTGAATTTAAACTTTTGGAGACTCAGGCAAGTATGTTGAACATTACTTGGACGAACCAAGAATCTTGGGCGATGCTGACTGTAGATTTAAGAGATATGAATTTGGAGATCAAATTTTCCGATGACAACGGAGAAAGTGTAGTGCTTTTTGGCGAGCAATAGTTTTGCTCATAAGTTGCTGAGCGGTAGTTTTTAGATTTTATCACTACCATTTATTAGTGCTATCTTGAAAAGGAGAAATAAAACCAAACTTTGAATTATGAGCTTGATAAAAAAACCATCACTAAGTTTCTGGCAGATTTTTAATATGAATGTTGGCTTCTTGGGCATTCAATATAGTTTTGGTCTACAGCAAACTGCCATCAATCCTATTTTTTTGTATTTAGGTGCTTCAGAAGAAATGTTGCCTATTTTGAATATTGCAGGCCCTATTACTGGTTTGCTTGTGCAGCCTATTATTGGGGCAATGTCAGATAAAACTTGGTCGGCGCGTTGGGGTAGGCGGAAGCCTTATTTTTTGATTGGAGCTGTTATTGGAAGTTTATGTTTATTCGCGTTTCCTACCAGTCCGGTATTATGGTTTGCAGTTGGATTATTATGGATTCTTGATGCTGGTAATAATATGGCTATGGAGCCTTATAGAGCTTTTGTTGGCGATAAACTTCCTGAAAAACAACTTAGTATGGGGTATCAGATGCAAAGTTTATTTGTAGGTGCTGGTATATTACTGGCAAACGGCTCTATTGTTTTATTCCAGTATCTTCTTGGCGATGAATCAATCGAAGTTGCAGGTGAAATTCCTGAATGGTTGTACTATTCATTTTATATTGGAGGATTGTTATCTATAACAACCATATTGTGGTCAGTTTTTAAAACACCAGAAATTCCACCTTCTGACGATGAACTTGCTGAAATCAACCGCAGTAAAAATTTGCCTACAAAGAAGCGTATTGCAGCCCCATTTGCGGAGATTGGTAAAGCCATTAGAGAGATGCCCCCGTTTATGTGGAAAATTGGAGCGGTATACCTCTTTCAGTGGTATGCACTATTTGTGTATTGGCAATATATCACGCCACTCTTCAAATTGACTATGGGGTATTCGACGTCAGAAGCTGCCTCACAATCCGCACAAATGAGTTTAACCTATAATATCGTTACTATGCTTGTTGCGTTAGCATTGGTTCCATTAACATTAAGGTATGGAGGAAAAAAGATATATGCATTAAGTCTTGTAGGTACTGGTCTTGCACTATTCGCCATTCCTTTTATTGATGATTCGCTTATGGTTTTAGCACCAATGGTTCTGTTTGGAATAGGATGGGCAGCGATGATGGGTATACCTTATACCATGGTTTCGAAGGTAGTTCCGCAAGATAGGAGAGGCGTGTATATGGGTATTTTGAATATGATGATTGTAATTCCAATGGGTATTGAAACCTTAACCTTTGGTCCTATTTATAAATATGTATTAGGAGGAAGTGCCATTAATGCTATTCTATTTGCTGGCGTATTTTTTATAATATCTGCGGTTCTTGCCATGCGATTAAATATGTCTAATAATGAAATGTCATGAAAAATATAGGGATCAAAATCTCTCTTTTTCTCAACTACTTCGTCTTTGCTATCCTTTTAAATAGCGTTGGAATTGTAATCGCGAAGGCAATCAAGGTCTACGGTGTGACTGAATCTCAAGCTTCAGTTCTGGAAGCCTTTAAAGATTTGCCAATTGCCATAGTTTCTTTTATAGTGGCCTCTTTTCTGCCAAGGTTTGGGTATAAAAAAGCAATGTTAACGGGCTTGGTTATTGTTTTTGCAAGTTGTCTGTTCATGATTTTTGGAAATTCTTTTCTGCATACTAAAATACTATTCATGTCGATTGGTGTGAGTTTTGCACTGATAAAACTATCCGTGTATTCATTGATTGGAATTATAACAAACACAAAAAAGGAGCATGCTTCATTGATGAGTTCGATAGAGGGTTTCTTTATGGTGGGTATTGCAGTTGCCTACTTCTTGTTTCCTGCTTTTTATTCTAATACTGATGAGCATGCATGGCTTAATGTATATTACGTATTGATGCTGCTTATTGCAGTATCGTTCCTGTTTCTGCTATTTTCTAAAATTGAATATGAAGTAGAGGCTATTGGGTCTGACCTTAAAGAAGATCTATTGCAATCATTGAAATTAATTCTTGTTCCTTTGGTTTTAGTCTTTTTAGCCTCTGCATTCTTTTTTGTAATGATAGAGCAAGGCATCATGACTTGGTTACCGAGGTTTAATGAGAAGATATTTAGTTTTAGTGAAGTATTAGCTACTCAAATGGCCTTTATATTTGCCTTGTCTTTAGCCGTGGGGAGATTTGTTGCCGGCTACCTTACTAAAAAAATATCTTGGGTAGTTCTAGTAATCATATGCGTTCTAATCTCAGGAGGTATTTTAGTAGTAGTGCTGCCTCAGCTTAAGGTAGATGTAGCTTTGTTAACGGAAATATCTAGCTTAAGTGATGTTCCTGTCCTTGGCTTTATTTTACCGCTTATTGGTCTTTTTATTGCTCCAATATATCCGCTATTAAATTCTACGGTACTTAGTTCACTGCCTAAAAGCTTGCATTCGCCAATGTCTGGACTCATTATTATTTTTTCCGCTTTAGGGGGTACAATTGGTTCAAGAATCGTTGGAGAGCTATTTGAAAGTATTGGAGGAGCAAATGCATTTTACTTCTTGTTAGTACCGATGGTATTGCTGATTGTGTTTGTTTTATTAATTAATAAAATTTCCAAAAAACAAGTAGAGATTACGTAATGACTTTTAAATTAAACATCAATACAACTCTTGAAGAATTACTATTTCAAGAGGATACCGATAGGGATAGAAAAATAACAAAAGAAGACCGCGGCCCGAAGTGCTTTAAGGTGGTTTCTACTGACGGACAAACCCATGAAATAAAAGGGACTTATTTTCTCTCAAATTTGCTTCAAGAACTCGCTTTAGCTAAAAACCAAGGATTACTAGAAGCCGATATTCTCTTATCAAGAATTGAGGAAGCACCAACAGATCGAATTTCTCGAATGATTCGAACCATTTTTTGGAATGAGCTTACCCGAACAATTGATGCCGATGGAATTTCAAAAATTCTAGGTGATGACAAGACCGAAAGTCGGGTAAAAAGAATTTATGTTCCTTACGCTGATAGTTCTGCTCAAGCGTACTATAAAAAGATAGCTGCGAAGTTTAACCTAGAGCTTGTCATACTTCCTAAAGAAATTACGCCCGAATTTGTAAAATCAATCAATTCAAAACCAGGAATTTTAAGTTTAAAGCTAACGCATGATAAAGGCGTTCCTTTTGTAGTTCCTGGTGGTAGGTTTAATGAAATGTATGGTTGGGATAGTTATTTCGAAGGTGTCGGACTTTTGTTAGATGGTAGAATAGATTTAGCCAAGGCTATGGTTGATAATTTTTGCTATCAAATTGAACATTATGGTAAAATTCTAAATGCAAATAGGTCGTATTATTTAACAAGAACGCAGCCTCCATTTCTAAGTTCCTTTATTCGAGAAGTATACGAAGCAGATACGTCGATAGGCAAAGTTTGGTTAGAAGCTGTTTTATTAATAGCTATCAAAGAATATGAAACGGTTTGGATGGTTGATGGTAAACGCCAAACAACAAACACACTCAATAGGTATCTAGCAGAAGGAATCGGAATTCCACCAGAAACAGAACCTGGTCACTTTGATGAGGTATTAGCGGTTTATGCAAATAGGTACAAGTTGTCGATTTCCGATTTCGTTGAAAAATACCAAAATGGAGAAATTCACGATACAGATTTAGACGCTTATTTCATGCACGATAGAAGCTTGCGTGAAAGTGGTCATGATACCTCTTGGCGTTTAGATGACGTGTGTGCAAATTTAAATACGGTTGATTTGAATTCCCTATTGTATAAATATGAAGCCGATTTTGCCTATCTGATTGAAACCTATTTTTGTGATAAATTTAAAACAGACTCCAAAATATATACTTCGGCATATTGGCTATCGCAGGCTGAGAACCGCAAGCAGGTAATGAATGATACCTTATGGTCAGACAAGCAAAAAAGTTTCTTTGATTATAACTTCAAAAGTAAGTCATTGACAAAATTTGACTCCGCAACTAATTTTTATCCCCTTTGGGCAAAATGTTGTAGTCAAGAACAAGCAAATCAAATGCGGCTTAGTTTAATGCGTGACTTCAAAGTAAAAGGGGGAATAACAGGTACTTCAAAAAAAGCAATCGAAGTACTGTCAAAAGGAAAAGTGCAACGTCAATGGGATTACCCCAACGGATGGGCTCCACACCAAATGCTAATCTGGAAAGGATTATTGAACTATGGTTTTGAAAAAGAAGCCTTTGAGCTGATGTATAGATGGCTTTGGATGATTACTCGAAATGCAGTGGATTACAACGGCACTATTCCTGAAAAATACGATGTTGTTTCTTGTACTCATAAAGTATATGCAGAATATGGAAATGTAGGCACTGAATTTGACTATATCACCACTTCTGGTTTTGGTTGGATGAACGCATCTTATCAATATGGTTTGAGTTTATTACCTAAAAACAGAATAGCAGACCTAAATGAGTTGCTAGACCCT
Organism: uncultured Flavobacteriaceae bacterium; assembly: GCA_938029725.1. Lineage (GTDB taxonomy): Bacteria > Bacteroidota > Bacteroidia > Flavobacteriales > Flavobacteriaceae > Maribacter_C. The sequence continues at coordinate 73,182 of CALHGE010000023.1, forward strand.
GACGACCTTTTTTAGTGATAGTTTTTATACTTACGTGCTATCTTTAATGTAAAATCAAAGGAGATTAGAATTATATTTGTGTCCTAAATTTTCGAGAACATGAGTGATGAGAAGATCAGGCGAGACGCATTAATTTATCATGCTAAGCCACAGCCCGGAAAGATAAAAATTGTTCCAACTAAGCCATATGCTACCCAGCGTGATTTGGCTTTAGCCTATTCTCCTGGAGTGGCAGCGCCTTGTTTGGAGATTGCGAAAGACAAGGATAATGCATATAAATACACTTCAAAAGGAAATTTAGTTGCTGTTATTTCAAACGGTACCGCCGTTTTAGGTTTAGGGAATATAGGTCCTGAAGCTTCAAAGCCCGTAATGGAAGGAAAAAGTCTACTCTTTAAGATTTTTGCTGATATTGATGGAATGGATATCGAAGTAGATACCGAAGATGTTGAAAAATTTATAGAGACGGTAAAGATGATTGCGCCCACTTTTGGGGGAATCAATTTAGAAGATATTAAAGCGCCAGAGGCTTTCGAGATTGAGCGTAGATTGAAAGCGGAGTTAGATATCCCCGTAATGCATGATGATCAACATGGTACGGCAATTATTTCTTCTGCTGCTTTGTTGAATGCCCTTGAACTCACTGGTAAAAAAATTGAAGAGGTTCGTATCGTTGTTAGTGGTGCTGGTGCAGCTGCAGTTTCTTGTACACGACTCTATAAGGCTTTCGGGGCAAAAGACGAGAATATTGTCATGCTTGATAGTAAGGGTGTTATACGCACTGATCGTGATAATTTAAGCAAAGAGAAAAAGGAGTTTGCGTCAGATCGCAAAATAAGTACACTTGAAGAAGCGATGAAAGATGCCGATGTTTTTATCGGGCTTTCTATCAAGGATATTGTATCACCAGAGATGTTACTATCCATGGCGAAAGATCCTATCGTTTTTGCTATGGCTAATCCAGATCCTGAGATTAAATATGACCTAGCGATTCAAACAAGAAAAGATATTATAATGGCAACAGGCCGATCAGATCATCCTAATCAGGTGAACAATGTATTAGGCTTCCCTTTTATCTTTAGAGGAGCTCTAGATGTTCGCGCTACTGGTATTAATGAAGCAATGAAAATGGCCGCTGTAAAGGCATTAGCAGAACTTACCCGTGAACCTGTTCCAGAACAAGTAAATATCGCATACGGAGAGACCCGTTTGACTTTTAGTAGAGAGTATATTATTCCGAAGCCTTTTGATCCGAGATTGATTTCTGAAATTCCTCCTGCGATTGCTAAAGCAGCAATGGATAGTGGAATAGCAAAAGAACCGATCAAAGACTGGGAGAAGTATAAAGAAGAATTGCGTCAACGCTCAGGTGAAGATAATAAGGTGGTTCGCTTGCTTCATACCAGAGCAAAAATGAACCTAAAGAAAATAGTTTTTGCAGAAGCTGACCATTTAGATGTCTTAAAAGCTGCTCAAATTGCGTATGAGGAGGGTATTGCTATGCCTATTTTATTGGGCAATAAAGAGATTATTTTGGAGCTGATGAAAGAATTAGAATTTCAGGCTGATGTTCTTATTATAGATCCTCAATCTGCGGAGTCAGCTGAGAGAAGAAATCAATATGCAGAGAAATATTGGTTGAATCGCAGAAGAAAGGGTAGTACCTTATTCTCAGCCAAAACACAAATGAAAAAACGGAATTCATTTGGTTCGATGATGGTTTTAGAGGGAGATGCTGATGGAATGATTTCGGGGTACTCAAGAGCATATCCGATGGTTTTGAAGCCGGTTTTTGAAATTATAGGGCGCGCAGCAGGGGTAACCAAAGTTTCTACCGTACATATTATGATTACCGAAAAGGGGCCGTTGTTCTTAGCGGATACCTCCATCAATATTGAGCCAACAGCAGAAGAATTGGCAGAGATTGCTCAAAATACAGCAAACGTGGCTTCTACCTTTGGCTTTAACCCTGTTATGGCCATGCTCTCATATGCGAATTATGGGTCTTCAACGCATCCAAAAGCTAGAAAGGTGAAAGAAGCAGTTCGCATTTTGCACGAGAACAATCCAAATTTAATTGTTGACGGCGAAATTCAAACAGATTTTGCACTCAATAAAGAACTGTTACAAAGTCAATTTCCATTTTCAAAACTTGCAGGAAAAAAGGTAAATACTTTAATTTTTCCCAATTTAGAAGCTGCCAATATCACCTATAAGCTTTTAAAAGAATTAAATGGAGCAGACTCCATAGGTCCAATTATGGTCGGACTCAGAAGAGCTGTTCATATATTACAATTAGGCGCGAGTGTTGATGAAATGGTGAATATGGCCGCTGTAGCAGCAATTGATGCACAAGAACGTGAAAAGCGTAAGAAAGCTAGAACTGAAAAGTAGTTAGAGTAGGCAGTTATGATGAGCAGCAAAACAAACCCAATCAAGAATTCGTTTTTTCGTTTAAGTTTCGGGAGAATTAATTGTTGTGCTTGAACTTAAATAATGATACATCACCTTAAAGGAAAATTAGTAGAAAAAAATCCAACGTATGTTATAATTGAATGCGGTGGAGTAGGTTACTTTGTAAACATATCACTACATACGTTTTCCAAGATTGCTGATGCAGAGCATATAAACCTGTTCACTCATTTACAGGTAAAAGAAGATTCACACACCTTGTTTGGTTTTTTTGAAAAATCAGAGCGTCAGATTTTTAGACTTTTATTATCTGTTTCTGGTATTGGTTCAAGTACGGCTAGAACAATGTTGTCATCGCTGTCTCCTGCTCAGATACGTGATGCGATCGCTGGTGGAGATGTTCCTACGATACAGAGTATCAAAGGTATAGGTGCGAAGACGGCCCAACGGGTTATTTTAGACCTAAAAGACAAGGTGCTTAAAGTCTATGATATTGATGAAGTTTCCCTTAGTTCAAACAATACAAATAAAGATGAAGCGTTATCTGCTTTAGAGGTTCTTGGGTTCGTCCGAAGACAGTCTGAAAAAGTTGTAGATAAGGTGCTACTGCAAGATTCCTCGCTAAGTGTCGAAAACATTATAAAACTCGCGCTTAAAAATTTGTAATTAGTTTGAAAAAAGGGGCAAAAAAAATACTTAAATCTTCATTTAAGCTAACCATTCTATTCCTACTATTTTTTGCAGCAACGGTTAATTCCTATGCTCAAGAAACAGATGAAGAGAATGCGCAGCAACAAGATTCTGTCAAAACAGGTTTTTCTTTAGGGAAGCTGGTAATGGAGAATCCTGAGAGCATCGTTTCTAAATATATTTACGATACCAATTTAGACCGATATATCTACAACGAGAGTGTTGGAGATTTCGATATCGGCTATCCTATCATTCTAACACCTGACCAATATTATGATTTGGTTCGTAAGGAAGGAATAAAAGGGTACTTCAAGGAAAAAGGAGATGCCTTATCAGGAAAAAAAGAAGGGTCTGGAGATGCTCAGAAAAATCTACTTCCTAATTTTTATGTGAATAACGATTTTTTTCAATCCGTTTTTGGAGGAAATACAATAGAAGTAATTCCACAAGGTTCTGTTGCGATGGATTTAGGTGTGATTTGGCAGAAGAATGATAATCCTTCTTTATCCCCTAGAAATAGAACAAACCTATCCTTTGATTTTGACCAGCGTATTAGTTTGAGTATGCTAGGTAAAATAGGAGAACGACTTCAAGTAACTGCAAATTACGATACGGAAGCTACTTTTGATTTTCAGAATATTGTAAAATTAGACTACACCCCTACTGAAGATGATATCATTCAAAGTATCGAAGTAGGTAATGTAAATATGCCCTTAAATAGTTCACTTATTCAAGGTGCACAGAGTTTGTTTGGTGTAAAAACACAATTGCAGTTTGGCAAAACAAAGGTGACTGCAGTTTTCTCAGAACAACGTTCTCAAAATAATACAGTAGTTGCGCAGGGTGGTGGTACGCTGAGTGATTTCTCAATTACCGCTCTAGATTATGATGAAGACAGACACTTCTTTCTAGCGCAATATTTTAGAGATAATTATGATCAAGCGCTTTCTAAATACCCATACATACAGAGTAAAGTTCAAATTACACGTTTAGAAGTTTGGGTTACGAATAGAAGTCAACAAACTTTAAATGTTAGAAATGTAGTTGCACTTCAAGATTTAGGAGAGTTTGGCGAAAACAAGACGCGTATTGGTATCCAAAATGGTGATCCTTTAGGTTTTTATAATCAGAACAGTTCAAATGATGGATCAATTCAGCCAAACGAACTTCCAAGAAATAATGCGAATGATTTTGACCCAGCTACAATTGGTTCTGGAGCATTGACAAATGATATTCGTGATATCGCGACTGTAGAAAAAGGTTTTAGTATTGCTGGTTATCAAGTAGATCAAGGATTTGATTATGCTATTTTAGAGAATGCTAGAAAATTAAATTCGGGAAGAGATTACGAATTTGATACACAATTAGGTTATGTTTCATTAAATCAGAGACTTAGTAATGATGAAGTTTTGGGTGTAGCTTTTCAGTATACCTATAATGGAAAAGTGTACCAAGTAGGTGAGTTCGCTAATGGAGGGGTAGATGCTACAAGTGCTACTATAGCTCCTGGAACGCAGCCGTTAATCGAAAATAATACACTGATTTTAAAATTATTAAAGAGTAACGTTACTAATATCACTGATCCTATTTGGGATTTGATGATGAAAAATATTTATGCTACCGGTGCTTTTCGTTTGAGTCAAGAAGACTTTAAATTGAATATTTTATTCTCTGATCCTACACCACGAAATTACATTACGCCGGTTGATCCTTTTCCGAACACAGCAATTGGTGATAATTTAAAGCCATTAGAAGAGCGTATTTTATTAGATGTTTTTAATTTAGACAGATTAAACGCCTATAATGACATACAGCCAGGGGGTGATGGTTTCTTTGATTTTATCCCAGGCCGAACGGTAAATACGCGAAACGGGCTTATAATTTTCACAAAAACTGAGCCATTTGGGGCATTCTTACATGAGCTTTTGGGAGGTGGTGATTACAACAACGAACTAGGGTATAACAATAACCAAGCGAAGTATGTATTTCGAGATATGTACGAATTGACTAAGGCAGCTTCGTTACAAAACCCTGAAAAAAATAAGTTTCTATTAAAAGGGCGCTATAAATCGGAAGGAAGCAATGGTATTCCAATTGGTGCTTTCAATGTGCCTCGAGGTTCAGTACGAGTTACTGCTGGTGGTAGAACTCTACAGGAGGGTATTGATTATACGGTGAACTACCAAGCAGGTACGGTTCAGATTTTAGATCCAAGCTTAGAGGCTTCGAATACACCAATTAACATATCTGTAGAGAATAACGCGGTTTTCGGACAGCAAACCAGACGCTTTACGGGTATCAACCTAGAGCATCAAGTAAGTAAGAATTTTGTTTTGGGTGGCACACTTCTTAATTTGAATGAGCGCCCACTGACACAAAAATCTAATTTTGGCGTTGAGCCAGTAAATAATACGATTTTTGGTTTAAACGGAAACTTCTCAACTGAAGTTCCGTTCTTAACGCGCTTGGCAAATAAATTACCGAACATAGACACGGATGTGGCTTCTAATGTATCGGTTCGAGCTGAGGTAGCTTGGTTAAAACCGAGTTCCCCAAAAAATGCAGATTTTCAAGGAGAGACAACGACCTATTTAGATGATTTCGAAGGGGCTCAAGCCTTAATTGATATTCGTTCTTCTTTAGGTTGGGCTTTGGCGAGTGCGCCTGTTGAGTTTGCAGAAGGTAAGGAGGGCTTGGCAACAGGTTTTGAAAGAGCCAAAATGTCTTGGTATACTATTGATCCTATTTTTTATACAAATCAAAGACCTGCTGGTATCACGGATAGTGACATGTCTAACAATGAAACCAGAAGGGTGTTTATTCAGCAATTGTTTCAACAAGATGTTGCGCAAGGGCAGACACAGGTTCAGAACACCTTAAATATTAATTATTTTCCTGAAGAAAAAGGCCCTTACAATGCCAATGCGAACGATACCTTTGATGCCCTAGCGCCAAATCAGAAATGGGCCGGTATTATGCGTTCTTTGAGCAGTACCAATTTCGAGCAGTCCAATGTAGAATTTGTACAGTTTTGGGTATTAGACCCTTATGTTGATGGCATCACCGACTCGCCAGGAGAATTGGTTTTGAACTTTGGAAATATTTCAGAAGATATTTTAAAAGATGGTCGAAAGCAATATGAAAATGGCTTGCCAGGTGTAAATAGCAATGATTTGATTCGTGATGATGTATGGGGTAGAGTGCCTCAAACTCAGGCCTTAGTCTATGCTTTTGATGCAGATGAAACGAATAGAGCTCGTCAAGATATCGGTTTTGATGGTTTGAGTGATGCTGATGAGGGCACGTATACCTTTGAAGGTGAATCTCAACCTGTTTATGTCAATAACTTAGGAATCTCACCAGATGACCCGGCTTTAGACAACTACCAGTACTATTTAAATCGAGAAGGTGATATTCTCGAACGCTACAAAGATTTTAACAACCCAGATGGTAACTCACCTGTGACGGTTTCGGATACAAACAGAGGTTCAAACACCTTGCCAGATGTTGAAGATATTGATCGTGATTTGACGATGAATACGATAAATAGTTATTACGAATATCGCATACCAATACGGCCAAACACAAGCGTTAGTGATAAGTATGTAACTGATGTTTTGGAAACCGCTGCTGTGCCTGCTAATGACGTGCCTGATGGCAGACAAATCAATCGTCGCTGGATTCAGTATAAGATTCCTTTAAGTGATTTTACCGATGCAGTAGGTGGTATTTCTGACTTTAGATCTATCAGTTTTATGCGGATGTATATGACTGGGTTTACAACGCCTACCGTACTGCGTTTCGCAACGCTAGATTTAGTTCGAGGTGATTGGAGAACTTATACGAAAAACTTGCAAGATGTTATGGTGGATGCCGATCCAACAGATGATGGTACCGTGGTAGATGTAAATGCTGTAAATATTGAAGAGAACGAGAACCGAACACCAATTCCTTATGTTTTACCTCCAGGAGTGATACGAGAGCGTTTGAATAATAACAATACGGTGATTCGTCAAAACGAACAGTCTTTGTCGTTTGTGGTAGAAAATTTAGAAGCCGAAGATTCTCGTGGTGTATTCAAAAGCTTAAATATCGATATTCGACAGTACAAAAAGTTGCGAATGTTTATGCATGCTGAGAAAATCGTAGACAGTGATTTCTCTGATGATGCAACACCTCTAGTAGGTTTCTTAAGAATAGGAACAGATTTCTCAGAGAATTTTTATCAAATTGAAAGAGCATTACAATTAACGCCTTTCACGGCAAGAACGGAAGAGGAAATTTGGCCAGAGGTAAACGAGATGGAAATTTCGTTGGAAGATTTAAATAAGGTAAAGTCTGCATGGATTGCTGGTGGTGATTTAACAGAAGTCCGATTTTTTGAAATAGAAAACGGAGAAGTGATTCCTGTTGATGAGTTCGCGCCTAGAACATTAGGAAGAAACCGTATTGGAATAAAAGGAAATCCGTCATTAGGAAGTATCCGTAGCATGATGATTGGGGTTAAGAATATTGATAATATATCTGCCAGAGGTGAAGTTTGGTTTAATGAATTACGTTTAGCTGGTTTAGATAATAATGGAGGCTGGGCTGCAGTTGCAGCTATTGATGCAAACATGGCAGATTTTGCCAATGTTACCGCAACGGGTGCGACCAGTACATCAGGTTTTGGAGGTATTGATCAAATGCCAAATGAGCGCGCAAGAGAAGATGCTTTGTCCTATGACCTGGTAACAAATATAAATGTTGGTCAATTACTTCCAAAAAAGTGGGGTATTCAATTGCCGCTTAATTATGGTGTGTCAGAAGAAATTATAACGCCTGAGTTTGATCCGGTCTATGATGATTTGAAACTTCAGGATAGAATTGATGCTGCAAGTAGCCAAAAAGATAAAGATGAGGTTTTAGAGCAGGCTGAAGATTATACGAAACGAACTAGCATTAATTTAATTGGAGTTCGAAAGGAAAGAGGCGAAGAGGCAGATGCCAACTTTTATGATATTGAGAACTTCACTTTTAATTATTCTTACAACGAAACAGATCATCGCGATTTTGAAGTTGCGAACCTGAGAGATCAAAATGTAAATACTGGTTTTGTATATAATCATGCATTTAAACCTGCTGAACTTGCTCCGTTTGCTAAGAAAGATTCCTTGTTTACCGGAAAGTACTTGAAATGGTTGAAAGATTTAAATTTCAATGTATTGCCTGCAACTATTTCTATAAATTCAAATATCGATAGGCAATTTAATCAACAACGTTTTCGTGATGTGTTTGTAGAGGGTGAAGATCGTTTAGCACTTCCTACTTTGCAACAACGCAATTATCAATTCAATTGGCAGTATGCTGTGAATTATAGTTTGACCAAATCTTTGCGTTTAAATTTAACGGCCTCAAACAACAGTATTGTTCGAAATTATTTTGGTGATGACCTTGATGCGAATGGAAACCGTAGAATACTAGAAGAGGCGAATTTATGGGATGGTTTCTTTGATCTCGGTGAACCGAATAGGCATGCACAGCAAATGGAATTAAATTATGAGCTGCCTTTTAGTAAAATACCTGCTTTAGATTTTATTAGTTCTCAGTATACGTATTCTAGTAATTTTGACTGGCAGCGTGGAGGTGATGCGATAAATGAAGTGGCTATTGATTGGCTAAGAAATAATCAGCCAAATCAGATAGGAAATTCTCAGGTGAATACCGTTCAAAATTCAAACACGCATAATTTGACGGCCTCTCTTTCAATGCAAAAGTTCTACGACCTAATCGGATTAAAGAAGAAGAGTGGTAAAACGAAAGCAAATGCTACCCCTGATCGAAAAGATAAAGCGGGTAATACCAAAGAGGCTAAGAAAAAAGGGCCTCGAAAAACAGGTAAGCTTTTCAATACGGTAGTGGATGTAGTCACCATGGTAAAACGCTTAAATGTAAATTACAACGAAACGAGCGGTACAGTGCTGCCTGGGTATACACAATCTATAGGTTTTGTAGGTACAGCACGCCCAACACTTGGTTTTGTTTTTGGTAGTCAATCAGACGTGAGATTTGAGGCGGCACGAAATGGTTGGTTAACTCCTTTTGGGGATTTTAATGAACAGTACATTCGAAGAACAAACAAGCAATTGAATATTACCGCTACGGCACAACCGCTTAGAGATTTAACAATTGATTTGGTTGCAGACCGGCAGTTTTCTGAAAGTTCTCAAGAGAATTTTGATTTAGACAAATGGAGAAACGGAGAGCCAGCGCTAGTAAATAGTCTCGGAAGTTTTAGTATCTCTACTATGATGATTGGTACTGCTTTTGGAAGTAGTGATGAATTTGATTCTAAGAACTTTGAGCAATTCAAGCAGAATAGAATTACGGTTGCCAATCGAATAGAATCTGACCGTGGTAATCAATCTGAAGGCGTTGTAGATGCTGAAGGCTTTCCGCAAGGCTATGGTAAAACACAGCAAGATGTTTTACTTCCTGCTTTCTTTGCCGCGTATACTGGTCAAGATGCAGAGCGAGTCAATTTAGACGCGTTTAGAAAAATACCTATTCCTAACTGGAATATCAAGTATACCGGTTTGATGAAAAACAAATGGTTTAAAAAGAAATTTAAGCGTTTCTCTGTAAGTCACGGGTATCGCGCTGCCTATAGTATCAACTCTTTTCAAACCAACTTAGAAATCCAAAATGGAAAAAAGATTTTTGAAGAGGATGATCCTACGAACACTGAATTTGATTTTCGATCAGAACTGATTTTAAACAATGTGGTTTTAACAGATCAATTTAATCCTTTAATAAGGCTTGACTTTGAAATGAAGAATTCGGTAAGTGTTTTAGCAGAGGTGCGAAGTGATCGAATGCTTTCCTTAAGTTTAGATAACAACCTGCTTACCGAAAATAATGGTAAAGAATATACGGTAGGTTTAGGATATCGTATCAAAGACGTAAAATTTGTCACCAATATTGGCGGACAGAAAACACGATTGAAAGGCGATCTAAACTTAAAAGCTGATGTAACCCTTAGAGATAATTTAACTATTATACGTAACCTTGATATTGATAACAATCAAATTACATCTGGTCAGAATCTTTTGTCTATTAAGTTTACGGCAGACTATGCACTTAGTAAGAATTTGAATGCCTTATTCTTTTACGATCATTCTTTTTCGCAGTTTGCAGTTTCTACAGCATTCCCTCAAACGACTATAAATACAGGTTTTACGCTTCGATATAATTTCGGTAATTAAAAGTATCACTACGAAGCTATTTTCTCAACCCTGGCCCTCTATTTCTGTGAATTAACCTTTTGATTTAGTGAGATTGCTACTAAGCAGATTCCTTCGAGCTAAAAAGTTTCGAATAAAGACCGGAAGAAAATCCAATTCGCTGCATAATTGAGTTTGAACTTCACATTTCAACTTGAACTTATTTTTTTGAATCTCTTGAGAATCCGTTACATTTGCTTGACTAATTAATATATCTCAAATGAATATACCATCAGAATTAAAATACACTAAAGATCACGAATGGGTTAGCATCGAAGGAGATGTGGCTACCGTTGGAATTACTGATTTTGCCCAGGGCGAATTAGGCGATATTGTATATGTTGAAGTTGAAACCTTAGATGAAACTTTAGAACAAGATGAAGTTTTTGGAACCGTTGAAGCGGTAAAGACAGTTTCTGATCTTTTTCTTCCTTTACATGGAGAAATCATTGCCTTTAACGAAGCTTTAGAAGATGAGCCTGAAAAGGTGAATTCAGACCCTTACGGTGAAGGGTGGATGATTAAAATAAAGGTAAGCGACCCATCTCAATTTGAGACGCTACTCTCTGATGCTGACTACAAAGATTTGGTTGGTGGTTAAAAGATATTTTTTTACAATTGTATTTCTATGCTGGATGATGTTCGTGACATTTTTCAGCTTATATCCTTTTGAAGGGGTTCAGGTGTCTCGTTTTAATATTCCTCATATGGATAAGCTAGTCCACTTTACCTTTTATTTTGTGGCATGTGGTTTAGGAGTGCTCTTTTTAAGGGAGCGCACAGCGGGTAGCTTGCCATTAAGAAAGGCCTTGCTGATTATGACGTTGGCAACCATTGGTTTTGGGGTTCTTATGGAGATTTTACAACATGTTTTAACGGAAGAAAGAGCTGCAGATATTCTTGATGCACTTGCCAATACGGTGGGTAGTTTTTGTGGTGCAATGGCCTTAAAATTACTTTTTTCCACTAAAAGACGGTTAAAGTGGGAATTTTAGTTGCTCATTTAAGATATAATTAATTAAATTAGCGAACACATTAAATGTAACACTATGGAATTAAAAAAGAATCCGAAGGCAGACTTGAGTAGAAATACCGGTTTATATTTTGCAGTAGGATTGTTCGCTGTAACGGCTCTTACCTATTTTGCCTTAGAGCATAAGACCTATGAAGGAGGTAATGAGTATGATATTTCAATGAACATTGACGATGATTTGGATGAGGAAGTTCCAATGACTGAGCAGTTAAAAACACCACCACCACCACCACCACCAGCTGCACCTGAAATTATTGAGGTTGTTGAGGATGAAGAAGAGGTTGAAGAAACTGTAATCGAATCTACCGAAAGTAATGAGGAAGAAGAGATCATGGAAGTGGATGACGTTGAGGTTGAGGAAATGGACGAAGATCTTGATGTTCCTTTTGCTGTGATTGAAAACGTACCTGTTTTTCCAGGTTGTGAAAAAGAGAGCAATAAAAGAGCTTGCTTTAATAAAATGATGCAAAAGCATATTAGCAGAAACTTCCGTTACCCAGAAATTGCACAAGAAATGGGTGTTCAGGGTAGAGTAAGTGTAATGTTTACTATTCAGAAAGATGGAAGTATCGGTAACGTAAGAATGCGTGGGCCAGATAAGAATTTAGAGAAAGAAGCCGCTAGAATCATTGCTAAACTACCTCGAATGACTCCTGGTAAACAAAGAGGGCGAGCAGTGCGTGTGCCATTTAGTATTCCAATTACATTTAAGTTACAATAGAGAAAATTTTCTTTCATAAAGAAATCCCCAACTTTTGTTGGGGATTTTTTGTTATATATCCCTAAGTTTTACTTCGATGTTAAGCTTTTGTATGAATTTTCACCCAACCGTTCAGGGCTAATAAAGCCATTTCTATGAACTTCGTCATATCTTTTGGACAGTGCTGAATTTGCTTTTATATCCTCTAGCATAGCGACATAGATTTCTAGCGCTTGTTTCGTAGAGGGTCTTCCATATTCTAATATGATTTTGGTGTCGTCATTAATAGGTGGTAAGGCTTTTTTTTTTGGCTTTTATGTATGCATCGATACTTCCGCCGCTTTTTAAATCTATGCGAGGTAGCGGCCTTCGAAATAGGTGTGGCCCATATGCAATACGTTGTTATTCATGAAATACACCAGGGCATCTCCATCTGTAGGTGCATTGTGTTCGTGAAGCGCCATATTAGTCTCATCGCTATCGTAAAAAGTAATATCCTCTGAAAAGGTGAGCTCGATAAGTATTTTGGCGAAGTAGTCTGTTGTAATTTCTATTTTTTCGCAAGCTTAGCATGCTGATTTGTTTTGATACTTTCTCTTGTGTTTTCATGAGCTATTAAGGTAACGGCTTTAGAAATGAATTTGGCATTATTGCCAGAATGGTCACCGTGCATATGGGTGTTACATAAGGTGGCGATTGGTGTATCAGTTAAGGTGCTATTGGCAATTTTTATTTTATCGCTCAGTCGTTCAAATTGATCATCAATCGTAAGGGCTTAGTTTCGCCAAGGTGAAAGCCAATTTTTTCTCATTACCCTGTCAATATTTAGACATATTGAGAGAGGGTATCTACGGTAATACAAACTTCCTTGTCTTGTGATTTTACTAGAAATCACAGTAAATAATAGTTACGAATGTAAAAAAGTGAGTTTTCAATTTCATAAGAGTATTCGTTTACAGTGGCTATTTTCAAATTAAGGATTAAATCGGTCTAATTCGTTGTGAAAAAGAAGGTTGGGGTTTATCTTTGCAACCCATTTAAAGATGCATATGAAGACGGCTGTCAGTTCGACAATGAATAGCACTTGGTCTTTGGCTTTTTCCGATTTTAAGGAGATTACCAAAGCGCGTCTGGCGATTAGCGTTGTTTTCTCATCGCTCGCCGGATATCTATTAGCACCAGGGGTTATTGATCCTGTTTCCTTAGCGCTTTTGGCTTTTGGTGGCTATTGTATGGTTGGGGCTTCAAATGCATTCAATCAGATTATAGAAAGAGATTTAGATGCCTTGATGAACCGGACTAAGAATAGACCGATTCCGTCAGGTCGAATGTCGGTGAATAAAGCCCTGACAATTGCGATTTTACTAACCGTATTGGGAATTGTAGCCTTGTATTATTTGAATGCAAAGACGGCTATGTTTGGCGCAATATCGATCTTTTTATATACTAGCGTTTATACGCCATTAAAAACAAAAACCCCTTTAGCAGTATTTGTTGGAGCTTTTCCAGGCGCCATTCCGTTTATGTTAGGGTGGGTTGCGGCAACCAATGAGTTTGGAATTGAGCCGGGTACCTTGTTTATGATTCAGTTTTTTTGGCAGTTTCCTCATTTTTGGGCGCTAGGTTGGATGTTGGATGAAGATTATAAAAAAGGAGGGTTTAAAATGCTTCCTACAGGCAAAAAAGATACGGGTACAGCAGTACAGATTATTATGTACACGATTTGGATGATAGTGGTTTCAGTGGTTCCTGCTTTTGGAATTACTGGTGATTTAGCCTTGTCTATTCCTGCAGCTATACTTGTTTTTTTAATGGGCATCGTAATGCTCGTATTTGCCTTTCAGTTGTATAATAAGAGAGATAATCCCGCAGCACGGAAATTAATGCTGGCAAGTGTGAGTTATATTACCTTGATGCAGATCGTTTATGTAATTGATAAATTTATTTAAAGAATATAAAGAGGAATGGATTTAACCCAAGGTTCAGAGAAGGAGAAGTACGACAGGTCAAAAAAAATGATGCTTTGGTTCGGTATAGTTAGTCTGTTAATGGGCTTTGCTGGTTGGACAAGTGCTTACATCGTAAGTAGCTCAAGAAAAGATTGGCTGCAAGACATTGAGTTGCCGTCACTCTTTTATGTTAGCACAGGGCTATTGGTAATTAGTAGTTTGACTTTTATTTTAGCGAAACGCGGAGTACAACAAAACAAGCAACAACTTGCTACCCTATTTTTGGTGACCACATTAGTTCTTGGTATTGCTTTTATCTTTTTGCAATTTCAAGGTTTTAACCAAATGTTGGAGAACGGGTATCGGTTTACAGGGCCAACGAGTAGTATTAAGATGTCTTATGTCTATTTAATTGCCTTTGTGCATATCGTGCATGTAGTAGCGGGGTTAATTTGTCTTTCAGTAGTGCTTTTTAGGCAAGTGAAGGGTAAATACACCGCTCAGGAATATTTAGGTCTGACTTTAGGAGCTACATTTTGGCATTTTCTAGGAATTTTATGGGTGTATTTAATTTTGTTTATGACGTTTGTAAAATAAATTGAATTAAAATTGGTTTTGATAGCAATTCAATTTTCGAAACGTTAAAAAAGATGTAAATTTGTGCAAATTCTAATCATACGATAAGTTATATATGGATTCAACGGTAGCTACAGGTTCAGAAGAAAACGTTTGGGGAGGTGGTAATAGACCTCTAGGAGCAAGTTATGGTAAATTGATGATGTGGTTTTTCCTCGTTTCTGATGCCCTGACTTTCTCTGGTTTATTGGCTGCATATGGCTTCTCTCGTTTTAAGTTTATCGAAACTTGGCCAATTGCTGATCAGGTTTTTACACACGTTCCGTTTGTTCATGGTAATTTTCCTATGATTTACGTAGCGCTCATGACGCTAATTCTGATTATATCATCAGTAACTATGGTACTTGCGGTAGATGCTGGTCATAATATGAAAAAGAATGCCGTCATCTGGTATATGTTTTTAACCATTATTGGTGGTGCTATTTTCGTTGGCTCACAAGCTTGGGAATGGGGTACTTTCATCAAAGGTGATTTTGGCGCTGTTGAAACTAAGGGTGGTCGTATTTTACAATTTGTAAATTCAGAAACAGGCGAAAGAGCAGCTATTGCTGATTTTGCTTCAACGATAGAAAGTGAACGTGTAAATCACGAAAAAAGAAATGGAATTTGGTACTATGACGGTGCTGAACTGCCTTCATATTCATTGAATGAAGTTGTGGCAGGGTTTAAAGCGAACAGGTCGATAGTGATTCGAACGGAGCAAATACTTCCAAATATTGAAAAACTAAAAGCATCAGATAACCCTAAAGATCTTGCCAAAGTAGCACGTCTTGAAAAGGATGTTGCTAATATCAGTGGAGAAGGAGAGAAGGCTATTTTAACACGAGAAGCCTCCGAGTCTAAGCTGAACGACGCAGTTCAAGTTGTAGAAGGTGCAAATCTGATTCAAAACGAATATGGTAGTAGACTTTTTGCTGATTTCTTTTTCTTTATCACAGGTTTTCACGGTTTTCACGTAACCTCAGGAGTAGTCATTAACATGATCATTTTCTTTAATGTGATTTTAGGAACTTATGAGAAGAGAGGGCACTACGAAATGGTAGAGAAAGTCGGATTGTACTGGCACTTTGTAGATTTAGTCTGGGTATTCGTATTTACCTTCTTCTACCTTGTGTAAATCTATGAGCATTCTTGCGAAAGCTAGAATCTGTTAACTTAGTTATATATTTCCGTTGTACGGAGTTTAAAAAGTTTATAAATGGCACACGAGCATAAATTAGCAATTTTTAGAGGTTTATTGAAATTCAAGTCTAACACCCAAAAGATATGGGGCGTACTTGTGTTTTTATGTATAGTAACTGCTGTCGAAGTTGTTTTGGGTATTATTAAACCTGAAGTTTTACTACACAACACCTTCTTAGGAATGAAGTTGTTGAATTGGATATTCATTATCTTAACCCTAGTAAAAGCATACTACATAGCCTGGGATTTTATGCACCTTCGTGACGAAAAAACAGCTTTGAGAAGAGCTATAGTTTGGACACCAATATTCTTGGTAGCTTACCTGGTATTCATATTGCTTTTCGAAGCAGATTATGTTTACAATGTATACAAAGACGGTTTCGTGACTTGGAATTTCTAAGGAGCTCAGTTGACGCCTTTAAGTAGCGCTTTTGCATTTAACTGTTGTGTTGTAATAAAGATATTTCTTAGCAGTATCGCCAGCGCTGCAATAGTTAAATAAATAGCATTTTGATGCGCAAGACTAGTTTTGTAACCAAAAGTTAAAACCAATTTTGGGTCATTATTAACAAATAAAAAAGACGGCATTTACGCCGTCTTTTTTACTTTTGTACAGGTATTAAAATTATGAAAAAGACATTTGTATTAGTCGTTCTTTTTGTCCTCCCTATTGTAGCATATCTCTTTTTTGCATCGGGAGTAAATAACTTCGGAAGACTTCCGGTCTTGACCAAAGGTATACATGCCATTTCTGTAATAGATGAAAACGTATCGCTTCAGAATAAGATTAGCGTTCTTGGTTTTTTAGGAAGTGATGTTGAGAATAAAAAAGGAAACGCTTTCAATCTCAATCAAAAGATTTATAAGCGCTTTTACGAATTCAAAGATTTTCAATTTGTGATGCTCGTGCCTAAAGGTAATGAAGCGCAGGTTGCGGAGCTAGAAAGAGAATTGGCGAATCTTGCAGATACAAGTAAATGGAAATTTGTTTTTGCTGAGGAAGGTCAGATACGAAGTCTTTTCGCCAGCCTGAAGACAGATTTGTCTCTAGATGAGAACCTAGGATCACCTTATGTTTTTATAATTGATAAGGACAAAAATCTAAGAGGGAGAAACGATGATGAAGAGGTGGGAACTAAATATGGCTTTAATTCAGTTTCTGTTGCCGATCTGAATAATAAGATGGAAGATGATGTGAAAATCATCTTAGCTGAGTATCGATTGGCTTTGAAAAAGAATAACGCAGATAGATGAAAATAGCCCAATAGTTGAAACGCGATTGCCGGTTATACTTTGCGTCTTACTGCGAATTTAAGGCGATTTTATTTGAGCCTAAAAACAGTCCAATTCAGGTTAACAAAAGAAGACGAACAATACAAAATGAAAAATAAATACACATACGTTTGGGTATCATTGGTTGTCTTAGTTTTTGGAATCATCTTTATTCCTAGAATAATTGACCGTATTAAAGACGGAACTGTTGTTGAAAAGGACAGAATGAATATTAAAGACAATAATGGAGACTTAGCTTTCGTATTGCTGAATGGAAAAAAACGTAAGGTTCCAAGTTTTGAATTCATTAATCAAGACAGCTTATTTATTAGCGACAAAGATTATGAAGGGAAGGTTTTTGTTGCTGAATTCTTTTTTACAAGCTGCCCATCTATTTGTCCGGTAATGTCAAAGAATTTAGTGGAAATACAGAATACGTTTGCCGAAGCTGAAAATTTTGGAATTGCCTCTTTTTCAATTACTCCTAATTACGATACTCCGAGGGTTTTAAAAGAATATGCTGAGCGTTATGGTATGACCGATTTGGATTGGCATCTAATGACAGGTGATAGAGATAAAGTATTCGACTTAGCTAATCGTGGGTTCAATATATTTGCTGCTGAAACGCCAGATGCGCCAGGGGGTTTTGAGCACTCGGGCCTATTCGCGCTTATCGATAAGAATGGGTTTTTGCGTTCAAGAGTAGATGACTTTGGAAACCCGATTGTATATTACAGAGGGCAAATTCTAGAGGCTGACGGCGAAAATGAAGAAGGTGAAAAACAACAAATTACAGTCCTGAAAGAAGACATTAAAAAACTACTTGAAGAATAAATGGAAGACTTAGCTATAAAAGAAAAAAAGTTTAATCGATTAATAACACTTGTTTCAGTTGTTATCCCCTTAGTAGTTGCTGCCTTGTTTTTAGTGAAAATTGACGGTGTTGAGCGTTTGGGTTTTCTTCCTCCTATTTATGCAACAATAAATGGTATTACCGCTGTCTTATTAATAGTAGCCGTAGTGGCTATAAAGAATGGAAATAAAGTATTGCATCAAAAAATAATGACTACCTGCATTGCATTGTCATTGCTTTTTTTGATTTTATACATCGGGTATCATATGACCTCTGAATCAACTCCGTTTGGAGGTGAAGGCCTAATTAAGGGAGTGTACTATGTGATTTTGATTTCGCATATTATATTGTCTATCGCCGTAATTCCGTTGGTTTTGAAAACCTATGCAAAAGCTTATTTAGGTGATTATAAGGGGCATCGGAGGTTTGCGAAATTTACATTTCCAATATGGCTGTATGTAGCGATTACGGGAGTAGTTGTTTACAGTATGATTTCGCCATATTATATCAACTAAATTATGCCGCGTCCCAGGCTATGTTGAGGACTTTCAAATGAAAAAGTATATTGCAATTTTAAGTTTTTCAATACTGCTGTTTATTCCTGAAACCGCAGAGGCGCAGTGCGCTATGTGTCGTGCCGTTTTAGAAAGTGAGGGCAGTACAGAGACGGCAAAAGGTATTAATAGAGGAATTGTATACCTAATGGCTATTCCTTATATTCTTGTAGGTGTATTATTCTTCGTGGTCTACAAAAAACTGAAGAATTAAGGGCGCTATTTAATTTTAACATTTTTTTGTTGCCCAAACTGTAACATTCTCACAGGGATGTAGTCTTATACACGTGCGCTTTTTTTATCGCATTCATCAATCAAAAAAATCACTATAATGTTCGACATCGAAAGATGGCAAGAAATCTTTGATGCCATCCGTAAAAATAAACTACGGACATTCCTCACAGGTCTTTCTGTGGCTTCAGGAATATTTATCCTCGTAATCTTATTGGGTTTTGGGCAAGGAATGCAAAACGGTATTGCCAAAGAATTTGAAAATGATGCTAGCACTCGTTTTGGTTTCTGGACCAATGCTACTTCAAAAGCATACAAGGGGCTTAATGCAGGTCGTTCTATTCAAATGCGAAATGAAAATTTCGATTACTTAGAGAATAAATATGTCGATGTGCTTGATAGCAAAAGTGGCGTATTTCGAGTTCGTAATGCGCTTATCGTGTATAAGAAAGAAACTGGTTCTTACCGAGTGGAGGGCGTAACTCCTTCTTTTCAAATTCTAGAGAACCAACATATGCTAAGTGGTCGTTTTCTCAATTTTGCTGATCAAAAAGGCAAGCTTAAAGTCGCTGTAATCAGTAAGAAGATTAAGAATGAACTTTTCAAAGGCAAAGAAGACCCTATAAATCAATACGTTGCTATTTCAGGAATTAATTTTAAGGTCGTTGGTGTTTATGGTGATCCGAGTGAGCGAGACGAAAATAGAATAGTCATACCAATAGCTACTGCGCAAGCTGTATTCAATGGGGCCGATAAGGTCAATAATATGTACTTTACGATGAAGCCCGTTGCTGATTTTGAAGAGGCCGTTACACAATCAACATTAGTAACTGCACAAATGAAAAGTTATTTACAGGAAGCGCACACTGTGTCACCTGATGACGAGAGCGCTATTGGTAGCTTTAATACCTTGGAGGAAGCTAAGCGCTATTTTAACTTGATTGATAATATCAAACTGTTTTTCTGGATTGTTGGTGTGTTTACTATAATTGCAGGCGTCGTTGGCGTTAGCAATATCATGTTGATAGTAGTTAAGGAGCGTACCAGAGAAATCGGCATCAGAAAGGCATTGGGGGCAAAGCCATGGGCAATAGTAGGTATGATATTACACGAAGCAATTTTTGTCACAACCATCGCTGGGTTTAGTGGTCTCATTTTTAGTATGGGGCTTTTAGAATTTGTGGGGCCTTACATTGAAGTGGATTATTTATTGAACCCTTCCGTTAATTTTAATGTTGCCTTGACTACAGTCTTTGTTTTAATTTTTGCAGGTGTAGTTGCTGGCTTTTTTCCAGCATGGAAAGCGGCTAATATTCACACTATTGATGCGCTAAGACACGAATAAATATGTTCAATAAAGATCGTTGGAAAGAAATTTTAGAAGTGCTAACCACCAATTGGTTTAGAACAGTGTTAACTGCCTTTGGGGTATTCTGGGGCATCCTTATCTTGATAATTCTCTTGTCGGCTGGTAAAGGCTTTCAAAATGGTATCATGGTCGATTTTGGTGATATTGCCACCAATACGATGTTCATGTGGACGCAAACAACAACAAAAGAGTATCAGGGGCTTCCAAAGGGAAGGCGCTATAATTTTAAAGTGGAGGATGTTGCCGCTATTAAGGATCAGGTTCCAAATCTTAGATTTGTTTCACCCCGAAATCAACTGGGTGGTTTTGGCGGAAACAATAACGTTGTGCGAGGTATTCGTGCAGGCGCTTTTAACGTCTATGGTGATTATCCGGAGTATATTAAACAAGATCCAATGACTATTACTTCAGGTCGCTTTTTGAATTACAATGATATCAATGAGAAACGAAAAATAGCCATAATTGGCGAGGGCGTAAAAAGAGAGTTATATGAAGAGGGAGAAGAAGTTTTAGGTAGTTACATAAAGATTCAAGGGGTTAGTTTTATGGTCTTGGGTACCTATAAAAAGAATAGTAATAACGGAGATGGTGAAGAAGGGCAGAAAGAGGTGTTTGTTCCATTCACGGCCTTTTCTCAAGCTTTTAATCGTGGCAACGATGTGGGTTGGATGGCCATTACTGCACAAGATGGAAACTCTATCACCAGCCTAAAAGAAAAGGTGATGGATGTAGTTAAAGCGAATAGGAGAATACACCCCGAAGACGACCGCGCAGTGGGGCATTTTGATCTGTATGAAGAATTTGGTCGCATACAAAGCCTTTTTGGGGCGATTACTTTCATCGGTTATTTTGTTGGCATCTTGGTCTTATTATCAGGTATTATCGGAGTGAGTAATATTATGCTCATTGTGGTTAAAGAACGCACGAAAGAAATTGGCATTCGTAGAGCACTAGGTGAAGGTCCCTGGTCTATCAAAGGGCAAATTTTAATGGAGTCCGTTTTTCTAACTATTATCTCAGGTATGGCTGGTATCTCTTTTGGAGCCTTATTTATTTATGGCGTAAATGCGTTATTAGATAGTGTAGGGCCTGTAGATATGTTTTTGAATCCTAGCGTGAGTTTGTCAGTTGTAGTAAGTGCCTTAGTTATTTTAATGATCTCAGGTCTTTTAGCAGGTTTCATTCCAGCGAATAGTGCTATAAAAGTAAAACCAATAGACGCATTGCGTACCGAATAATTAAACATCCACCAGCCTGGCGGAAGGCAGGTTAAATCAAATTATAATGAAAAAGTCAGTTACCAGAATCATTTTATTACTTATTGTCGTTGCTTTTGGCGGGGCTATGTATTACCTGTATCAGAAGAATGCAGAAGACCCGGTGGTTTACAAAACCGAACAAGCATCAACCCAAACCATCGTTAAAAAAACGGTTGCAACAGGAAGTATTTTACCTTTGGAAGAGGTGCTTATTAAGCCCAATATTTCAGGTGTAATCGAAGAGGTTTTTGTTGAAGGTGGTGATTATGTGAAGTCAGGAGATTTGATTTGCCGCATAAAGGTAGTGCCAAACTTGAATGCCTTGAACGATGCGAGAAATACTATTGATGAAGCCAAGATAAGTCTTGATGACCAGCGTCGAAATTACGAACGTCAAAAGAATCTTTTTGATAAAGGAGTGGTTTCTAAAGTAGATTTAGAACGTGCGCAACTGACTTTAGACCAGGCAAAGCAGTCTTATAGTGCGGCGAACAAAAGATATGATATTGTAAAAACTGGAACTACTAGAGGTCTCGGAAGTTCTGCCAATACACAAATCAGAGCAACTGTAAGCGGAATGGTTTTGGATGTTCCTGTGGAAGTTGGAAATCAAGTTATCGAAAGTAATACGTTCAATGAAGGAACTACCATCGCGGCTATTGCTGATGTAGATAAAATGATTTTTGAAGGTAAGGTCGATGAATCTGAAGTAGGTAAAATAAAAGAAAACCTTCCTTTAGAGATTACGGTAGGTGCGATTGAAAATACAGTTTTTGATGCTGTTCTTGATTATATAGCACCTAAGGGGGTGGCTGAGAATGGGGCTATTCAATTCGAAATAAAGGGAACACTTAAAAAGCAAGATTCTATTTTTATTCGTGCGGGTTTAAGCGCAAATGCCTCTATTATTTTAGCAAAAGTGGATAGCGTATTGGCGGTCAAAGAAGCTTTGGTTCAGTTTGATGATATTACAAAAAAACCTTTTGTTGAGATTGAAAAAGGAGCTCAAAAATTCGAACGCCAAGATATTGAACTTGGTATCAGTGATGGCATTTATGTAGAGGTAAAATCTGGCTTGGCAAAGGAGGATAAAATAAAGGTCTGGAATGCCATTGAAGAGGAAGAAAAGGATTCTAATTAACCTTTAACAAAAAATTTAGAGTAAAGCTTGTAACATTTTAACAACTTAGTTGTCTTATTGTCGAATACCATTGGTAAAGACCAAACAAAACAAATAGAACCAGTATGATTGAAATTAAAAACCTTCATAAATCGTATAAAATGGGAAGTAATTCCCTGCATGTTTTAAAAGGGATTAACTTTTCTGTAAAAGAAGGAGAGTTAGTTGCTATTATGGGTTCTTCTGGTTCTGGAAAATCTACTTTATTGAACATTCTAGGAATGTTAGATGAGTTAGACGAAGGTTCGTATGATTTAGACGGCGTTGAGATTAAAAACTTAAATGAAACTAAGGCTGCAAATTATCGAAATAAATTTCTGGGTTTTGTGTTCCAATCTTTCAACTTGATCAATTATAAGAATGCCATGGAAAATGTGGCTTTACCGCTATATTATCAGAAAGTTGCTAGAAAAGAGCGTCAAGAAAAGGCTTTAAAATATTTGGAGCAGGTAGGTTTGAAAGAATGGGCCGATCATTTGCCGAGTGAGCTTTCTGGCGGCCAAAAACAGCGTGTTGCTATTGCAAGAGCAATGGCCGCTGAACCAAAGGTGCTTTTGGCAGATGAGCCGACCGGTGCATTAGATAGCAAAACTTCATACGAGGTTATGGATTTAATTCAAAAGATAAACGATCAAGGAAATACTATTTTGATAGTTACCCATGAACCTGATATTGCCGATATGTGCAAGCGTATTGTGCATTTGAAAGATGGGGTGATCATAGAAGATAAAAAAGTAGAACAAGTAAGAGCCGCGCAATATGTTCAATAGGGACGTTTGGAAAGAAATATTTGAGGCAATTCAGAAAAACAAGCTGCGTACTTTTCTGACCGGTTTTACGGTAGCCTTGGGTATTTTTATTTTCGTCACTCTTTTTGGTATGGGCAACGGACTCAATAATACCTTCATGAAATTCTTTGGTGACGATGCTACCAACATTTTCAGAATTTACCCATCAACAACTACTATTCCATACGCCGGTTATAAAGCTAAACGACAAATCGTATTTGAAAATGGCGATTTAGATGGAATTATTGAAGAATTTGGGCCACTGGTTGAGTATATAACACCTCGTATTCAAAGAGGTGGCGTAGTAACCTATAAAGACAAATCAGATAATTATACTACCTATGGTGTCGGTACAGGAATGCAATTTGCTGAGAAGACCATAATGATGAAAGGCAGGTATATCAATGTTCAAGACATTCGAGAAAAGAGCAAATATGCCGTAATTGGAAGAATGGTGGAGAAAGACCTTTTTGATACCGAAGATGCTTTAGGTAAATATATAGATGTTGCGGGTAGTGTTTTTAGAGTTATTGGTGTCTTTCAGGATGATGGGGGAGACCGTGAAGAGAGAAATATTTTTATTCCCTTTACAACACGTCAACTTTTGGAAGGTAATAACGATAAAATTGGACAGATAACTTTAGCTTTCAATAAGGCAATTGGTTATGACGGCGCGATGAAATTCGAAAGGCGTCTCAATACATATATCCGCAAAAAAAAGGAAGTAAGCCCAGACGATCCAAGAGGAATTTATTTGGAAAATGTTACTGAGAATTTAAAGCAAACCCAACAGTTTGCCGGAATATTACAAATCATAATAGCAGCTATCGCATTTGTAGTCATTATATCGGGTATTATTGGCATTAGTAATATTATGGTCTTTGTGGTTAAAGAGCGTACAAAAGAAATAGGAATTCGAAAAGCTATGGGAGCTACCCCAAGAACTATAATCAGTACAATATTGCTTGAATCTATTGTGATAACTGCAATTTTTGGATTTATAGGAATGATTTTAGGAATTGTAGTCCTGAATGCTATTCAAGGTGAGTTTTTGGAAGAGAATTATTTCATTACAAATCCTGGAATAAATTCTGGCACAGCTATTTTTGTGACAATTCTTTTGATAATATGTGGTACGTTGGCGGCTTATATTCCAGCGAGAAGAGCAGCTAGAATTAAACCGATTGTAGCACTAAGAGACGAATAAGATGAGACAATTATTTGATAGAGATACTTGGAACGAAATATTTCAGTCTATTCGAAAGAATAAGCTGCGTACGTTTTTAACCATGCTAGGGGTATTCATCGGTATCTATATTTATATCGGACTTTCTGGAGCTGCAAAAGGCCTCGATAATGGTTTTGAAAAACAATTTGAAACGATTGCGAGAAATACCATGTTTATTTTTGCCTCTACCACCAGTAAGCCTTATGCGGGTTTTAAAACGGGTCGACGAATACAATTAAAACTTCAAGATGTTGAGGTACTTCGCAAGCAAGTTCCAGAAATTATGGCAATTGCACCAAGAAATTTAAAAGGAATTTTTGGTAGCGAGCCCGGAGTGGTTAAGCGAGGAACAAAAGTTGGTAATTATTCTGTTTATGGTGATTTTCCAGAGTTTACAGAGATTGCTACGAAAAAGATTTTCGATGGGGGAAGATTTGTTAATAGTTCAGATATAGACCAAGAGCGTAAAGTTTGTGTGATAGGTGAGCGCACTCAAAAGGAATTATTTGAGGAAGATGAGGAACCGATTGGAGCTTATATCGCTATTGAAGATGTCAATTTTCAGGTAGTTGGAGTACATAAGGCTACTGGTGGTGGCCCTTTTGATAATGATAGTGATATTTTTATTCCATTTACCACCTTTCAGAGGTTATATAATACGGGTGATAATGTTACTCAGTTCACTATTGCTGCATATGATGATGCTGATGTGATTCAAGTTGAAAAAGATGTTAAAGCAATCCTAAAACGAATTTATAAAGTAGACCCAACAGATGAAAAGGCAATAGGAGGCTTTAATCTTGGCGCAGTTTTTAAAAAAATATTTGGCTTTGCTAACGGACTAACATTTTTATCACTAATTGTCGGTGTTGCCACTATTATTGCAGGTGTAATCGGCATTGGAAATATCTTATTGATTTCAGTAAAAGAACGTACCAAAGAATTAGGAGTGCGAAGAGCACTAGGTGCTACGCCTTCGGAAGTGCGAAATCAAATTATAATCGAGGCGTTAGTGTTGACCTTATTAGCGGGTATTATCGGAATTATTTTTGGGGCAGCGACGCTCAAGCTAATTGATGTGCTTACGGCTGATGTAGATATTCCATACACCAACCCGACGGTGCCAATTCCATATGTGCTAATGTCGCTCTTTTTAATGGTTTCATTAGGAATTCTTATCGGATTAATACCTGCGCAAAGAGCAGTTAGCATAAGGCCTATAGATGCCTTGCGTGAAGAATAACAAACAAAAACCAATACATAAATACAAATACATTTCAAATGAACAAGATCGTAAAGTATATCTTAATAACTCTCTTAGTGTTAGCTGCATTGTGGGCAGCTGTATTTTTTATAAAATCAAATAGTAAATCTTCAACCACCTATGAAACTCAAAAGCCATTTATTTCGAGTATTGAAAAGAAGACCGTGGCTACAGGTAAATTGATTCCAGAAGACGAAGTGGAGATTAAACCTCAAATTTCAGGGATAATAGAAAAGATATATCTTGAAGAGGGAACGAAGGTAAAAGCTGGAGATTTAATCGCAAAGATTAAAATTGTACCTAATGAGCAATCCTTGAATCAAGCACGTGGAAGGGTTAGAAACGCTGAGATTGCTCTGAATAATACAAAAATAGAATACAATAGAAACAAAGCCTTATTTGATAAGGGAGTGATTTCTAGTCAAGCCTTTAATTCGCTTCAATTGCAATTTGATCAATCTACGCAGGAGCTTCAAAATTCACAGGCTGATTATCAGATTATTCGCAAAGGCTCTGCTGGAGGTTCGGCATCAGCTAATACGAATATCAGAGCAACCGTGGCAGGTACAATTTTAGAGATTCCTGTTGAGGAAGGTGATCAGGTAATACAAAGTAATAATTTCAATGACGGCACTACGATTGCTTCTATAGCGGATCTAACCAAAATGATTTTTGAAGGTAAGGTTGATGAAGGAGAAGTCGGAAAACTAAAAGTAGGTACGGCACTGAAAATTACATTAGGCGCCCTTGAAGGGGTAGAGCTTGACGCTAAGTTGAAATTTATTGCGCCAAAAGGGCTAGAAGAAACAGGGGCAGTTCAATTTAAGATTGAAGGTGATGTAGATGTGAAAGGAGACGTATTTATTCGAGCAGGATATAGTGCCAATGCGGCTATTGTTTTGGAGAAAAAAGAAGATATACTGGTTATCTCTGAGGCCTTACTGCAATTTGATAAGAAAACTAGTAAACCCTTCGTAGAGTTGTCTGTTGGAGATCAAAAATGGGAGCGAAAAGATATTGAAACAGGTATTTCTGATGGAGTCAATATCGAAATAGTATCAGGCCTCACCGAAAGTGATGAAGTGAAGGAATGGAACAAAACAGAAGCTATCAAAAAGGGTGAAGAGGAAGAAGGTGAAAAGGATAGCGACGAAACCGAAGACTAAAACATTACCCCACAGTTGAGTAGGCGGGTCAATACATCAATCGATAAAGTAATAACAAAATAAATCAAATGAAATTTAAACTAACAGCGCTATTGCTGGTATTAGCAATGGGAATGGTATCCGCCCAACAGAAGAAATGGACGCTTCAAGAGTGTATTACGTATGCTGAAGAGAATAATATATCGATCGCACAATTTGAGTTGGATTTGGAAAGTGCTAAAATCGATGAGTCTGATGCCTTCGGTAATTTTTTACCAGACGCAAATGCACAATTAAGATCTTCTGCAAATACAGGTCTTTCATTTGATCCAACTACGGCTTTACCTGTTACAACTACAATATTAACAGCTAGCGGAGGTGTAAGTTCCTCAGTAAATATATTTAATGGTTTGCGCAATATTAATAGGCTAAGACGTGCCAAAATGAACTTATTGGCAAATCAGTATCGTCTAGATGACTTAAAGGATGATATTCGTTTAAACGTTGCCACCGCGTATTTGAATATAATTTCAAATAAAGAAACTTTAGTAACTCAAAAGGCGCAATATGAAGTTTCGGTTCAAGATGTTAAACGTACGGCCGAGTTGGTTGATGCGGGTGTTTTGCCTAAAGGAGATTTGTTAGAAATTGAGGCTACTGCCGCAGTGCAAGAGCAACAAATCGTGAACTCAGAAAACGCAGTATTGATTTCTAGAATTAATTTGGCGCAACTTTTACAAATTACCGATTATGAGAATTTCGATGCAGCCGATGTTGATTTAGAAGTACCACCCTCTGAGGTTTTGAATAGAACGCCGAAAGAAATTTTCGCTAAAGCATTAAGCTTTCGTAATGACATCAAATTTTCAGAGAGCAATGTAGGGCTTGCTGAACAAGATTTGAAAATTTCAAAAGGGGCTTTATTGCCAACACTTGGTGCCTTCTTTAATTACAATACGAGGTATTCTGATCAGGAAAGGTTTAATTCGCTAACAGGAATGTTGGAAAGAGAGAGTTTTGGCGACCAATTGTGGTTGAATGATGGCATTTCTTATGGAGCCCAATTAAACGTTCCTATTTTTAATCGCTTTGCAAATAGGAATAATATCAAACGTTCTAAAATTAATGTACTGAGGTCTCAATTACAATTGGAGCAGAATAAATTGGATTTAGAGACCGATATTAATCAAGTCTATGTAGATGTTAAAAGTTTTGCTAAAGCCTACGAAGCATCTCTAAAAACGCTTGATGCAACACGTTTGGCCTATCAGTATTCGAAAGAACGTTATGATGTGGGTTTAATGAACGCGTTTGAATACAGTCAGTCACAATCGCGTGTTGATAATGCGGAAGCTGATGCAATACGAACGAAATACAATTATATTTTCAGATTGAAAGTGTTGGAGTTCTATTTCGGAATTCCTATCACCTTGAATTAATTATCTCAGTTACAGTATAAAAGACCCACTAGCTTTGAAAGAAGTTTGTGGGTCTTTTATGTTTCAAACATAAGAGCATATCTTTGTCTGATATGGCAGTGATTTTAAATTTAGAAACAGCTACTACAAATTGTTCGGTAAGCCTTGCTAAAGATGGCGAGACTATCGCTATTAAAGAGCACAATACCCCTAACTATTCACATTCCGAACAACTTCATGTTTTTATACAAGAAGTTTTGAAAGAAGCTGCAGTTTCTTTTAGCGATATAGACGCTGTAGCAGTTAGTAAAGGCCCCGGTTCTTATACGGGTCTTCGTATTGGTGTTTCCGCAGCAAAGGGGCTCTGTTTTTCTCTAGATATCCCACTAATATCAATCCCGACATTAGAGAGTTTGGCACAGCAATCAAAATCCAAAGATGTCAATTTTATTATTCCGCTTTTAGATGCGAGACGAATGGAAGTGTATTCTCAAGTTTTTGACGGTCGAAAACAAGCTATTAGAGAAACCTTAGCAGAAATTATTGATGAGAATTCATTCGCTGAATATGCAGACAAAGGAAATGTACTACTCATCGGAAGCGGCGCAGAGAAATGTAAAGATCTATTAACAAGCCCTAATTTCATTTACGACCTTTCTGCAGTGCCTTCAACAGACAACATGGCTGTACTATCTTTTAAAAAATTTAGGGCTAGTGACTTCGAAAATCTTGCCTATTTCGAGCCTTATTATTTAAAAGACTTCATAATCCAGACAAAGAAAAAAGCTGAGGTATCCACTCCAAAATAAACTTAAGACTTCATGTGAACATCGCGCTGTGGAAATGGTATTTCAATACCGGCAGCATCAAATCGCCGTTTTGCCTCTTCTATAACATAAAAATGTGCAGGCCAGAATACAGCGGTATTTGCCCAGAAACGCAAGGTTAAATTCACTGCGCTATCACCTAGTCCGTCTACATAAACCTCAGGAACCGGTTCTTTTAATATATTTTCATTATTCGCACATATGTGTAATAAGAGGTCTTTAGCCTCCTTTAAATTCGAGCCATAACCAACTCCGATTTTTATATTGTCTCTTCGGGTAGGCATCATACTGTAATTGAGAACATTTTCATTAGATAATTTACCGTTAGGGAGAATGGCAATTTGATTGCCGAAGGTGATTAATTTGGTGTAAAAAATGGTGATTTCCTTTACCGTTCCGTCAAGTCCTTGAGCAGAGATAAAATCTCCTACTTTAAAAGGCTTAAAAAGTAGAATAAGTACGCCGCCGGCAAAGTTTGATAAAGATCCTTGCAGCGCTAAACCGATAGCAAGACCTGCAGCACCAATAATAGCAATAAGTGATGACGACTGCACGCCTAGTTGTGATATAACAAGAACAAATAATAAAATTTTAAGAGCGATATTGATAAAGCTTCTTAGGAAATTTTCTAAAGTAAGGTCGTAGTCTTTTTCTTGAAAGAACTTGCGAACTAATTTATTTGTCAATTGAATGAGCCATAGCCCTAAGATGAGAATTACAATAGCCATAGTAAGATTAGGTAATATTTCCCATGCCCAATTGATGGCGTTTTTGGCGTGTTCTTTATAATTTGTTAATTCTTCCATGTGGCAAGTTTTCGTCCCCTTTACCTTCGCTTAATTAATTTTGAAGGTCTGCAAAGTTACCTTAAATTCATTTGGTTGCGAGCAAATTATCAGATATGAAATATATTTTTTTTCTGTTTTTAAGAAGTTTAAAAACGCGTTTTTTTTACGGTAATCATCACGATTTCGTCAAGAGAATACCCTTTGTTAGAGCCTGTCAGAATACTTTTTTTACGCATCTAAAGGTCTATAGTACTTATGTATGGTTCTGAATGCCCAGTTTTTTAAATTACAGGAAACGAATTCAGCGTTCACTAAGGTGAACTTTGGTTATTAGGCGTGTAGGGTATGTTTATGGGGCTGACTTGTATTTTTTATATGTAAAAATCAACTTATATTAGTAGGCTATAGCATTGAATTTATGTGGCGTACTCAAATAGGTCAGTACATAGCGGCATAAAAAAAGCATCCAACAGAAGAAGGATGCTTTTTGAAAATTTTGATTTGTAAAAATTACTTTACCTCAAAAGTAATTTTGACGTTTACTCGAAAATCGGTTACTTCACCATTGTCGACACTTGCGCTTTGCTCTTGAATGTAAACTGAACGAATATTTTTCACAGATTTAGATGCTTGTGTAACTGCCTTTTTTGTTGCGTCTTCCCAACTTTTTTCTGAATTTGCTAATACTTCGATAACTTTTAAAATTGCCATAATTATTGATTTAGTGTTCGCCAACAAGTTAGCTAATAATATTAGGAAACTTGAGAATTACGATAGCTAATTTATTGCAAAAAGCTTGAGTTTAACTTAAAATACAACCCTATGACGATCTCATTTTAGTAAAAAATTGGTTTGGATACTAGATCAAAATCTTCTACCCGTTTTATGTATTGGTATTTTAAGTTTTTCTTTGCTACCCATTTACGGCTACAACCTCATTGATGCGATCTCCCATCATATTCTTAAGCATTGTTTCGATACCGTTCTTAAGGGTGAAAGTAGACGATGGGCAGCCACTACACGCGCCTTGTAAAATCACATTAACCGTCTTCGTTTCTTTTTCATACGATTGAAAGAGAATGTTTCCGCCATCACTTGCAACAGCTGGTTTTACATATTCTTCCAAAATATCAATGATTTCAAGAGATGTGTCATCAAAATTTTGATTTTGAGTAGGTTGACTAGATACCGTTTTTTGTGCTTCCGGTTTGTGTTGTGCTTGAATGTCAATAGAAACTACATCTTTTCCTTCTGCAATATAATTGCGAATAAGTTCACGCAATTCCATGGTAATATCATCCCATTCGGCAACGTCGTATTTACTGACAGATACATAGTTTTCATCTAAAAAAACTTGTTTAACAAAAGGAAATTGAAAGAGCGCCATTGCCAAGCCTGAATCTTTAGCCTCGTCTATATTTTTAAATTCAAATGTCGCAGGAACTATTTTTCGACTCGCTACAAACTTCATTGTTGAAGGGTTGGGCGTTACTTCAGCATAGACGGTAACGGCAACTGGCGTTGTTTTTGCTTCTTCTATGAGTATGGGTTCACCAGAATTTAAGTATTCAACCAATTGCTGTGCAACTTCATCTTTTACATCTGACCATTCTACAATATCAAAACGTTCAAGGCCAATGAAATTACCTGATATATATACGGTTTTAATAAATGGCAGATAGAACAATTGTTGCGCCAAGGGTGAGTTTTTGGCATCATCAATATTCTTAAACTCATGATTTGCACCAGTGGTTATAAAGTGATTCGTTTCGAATTTTAATATGTTGGGGTTATTGGTTTCTACGACAGTAATTGAATACTCCTTCATTGCTTTTAATTTTCAACAAAAATACGAAGTAAATCTAGATATAGCTTGTTCATATTTTATTGAAGGACATGAATTTTAGAACCAATAAAATGGGGATACCAGTAACAAAAGAATGGGAAGATTGAATTTTTACCGGCGCTTCGTATTTTTTTAAAGAATCAGGTATCAGATTACCCGTATATTTGAATATAATATTGTGCCATTTCATCCGTTATACTTTGTGTTTAGTAGATTGAACAATAGCCACATATAATCAATGAAAAATCTTTTAATAGTCGTTTTTGCTTTTCTTGCCTTTGGTAATCAATCATCTGCTCAAGAAGGTATTCCTGTATATTTTGATTATTTAGCGGACAACTACTATCTGGTATATCCTTCTATGGCGGGTATTGGTGAAGGAGGAAAAATACGAGGTACCATCAGAAAACAATGGTTCAATGTTGATGAAGCGCCGAGTTTGCAAACTTTGAATGCTCATTTTAGATTGGGAGACAGTAATAGTGGTATTGGTGCGATTGTTTTTAATGATGCCAACGGGTATCACTCACAAACAGGTGTTAAATTGACCTATGCCCATCATTTAAAAATGGGTGGAGACGAGCGTTATTTAAATCAACTTTCATTCGGCCTAAGCGCTGGGTTATTACAAAGTAATTTAGATGAGTCAGAATTTCGTTCTGTAATTCAAGATCCCGTAATAACAGGATCGAACAACAGTGTAAGTTATTATAATGTTGACGTGGGCATGTCTTACAGTAAAATGGAGTTTTATGCGCATTTTGCGGCACTGAATCTTTTAGGGAGTGGTAGAGACTTGTATTCAGCGATAGAATTTGATAACCTCCGCAGATATCTCATTTCCGCAGGTTATGTTTTTGGAAAGAATGAAGTGCAAATTGAGCCGTCGGTTCTATTTCAAATGACAGATTTCACCAAAGAGAAAACGATAGATATGAATCTCAAAATTTACAAAGATGTAGATTTTGGAAAAATATGGGGCGGTGTATCATACCGCAGAAGTTTTGATGGAGCCCAATTTCAAACGAACGGCACTTTTGGTGAGCAAAGACTTCAATTGTTTACACCGATTGTTGGTGCCAATATTGGTCAATTTTTACTGTCTTATAATTATTCTTATCAAATAGGAGATATTCGTTTTGATAATGGGGGATTTCACCAAATCACTTTAGGTTACGATTTCGGACAAACCGAAAGAAAATATGATTGTTACTGCCCAGCGGCGCAAAATTAAAAAAAAATGGGCCTAGCTTTAAAGTAGCACAGACCCACAAACGAAACAGCAACCAATTGCGTTCAACAATTTTATCTGATTGCAAATTAAATGCCTAGTCCCAGGTGTAATTTTTTAGTTTAGCTTGTCTTTGAATAGCTTCTATCATTGCATTCTCCAACTCTCCTTTTGAACCTTCTTTTTGATTCTCAGAAATAAACGCTTCTCGTTTTTTGTTAAGTTCTTGAATTTCTTTCTGAATCTTTACTCGGTCTGATTTCTTTAGGTCGATATAAAATGTAATTTCAGAATCAGATTTACCTTTTAGTTCTTTTGGAAGTTCGCTCTTCTCAATCTTTGCTACATCAAAATTCTTGTCGTCAGAAGCATCAACCAAATCCCAAGAAGAATTGCTGTAGAGTCGTGAAGATTTGCTAACCGCTCTTTTAACTGCAACAACCTCTTCCATTTCCATGGCATTGGAATCTTGAACCGATTGCATGTTCATTTTTGCCGCACCCATAGCCCCATACGAAATATAGGTCTTGTTCAGTTTTGAATTGAGTTTAATGATAAGTTTATCATATGGAGTATCGATATGAACTACTTGACGGTTATGGTCAATGGCAATATATTCACCACCCGAAAGTTTTGCACCGTTCTTCCAACCTGTAGTAATGCCTTGTTCATAATTTCCACAGAAAATAGTATTCACAACAACATCTTTTTCCTTGGCATTTGTGACGGCATCTTTATAGTCTAATTTTCCTTGTGTAAACGGTTCATTTCCAGCAATGAAAATTAATTTTAGATTATCAGTATTCTTGCCCCAGTCCAATTGCTGTAAAGAGGTTTGAATTACTTCTCCGCAATATTCTTCTCCACCATTGGTGGTCAAAGAAAATAACTTTTCAGAAATCTCATCCAAATCACCACTGAAGTCGAGTACTTGCTGTATATACCCTTCTCTTGACGATAAATAATCATTACCATATTGATATAATGCAATTTGTAAATTTGGACCTGCGTCGCTGCCGCATTTTGCATGTGTGAATTTATTTACAATGTCCCAAAGTTGTGCCTTGGCTTGATTAATTAGGCCATCCATACTATTACTGGTGTCGAGTAATAGGGCGATTTTAACCGTATTGCTCGCTTCTTTCTCTACAAGTACTGGAGCTTGAGTGATAAGAGGTAGACTCGTTTTTTTTGATTTCAACTCGCAAGCATAAGCGGAGGAAACCGCTAGGGCCATTAAGCCCATTCCTAAAAATTGTTTTACATTTTTCATAGCTATGATTTTAGTTTTATTCCCGTCCTTCTTTTATGCGATAAACCTCGGCGGGCATTTGTTTATAAAAATTTTAGTGTTCACAGCATTGTGCGGTGAATATGTTCAAGGTGTTGGTGCTATTAATTATGGTGTAAAACTATTCCCAAACTATTTCTAAAAAAACAGAGAATGAGTGAAAGCGACCTCTGAATGTGTAAACGTGCTTTTTGATTGCGTAAACCCAGAAAACAGATGCGTTTTGCGAAGCAGGGCGGTAAATTCTCATTTTTTAGTAAGACATAAATCCGCTAAGTTTACGCTGTATTAAAGACCTATGATAAAGCATACTTGCATATACATTCTTTTTTTCTTCGGATGTTCTTCCCTGTTTTCGCAGATACAGCGCGAAGCAAATAACGCATCTGAAATTCGGCCTACCATAGAAATAAGAGGTTCTGTTCAGGGAAAGGAAAATTTTGAACCGATATCTGGTGTTGAAATCTCAAGCAATAGCGGTGTTTATGCCTTGACAGACGCTCAAGGAGAATATAGCATAAGAGTTTCAATTGGAGATGAACTCACTTTCAGAAGCCCCGAATTTGAAACAAAACGATACCTTGTTCAAAGTGATGAAGATGTTGATGTTTTGGTGAAAGGATATTCTCAGGGTAGTTCAATTAGAACAAAAAGTGAAATAGTACGAGATAATCAGGTGTCGATACACAAGTTGTATTTAGATTCTGCATATGCCTATCGAAAAACAAATATTGAGAAAAGTATCGACTTTATAACGCAGTCGATAGCAAAACTTGGTAAAAGGGGAAATAGAAAAGAATTGGCCTTGTCACTAACCGCCTTAGGAGAGGTATATCAATATCATAAACAAAATGATTTAGCGATTACGAGCTATAAAGATGCTTTGAAGTCTAATAAGACCAGTAAAACTACCTTGCTTTTAGGGAGTTCGTATCTCTTGAATAAAGATTTTCAAAATGCGGAAGAGACCTTAAGCCCCTTGTTAAAGATTAAAAATTTAATTCCGTATCAGCAGGCGCAATTATATGAGAGCTTAGGTGATGTGTATACGGGCTTAAAGAATATCAATACAGCCGTTGGTTTTTACGAGCAAGGTTTGGTCGTCGCTAGGAAAAATCAGATTACACCAAAAATGACTGATTTAAATTCAAAGATAGCTGACGCTTATGCAACGGAAGATAAATTTATAGAAGCAGAAGGTTATTATGGAAATTCTTTGAAATTAGCAGCGAACGAAGCACCGCAAAGAGCGATTAAAGAAAAGGAAAAAGTAGCTGATTTTTATAATAAAAATAGTCGCTATGATGAAGAAATTCAGTTTCGTAAAAAGAGCTTAAATGAGTTAAATAATTTACCAAGGCCGACCGCAGTACGGCAATCAGGAATCGTAAATGCAGATACGATTACTACGCAACGCATCAATTATAAAATTGCAAACGCTTATATAGCGCAAGATAAATATGAGCAAGCGATTCCTTATTTGGAGCAAAGTATTGTAGAAGCAGATTCTGATGATGATCTGATTGTACAAA
Source organism: uncultured Flavobacteriaceae bacterium (assembly GCA_938029725.1). Lineage (GTDB taxonomy): Bacteria > Bacteroidota > Bacteroidia > Flavobacteriales > Flavobacteriaceae > Maribacter_C. The sequence goes on from CALHGE010000023.1 coordinate 109,122, forward strand.
AAGATGCTACTCGAAAGTTGTCTGAAGTATATGAGTTCAAAGGCGATTTTACAAAAGCTTTAGAGACCTACCAGGCTTATGTTTCGGTCGTAGACACACTTTATATTAGAAAAGAGCAAGAGATCTCTCGTGCGGCGCGATTTAATAGAGAAATCGCTACAAAGCAAAATCGTATTTTCGGATTGGAGCAAGAGCGAGAGCTTTCACAAAGTAAATACGATTTAGCGGTAACAGGCCAACAGTTAATACAAGAAACTAACAAGCGCCAGAAATGGCTTATTTATTCTTTGATTTTCGGATTACTATTGATGGGCTTAGCGACTTTCTTTTTCTACCGAAGTAACCAACAGCAGAAACTGGCAAATAACCTTTTAGCTTTGAAATCATTACGATCGCAAATGAATCCGCACTTTATATTTAATGCGCTAAATTCAGTGAATAACTACATTGCTAAAAGCGACGAACGAAGCGCTAATCGCTATTTAAGTGAGTTCTCAACGTTGATGCGTTCGGTGCTAGAAAATTCTGAGGAAGATTTTATTCCCCTATCCAAAGAACTAGAACTTTTAGAACTTTATGTGAAATTAGAACATTCTCGCTTTCCAGATAAGTTTGATTATAAGATTAGTATAGATAAAGAGTTGGATGTTAGTACTTTTCAGATTCCGCCGATGTTATTGCAACCCTATATCGAAAACTCCATCTGGCACGGACTTCGATATAAAAAAGAGAAGGGAGTATTAACGATTCAATTTCAACAAAAAAGTAAGGAGACTATCGAGATTACGATTACCGATGATGGTATAGGCAGAAAGAAATCTGCAGCACTAAAAACATCAAATCAAAAGAAACAGAAATCGAAAGCAATGGGTAATATTAAAAAACGGGTTGCTATTTTAAATGACATGTACAAAGATAAAGTAGATGTGCATATTTCTGATTTACAAGAGGATGGAACAGGAACAAAAGTAGTGTTCACTTTAAAAAAAGACTAACAGAAAAGATAGACCACGTGGCTACACTTTTGGGCGTGCTGTATAAATTTTAATTAGAGAACTAGAGCGTATTCAAGTTCGCATAACTTTTAGAAATATGGAGAAAAGAACAATAAGAATATAGTCATGAAATTAAACGCAATCATAGTTGAAGATGAGATGGGTAGCCGTGAAATACTGAGTAATTACATAGCGAAATACTGCCCTAGTGTAAATTTAGTGGGCGAAGCTGAATCGATAGAGGAAGCAAAAGAACTCATTAATAAAGAGACTTTAGATTTGGTTTTCTTAGATGTAGAAATGCCATTTGGTACTGGTTTTGATTTACTTGAGCAGTTGCCTAATCGTAAGTTTGAAACGGTTTTTGTTACTGCCTATAATCAGTATGCTATAGATGCATTGAACAACCAAGCAGCCTACTATTTGATGAAGCCAATTAATATTGACGAATTAATAAAAGCTGTCGACCATGTTACTGAAATTAGAATAAAGGAGGATGCTCTAGAAGAGCGAGTGCTTAGCCCGAAACTGAATAAGGTGGATGGTAAAATAACCTTACCGCAACAAGACGGATTTCAAATACTAAATGTTGCCGAGATCTTATATTGCAAAGCAGATGATAATTACACGGAAATCTATTTAGAAAATAAAAAAATATTGGTAAGCAAAACCTTGAAATTTTTTGAAGAAGCCCTTTCCGAATTTGCTTTTGCCCGCATTCATAAGTCTTATTTAGTGAATGTAAATGAAGTTGTGAAATACAGAAGAGGCAAAGGCGGAAGTGTTGTTGTCTCTAATGGAAAAGAATTATCAGTATCCGCTTCAAAGAAAAAGGATTTCTTAGCGTATTTTTAAATTGGAATTTTAATTGCCTTAACCCTTAACCCGAAAACATGATACTTAAAACCATTAACGGAAAAACGCCTGTAATTGGCAATGATTGCTATATCGCAGAAAACGCAACCATAGTTGGTGAAGTGACTATGGGTGACCAATGCAGTATTTGGTTTAATGCTGTTTTACGTGGCGATGTGCACTTTATTAAATTAGGAAATAAGGTAAACGTGCAAGATGGAGCCATTGTGCACTGCACCTACCAAAAATCACCAACTACTGTTGGAAACAATGTTTCAATAGGGCATAATGCTATTATTCATGGCTGTACGATCAAAGACAATGTTTTGATCGGTATGGGAAGCATCGTTATGGATGACTGTATCATTGAAAGTAATAGTATCATAGCTGCAGGGGCAGTGGTTACCAAAGGTACGCACGTACCTTCTGGAACCGTTTTTGCAGGAATGCCTGCAAAAAAAATAAAAGATATTAGTCCTGAATTAAGTGTGGGTGAAGTAGATCGTATTGCCGATAACTACGTAAAATATTCTGGCTGGTTTAAGCAGGAAGAGTAGGGCTAAAGACTTTTTAATTGTTATACGAATGAATTTTAGTTTTTACTTGAGTTTGTAGTTGAAACTTGCGCTTGAACTTTATATCCTTATTTTTGCCAATCAAATAAGAAAAAAATGAATGCATATATATTCCCAGGTCAGGGGGCACAGTTTGTAGGTATGGGCTTAGACCTTTATGAAAAATACCCTATAGCACAAGAGCTATTTGAAAAGGCAAACGAGATTTTAGATTTTCGCATTACGGATATAATGTTTGAAGGCAGTCCAGAAGACTTGAAGCAGACTAAAGTCACACAACCTGCTATTTTTCTTCATTCCGTTATTTTAAGCAAGGTTATGGGTGATTCTTTTCAGCCAGATATGGTAGCAGGGCATTCACTTGGTGAATTCTCAGCCTTGGTGGCGAATGGTGTTTTGAATTTTGAAGACGGCTTGAAGTTAGTATCTCAGCGTGCTTTGGCTATGCAAAAAGCATGTGAGCTTCAGCCGAGTACGATGGCGGCAGTTTTAGGTTTGGCAGACGATGTTGTAGAAAGAATATGCCAAGAAATTGAAGGAATAGTAGTTGCGGCAAACTATAATTGCCCGGGTCAGTTGGTTATTTCGGGTGAAGTGCCTGCGATAGAAGCTGCTTGTGAAAAGATGAAAGAAGCGGGTGCGAGAAGGGCATTAATACTTCCGGTTGGTGGCGCATTTCATTCTCCCTTAATGGAGCCTGCTCGAGAAGAGCTAGCAAACGCTATTGAAAATACAAGTTTTGCAACAGCAAAATACCCAATTTATCAGAATGTTAGCACCACAGCAGTTTTGAATTCCGACGCTATAAAAAGTAATTTAATTTCTCAGCTAACAGCACCCGTGAAGTGGACGCAAAGCGTTCAAAATATGATAAAAGACGGAGCGTTACTATTTACTGAAGTAGGCCCAGGTAAGGTATTACAGGGCTTAGTTCGTAAAATAAACGCAACTGCGAAAACTACATCTGCAATTCTTGATTAAAGGCGTTGGCCGATAATACTTGTTGTTTGTCTGTAAAACCCCAGATTTACCTTGTATTTCAAGGTGTTAGCCGTTTTTTTTAGTACTATTGTTACCCAAATTTTACCTAGCTAGAATACCTGATTGTGCTTTATATTGAATTTGTATTAATTCAAAGAGCAGACTATGAATACGAAACGAGAACAGAATATATTTTTCAGGAGGCTTTTATTACTGGTTTTACTTTTTGGTAGCTTTTTCGCAAAAGCACAAGAGGTTAATGTTGACATCGTTGATGAACCAGCAAAAGAAGATGGATTAGTTACCGCAACTCTGCGGGTTACGATCTCCAACCCAAATATCAGAATTGCACCTACCAACATTTTGTATATGTTGGCAGGCTCGTCTACTGAGGGTGATGATTTTGAAGTTATTGGTACTATTGAAATTCCCTTAGGCCAAAATAATGTAGAGTTTGATATCACGCCAATTCAAGATAATTTTGTAGAAGGAGATGAAGATCTTAACTTTAGTATTTTACCTTCTCCTGAATATACCCTTGGTGCCAATAGTGATGTGACTATTTTAATTGAAGATGATGATGTTGGCGTAGTGTCGTTTGATAAGCGGCCTATCGTATTTATTGATCAGCTTAATGAGGGTGATGAAAATGGTACTTTTCGATTAGTTTGTTTTGATGCCTCAGGCACTAATCTTATGCTGAATGGTTTAGGTGAAACGGTGGAAATCTTTTTTGAGGTTTTAGGCTCTGGTACCGCTACAGGTCCTGGCACAGCGCCCAGCGATGATTATGATTTGTTTAATGGGAATCCTTTAGATCTTACGTATAACGAGACGAACATGTCATTTCTTTACGCTGTTGAAACAGCTTCTCGTCGGATTAGAGTTCGAGCTTTCAACGATGCGTTAATCGAAGGTAATGAGACCATTACCTTGCGGTTAATAAGTACTAGTAATTCCTTGTATACAATTGACCCAGCAAACGATACCGCAACCGTTACAATTATAGACAGGGTATGCGATGCCGGCATTATAGCCCCTGTATTAAACGCAAATTCAACGCAGTTTTGTGATGCTTTTAGTGTATCGTTAGATACCTATTTAGATACTGGGGTTGCAGATAATCCTCCAACTAACGCCGAGCTGATTTTTAGCACAAATGCAGATCCAAGTGTGCAAGCCGATTGGGTTCCTGCAGCTGGCGGCAGTGAAGTCAGTCAAGCGGGCACCTATTTTGCGTTTTTTGCAAATACTGCGAATGACTGTTTTAGCCCAACTAATCAGCTGACACTCACTCAAAATACAGCACCTAACCCAGGTACGCCAATTGATAATATTCCCGACGCGTGTAACAATGCTGATGCTAATTTTACCCCAAGACTTCTTGACCTTGATGATTTAATTATAGACGAAGATGCCGGTGATTGGCTGCAAACAGCAGGTCTTTCGCTTGGTGCGATACCGAATAATAATCGAATTAACTTTGACAATGTTCCGGCAGATCTATATGAATTCACCTATACCACAACTGGTGCTGTAGGCGCTTGTACCAATCAATCAACGGTTATTGAGATTAACGTTATTGACTGTGACCCCTGTTTGGCAGGGTCAATAGCACCGCCCTTAAATACAGCGGTAGCGACTGATCGTTGTGATGAGCTCAGCGTTAATTTGAACACTTTTATTACAGGAGAAGCCGCAAGCGCACCTGCAGGCACTACTTTACGCTGGAGTGCTATAGCCAACCCATTGGTGTCAGGTGATTTAATTGCGGCTACAAGAACAGTTTCAGGAACCTATTACGGCGTCTTTTGGGATTCATTTAATACCTGCGCAAGTCCGTCTACTCAGGTAGACCTCTTGCTCAGCGAATCTCCGACGGCGGGTATAAATGCAAATGGTTCAGCGTGTAATAATGCGACGACAGCATTTGGTGCAACCAGTTTAGATCTAGATACCTTATTATCTGCTGGGGTTGATCCGGGCACTTGGGTTTCCACTTCAGGCCCTGAAGCGGTAGAACCTGACGCGAATAGTATAGTTCAATTTCAGAATAGAGCGGCAGGCACATATGTCTACACTTATACGACCAACAATGCTGTTTTTCCGTGTACCAATGGTTCAGCAATTTTTAGCATTACCGTTGATGACTGCGACCCCTGTGTTGCCGGTAACATAGCACCGGTCTTAGATCCAGATACAGCAACCATTGTTTGTGATGAATTTACCGCGAGTTTCAATGACTATACCAATAGTATCGCTCCAGTGGGCACAATACTGACATGGAGTACAGATTCAGATGGCGAAAACCTAGCGGCACATTTATCTGCTGAAGAGGCAAGCAATCCGCCGAGCGCAGGAGGTACCTATTATGGTTTTTTCTATGATGCGATCAATGCGTGTACAAGTCCGAACCTGCAGATTGATATTGTACTAAATACGACACCTGTCTTAAGTGATGTTACAGGTAGCGAACTTTGTATAACGGAAACAACTGGTAGGGTTATTCTGAGCGCAACTGCTTCTAATAACGCAACTATTAATTGGTATGCTTCTGCAACAGGTGGCGAAAGTATTGATGCAGGACCAAGCTTTACTACGCCTGCTATTTCAGTGACTACGACATACTATGCTGAAGCTACTTTGAATGGTTGTGCAAGTGAAAGGCAAGCGGCGATAGCAATAATACAGCAGCAACCTTTAGCAGGTATACCTCAAAATGGTGGCAACTCTTCTTCTTGTAGTGATGCTAACAATGGCCCAACGATCGTAGATTTAGATGATTTGATTCTGGGAGAAGACGCAGGTATGTGGGTATATACAAATGGGCCTTCTCCAGATATTGCTATTCCATCAAACAATATTATAAATTTTGTAGGAAGCCCTGAGGGTGATTATACATTTACATTTACAACTACAGGTGCACAAGCCCCATGTAGTAATGAGTCTACGGTAATACGGATTTTTGTAAATGATTGTGATATTGATACAGATTTAGACGGCTTGTTAGACGGTATTGAAGCTGTATTGGGTACAGATCCAAATGATTCTGATACAGATGGTGACGGAATTCTAGATGGTGTGGAAGTCGGAAACGACTTCGATAACCCATTAGATAGTGATTTGGATAGTGCTGGAGGTGCAAGTCCTGATGGCATTATTGATGCCCTTGATTCAAACATACTCGATTTTGATAATGATGGTGTTGTAGATCAATTAGATCCAGGAGATGAAGATCCTTGTATACCCACTAGACAAAACGGCGTATGTGATTTTGATTTGGATGATGTGCCAGATGCAGATGACCCTGAACCAGATAATCCTTGTTTTCCAAATATCAACCATCCAAATTGTAACCCAGATCCGATTGATTTAGAAATCACTAAAGAATTCGGTACTATAAGTGACCCAAGTGTGCCATTTGGTTCAGAGGTCACATTTACCGTTACGCTTCGAAATCTAAGTGCTGTAAAAGTTAGAAATATTCAAATTGGAGAGTTACTCGAAACAGGCTTTGAATATGTTTTTCATGAGGCTTCGGTAGGTGAGTATGATGCGATAAGTGGTGAATGGAATATTGTTGAAATTGAGGCAGCATCTACTCATACCTTGATGGTAACGGTCACTATTCTAGATGCCGGAACCTATGGTAATACGGCCGAGCTGTTAGCATCTTTTCCTGAAGATAATAACCCTGCCAATGATAGTGCAACGGTGATCTTACCTATTGAGTTGCCCGTAGGTGTAAATCTTATCTTAGAAAAAACGGTTAGTCTAGGTGTTGGGAAGGAAAGATTGAAGACCGTTACAGGCTTAGTGAATGGTGTAACGTCTGAAGTTGAGGTGATTTACTATTTGAAGGTGATCAACAAGTCGTTCCAAGATATTGTGTCAAGCATTAGGGTCAGTGATATCTTTACTAACGATGATACTGTAGAATTTGAAATAATAGATGCTGAGACGCCAGCAGAAACTAGCTTTAATCAGGCCACTGGTGTTTGGGTAATTAATCGGACTCTTGCTATAGATGAGGAGATTGAATTGTCATATAGAGTAGCCTTTAGAGGTCAGGGCGTTATACTTAATACGGCAACTATTGAAGGTTCTGTGCCAAGAGAAAGTATGGTGCAAGATGCAGATAGTAACTCGACTGCTCGAGTTGAAATTACCACTGCAAACGAAGTAGGGATTGGAATTTTGTACAACCAGTTTTCGCCAAATAATGATGGTTTAAATGATGATTTAAAAATCAATTTTACAGGTAGAAATGAACAGGGTGAAGATTTTGAAATAATCAATCGCATTTATAATATTCAAATTTTTAATAGATACGGCAATTTGGTCTTTGAGGGATTAAACTTAAATACCGAAGTAGTTTGGGATGGCTCTTGGAAAGGTAAAGACGCTCCAGATGGCACCTATTTTTATACTTTGAATATTGATTTTGGAGAAGGACTAGAAATTCAAAAAGGCTGGATTCAGCTTATAAGATAAAGTAAGAATGATTTACGAAAATTGTAGATTTATATATAAAAGTACCCTGGGCTCAGTAATTATTGCCTTTTTCATGCTAAGCAATGCCTACGCTCAGAAGGAGCCGCAGTATACGCAGTACATGTATAATATTGGTAGTTTTAACCCTGGGTATGTCGGTACCACCGAAAACCCTGAGATTATTGGGTCGTATCGTGCGCAATGGATTGATTTGCCGGGTGCACCTCGAACCATTCGTTTGGGTACTAATATTCCTTTCACTAATGAAAAGATGGGCATGGGTTTTAATGTGGTAAGCGATCAATTAGGCCCTACTGCCCAAACCAACCTCGATCTTGCCTATTCGTACCAATTCAATGTTTCCGACGATACAAAGTTATCCTTTGGAATGAATGTTGGGGGGTCATTTTTGAATGTTGATTTTTCTAAAGGGACTTTCGAAAACCCCGGAGAACGTTTTGATCAAGCGAACATCCAGAATTTTTATCCAACCATAGGAGCGGGTCTTTTTCTCTACGGAAGAGATACTTGGTATTTGGGTGCTTCTATTCCTAATTTTCTCACAGATGGTATATATAATGATGAGGTCGCATCGATAATAGATGGAAAAATGCAATTCAACTTTATCGGAGCTTATGTTTTTGATCTTAGCGATGGTCTAAAGTTTAAGCCCGCTTTTTTAATTAATTCTCTTTATGGCGCACCGCTTAATACCAATGTGTCAGGAAACTTTTTAATTAATGACAGGTTTACTTTAGGTGCTTCTTACCGTTTTGATAATGCTGTCAGTGGCTTGGCTGGTTTTCAAGTAGGAAATGGCATTTTTATAGGATACTCTTATGACTATAATACAAACGGCTTGGGTGAATTCAATAGTGGTTCTCATGAACTTGTTTTGAAATTCTATTTGGGCAAAGGGAGCAATACGAGTGGGGGTAGTGGTTCAAATAACAAGAGGCTAAAAGGAAAACCAAAACAAATCGATACGCCAAGATTTTTCTAAAAGGGATCAAAAAATGAATACAAAGACTTTTATACTGTTTTTCTTGTGCACAGTCATGGTTTCGCATGCGCAAGAGAAAATGTCAAAGGGAGATAAATATTTTTATAGTTATGACTATAAGGAAGCAATAGCCGAATATCAAAAAGAAATGACCAATGGTAAGCTTATTTCCAATCCTCAATTTTTAAATTTGGCAGACGCATATTTTAATATAGGAGACTATAAAAATGCTTCTAGAATATATTTAGATATTAATAAGAAAGATACAATAATAGGCAATCATCGCTTTAATAAAATGCTTCAGAGTTTATCGAAAACCTCTGAAAAAGAAGAGATAAAGGCCTTCTTAGATACAAAAAACGAATTGCTCTCGAGTGAATTGATGGAGAACGCAGAATTTAATTTCGAGCTCTTAAGCGCATCTAGAGATGTCCAAAAGTTCGAAGTTTTTAACATAAACGGCAACAGCCGTCAAGGAGATTTCTCCCCCAGTTTTTATAAAGATAAATTACTGTTTAGTAGCGGTCGCCCAATAAAATCGAAAAAAATATACGCCCCGTCTGGAGAATCTTACTACGATATTTATTTGGCTCGAATCAATCAAAATGGAGACGTGCTGAATCCTAATATTTTTGATCGCTTGCCTAAGACTAAATTCCATAAGTCTACCCCATATTATGCAAAAGAATTAGATAAAGTTTTCTATGTACTTTCCAATACGGAGGATGATAAATTATCATTTGACGATAATGGAAAAAATGCAATGGCTATCGGAATGGTTTACGATAGCGGCTTGTTTACTTTCTTGCTTAAAGATTTAGGCACTTCATTTTATTACCCGTTTTATGATGATTCAACTGATCGGCTGTATTTTGCTGCTAATTTTGATCAAGGTTATGGAGGTACTGATTTGTACTATGTTTCTACCAATAAAGGTCAAATCATGTCTGAGCCAGTAAATCTAGGCCCTCGTATTAATTCACCCGGTAATGAGATTGCTCCTTTCTTTCATGATAATAGCTTATATTTTTCTTCAGATGTTTTTTATGGCCTTGGAGGAATGGATATCTATAAGGCAAGTATACGACAAGATCAAAGTTTCGGCATTCCTATTAATCTAGGTGCTGGAATTAATACGCCCAAAGATGATTTTGGTTTTATTATTAAAGGTGACGAGAATTTAGGCTTCTCAGGGTATTTTTCTTCTAATCGAGAAGGGGGTAAAGGTGGTGATGATATTTATGGCTTTACTATTGGCGAAGATTTAGGTCCAAAAACCTTCACGCTGAAAGGAGATATTTTTGAACCACAATACCAACAGGGTATCGCTGACGTGACGATTCGTTTTCTTGATCTTCAGGGTAATTTGATTAAAGAACACATTACCAAGAGTAACGGAAAGTATCAAGTTGAAATTCCTTGGAGAGATAATTTGATTATTAAAATATCCAAAGAGGGTCATTCGTCTTTTAATCGTTCTTATGACAAAGGGCAATTGGAGGCGCTACAGAAGACGGGTTTGAATGTTGAAATGCTGAGTATTGAAGCCGTGGTGACAGAGAAAGAAAACAAGAAAGTATTGCAAGTAAAAGATTTCTTCTTTGCCAGAGGTAAAAGTGACCTTACGATTGATATTGCTCTGGAGCTAGACAAGGTTGTTGCTATTGTTAGGAAATTCCCTCAAATACAATTACAGATTGAAAATCACACGGATAGTAGAGGAGGAGACAGAACGAACAAATTGCTCTCACAAAGAAGAGCCGCAGCAATTGAGAATTACCTAGTTCAAAGCGGTGTTTCTTCGGCTAATTTATTGGCAGCAACGGGTTACGGTGAAGAGCAGATAATGAACAAATGTACTAATGGGGTGTACTGTTTAGATTTCTTGCACAAACAAAACCTTAGGACGCTTTTTGTGATTCAAAACTTTGATGATTTGAAGTAATTAAATAGATATTCTTTTGTAAGCCGTTTTAAAATATTTCCATACAAAAGTAATAGATAGAGAAGAAAGCTAGAAAAACAATACCTGCATAGGTCAAATACTGCAACCATTTTTTTGGATGATATTTTACAGGTATATCGTCGCTCATAACATTTTTAAGATTCATATAGCCAATAATTGGAGCTACTACGAATGAAACAAAGGTTGCTAAAGCGACCAACTTGCCCATGTTGGCAGAAAAAAGGGCAATTACAACAAAATTTATGGCAGCTAGAAGTAGCACGCCAAAAGCAAAAAAACTTTTATGGCCCTGCATCTTTAGTTTAGGAGAGAGTAGGTCAATAATATCTAAACTTACCCGAGTTACTGCATCATGAGCAGTCATACACGTACTGAACATCGTCGCAAAGGCAGCGACTGCAATAAATATATAAGCCCATGAACCAATATGTGTTGTGAATAGAGAAACAACTTGGTCTGCAAAGACAACGCCGTTTCCACTCAGCTCTATACCTGTTCCATAAAGGGTCATCGACCCTATAACCAAGAAAAATATGGCTAAAATAGCAGTCATGAAATAGCCGATATTAAATTCTTGTAGTGATTGTTTTAAGGTGGGCTTTACGTCTTGGGTCTTCCATTTTTCAATACTCCAAAGGCTAACCCAGCTCGAGGCTTCAACCGTTGTTGGCATCCAACCCATTAAGCTGATGAGAAAAAGAATTCCTGCTTCATTAAAAAGAGGAGGGGGAGTGAAATCTGCGACTGTAGTAACTTGTCCCTTATATATTACAAGGGCAGTAGTAACCAAAAGAGCTATAAATAAAACGGACACGACAAATTTTAAGGAGCTTTCAAGAAAGCGATAGCGGCCAACAATCAGTACGGCACTAATGAATACAAATAAGCCCAGTGCAACCATGGCAATAGAGACATCAGATAGCTTAAACAGATTAATAAATAGCCCTGCGGTAACGGTATATAGTGCTGCTAGAATCGTAAACGTCGTGATTAGTGTAATACAAGCGTAAAACCATAACCAGCCTTTGCCGCGGTTGAGATAGCCCTCTATAAGTGTTTTATTGGTGATGTTGGTGTAGCGAACTCCAAATTCAAAAAAAGGATATTTAAATATGTTAGCTAAAATAATGGGGATAGCCATTAGCCAACCATACTGCGCTCCAGCTTTTGTTGAAAGAACGAGATGCGAGGTTCCAATAGCCATGCTTGCAAATAATAGACCTGGGCCAAGATTTTTAAGAAAGGTTTGAAATTTTGACATAAGTACATATTGATTTGGTAACCTAAAATAAGCTATTTTCCTGAGAAGGGCTGGCGGCTATTTTATTTCAATAGGTTCGCCGTAAAATTTAGGCTGTGTATTAAACACAAGGTCAATAAATACTTTTACGCGGGCAAGGTATTCTCTGAGATGTACTTTTAATCCAGAATTTCCGGTAACATCAGTAGCGTTAAAACCAATAGCGGTAAGTCCCTTTCGTTCGGCTAAGTAAATGGCTCTTTGGTTGTGAAATTTTTGCGAGATTACAGTAACTCTTTCGAGACCGAATACTTCTTTAGCACGCACCATAGAGTCTAAGGTTCGAAAGCCTGCATAATCTAAGAATATTTTGTCTTCCGGAATACCGCCTGCCACCAAGTCTTTCTGAATGGTGGTAGGTTCATTGTAATACTTCGTGGCATTGTCTCCACTGACCAAAACAAATTCTATTTTTTCTGCCTTGAATAGTGCTATAGTTGCTTGTATGCGATACGAGTAGTACGGATTTGGCTGCCCGCCAACTAATTTCTTAGAAGTACCTAAGACCAAGCCAACTTTGTTTTTGGGAACCGCTTCAGTTCGTTCAAAGGTTTTTCCTTCGGCAGAAGAATTTATGGTGAAATTGCACAGAACTATAATAAGAATCGGTGTGATGGTAAGCCAAAATAGAATCCGAATGGATTTTTTTTTCATCTGTAGTTAAGAAAGCGAATTTTAAAGGTAGGTAAATAACAGCATATTACTTTTGTAAAAATATTTTGGTTTAAAATAAAACCAAAATGAAAAAAGCCAGAGCTTTCGCTCTGGCTTTTACTGTACTCGAGATGGGACTTGAACCCATACGGACTAATGTCCATTGGATTTTAAGTCCAAGGGGTTTTGCTCTGTTTTGATGCAAATGAATTGATAATCAATTGACTAACAGTATTTTAATTTTTTATGATATTATATGAATTCATTTAAAACCATAATTTGTTGTACCTATGTTGTACCAAAAATTATTATCTTTAGTATTGAAAATGAATGAATTATGTCTTCAAAAACAAAGATAGTTCTAAGAAAAAGACCAAATAAAGAAGGCCTTTGTCCATTAGCAGTAAGAATCACAAAAAATCGGAGGTCAAATTATATGTACTTGGGGCACTATATTGACGCCAAACATTGGGATGAAAGAAGAAGATTAGTTCGGAAATCTCATCCAAATGCAGAACTCTTAAATACACTACTTAGTTCAAAATTAGCTGAAGCAAATAAAAAGCTAATTGGTCTTCAATTTGAAAATGAGGATATATCGTCCATTCAGATAAAGAAAAAATTGGACTCCAATTCCTATATCATGACATTTTCGGAAGTATCAGACACGTATCTTAATGAATTGGAAAAGAATAATAAATTAACAAGATTTTTTACTGACAAAGTAAGAGTCAATCATGTTTTAAATTTTAATAAGTCGAAACAATTGACGTTTCAAGAGATAGACGAAGCCTTTTTAAGGCGATTCAAATCCTATCTTAAAACCGAAAAGAATCTTTCCGAAAGGTCAATCGTAAATAACCTAGTTGTAATTCGCACTTTATTTAACATGGCCATTAAGCTTGGAATTGTTGACCAAGGAAATTATCCTTTTGGTGTCGACAAAATTCGTATCAAGTTTCCTGAAACAGAAAAAATCGGACTTACAGTGAAAGAGATCCAAAAAATTGAAAATTTGGAATACTTATCCAAACAAGAGAAACATGCTCTCAATGTTTGGCTCTTTAGTTTTTATTTAGCGGGTATCAGAGTAGGGGACGTATTAAAAATACGCTGGAGCGATATATTTGATGGTAGAATTCATTACCGCATGAATAAGAACTCAAAACTAGTTTCCCTGAAAATGTCCTATAAGCTTGTTCCAATTCTGGCTCTTTATGAAAAGGATAGACAAGATTCAAAAGATTTTATATTCCCAGAACTCAAAAAGGCTGATTTTAAAAATCATAGGGATGTGTATGCTAAAACTAATACAGCAACAAAGAAGTTTAATAAATACTTGAGAGAGATTGCTGTCAAATCTGGGCTAGACAAAAAACTCACTATGCATATCGCAAGGCATAGTTTTGGTAATATTGCTGGAGATAGAATACCTGTACAGATGTTACAAAGATTATATCGTCATTCTTCAATTACTACCACGATGCAATATCAATCCAATTTCATGAGCAAGGAGACTGATAAAGCGTTGGATGATGTTGTTAACTTTTAGGGGCTATGATTTATTCTTAATTAACCCCCAAATCTTACCATAACTTACCTTGCGCTGGAACCTGTTTCGATTTTATAGTGTCCAGGTAGGTAAGCGTGAATTAAAATCGAGATAGGGCGCAGTTCTTACTTCTCATGTTTATTTCCAGTTACCGTTTATCTTTTAATTAGTTTTTTGATTTCCTATTGATTTCTATTTTTTCTTGAATATTCTCTAAAAGAATCTCCTTTTGAGAGTTAAAATCTAAGCACTTCTTATTCTTATTTGCCTTTACGACTAATTTGATGTTGTGAGGCAATTCAAGATGTGTCATTGTCATGACAATCTTGCTTTTTCTCCCGAAGGTCGCAAAAGTAAAAGGAAAAAAGATGAAGCGGGAGTTCATACAATTTCGGTGTAGCATTTATGAAAAAAAGATGCTCAAACTAAAGGCTAAAAAGGCAGGACTTTCCCTATCCGAATATTGTAGAAGTTCTGCTTTTGAAAATAGTATCATAGAAAGACTTACGAAAGAGCAGTTGGAGCATTATGCGATGTTAGTGAAATACAAAAACAACTTTACAAGAATCAGCAATATGTTCAAAAAACGGAATCCTCGGTTAGCTAAGGAAGTAGAAAAATTGGCTCATGAAATACGAATTCATCTTTACAATTTTAAGAAATGATAGGTAAGGGAAAGTCAATATCGCATACAGGAGCATCTATGAGCTATGGATGGAATCAGGAGAAAGATGTGCAGGTTGTATTCAAACAACATTTAGCAGGTGATAATCCAAAAGAGATTACGGAAGAGTTTAAAATAATTCAAGAACAGAACCAAAGAACTAAAAACAACACACTGAGTTTTGTGCTAAGTCCAACAGTTGAAGATGGAAAAGAATTATCAAAAAAGCAGCTTAAACAGTTGACCAAAAAATTCATTGCTGATATGAAACTTGAAAGACGACAGGCGATCGCTTTTGTGCATAGAGATAAACAACATACCCATGTTCATTTGTACGTCAATAGAATTGGTTTTGATGGAAAAGCATACAAAGACAGCTTTATCGGCAAAAGGAGCCAACACGCTGCGGAGAGAGTTGCCAAAGAAATGGGACTCACCACAGTAAAAGAAGTACAACAGGAAAAACTAAACGAACTCAAAAGTATACGAGCTGAAATCAAACAGAACCATGAAAAGGTAATCACAGAAATGAAGCCCAAAGATTTTGACCTTTATATCCAATACATGCAACAAAGTGAGGTCAAGGTCATACCAAGCATCAATAGACAAAACCAGTTACAAGGTTTTCGATTTGAGTATAAGGGGCATAATCTAAAGGGAAGTG
Organism: uncultured Flavobacteriaceae bacterium; assembly: GCA_938029725.1. Taxonomy (GTDB): domain Bacteria; phylum Bacteroidota; class Bacteroidia; order Flavobacteriales; family Flavobacteriaceae; genus Maribacter_C. The sequence goes on from CALHGE010000023.1 coordinate 124,825, forward strand.
AAGTACACCGTTCCATGTCAGGAAGCAAGATAGCTTTTCAAATAACTAACAATTTGGAAAGAGGACTACAGTTTCAAAAAGGGAATGCCATTAAGCTATCCGGAAAGACTATAGAGCTCAGTGCCAACCTAGCGACCAGTATTACGAAAAGAGTTTTAAAAGCGGTAATTAAAAGAGCCGTAGATCAAGGAATAGGAATGTAGACTAAAAGTATAGAACTATGAAAAAGATGGAAGCGATGATGGAACTTTTGACTGAAGAATTTGAGGGTTTCAATAAATCAATCCATAAACTGGAAGGGTTGTCGGAGAATTTCAAGGACTTAAAAGTAAAGGCAGATACTTCAAGTATTGAATTTTATATGAAAGAGTTCTTAAGGGAACAGAAACAAGCAATGATTACATATAAAGAAAAAACAACAGAAATAAACCAAGGAATAAGGTCGGCAAGAATAATTCCAAACTGGTTAGCTGTATTCTTTTGTTTAGCCGTATCGATACAGGTTTTGTCATTGAGCTATTTTGCTCATCACTATATCCGTTTTGAAGATAGAAACAGAACTGCATTTAAAACAGGCCAAAAAGAAAGCAATAAGAAACTAAGAGGATACTTTGAAGACCACCCCGTTATTTATGAAGATTTTAAAAAATGGAATAGAAAGAAAGATAGTATTCCAAATCAAAAGTAGGGTTGCGCCCTATCCTGTTTTTGCTTAACGCTTATCTGTCGGAACGCTACAAAAAACAGGACAGGAACCACGCGCAGTTAAGTTATGGTAAGATTTGGGATTCAATCATTGCTAAAAATTACTTTGAGGTTGAAAACGAGCTCTTACTATCCCAAACAGCAAAAAAAATCGAGAAAAGAAAAGACTTTTTTTTTAACACAGTACCTATGAACAGTACGGGAGCAAACTAACGTTTGCTTTCCGCCACGCATATAGCAAAATCTTTTTGTTTTGTTTTTTCTTTTCCTTGTTTAAAGCAAAATCCCAAAGATTTTGCGGACATCATAAAAATACACAAACCCAGCGATTAAGCCCGAAGCCCGTATTGTTTATAGGTTGTGTGTGTGCCCAGTATGGGCATCTTTATCTTATAACAATATAAGAATTTATTTAGAGGGTGTAAGTCCCTTATGCGCTGGAGTAACGTCTGGAAGCATTAGTAAGTCGCAAGGGTGGTAATCGCGAGGTTACATCTGAAGAAAGCGAGACTACAAAACTCGGTACTGACGAACAGGAACCGTATACAGAGGCATATTTACTTGGGTAAGCAAGCACATCATTGTAACGCCCAACGATTACCAAAAGGGTAAATATGTAGATACGGCAGTGATCGGGAGAAAGAAGATGTCATTACCTGGGGAGGTCTCTACAACCACGAGTTGGTTAAGTAGAGAAGTCAGCAGAGGTCATAGTACTTACGGGAAACGAGCCATTCGAAAAATGGAGGTCTCACGAGTAAGGAAGGACTGAACGTTAAATCACGTCTGGATTCGCATAGGAATCGGTTTATCCGATAGCCTATACCTAGAAAGACAAGAACAGTACAAATGATAGCAAAAGTAGTAGCCGCGAGAAACTTGAGCGACGCCTGTAAAAAGGTATTGCGCAATAAAGGTTCTGCAGGAGTAGATGGAATGACCACACAAGAGCTAAAGGCATTTATAGATGCCCACCGCTCACGTGTTGTTGGTCAACTTATCTCTAAAAGCTACAAGTCACAAGCTATCAAAGGGGTAGCGATACCCAAGTCAAATGGCAAGACCAGATTACTGGGAGTGCCAACGGTAGTAGATAGATGGCTTCAACAAGCGGTAAGCCAACAGCTGGTGATTCATTTCGAACTCGATTTTGAATTGGAGAGTTACGGTTTCCGCCCAATGAAGAACCTTCAACAGGCCGTATTAAAAAGTCAAGGTTACATCAATGATGGTTACCAAGACTTAGTAGATATCGACCTTAAAAGTTTCTTCGATGAAGTACAACACTATAAACTACTTCAGCTTATTTATGACAAGGTGAAGTGCCCGACCACCTTATGGTTAATCCGCAAATGGCTTCGTGCGCCTATTTTCAAGAATGGGCGATTGCATAAGCGCAGGAAAGGATTACCACAAGGCAGCCCATTAAGTCCGTTACTGTCTAACATCATGTTAGACCAATTGGACAAACATCTAAAAACACGAGGGTTCAGGTTTATCCGCTATGCCGATGATTTCAGTATTTATACGAAATCAAAAGCAGCTGCACGAGCGATAGGCAATGAGGTTTATCTGTTTTTAAAAGAGAAACTCGATTTACCTGTCAACCGATCAAAGAGCGGTATTCGCAGACCTTCTACATTCAAGTTGTTGGGTTATAGGTTTACGCCAGTCTATAAGAAAGGCGTAAAGGGCACCTACCAGTTAGTAGTAAGCAAACAGGCTTGGCAAACACTCAAACGCAAGCTCAGTTACTTAACCAAGAAAACGCTTCCATTATCATTAGCAGAAAGACTACAACGTTTAAAACTCATCTACAAAGGGTGGTTAAATAATTTTCGATTAGGAAATATACAGACCAAACTTAAAAAGCTTGATGAATGGCTACGTAACCGACTACGCTACTGCATATGGCACGATTGGAAGAAACCAGAGCGCAAACGTAAGAATCTCATTGGCTTAGGTGTAAAACAGGATCAAGCGTATGCTTGGAGTAGAACAAGGATGGGAGGATGGGCAGTAGCCCAAAGTCCTATACTCAGAACTACTATTACTGAAAAACGCCTAAGAAAAAGAGGTTACGAAAGTATGCTAGCGTACTACCTCGTTGTAAAGTTCTGATATAACGAACCGCCGTATACGAGACCCGTATGTACGGTGGTGTGAGAGGCGCACCGTGGGCTTTACAGCTCACGGCCGTCTACTCGATTGTACACAGATTTAGAATTTTAGCGCAAACCCAATTCCATTGGTATTTGATACAATATTCAATTGAGCTTTCGAACTTAAAGAAGTAAGCGGATTTAGGGATAAGTTATATGCGTCAATTCCTTTTTCTAGATTCTTTTTAGACTTAATAACTAATGAAATTGAAGTTATAAATAGCCCACCACCAATATATCCATATGTCCAATTAGTATTATAATCTTCCGATAAAGATGTTATAGTAGAAACTCCAATTAGGACTCCACTTGTAACACTAGTTATTATAGTCCAAGTACTTTGCGATTTACTCTTTTTTATAAATTTATAAGCCGATGAGTTTGTTTCAGTAATCATTTTTAATTGTTTCCAATCTAATTTGTTTCCAGATTGAGTCACTTGGTAACCAAACATGATGTCTCCCTCCATCTCAATCTTTTGGCTAAAGATGCTTTGTGAAAAAACTAGCAAAATGAAGGTTGTTATAAGTGTTTTTTTCATTTTTGTCTTGTCCTGAAATAGGTTGCCCTTTTTTGTGATGATTAAAAGGATAATAATTCCAGATTTTTTTTATTTTTTCGATACAATTTGTAGTCTATATTTTGTTTTAAGTGGACCTTGTTTGGTGTGCTTAAATTGAGACTCCAATGTGTTCTAAAATTGTTGTAAATAAAGATAGCCTTTTTGGTTATTTTTTGTGCAAGTTTAGTGTTTTTAATTGTTTCTTTTAGTGCATATTCATATTTGAGTGTTTTGTTAATTCGTTCGGCTATTGGGTTTTCATATGGGTCGTATTGCTCAGTCATACTCAAAGTTAAGTTGTTATTTTCTGCAAATAGGGTATAGGTAGGGTTGCAGTATTGCAAACCTCTATCGGAATGATGAATTAGCTTTTTATCAGGATATATTCTGTTTTTGAGTGCTATTTTAAGGGCGTCTAAGCAGAGTTCCGTTCTCATATGGTTATCTATTTTGTATCCCATTATTTTCTTTGAATATGCGTCTGTTACTAAAGCGAGATAATTATGACCGTTTTGTGTTTTGATATAGGTGATATCAGTAACCCAAAGTTGTTCAGCTCTAGTAGGTATTTTATTTTTAACAAGGTTTTTGTATTTGTAAAAATGATGTTTAGAATTTGTTGTTATATGATATGTTTTGTTTTTCTTAATGAGTAGTTTATGGTTTCTAAGGAACTCAAAGAACTTGTCTCTACCTATTTTTATTTTGTTTTTTTTGAACTCATTTTTTAGATGGTCATGTAGTTTTTTACCTCCGGTTTGTTGTCCAATTTTGTTTCTACAATCACGCACCAATTGTATCATAATTTGTTCATTTACTTCTTTACTATGATGTGATTTTAGTCGTTTATAAAAGGCCTGTTTGCTTATCCCAAAACATGTAGTTAACCATTTTCTTTTAAACGGTTTTGTTTCTTTTTTTGAATCTCGTCTGCTAATGTTTTGGGCAATGACTTTTTTGACATATCGACACCAGTAATTAGTTCCATGTCTGCAATGATATCTTGTTGGAAGTCTTTTACGAATTCAAGTTCTTCAATCTTCTCTTTAAGTTTTTTGATTTCATCTTTTTTACTCATACCAATTTTCTTTTGTTCTAAGGTACTGTATTTTTTCATCCAGTATTGAATGGAGCTTCTAGAGACTTGATATTTATTTGAAGCGTGATTAATGGATATTTGCCCATTATGAATTTGGTCAATGATTAAAAGTTTGAGTTCAAAGCCTACTTTTTTGTAGCTTTTTTTTCGGCAGGGGAGTTCGTCTTGTTTTTCCATAGATTACTAAAAATGTTTGTTTTTTTAGTCAACCTATTTCAGGACGATGCAATTTGGTAAATTGGTTACAACGGTCTTGTGTATGAAACGTAGCGTGTAAAAAGACACTAACTTTTCGGGTTAACACAGAGCCGAATTTTTATATTTTGTTTTTAATTTTTTTCTTTCAAAAAGCCAAATTAAAAATTTGGCGGACTTTCTAAATATACACAAACCTTTGGGTTCAGCACTTATTAGCTATGTTTTATACACCGTGTTAGCCATAGTTTTTTATTTCCTAAATATTACTTTATGCACTTTTAATTCAACTTTCGTTCCGCCAAT
>CALHGE010000024.1 GCA_938029725.1 uncultured Flavobacteriaceae bacterium
ATTATTTTTACTATATAATCACCGTATAGTTAATGTTTGGGAGATGCATTTCCAATAAAGGGGATCAAATGAAAAAACATCAAATTAATCACAATGCCTTAACACATCTAATTGAAGCGGATGCCGTATCAGTGGTGATTGTTAAAGCAGTTGGAGACACTTGGGCACTTACAGTTCAAGTCGGTGATACGCTCAAAATTGTTATGGCTAAAAATAGCGGTAAACCACGTGTTTGGCGAAAATTAGACACTTTAGCTAAATACTTAAAAGACCTAGGAATTCAAAAGTTTCATACAGATGTTTCTAAATACGATCCTTCACAAAAAAGTTTACGACGCCCTGATAGCGCTAATACTTTAAAACAAACTCATAAGTCACATCAGTCATTACAACAACAAACATCAGAAACTACTGAAGCTAGCCAAGGAAATTCACCATCAGAACTAATGCCATCTGCTGAAACAAGGCCAGAACCTACCTTGAAAGTAAATATTCAACCAGAACAGATACAAGCAACAGCCGAGCCAACTGAAGTCACTGAACCAGTAAAAGTAAATCCAACAGATAAAGCGATTCAACTTGCTAAAGAACGCTGGGAACACAGACGCGCTAAAATTTTACAAGAAGAGAACCCAAGAGCAAAATAGTTAGTTTTGAGAGCAAAAAGACAACCCCCCTACTTTTAAGGTATTTTCTTAAAGGTTAGTTATGGTCTATCTAAATGTTCCGTTAGGCGAATTGCCCAACGTACCTAAACAAAAAACATCTTATATAGATTGGCGACTAACATTATAGTCAAGACTCCAATAAGCAATCTACGAATAAAGACATCACCACCCTTTATTGCAGATTGACTTCCCAACCAGCCCCCGACTGAACTAGCAACTAACATCGGTATGGCAATTGACCAAATCACTTTCCCTGCAAGGATAAAGGCAATTGCGGCACCTATATTGCTTAATAGATTTAATGGTTTGATAGTTGCGGTTGCTTTTAGCAAATTAAATTTAAGAATCTTCCTGACCGCAATTGTCATGTAAGTGCCCGTTCCAGGACCAAGAATACCGTCATAGAATCCAATCGGTGTAATGGCTAATAAGGTTTTAGGTGCATTACTTACTTCGTCTTCTTCACTGTCAATCTTGTCACGTAAAACGATAGTTAAAGCAATAGGAATACATATTAAGATAGCCCAGGCTAATACGGTTGCCGAAATATTAAGTGCAACTTTTCCTCCAATATAAGAAGCGACAAGACATGGAATGGCTGCAAGAGATACTGTCTTCCAATGTATTCTCTTACTTAAAGTAAACTTAATGACGGCAAGTACAGTACCTGCAATCGCACTGATTTTACTAACTGCCAGCGCAGAAACAGGAGGTACTCCAGCAAATAACAGAGCTGGTAAATTTAACATGCCACCACCGCCAGCAACCGCATCAATATAACCAGCTAAAAAAGCGACAAATGCTAAGGCAATTATCCAATAAATACTAAAATCTACTATGTTTTCCATTAGTGCAGTATATATTTAGATAGCATAAAAGGTGAGTCGAATCTGAGCCTCAATCATTAACTAGACATCAATAGAATTAATTCCTAATTTTAGATTTAAAGGATTAAAAAAATAGCCCTTTAAATTCACCTGTATCAAGTACACTCAACAAATGAAAACCATATTCAAAGAATATCTCCAGGTAACTTGGCAAAAGCGCTGGGGATTTCTGATATCAGTATTAGGCGTAATCTGTGCAACATCTTTTGGCATGTATGTGCCTGTTTTTTATAAAAATATTGCAAATGCCTTTGCTGCAGGTGTAAATCCTGAGAACACTCAAATAATTTTCGATAACTTCTGGATGGTCGTTACTTTTTATGCAGGGATTTGGCTTTCATGGAGAGTGCTTGAAGTTGGCATAATTCCTTTAGATGGTGGTGGTGTTAATCTCTTAGAAAAGCGCTGTTTCAATGTGCTAAAACAACAGAAATTTGATTTTTTTGAGAATAACTTTTCAGGTGGTTTAATCAAAAAAGCGAGTCGTTTCTCTCGCGCTTTTGAAGTCATCATGGACTGGTTTCTATTCCAGTTTGTACAGAATGTGGTCGGTATCAGTATCGCCTTTGTAATTTTTTATCAACACTATCCTGAGTTTGCACTCTATTTCTTACTCTGGATCATTGCTTTTATTACATGGAGTGTTGGTTTTTCAGTATGGAAATTAAAATTTGATAAAGCAGTCGCTGAACGTGACTCAAAACTCGGGGGAGCTTACTCTGACGCGATCAGTAATATTTTTATTGTAAAAAGTTTTGCTCTAGAAAAACATGAACAAAGCAATATCGATCAAAAAGCAGATGAAATTTATGCTAAGAAAAAAATAGCCTGGTTTTTAATGTTTGTATCTTTTTCGGTTCAAGGCATCTTAACCATGGGTATCGAATTGATACTGGTTTATTTGATGATTGATAAATGGCAACAGGGTTTATTCAACGTTGGAGAGTTTGTCTTATTCCAATCTATTTTATTGATGTTAGTTCAGCGTTTATGGGAATTTGGTCGAAATTTTCGTAACTTTTTTACCGCGTTAGCAGATTCTGCCGAAATGGCTGCTGTTTTTGAGAGCACCGATATTGAAGAAGACTTACCTAATGCTAAACCACTAAAAATTCACTCAGGTGAAATTCAATTTAATCAACTCGACTTCAGCTATGCAGGAAACAAAAAATCAAATGCGTGTTTATTTGAAGATTTTTCTCTAAAAATTAATGCGGGTGAAAAAATTGCTTTAGTTGGTCACTCCGGTTCGGGTAAAACATCGTTAACAAAATTACTATTTCGCTTTTTTGAACCACAACAAGGGAATATACTTTTTGATGAACAAGATGCACGAGACTTCACCCTAGAGTCTCTACGTAACCAAATATCACTAGTGCCTCAACAACCCGAGTTATTCCACCGATCAGTTCGTGATAATATCGTTTTAAACAGTGTCGTGAGTGAAAAGCAATTAATCGCAGCAGCAAAAAAGTCAGGGTCATTAGGGTTTATCAATAAGCTACCTGAAAAATTTGAAACGATGGTAGGTGAACGTGGAGTAAAACTCTCTGGAGGAGAAAAACAACGTATTGCATTAGCTCGTGCCTTTTTAGAAGAAGCACCTATCGTGGTTTTAGATGAAGCAACAAGTGCTTTAGATTCCATCACAGAAAAACAAATTCAAACGGCTATTTTTGAATTGATTTCTGATAAGACTGCAATAGTTATTGCGCATCGTTTATCCACTATTTTACGAATGGATCGTATTATAGTCTTAGAACATGGAAGAATAATTGAGCAAGGTACGCATCAGGAGTTACTCAAACAAGATGGTAAATATGCGACCATGTGGAAACATCAGAGTGGAGAATTCTTGAATCAGAGCTGATTCTAAAAGTAACAATAAATATCTAAGAGAAACTTATGAATATTATTAAGGCTGAAGAACAACACATGGATATAGTTCGCGATTTATTCCGCGAATATCAGGCATGGCTAAATGCAGATTGCTGTTTTCAAGGCTTCGAAGAAGAACTCGCAAGTTTACCAGGCAGTTATGCAGAACCTAAGGGTGTAATATTTCTTGCGTTTGATAATGACCAAGTTGTTGGATGTTCAGCAATCAGGCCAAGAGATGACAAACAAGAAATTGACGCAGAATTAAAGCGACTGTATGTTAAAGAAACTTATAGAGGCCATGGAGTAGGAAAAGACCTTTTCAATGCCTCAATGCTCTTTGCTAGAGAGCTGAATTACGAATCAGTAGTATTGGAAACACTGCCAGAAAAAATGAAAGCCGCTCAATTTCTATACGGCGAATATGGCTTTAAAATAATTCCAGCTTATGGGACAAATTCTGATGATGATATTAAATATTTTAGTTATAGTTTTGAAAATAACGCATAAACACAACTCTAGTTTTTAACTCTTCAAACAATGTCTAAAAAATCTATTAAAAATAATGAATCCTTCTCTGGAAAAATATTAGCTTGGTTTGATATTCATGGGCGTGAGGGCTTGCCATGGCAAAAGGATATAAGCGCCTATCGCGTATGGATATCCGAGATCATGTTGCAACAGACTCAAGTGAAAACTGTTATTCCATATTTTGAAAAATTTATGCAATCGTTCCCGACGGTGCAAAATTTAGCAGATGCGGAACAAGACGAAGTCTTAAAACATTGGTCTGGTTTAGGCTATTACGCACGCGCACGTAATATGCATGCGGCAGCAAAAATGGTTTGTAGTGATTTTAATGGTCAATTTCCAACTGATATTAATAGTATTCAAATTCTGAAAGGCATTGGACGTTCAACTGGGGCTGCTATTTTATCAATTGCATATAACAAGCCAGAACCGATTTTAGATGGGAATGTCAAACGTGTTTTGAGCAGAGTGTTTGCGATTGAGGGATGGTCAGGCAAAGCTGACGTATTGAAAAAACTATGGCTTTGTGCAGAAGAAACTACTCCGAAAAAACGCAATGCTGATTACACTCAAGCTATTATGGACTTAGGTGCAACGCTTTGTACTCGAAGTAAACCCCGTTGTGATGACTGCCCCCTAAAGACTGACTGTATTGCTAATGCTGATGGAACTCAGGCAGATTTTCCCGCGAGAAAGCCTAAAAAGGCAATTCCTGAAAGACAGGCGATTATGTTAATAATCAAAAATACAAACAGCGATAGAAACAACAATAACGAAGTCATGATGATAAAACGCCCACCTGTAGGTATTTGGGGAGGCTTGTGGTGTTTCCCTCAGTTTGATACAGAAACTGATGCTAGCGAATGGTTGAAAAGTTATGTTGATGAATCTTTGGCTAAAGCTACAAAGATACCATTGCTCAGTCACACCTTTAGTCATTTCAAATTGCATATTCAACCCTTGATTATAGTGCTAAAACACCCCATAAATAATAGTGTGATGGAGAATCATGAAACACTCTGGTATAACATCAAAACAGAATTCAACGGTGGGCTAGCTGCTCCCGTTACAACACTTTTAAATACATTACGAGAACAAGACAATGGCAAGAATGGTTAATTGCGTAAAATTGGGTAAAGAAGCTGAAGGTCTAGAGAGATTGGTCTACCCAGGTGATTTAGGTCAGAGAATTTATGATGGCATTTGCCAAGAAGCATGGACGGCATGGGTGGGGCATCAAACCATGTTGTTAAATGAATATCGTTTATCGCCTATTAATCCAAAAGATCGTAAATTCCTGGAAGAAGAAATGGAAAAGTTTCTATTTGGCGATGGTCCAACAGCTGTGGATAATTTTGTACCTGAATAGTCCAATAAATATACAAAACCCTTCAAAAATGGGGGGGTGTGGCTTTCTTAGGCTCACTAAGAGCCAGAAAGTCCATCGACAATTCCGAATGGAATTATCGTGCTGGTCGAAACAAAGACTATATATCGAGAAAGCACATTAAATGGCTACAAACTGGATATCTGCAACGGTTATCGAAAACCGCCAGCTTACAGATAGGCATTTTGCTTTAATCTTTGAGGCAAAGCTCTTACCTTTTAAAGCAGGTCAGTTCGCACGCCTACAGGTCGAAGTTCTAAATGATGACGGTGAGCTAGAAAAATTCGCAAATCCTTATTCATTACTCAATACACCTAATGATAAATATGCCGAGGTATATTTCAATACCGTTACTAATGGCAAAGTATCCAATGGACTTGCTTCTTTGAAACCAGGTGATACGCTTGAAATAGCTCAGCCCTGTGTAGGTTTTTTTGTACTATCTCAAATTCCTGACGTAAAAAATCTGTGGATGCTATCAACAGGAACTGGTGTTGGACCCTATTTTTCAATGCTGAAAACAGCAGAAGTATGGGAGCGATTTGAAAAAATTATTTTGGTACATGCGGTACCCATAGCGAATGAATTAAATTATTCCGATTTAATAGAAAAATTCACCATAGAGTACCCTGAACAGTTTCAGTTTATCCCAATAGTTAGCCGTGAAGATCATGAAGGTATTCTAAAAGGACGCATCCCAGCCTTAATCAAAAGTGGTGAACTGGAAGCAAAAGCTGGTATAGAAATATCTAAAGAAGACTCTCATATAATGCAGTGTGGTAATAGTGGCATGCTGAAAGATACCAAGGAGGTTTTGAAAGAACGTGGAATGGACAGGCATTTAAACCATAAACCTGGACATATATCTTCGGAACAGTATTTTTAATTGATTAAAAGACACCCCCCACTTTTACGCTATTTATCTAATAATCAAGAACAGGGCGTTAGTAAAATAATTGCCTTACTATCTTTCCCAAAAATACCGCTAGATGTCTTACTCTTTGTTGAGCTGAATTCCACCAAGCCATTTTTTATTTCAGAGTCTGCTACACGAATTTTTCCTAGTTCACTTTTTGGTAAAGTATCATCAACATCAATAGTGAAACTTGCAGACTTCTCTGAAGCTAACTCCTCAATAACCAAAGATAATTTAGAATCTCCGTCTTTCAATAAACGTTGAGGATTAATTGTAATACTTCCTTCTGTTACTTCGAAAGGCTGAAAAACCTCTACCCCTGCTCCAATAGCAGTTGTATCAAAAATTAAGCGTCCTGCGCTTTTGCTAAGATCAATTTCTAAGCTCAAATTCTGCAAAAGACATTTACCAGTATTCTTTATTACAAAACGATCTTTAGGTGCGCTTTCAACAAAAGTGACTTCTATATTTGCTTGTGCTGCTTGTCCAATAAATAACACAGGCATAAACAAGAAAAGGGATAATAATTTATTTATATTACTAAGCATATTTCCATTTTTAATTTAATTCTTCTTTAAAAGAAAGCTGTGTACTTGGCCTGCTTTTGCCTGTTTAAGTATCTGTAAGTCGAAATCATTCCAATCAAAGTTTTCCTCTGCTTCATGCTCTAAATACACCAAACTATTGTTATCAATTAAATTTTCAGT
>CALHGE010000025.1 GCA_938029725.1 uncultured Flavobacteriaceae bacterium
TACTGATGTTAAAGGAGGAGCAACTGCCAACCAAGCGCTTTCTGAAAGAAGAGCTAGATCAGTAGCTGATTATTTGATTAGCAAAGGAGTAAACTCTAGTTTATTAGTTGCTAACGGATACGGAGAGACAAAAACAAAAAATAGATGTAAAGAGGGTGTTTCTTGTACTGAAAGAGAGCATGCTGTAAACAGAAGAACTGAGTTTAGATTGATTAACGATTAATCTAAGCACGGGACTAAAAACTAAAAAAAAAGGGCTTTCCATAACGGAAAGCCCTTTTTTTAGTTACCTGTATTATTGGTGTTTTTTAAGAAGATCTAAATGGTAGCTTGTTTCTCCATTCATGCTATAGCCAGAATATAAATCCAACTCTTTTCCTTTTTTATCTAAAATTTTCATCAAGGGTACCGAACCTTTTTTATTTAATTTTGAAGATAGGTCCTTGTTATGCTGTAGTTGTTCAGGGCTAATAATATCTCTATTCATTGGTATGTCGATATAAAGCAAAACATAGTGGTCTGCAAGCGCTAAAAATTCTGCAGATTCAAATAGGTCCTTTTTTAACAACTTACAAGGCGGACACCAATCACTGCCTGTAAAATATACCAGTACATTTCTGTCATTTTTTTCGGCAGTTTGAATTGCATTATCATAGTTGGTTAACCATTGACTATCGGCAACACTAGCTTTATCGGCTTGGGCAGATATGAAAAAAGGTAAAATAAAAAATAAGATTAGGTGTTTCATCTTTGTGTTTTTTTAAATACAGCAATTAGCTTGCCATACTTATATAAAGGCCATTCATTGTATGCTAACGATAGCTTTTTAGTATTTAGTATACCAATTAGAACTATCTCCTTTATTTGAACAGCTTGTCCATACCTGGTATATTTGGCATTCCTTCTTTAGCAACAGCTGCAAGTTCAGTTTCATTGACCTTCGTAGCTTTTTCAATGGCCTTGTTGAGGGTTAATATCAAATAATCTTCTAATTGCTCTTTATCATTTAAAAGAGTATCATCTATCTGAATTTTCTTGATAGCACGATTCGCTGTTATTAGCACCTTTATAAGTCCTTCTGGAGAATTTTCTTCTAGGTTAACGCTATCTAAGTGTTTTTTTGTGTCTTCTACTTTCTGCTGGGTTTCTTTCAGTTTTCCCATCATACCCATCATATCTCCGAACATAACATATTTTTAACTGTTTATACTTAACGAAATTACTAAATTGTGAGAATAAACAAGGATTAATGTTACAGATAGATAAATTCAAAATTGTTCTTTTAGGATGTCTTACTTTTGCGGCTTCTTGCCAAAACCAGAATAAAGATATGAGTAAAACCGAAGCTCCAGTTGCAAAAAAAGTAGTCAAAGAACTAGTAAAGCACGATGATGTTAGGGTCGATAATTACTATTGGATGAATGATAGAGAGGATAAAGAAGTTATCGCTCATCTTGAAAAGGAGAATGCGTACTACGGCCAAATGACAGGGCATACTAACGATTTTCAAGCTTCTTTATTTGAAGAAATGAAATCTCGCATTAAGGAGGATGATTCTTCGGTTCCTTATAAACAAAATGGCTATTGGTATATCACACGTTATGAATTGGGAAAAGAATACCCTGTTTATTCGAGAAAAAAAGAAAGCCTCGATGCTGAGGAAGAAATTCTTTTTGATTGTAATATATTGGCGGAAGGGCATGAGTATTTCAGCCTGTCTAGTTTTTCTATAAGCCCAGATAATACCTTGGCTGCTTTCTCTATAGATACCGTGTCAAGGCGTAAATATACACTTCAAATAAAAAACCTTAAAACAGGTGATGTACTTGAAGATAAGGTAGACAACACCGCAGGAAATTCAGTCTGGGCCGATGATAATAAAACTATATTTTATAGCAAACAAGATGATGTTACGCTGCGATCTGATAAAATATATAAGCACAAGTTAGGAGCTAATGAAGATGCTTTAGTTTTTAATGAAGTGGATGAAACTTTTGGTGCCTACGTTTATAAATCGAAATCTAAAAAGTATATTATTATAGGTTCTTATAGTACTTTGACTACCGAAGTTAGAACCTTAAAAGCAAGTGATCCTGACGGAGAATTTAAAATTTTCTCACCTCGAACACGCGGGCTTGAGTATGGCATTGCGCATTACGAGAATGATTTTTACGTTTTGACGAACAAAGATGACGCTACTAATTTTAAGTTGATGAAGGTGGCTGAAGGGAATACTTCTGCCGAAAACTGGAAAGAATTTATTCCACATAGGGCAGATGTTTTGTTGGAGGGTATAGATATTTTTAAAAAATACTATGTGATTTCAGAGCGTAAGAACGGACTCAATGAAATAAAGGTTGTGAGATGGGATGGTTCAAATAGTTATTACCTTCCTTTTGATAGTGAAACCTATACATCAGGAGTGAGTGCCAACCCTGATTTTGATACAGAAGTACTGCGGTATCGTTACAATTCAATGGCTACGCCTAGTTCTATTATTGATTTCAATATGACGACTAAGGAAAAGGAAATCAAAAAGGAACAAGAGGTTTTAGGTGGAAACTTTGTCAAGGAAAATTATATTGAAAAACGTATTTGGGCTATCGCCAGAGATGGTGTAAAAGTACCCATGTCTGTAGTATATCATAAAGACACGAAGTTAGATGGAGATGCTCCGATTCTACAATATGCTTACGGGTCTTACGGTGCAACAATCGACCCTTATTTTTCAACAGTACGATTGAGCTTATTAGATCGAGGGTTTGTGTATGCGATCGCTCATATTCGAGGAGGGCAATATTTAGGAAGACCTTGGTATGAAGATGGTAAGCTCTTAAAAAAGAAAAATACTTTTACCGACTTCGTGGATTGCTCTAAATTTTTGATTTCGGAGGGGTATACAAGTCCTGATCACCTCTATGCCATGGGTGGTTCTGCTGGCGGACTTTTAATGGGTGCGGTAGTTAATATGGCTCCAGAACTATATAATGGTATAGTTGCTTCAGTACCCTTTGTAGATGTGGTTACTACGATGTTAGACGATTCAATTCCATTAACAACAGGAGAATACGATGAATGGGGAAACCCTAATGAGAAAGAGTATTATGACTATATGAAATCATATTCGCCTTATGATCAAATAGAAGCAAAGGGATATCCAAATATGTTAGTCACCACAGGCTTACATGATTCTCAAGTACAGTATTTTGAGCCGGCAAAATGGGTAGCAAAGCTAAGAGAGTTAAAAACGGATGATCATATCTTGTTATTTGATATTAACATGGACGCCGGTCATGGTGGTGCCTCTGGTCGTTTTGAAGCACTAAAAGAAGTTGCGAAGGAGTACGCGTTTTTACTCGATTTGGAAGGTATAATCGACTAGTTTAAAAAAAATGCTAATTTTGCAGCGGAAGTTCATGTTTCTAAATCAATATGAAAGCTCAACCTAGATGTCATTTTATGAAAGACAAAATTAATGCTTGTAACAATATCCTAGAACTTATAGGAAATACACCTCTTGTCAAGCTAAATAAAATAACCGAAAATTTAACGGGTAATTTTTATGCTAAAGTAGAATCTTTTAATCCAGGTCATTCTGCTAAAGATAGAATTGCAATACACATTATAGAAGAAGCAGAACGCAAAGGAATTTTAGTAGAAGGAAGTACGATTGTTGAGACAACCTCTGGTAATACTGGTTTTAGTATTGCCATGGTTAGTATGATCAAAGGATATGATTGTATCCTAGCGGTTAGTTCTAAGTCCTCTCCTGATAAAATTGATATGTTGCGCTCCATGGGTGCGAAAGTTTATGTTTGTCCTGCACATGTTAGTGCTGATGACCCACGTTCATATTACCAAGTGGCAAAACGTTTACATGAAGAAACTAAAGGTTCTATCTATATCAATCAGTATTTTAACACGTTGAATATGGAGGCACATTACAAATCAACGGGCCCAGAAATATGGGAACAAACCAATGGGCAAATCACTCATTTGGTTGCTTGCAGTGGTACCGGAGGAACGATATCCGGAACGGCACGTTTCCTTAAAGAACAAAACCCTGAGGTAAAGGTTATTGGGGTTGACGCTTTTGGATCGGTATTGAAGAAGTATCATGAAACAGGAGAATTGGATACCGATGAAATTTATCCTTACCGCATTGAAGGTTTGGGTAAGAATTTAATACCTGGTGCTACTGATTTTGACAGTATAGACGCGTTTGTAAAAGTGACCGATGAAGAAAGTGCGCATACGGCTAGAAAAATATCAAAAACGGAAGGAATTTTTGCAGGATATACTTGTGGTGCTGTCGTGCAAGCTGTAAAACAATTGGACGATGAAGGTGAATTTGGCAAAGATAGTAACGTGGTATTAATCTTTCCAGATCACGGTTCGCGTTATATGAGTAAAATATATAGCGATGATTGGATGGAAGCTCAAGGATTTTTAAACAATAGTAATGTCGAAGAAACCCCGCAAATACAGGTGATTCGATAGAAATTATACTGATTTTGTATAAAAGGGCAATGACTATTCGTAGTATTGCCTTTTTTTCTGCCCTAAAATCTATATTTTTGCAGAGCCGTAAGGTTTTCAAAAACTTAACAAGTGCAATGAGAGATATATTT
Organism: uncultured Flavobacteriaceae bacterium; assembly: GCA_938029725.1. Lineage (GTDB taxonomy): Bacteria > Bacteroidota > Bacteroidia > Flavobacteriales > Flavobacteriaceae > Maribacter_C. Next base: position 4,632 of record CALHGE010000025.1, read on the forward strand.
GATAGAATTACAGAGAATAAGGGGCCACTAGGTAAGTGGGCTTCTCAGGCTGAAGGATATTTTGTTTTTCCAAAATTGGAGGGTCCTATTTCGAACCGAATGAAATTCCGTGGTAAGGAAGTCATTACTTGGAGCATCAACGACTACTTAGGCCTAGCAAATTTACCCGAGATAAAAAAAATCGACGGTGAAACCGCTGCGGAATATGGAGCTGCCTACCCTATGGGCGCTCGTATGATGAGTGGCCACACGGAATTCCATGAACAACTTGAACAAGAATGTGCTGAATTCGTAGAGAAAGAATCTGCGTATTTATTGAACTTTGGTTACCAAGGTATCATGTCAACTATCGATGCATTAGTAGCGAAAGATGATATTATTGTTTATGATGTAGATTGTCATGCCTGCATTATTGATGGTGTTCGTTTGCATATGGGCAAGCGATTTACGTTCAAGCACAATGACATGGAGAGCTTAGAAGTCAATCTAGAACGTGCTACAAGAATGGCCGAGCAGACCGGAGGTGGTATTTTAGTGATTTCTGAGGGAGTTTTTGGAATGCGAGGACAGCAAGGTAAGCTTAAGGAAATCGTTGCCTTAAAGAAAAAGTTTAGTTTTCGACTATTAGTCGATGATGCCCACGGATTTGGAACATTAGGAAAGACAGGAGCCGGAGCAGGTGAGGAGCAAGGTATTCAAGATGAAATTGATGTTTATTTTGCCACCTTCGCTAAGTCAATGGCGAGTATCGGTGCCTTTGTAGCAGCGGATAAAGAAATTATAGATTACCTGAAATACAACTTGCGATCACAAATGTTCGCTAAGTCGTTACCTATGGTATATGTAAAAGGGGCTTTGAAACGTTTAGATATGCTTCGTACCATGCCGGAGCTTAAAGAAAAGCTTTGGGAAAATGTTGATGCCCTTCAAAACGGACTAAAAGAAAGAGGTTTTGATATTGGTACCACGAGTAGTTGTGTTACGCCCGTATACTTAAACGGTAGTATACCAGAGGCGATGGCGCTTGTAAAAGATTTACGTGAAAACTACGGAATCTTTTGTTCTATAGTGGTCTACCCTGTAATACCTAAAGGATTGATTCTGTTGCGAATGATTCCGACAGCAACGCATACTTTAGAGGATATAGCCATTACATTAGATGCTTTCTCTGCAATTAGAGAGCGTTTGGAAAATGGAACCTACAAAAGACTTTCTGCTGCAGTAGCTGCCGCAATGGGTGAATAAGTTAGAAAGAGGTGTATACAAAAAGCCATCAATTAGATGAATAATCTAATTGATGGTTTTTTTATGCCAGTATGTTTTTACAATAGTTTTATTGAATAAGGTCTTTTTTATAGGTACGTCTTCGTTTGTATATGACCGGATCAAAATGCTTCCACATCTGTTTAATGGCTATGTTTTCTTCTAATTCAGGTGTGCGATAACACATGTCAATTCCTTTTTCATTAAAGGTGTTATGAAATTCATTAAAGATAATAGCAGTTACCGCCTTCTTTTGATAGTCAGGATGTATGCCTACTAAATAAAAATAAACATCCTTGCTTTGTTTTTTAGCTTTCAACAAATGGTAGATTCCGAAAGGGAAAAGTTTTCCTTTTGCTTTTTGTAATGCCTTTGAAAAAGAAGGCATTACAACTGCAAATGCAATGAGCTTATCCTCTTTATCGACAACGAATTTGATGTACTCCGGATTAATAAAACTTATATATTTTTTCTTGTAATACGCTTTCTGAATGGCTGTAATAGGCACAAACGAAGATAGTTTTGAGTAGGAGGCGTTGAATAAATCAAACATTTCATCTACCATCGGCAATACGTCTTTGGTCTTGGTGAAATTTATTTCGCGGAGACCGTATCGACGTTTTATTAAATCGTTTAATTTTGAGAAAAGAGCAGGGTTTACGTTGTTAGCTGGAAATTTATTTTCCATATACTCTTTCTCTTTGACAAAGCCCAATTGTTCATAATGACTTTGGTAGTAGCTATGATTGTACCAGGTAATCATGCTTCCGATATGCTCAAACCCTTCTATAAGCACGCCTACTTTATCTAAATTCGAAAAACCTACTGGGCCTTCCATATATTCAAGTTGATGCTGAGAGCCTATCTCTGTTACTTTTTTGAGTAAAGCCTCTGAAACCGCTGTGTCATCAATAAAGTCGAACCAGCCAAAGCGCATTTTTTTTAGCGCTTGCTGATTAACTTCTATGTGATTTATAATGGCTGCTACACGCCCAACAAGTTTCCCTTCTTTATAGGCTAAAAAAAACCAAGCTTCAGCGTTTTTAAACACTGGGTTTTTGGTTTTATCAAAACTATCTAACTCATCATTGATAATAGGAGGAACCCAATACGGGGAGCCCTTGTAAAGTGTAAAAGGAAATTTCACAAACTGCTTTAATTCTGATTTTGTAACCGCCTCTTTAAGGGTAACCATGCTTCGTTTTTTCTTAGGTCAATATTAGGTATATTAATCTTTAGAATAAAATTACTAATGACTTAATGAAGTATTTTTAGGGGTGTATACTAAGAAGAATACAAGGGTCAAAAGAGGCCATAAAAGAAAAAAATAAAATCTATGATGGTCTCAAAAGTTTTTCCTTGCCATGGTTTAAGCAATAGAAAGATGAACAATACGTGTAGCAAACGGGGTATTTAAAATTCAATTACCCCGTCGTCTTTCTTTTTTTTGCTTTTGTTCTTTTTCTTGTCTGCTTTCTTCTTTTCTCGGAGTTGTTTTTTTGAAGGGCCTAGATCAATATCTTCAGCACCTGAACCAGTACGCTCGTTATTCTTGCCGTTTTTCTTCTTTTGCATGGCATTTCTCTTGATCGGTCCGAAGCCATTTTCTCCTGCTTCTTGATCTTCAATAGCTTTTACAGGTGGGTCAGAATGCAAATCAAAGCGATAAGACATGCCGGCAGCAATAAATATTCTTGAAGGTGTATTTTTAAAACTTGCGCCCATACTTAGGTCTATCTGAAGGTCTTCGCTGAGTAAGTGAACCGCTCCAGCTCTTAGTAATACATCTGAATACCGATCACTTTTAATGCCTTGGTTTTCAAAAAAAGTACTCCATTTTGGGTTTCTAAACGCATAGGATATCGAAACTAAATAACTCATTTCTGGAAAATCAGTAGAAATTCTGTCATAGGCTATATTTGAAATAAGTACAAAACGTGGTGTAAGTCTACTTTGGGTGGCAACCATGGCTCTATAAGAAACGGTTGGGTCACCTAAATAGAATGGATTCTGACCTAGATTGAACGTAGCGCCGCCATAAACGGATACCGAAGGAATCAAGTTCTTTAGCTGAAAAACATTATTTGCTCGCCAGCTACGAATATTAGGCTTGTTACGTTCAGGGTTCTTGTAACGATCGTAGACTAGGTATTTAAGTCCCAATCGATTTCTTGAGAAGTTCCAGAAAGATTCTTCTAGCCCCGTATTTGTAAAAGCCGTGTTTTTATTTTGAAAAGTACCTTCGTAATTGATTTCCAATGATTCGAAAAGTAATCCGTAGCGTAAAGAAAGGTCTGCACCCCAAAGGTTTGCTTGCGTGTTTAAAAGGGAGTGGTCACTTTGCTCAAAACGAAGCCCAGTTTCCAATTGAATTACATTTTTGCCAACGGCATAGGCGCTTACTGAAAGGCCTGGTCTATTGGAATTAATGACATCAGTATACTGTGAAAACCCTAAAAGAGGAAGGATTAGTACGAATAAAAACAACAATTGCTTTCGTTTGTTTACTTCTAACAGGCTGCCCATAAATACTATTTTATTATTATTTTAAGACTTTGGTCTATTGAGTACAACGTGAGAATCGTATTTTTGATATAATAGATTACAAATATTATGGCTTTTTTAAAGACGATTTTAATAATCATTCTGTGCTATTATCTTTTTAAGAAATTGGTAAAGCTTTTCGCTCCAAAGATTATCAACTATGCAGCGAAGAAAACGGAAGCACATTTTAAAGAAAAATTTGGTGATTTTGCTAATCAAAATTCTAGCGAAGAAAAGCAGGTTGGTGATGTCATCATAGATAAAAAACCCACAAAGAAAGGTGGCACTTCAAAAAAAGTTGGAGATTATATCGACTTTGAGGAAATTGACTGATAACGAGGGCTTATTTTTTCTAAGAAAAAAAATAGTGCTTAGGCGTTCTAATGACCGTGTTTTAATCTGTACTGCAGTACTATACTTCTTAAATTTAGCAAGATTCGCATACAAAATGTAAAATTTGTAGCTAAAAGAAAAAATTAAAACTACTTCATTCTGTATTTTAGCGGACTCAACCACTAAGACAATTCATGAAAACAGGTTTAAAAGCGTTTTTTACCCACTTTTTTGTGGCCGTATTTTTTGTAATTGTAGCTTTAGCATACTTCAGCCCTGTTTTGCAGGGTAAAGTTATTGAGCAGTCTGATATCAAACTGTTTGTTGGCATGGCTAAGGAACAGAATGATTTTCGAAAACAAAATGACGGACAAGAGCCTTATTGGACCAATAGTGCTTTTGGTGGCATGCCTACGTATCAGTTAGGTGCATATTACCCGCATGATTATGTAAAAAAATTGGATACGTTTATACGTTTTCTACCAAGGCCTGCGGATTATCTTTTTCTTTATTTTATAGGATTCTACATACTACTTTCTTGTATGAAAGTCGATTATCGACTGGCTATTGTAGGAGCGCTTGCATTTGGCTTCTCAACCTACCTTATTATCATTTTTGGAGCGGGGCATAATGCGAAAGCTCATGCCTTAGGATACTTGCCTATGCTTTTAGGGGGAATTATATTGGTTTTTAGGAAGAAGTACTTATGGGGTTTTGTGTTAACAGCAATAGCAATGGCTCTTGAAATACGTGCAAATCACTACCAGATGACCTACTATTTTATGTTCCTGGTCTTGATATTAGGTCTCGTTTATTTAGTGGAGGCTATTAGAAAGAAATACTTAAAACACTTTTTTGCTTCAGTTGGAATTTTGTTAGTAGCCGTTACAATAGGTATTGCAGCCAATGCAACTGGGCTAATGGCCACCAAAGAGTATGCAGATTGGAGTACACGAGGCGCTTCGAAACTTAGCGTTAAACCAGATGGCCTACCTAAAGAGAAATCTACGGGCTTGGATAAAGAATACATTACCCAATGGAGTTATGGGGTCTCTGAATCTTTAAACCTTTTTGTTCCGCGTTTGTTTGGTGGTGCAACTTTTGAAAATTTGGGAGAAGATTCTAAAACCTATGATTTTCTAATTGATCAAGGTTTACAAAGAAAAAGAGCACTTGATTTTTCAAGTCAAGTTCGAACCTATTGGGGTGATCAACCCATAACTTCAGGCCCTGCTTATATTGGAGCAATCATTTTCTTCTTATTTATTCTAGGATTGTTTCTAGTAGAGAAAAAAGCCAAATGGTGGCTTTTTAGTGGCGTGTTGATGTCTTTGCTACTATCGTGGGGTAAAAATTTTAGTTTATTGACCGATTTTATGATTGATTATTTTCCACTCTACAATAAGTTTAGAGCGGTATCTTCTATACAAGTGATTTTAGAACTCTGTGCTCCTGTATTGGCCATGTTAGCTTTGGTGGCACTATTTAATCCATCCATAGAAAAAACAAAAAAAATGAAGGCGCTTAAAATTGCATTCACTTCTGTGATGGGCCTTTGTGTTGCCTTGTTCGTTTTTAAAGGGACTTTTTCGTTTGAGGGGCCAGGAGATCGCATGTTGAAAGCGAATTATGGTGATGAATTGTATGCCTTAATTAAATTAGATCGAAAGGCAATTTACAATAATGATTTGTTTAGGTCTTTCATGTTTGTTGTGTTAGCTACAATTCCTCTTTGGTTCTACCTGAAAGGAATGCTAAAACAGAACCTAGTAATTATAACTTTGGGTGCACTTATTGTTTTTGATTTGGTAGGTGTTGATTTGCGTTATGTCAACAAAGATAATTTTGTTTCAAGAAGAGCAATGAACCAGCCTTTTAAAGAGACCGTTCTTGATAAGCAGATTAAGAAAGACAATGGTATTTATCGTGTTTTTGACCAATCAGAAGGATTAAGTGGAGCACGAACTGCGTATTTTCACCACTCTATTAGTGGCTATCACGCAGCAAAACCAGCAGGTATTCAAGATTTGTTTGACTACCAATTGGCAAAGGGCAATATGGAAGTTTTGAACATGTTAAACGTGAAATATGTTGTTCAGCAAGATGAAGAGGGTAGAAGCTACCCTGCTACAAACCCTGAAGCCAATGGAAACGCTTGGTTCATTACTGAATTAAAGAAAGTAACTAGTGCCGATGAAGAAATGAACTCACTTCAAGGTTTAGCTTCAAAAAAAGTAGCAATTGTAAATACGAAAGACTTTTCAAATATTAATCGATTTGCGTTTCGAACAGATTCCACCTCGGTAATTACACTTACCGACTATAAAGCGAATCATTTGACTTATGCATCTGATAACACCTACGCCGGAGTGGCTGTTTTTTCAGAGATGTATTATGCAAATGGCTGGAATGCTTACATTGACGGAATAGTACAAGACCATTTTCGAGTGAATTATGTACTTCGTGCTTTGCGAATTCCTGAGGGGAAACATACCGTAGAATTCAAGTTTGAACCAGCGGTCGTACAGACAGGTAGTAAGATTACACTAGCCAGTTCTATTCTTTTAGCATTGGTAGTTCTCGGAGGTATCGGATTTACTTTTTGGAAATCGAGACGGAAAGAAGAAAAACCACAAGACTAATGAGAAAAGTGCTGGTCATTACCTATTACTGGCCACCAGCTGGCGGCCCCGGTGTACAGCGCTGGTTGAAATTTGTGAAATACCTTCGTGATTTTGGTGTTGAACCTGTAGTTTACATTCCAGAGAATCCAAATTATCCTATTATTGACGAGACTTTTCATGGTGATATTCCAGATGATATTAGGATCTACAAAAATCGAATTTTTGAACCTTATCGTTTGGCTAGTATGTTTTCAAAAAAGAAAACAAAACGAATAAGTTCAGGAATCATTCAAACTAAAAACCAATCCTTTTTAGAGCAGTTTATGCTTTGGGTTAGGGGTAATATCTTTATTCCTGATGCCCGTAAATATTGGGTTCGCCCATCTGTTAAGTTTTTGTACGATGTTATAGAAAAAGAAAATATAGCTACAATTATAACCACTGGACCACCGCATAGCGTTCACCTCATCGGTCATTACTTAAAAGAGTTTAAAAAAGTAAAATGGATTGCCGATTTTAGAGATCCATGGACGTCTATTGGGTATCATAAGAAGTTAAAAATGACTACACTGGCTAAGAATCGTCATAAAGAGCTAGAGCAGTTGGTATTAACGATAGCCGATCAGATTCTCGTTACTAGCGAAACAACAAAGAAAGAGTTTCAAGCCATTACGAGACAGCCTATTGCGGTAATCACTAACGGCTACGATACGGTTGTTTCGAGTAAAGTTGTTTTAGATAAGCAGTTTACGATATCACATATAGGCTCTATGCTCACTGGTCGTAACCCAAAAAACCTTTGGAAGGTAATTGCTGAATTGATTGTAGAAAATAAAAATTTTAAAAATAGCGTTCGATTACAATTTCTCGGAGTATTGAGCGATGATGTGTTGCAAAACCTAAAGCAGTCTGGTTTGGAAGAGTATGTTGACGTCGTGGGCTACGTGTCTCATGAAGAAGCGATTCACTACCAGCAAAAATCACAAGTGCTTTTGCTCGCAGAAATTGATTCAGAAGAAACGAAGGGCATTATTCCAGGAAAATTATTTGAATACATGGCTGCAGAACGCCCTATTTTAGGCATTGGCCCAGCAGGTTGGGAAGTCACTGATATGGTAGCTTCGACAAAAACAGGAGCAATATTCGAATATACGGCGCACTTTCAATTGAAGCAGGTACTGTTAAATTGGTTCGAACAATATCAAAACAACCAATTGGGGGTTTCTTCTGTTAATATCAATCAATATAGCAGAAGGGAATTAACCCGAAAACTAGCCGAATATATCTAATGGGAGTCGTATTTAAACAATCGTTTAAAAATACTTTAATCACTTATATCGGTTTTGCGATTGGCGCCGTGAACCATCTATTCCTATTTACCCAGTTCTTAACAGATCAATACTATGGGTTGGTGACCGTTATTCTTTCTGCTTCTGGAATTTTAATGCCCCTTATGGCTTTCGGCGTGCAAAATACGCTGGTTAAGTATTATAGCAGTTTCAAGGAGAGCAAGAATTTAAATGCATTTTTAACCCTGATGCTCTTACTTCCACTTGTTATAATTTTGCCTCTCTTTGGTATCTCCTATTTGGCAAACGAGACGATTGGTAATTTTTTATCGCAAACAAACCCGGTAGTTAAGGACTACGTCTGGTATATTTTTCTAATCGGATTGGCGATGGCTTATTTCGAAATATTCTATGCTTGGGCAAAAGTACAACTGAAATCAGTATTCGGAAATTTTATGAAAGAAATTTTTGTAAGAGTTGGTACGATGATTTTATTGACACTTATTTATTTCGATAGTATAACCGTTGAATTTTTTCTAAAAGGTTTGGTGGGGTTTTATTTAATGCGAATGCTAGTTATGAAATTCTACGCCTATAGTCTGCGAATGCCAAAACTAGATTTCAATTGGCCACAGAACACCAGAAAGATTCTTAACTATACCACGTTGATTATTCTTGGGGGGTCGGCTGCTATCGTATTGTTGGAAATTGATAAGGTGATGATAAATCAGTTTATAGCTATTGAAAACGTTGCATATTATGGCGTAGCTACATATATCGCTATGGTTATCATTGTTCCCTCACGCAGTATGCATCAAATTACATACCCATTAACAGCTGAGCTTATAAATATGGGGAATATAGTAGGATTGAAGACTCTTTATCAAAAGACATCCCTGACCCTTTTTATTGCCTCAGGAATACTATTTCTATTGATTATTTTGAATGTAAACGAGTTATATAGTTTGCTTCCTGAAGCGTACAGAGGTGGGTTCACTGTTGTTTTTATTGTAGGCTTGATAAAGGTTTATGATTCTCTTTTAGGTAATAATAATTCCATTCTTTATAATTCTGATTATTATCGCTCTTTATTATATATGGGTGCATTGCTTGCAATTTTGGCTATACTGTTTAATTTATGGTTGATTCCTACCTATGGTATAGAAGGGGCTGCTTATGCCAGTTTTTTTGCCTTTTTCATCTACAACAGCATTAAGTTGATTTATGTAAAAGTGAAGTTTGGAATACTTCCATTTACTTCAGCGACTTTAAAAGTTTTTGTTCTTTTACTAGCGATTGGAATTCCTTTTTATTTTGTTTCTTTTTCCTTTCATCCTTTGATCAATATTATTTTGAAGAGTATACCGATGGTTTTAATCTTTGTGTATGTACTCTATCGTTTTAATATTTCTGAAGATATCAATGCTGTTATTTATAAATTCTTCAACTTAGGAAAAGGAGATGCTGCGTAGCGAAGCCCTTCAAATTAGAATACTATGAAATTAAAGATGCTATGCTTGTTATTTCTTCCATTCGCTGCAGTAAGTCAAGTGGAAACCCGCTAAGCCTTCGTTTATTGGAGATTTCATGAACAAATAGCGTTTTATAGTATGCCTTACGGAACTGTTTTTAAAGCCGTACAAAACGATTTTAAAAATGAAAATTACTTATCCCTTAAAATAGTAGTAGAAACAGAAGATTTTTCTATACACCAGTGGTGTACAGTAGGTCAGGTACGACCCGTCTAGGCTGGCTTAAGAAAAGTAAGTACATAGACGCAGTCAGTAAAAATGAAAAAGAAATACAAAATCGTACTTTATACAGCCTACCGATTGATGAGGCGCTAGATAAAATTAATCTAGCGGCGTGGAAGTCTGATTTTATAAGCATTGAAAAATGCAAGGGTGAATGGCGATATGTCTCTTTAATCTTTACCGGAGAAAAAGTTTGCGGCTAGATAAAAGTGAATAAAGTATGTGTAAATAGGCACTCATATTGTGGTTGATTTTTAGGTATTGTAGTGCAGATATATAAACAAAAAAACCTCCGCAGTAGATAAATCTAATGCGGAGGTAACAACTAACCAACCTAAAAACTATTTTTATTGCCTTCCTCTACTTCGTGTTGATGTAGACCGACTAGCCGTACTTCTTACTGGTGCTTTTCTGAGCGATTTAGAAGAAGAACTTCTACTTGCTGTGCTTCTAGATGTTCTAGCAGGAGCCTTGTTGTAAGATCTCTTGTTTGAACTTTTACTAGCGGTACTTCTTGAAGTTCGTTGTGTAGGCTTTGCTACTGATCTTTGACTTCTATTTTGCGTACTTCGAACCGTTCTATTGGTATTTCTACTTTCGGGTTTACGTACCGTTGTACTTGAGCTTCTTTTTACTGTAGTCGCACGTGGCGTTCTTATAACTTCTCGCTTTGTAACCGTTCTTTGATTAGACGCATTACCTTTTCTGTAGGTACTATTTCTAACTGTTGTATTTCTAGAACGAGTATTCGTATTGCTCGCCAGAGTTCTATTGCTTCTGTTTGTATTGCTGCTAGCAGCAGTTCTGTTAATTCTACTTGACGTATTGTTTCGCGCCAAGTCACTATTAGCTCTAGTCGAATTGCTTCTTGCAGCGGTTCTGTCACTTCGTCTTGCGTTATCACGCACAGCAACTCGTTTGTCATTTCTATATACCGTGGCTCTTTCTCTTCGGGCGTTATTGTATCTGTGATCGCGACCAATTTTAGCATATGAATGTCTTCTGTTGAATCTATACGGATTGTAGTACGTATATCGAATCGGACTATAATATCTTCTGTAAGGTCTTGAGTTTACAAAACAGAATCCTATCGCTGGTCTTGAAAAGAACCCGTGAAATGGTCTGTAAGCATAATATCTGTTGAAACTGTTAATGTATCCGGTGTGATAGTCGTATAATCCTCTATTGTTATAGTAGACATTCATGTTTCCTATTCCACGTACTCTGCCGTTTCTATAACGAACGTTGGTATCACCTATTTGTGAAGCACGACCATAATTGTCATAATAAACGGGTACGTTCTCAACTTGAACTATTGCTCCATAATCGTCATACTGTGCATATGCACTATAATCGAAACCTGAATTAAAGGTTACATTATTTCTACGATTTCCGATTCTGTTATCGATGTAGAAATCAAATTCTCCATCGGGATACACTGAAAATGTAACGCCGTTTTCGACAAATATAAAAGATTTGTCATATCGATAAGCATTGCGTTCAGCAACCTTATCATCTGCTGTATTAGCCATGATACCGCTGGTACCTAAAATAAGTGCTGTAAAAAGTAGTACTAATTTTTTCATGATATAAGGTTTTAATTAAGAGTGGAAATATTTGCACTCGATTAGTATATACCAAACAGCGTGCCAGAAATCAGGACACATGCCTAATTAGCTGATATATAACAACTTAAAACCGAATAGGCTTAGCGTAATTTTTCGCGAAGGTATTTCGAAGTATGTGAAATTTTATTTTTGATAATTTCTTCGGGAGTACCTGAAGCAAGAAGTTGACCGCCATTTTCTCCTCCTTCAAGCCCTAAATCAATAATATAATCTGCGCATTTTATCAATTCTATATTGTGTTCAATCACTATGATAGAATGCCCTCTTGAAATCAAGGCATCAAATGATTTTAATAATTTCTTGATGTCGTGAAAATGGAGACCCGTCGTAGGTTCATCAAAAATAAAGAGCGCTTTGTCTTTCGAATTTCCTTTTACCAAGAAAGAAGCTAATTTAATGCGCTGGGCTTCACCGCCTGAAAGGGTAGAAGAGGACTGCCCTAAAGTAACGTAGCCTAAGCCAACATCTTTTAAGGGTTTTAATTTATTGACCAACTTGGTTTGCTCATGGGTTTCAAAGAAAGCAATAGCATCATCAATAGTCATATTTAATATAGCATCGATATTGACATCTTCAAATTTTACTTCGAGTACTTCTTTTTTGAAACGTTTGCCTCTGCAGGTATCACACTCCAAATGCACATCAGCCATAAACTGCATTTCCACGGTAATCTGACCTTCGCCCTTGCATTTCTCGCAGCGACCTCCGTCTACATTAAAAGAGAAATGCTTGGGTTGATATGCACGAATCTTGCTTAATTTTTGCGACGCAAACAGACTTCGAATGTCATCATAAGCTTTAATATAGGTAACTGGGTTGGAACGCGAAGACCTTCCAATAGGGTTCTGGTCTACAAATTCAACGTGTTTGATGTCTTTGTATTTTCCTTCAAAAGAGGTGTATTGACCAGCTTTTTGTCCATAGCCGCCAACCTCTTTAAGAATAATAGGATATACGATCTTATTCACCAAGGTACTCTTTCCGCTACCAGAAACTCCTGTGACAACGGTGAGCATATTTAAAGGAAAAGTGACATCTATATTCTTTAGATTATTCTCGCGTGCACCTTTGATTGAAATGAAATTTTTTGATTCTCTTCTTTTTTTAGGAACTGCAATTTCTTCTGTACCGTTAAGGTAGCTTGCCGTAAGCGAGGTAGATAATAAAACTTCAGCAAGTGTGCCGTGGGCAACAACTTCTCCGCCATGCGTACCTGCTTCGGGCCCAATATCAATAACTTCGTCAGCAGCCTTCATGATGTCTTCATCATGTTCAACTACTATGACTGTGTTTCCTAAATCTCGTAGCGAGAGTAAAACATCAATCAAATTTTCGGTGTCCTTGGGGTGTAATCCGATACTAGGTTCATCTAATATATACATAGAACCGACCAAACTACTACCTAAAGAAGTTGCCAGATTTATACGCTGACTTTCGCCTCCAGAAAGGCTATTTGATTTTCTGTTCAAAGTCAGATAGTTTAAACCTACTTTAAAGAGGAAGCCTAAACGCGTGTTAATTTCTTTTAATAGACGTGATGCAATCTGCCCATCATGTTCGTTCAGCTGAATGCTTGAAAAAAATTGCATTAGTTTTTCGATAGGTAGTTCTACCAAATCAGAAATTGATTTATTATCAACTTTTACATAGTCAGTTTCTGTGCGCAATCGCTTTCCTTTACAGGTGCTGCATCTTGTTTTACCACGGTAACGTGAAAGCATTACTCTATTCTGAATTTTATAGCTTTTATCTTCTAGTTGTTTAAAAAACTTATGAATTCCGATAAAATGATCATTACCATCCCAAACCAATTGTTTTTGTTCTTCAGATAGTTCAAACCAAGGCTTATGAATTGGAAAATCATAGGTATACGCAGAATTTACTAGTTGGTCACGATACCATCCCATACTTTCGCCGCGCCAAGCAAAAATCGCATTCTCGAAAACGGATAAAGCGGTATTCGGAATCACTAAATCTTCATCAATTCCAATAACGTCGCCGTAGCCTTCACATTTTGGACAAGCTCCATATGGGTTGTTAAAACTAAACAGATGTACATTGGGTTCTAAGAAAGACATGTCATCTAACTCAAACTTATTACTGAATCGCTTTTGTTCTTTAGAGCTAAGTTCTTCTATAATACATTCCCCATTTCCTTCGAAATAGGCCGTGTCAATTGCATTTGCTAACCTATTGTAAAAATCTTCATCATCTTTTACAATGATTCTGTCTACTACTAAATCGAATTCTTTAGCAATATTTTTTGGTGCCGAATCAATTCGAAGTACTTCTCCCTTATATTTTATTCTTGCGTATCCTTGTTTTGAAAATAACTCTAGCGACTTTAAAGCATCTCTATCTTCTCGAATTTGAATGGGAGCCAATAAGAGCATTTTTGTTCCCTGATCGAAACCTTTGACGTGCTTTACCACATCGGTAACCGTATTCTTTTTTACTTCTTTTCCAGAAACGGGAGAAATAGTTCGCCCTATTCGAGCAAATAGTAATTTTAAATAGTCATAGATTTCGGTAGTAGTGCCAACTGTAGAGCGCGGGTTCGTAGAATTAACTTTTTGTTCAATAGCAATGGCAGGGGCTATTCCTTTTATATAGTCCACTTTAGGTTTATCTAGCTTTCCTAAGAACTGTCTAGCATATGAAGAAAGACTTTCTACATACCTACGTTGTCCTTCTGCGAATAAGGTGTCAAAAGCTAAACTAGATTTCCCTGAACCTGATAAGCCAGTTATGACCACGAGCTTGTTTCTTGGAATGACAACATCAATATTTTTCAAGTTATGCAGTTTAGCACCTTTGATAATAATGTTTTCCTTCGGATTTACGTCGAGAATAGAAGCCATATAAGAGTTATAAAGTTGCAAAGATAACTATAGGGTATTACAATAACCAGCATGAATGCTTCTTAAAAATAGGGTAAAAGCCCATTCAGTTGTTGTATTGATGTACTTTCTATTGCTAACATTTATTCGTATTTAGTAGAAAGGAAAATTCACTACGTTATACGGCGTGTTTTTAATAAAAAAACAGTCATATAGATAGATTTTTTCTTGAAGTATATAATTTTATCTATATTTGAAGTCTACTTTAAAAGTCAATAGCCTATAGCAACAAGATTACTTTATTTAAAATTGGAAGAATAACCCACAAGACCTTTTCGTATTGAAGAGGCCCCAAAGTTTAACCAAAAAAGTAATCGTTATGGAAGTAAAAATTGGCGACCCTACATTAATCAAGCGTTATATTAATGGAGACGAAAGAGCTCTAGCGATACTGATTAATCGACACAATCAACGTATTAGTAGTTTTATTTATTCTAAGGTAAATGACCGCGGAATAACTGAAGATATTTTTCAAGACACCTTTATTAAAGTAATTCGTACCCTTAAAAAGGGAACCTATAGTGAAGAGGGTAAATTTTTACCTTGGGTAATGCGTATTGCACATAATCTTATTATTGACCATTTTAGAAAGAATCGAAGAATGCCCATGTATCAAGGTTCTGACAGTTTTAATATTTTCTCAGTGATGGGAGATGATCAATTGAATGCAGAAAGTCAAATTATTAAAGACCAAATAGATTCTGATTTGACCAATCTCATTGATGAATTGCCAGCTGATCAGCGCGATGTGCTCATTATGCGTATATATAAGGATATGAGTTTTAAAGAAATTTCTGAAAATACGGGTGTAAGTATTAATACAGCCTTAGGGCGAATGCGCTATGCTTTAATTAACCTTAGAAAGATCATTTCAGAGAATGATATTGTTTTAACGAATTAATTGACAGTAGGTCGAGTCGTTTTATCAAATTGTAGTTTAGTTGCGTTATCTTAGGAAACAACAACAAACTTCATATGGAAAAGATTTACTCTAAAGAACAAAGACAATTCGAATTAGTTGAAGCGAAACAAGAAACTGTTCAGTTTTTATTGAATTTTTCAAAATCATTAGAAATAATTGAAGCCAAGGGAATTCAATTTGAAGCGATGCTAAATTAAATTCCAAAACCATAATTCAAAAGCCCCGACAAGATCTACTTGTCGGGGCTTTTCTTTTTATACCATTTCTACAAAGCTTATTTCTGTACGCTGTAAAGTTTGCTTTTAGGAAGTTTTAAAATAAATCAAACTATAAATGTAGAAATGAACGAAAAAGCAGCTAATGTACTTCGTCTGATTCAACGCATCATGTTGCATTTTATTTTGTTGAAAAATAGAAAAGTAGCGTTTCACATCAGAAACTGGTGGTTTGACAACAATGTTTTTTTCTGTTGCCTTGATATATATAGTTTTAGGTCATAATTGAGAATCGAAGCAAAATTGCCAAGATGTAAAATTACACTCAAAACTTAACTAGATGACTCAGAAAACACTTTCTAACGCAAAATCTCAAACCTTAACGAAAAAACCTACTCACATGAAAACCCAGATTGAAGATTCAGTTTTAGTACGAGATTATATTAGCGGAGATGAGAAATCGTTGGAAGTTCTAATTAATCGACATAACCAAAGAGTGACCAGTTTTATTTATTCTAAAGTTTTAGATCGTGATATTACTGAAGATATCTTTCAGGATACTTTCATTAAGGTAATAAAAACATTAAAGAAAGGTTCCTATAGTGAAGAGGGTAAATTTCTACCTTGGGTTATGCGAATTGCACATAACTTAATCATCGATCATTTCAGAAAAAACAAAAGAATGCCGAAATTCGAAGGTAATGATGACTTCAATATATTTTCTGTTATCGGTGACGACAAGTTAAATGCAGAAAAGCAACTCATAAAAAATCAAATAGATTCTGATTTAAGAAATTTAATTGAAGAGCTTCCTGATGATCAGAAGGAAGTACTTTTAATGCGTATCTATAAGGATATGAGTTTTAAGGAAATCTCTGAAAATACGGGAGTTAGCATCAATACAGCTTTAGGAAGAATGCGTTATGCATTAATTAACCTTAGAAAAATTATTGAAAAACACAATATCGTTTTAACGAATTAAAATTCTGCTAAGAAAGTAAAAAACAATAATTCCATTTTAGTTGCGTTATTCTTACATAACAAGACTATATCAATATGGAAAAAATTTACTCTGAATACCAAAAGGAATGTACCCTTGTTAAATCTAGCACTGAAACAATACGGTTTCTGCTAGGCTTTTCGAAATCACTTCATGTGATAACGTATCAAGGTCTAAAATTTGAGAACATTTTAAACTAAAAAAAAACCCGCTAAAAGCGGGTTTTTTTAGTTTTATAGTAGTCGTTAATCACCTTCTTTCTGCCGATAGTTCTTGTTATGATATCTTTTTCCAAATCCCAAGCTCTAGCTGGCGAATATTCTCTACCATACCAAATAATTTGTAAGTGTAAATCATTCCAAAGTTCTTTTTGAAACAATCTTTTAGCGTCTTTTTCTGTTTGAACTACATTTTTTCCGTTGGTAAATCCCCAACGGTACATTAATCTATGTATATGTGTGTCTACTGGAAAAGCTGGAATACCGAAAGCCTGCGATACGACAACACTCGCTGTTTTATGACCTACTGCCGGAAATTCTTCTAAGAGTTCCAATTCTTGAGGCACTATTCCATCATATTTTTCGACAAGCATTTTGGAAAGTCCATGAATACCTTTTGATTTCATGGGTGACAGTCCAACCGGTTTTATAATTTCTCGAATTTCTTCAACAGAAAGTTTTACCATATCATAAGGGTTATCTGCTCTTTTAAATAGTAATGGGGTTATTTTATTTACGCGAACATCCGTACTTTGAGCTGACATCAATACAGCAATTAGTAGTGTATAGGGGTCTTTATGGTCTAGTGGAATTGGAATAGTAGGGTACAATTCTTGAAGTGTCTTTATGGTGAAATCAACCTTTTCAGCTTTCGTCATTTTTTGTTTAATTTTATCAAGTAGTACTAAAACATTAATTTAATTAAAATCGCATATGAAGACATTAAAAGTAGGAGATGCCGTTCCTGCATTTTCGGCCAAAGACCAAGATGGCAATACTATAAATTTATCTGATTACTCAGGAAAAAAACTGATTGTTTTTTTCTATCCAAAGGCAAGTACACCTGGTTGTACCGCTGAGGCTTGTAATTTAAGAGATAATTATACGGAGTTACAAAAGCAGGGGTATGAATTATTAGGTGTAAGTGCTGATTCAGAAAAGAGACAATCGAATTTTAGAGCTAAATATGAATTTCCTTATCCTTTATTAGCAGACGAAGATCATGTTGTGATTCATACTTTTGGTGTTTGGGGTCCTAAAAAATTTATGGGTAAAGAATACGACGGCATCCACAGAATGACTTTTGTAATTGATGAAAAAGGAATTGTTTCAAAAGTAATTGAAAAAGTAAAAACTAAGGATCACGCAGCTCAGTTGTTAGATTGATGCCTTATGGTTATGAATAAAAAAAAGCCTCGAATTTCGAGGCTTTTTTATTTAAAAACTTGATTTTTAGTATTTTATCTACTTTCTCCTTTTAGTAATTTTTTGCTAAAAAGATCTTTTTCTTTAATAATCTCAGAGATACCTTCAGGTAGCTGATCTTCCCAGCCTTCTTCATTATTGATGATTTTCTTGAGAACATCCCTAGAAAAAATATGCATAATTTCAGGATCATAGTCTATAATGTCCATTACCTTACCATTGTACTTAAAGAACTTATAAAGTTCCTTCATTCTAGGATGTACTTTGACATTATTACTCGTCATAATCTGACCCGTTTCTGTATTTTTCATTGGATACAGGTATACTTGAAGATCTTTAAAGAATAATTTTCCAAAAGCTTCCAAAATACCTCCACTTAGGTGGCGATAGTATTTTTCATCAAACACATCAACCAAATTATTAACGCCCATTGTAAGGCCAATACGCTGTTTGGTGTAATTGTTGAAATATTCAACCAGTTTATAATATTCTTGAAATTTTGAAATCATTACATGCTGACCAAGCGAACAAAGTAGTTCAGCTCTATCCATGAAATCTTGCTCATCAATTTCTCCTGATGCTTTTAGGTTGGACAGGGTGATCTCAAAAATAACTATAGTTTTATCTATATTGACTGTCGAATCTCGAACAAAAATATCGTACGACTTTTGATACATGTCAAGGTTCACCTTTGTAACGGGTCTAAAACTACCTCTTAATGCTAAAATGTTCTTTTTATAAAGTACAGCAGCTGGTAACAGATTATTTCCGTCAGGCCCGAACATAACGGCATCGGTCATATCATTTTTAATAAGCTGAAGGCTCATCAGTCTGTTGTCAACATCTTTGAAATTAGGCCCAGAGAAGTTGATCATGTCTATTTCAATGGTGTCCTTATCTATGTGATCATATAGATATTTCAACATTTTTTTTGGTTTATGGTACTTATAAAAAGCCCCATAAATAAGATTTACCCCTAAAATACCTAAGGTTTCTTGTTGAAGCCTAGCCTCATTTTGTTTGAAACGAACATGAAGAATAATTTCATCTAGTTCTTTTTGATCAGGGTCTAATTGAAATCGTATTCCGATCCAACCATGTCCTTTGTAGCGCTTAGAGAAATCTATAGTAGCAACTGTATTTGCATAAGAAAAGAAGAGGCGTTCAGGATGGCTATCTCTACTAATACGTTCTTCCATCAAACGCATTTCATGATTAAGCATCGTCTTGAGTCGTGGTTGAGTAACGTATCTGCCGTCTTTTTCAATACCGTAGATAGCATCGCTAAATTGCTTATCATAAGCACTCATCGCTTTCGCGATGGTACCTGAAGCTCCACCAGATCTAAAAAAATGACGTGCAGTTTCTTGTCCAGCGCCAATTTCAGCAAAGGTGCCGTAAATATCAGGGTTTAAGTTTATTCGGAGTGTTTTCGCCTTAATCGAAGGAATATTTTCAAAAGCTGTATCCCTTTTTAAAACAGAAGCCATGGAGTGTGTTTTAGTTAGAACAAAAATAAGAAGTTAACATAGGTTCTAAGTCATAAACGATTCAAATTTTTTTAAATTATTTAAATCTGTTTTTTAATATGAAAAAACGGTAGTAATCTCGAGAAAATATGTTTGATTTCAATAAATAGTTATAATTTTGAATTCAATGGGCGGTAAATTAAAAGTCACTTTTTTAGGAACAGGAACATCTCAGGGAGTTCCTGTTATTGGTAGTAAGCACCCTGTTTGTTTAAGTGCGAACCCAAAAGACAAGAGACTCCGCGTTTCAGTGCTCTTATCTTGGAATAATTTCAACTACGTTATTGATTGCGGCCCTGATTTTAGGCAACAAATGCTTAGCAATAATGTAAAGAAGTTAGACGGTATCTTATTTACACATGAACATGCAGATCATACCGCAGGTATTGATGATATCAGGCCCTACTTTTTTCGGCAAGGAAATATTCCTATTTTCGTACATGAGCGTGTCGCGTCTTCTTTAAAGAAGCGATTTGACTATGTTTTTGCTGATGAGAACAGGTACCCTGGGGCGCCGGCAGTTGAACTAAATATTATTAAAAATAACCAAGCTTTTAGCATTGGAGATACATCGGTAAGCCCAATAGATGTTGATCACAATAAGTTGCAGGTATTTGGTTTCCGCATAAAAGATTTTACCTATCTAACCGATGTAAAGCGAATAGATGCTGAGGAAATCAATAAAGTAAGAGGCTCAAAAGTTTTGGTGGTTAATGCCCTACGTGAAGAACCACATCATTCACATTTCAACTTAGAAGAGGCCTTGGCTTTTGTAGCAGAAGTGAAACCTGACGTAGCTTACTTTACTCATATTAGTCATTTGCTTGGTTTTCATGATGAAGTCGAAAAAAACCTTCCAGATAATGTGCACTTGGCTTATGATAATTTGGTGATTGAGATATAGAAATTAGATACTAAGATATTTCTACCATAGATTAGCCTAGGCGAATATGAAGTAGAGCAACGAAACTAAATTTACGATGTATGAAAAATAAAATATTTCTTTACCTTTTTGTTTTTGCCGGTTTAATTGCACTGTATCTTTTTGTGAGCAGCGGAACACTTGCAGAAACTATGAATGATAAAATCAATAGGCTACAAGCCGAAAAAGTAAGTCTACAAGACTCTGTGCAGCAATTGCATTTAAACCTGCTCGATATGCAGTATTTTTCGTTAGAAAATAATGACGATGCTTTGGCATACTATGAGGATTTGAACCTTAAAGACCCTGCGCGCTACATTGCAGATAAGCTTTTGGAAACTAATGAACAAAAAGGAAATAACCCCTTAATTCCGTATGAGGGAATGGAGAATGATTTTAAACTTAATAAAATTAAGATTCTGAATCACAAATGGATTGTAGTAGATTTTTCAGATGGAAAATATTGGGGAGAATTACTACTTAAATATGAGTTGAAAGATGATATGGGTGTAGATTTTACTATGATGGATCATTTGCTATATACGCGAAGCAATTAAATTTTATCATCCAACCATTTTTTAAACGAATAAAAGTTCTGAGGCGCAACGCCATGACCTACAGGGAACTCTTCATAAACATGTTCTATTCCTAAATTTGAAAGAATAGCAGGGGCTCGCTGTGCCCATTCTGGAGGAATAACTTGATCAACTTGTCCGTGAGAAGCGTATATTTTTAAATCAGCATGTTTTTTTTCTTTATATCCGTCAGCAAGAATATTTTCATTAATATACCCGCTTAGCGCGATCACATTTTTTATTTTGTCAGGATATGATAATGCTACGGCATAGCTTAAAATTGTTCCTTGGCTAAAGCCTAATAGAGTAACGTTTTCTGTATCTAAACTGTAGGTTTTACAGGCTTCATCAATAAAATAAATAATTTTATCCCGAGAACTTTTAGCCTGCTCATCATCGCTCCACTTTCCGTTTTGCGCATCAAAATTTATAGCGTACCAAGCGTTTCCAAGTGCTTCCATAGGGTAGGGGGCACGTACAGAAATTATACATAATTCTTCTTGTAATTCAGGCGCAAAAGAGAATAAATCTTCTTCATTACTTCCATAGCCATGAAACATAAAAAGTACGGGTGGCTTTCCTTTAGTAGAACTAGAAGGACGAATTAAATGCTCTAAAGATAAGGGGGCTGTAGTCATAGTTTTTTTTAACAAATATCGAGTTCGCAGTTGAATATGTAAAAAAAATTAATTGAGCCAGTAGCTCATTAAAAATTATTGAATGAAAGTAAACCATTTCTGAAAGAAGGCGCCCAGCACAGGTACTGATTGTTTTTTATTTGTTAGTGCTCCAATAAACCCATAGCCCCATAAAACAATATATAAAGCATACAAGCCATACCAAGCATATGGACTAAAAGCATAACTTAAAAACAAAGCGAAGCCGAGAAACATAATATGCAAACCGAAGGCTTGCCTGGTATGAAAGCGGGCAAACTCATCTTTAGGTTCTATATTCATGAATATTGCAATCACTGCACCCACAAGGGTAAAGTACGCTACTATGGCTGTTGTTTTGCCTTCTTTTTCTAAATCAGTCATAGTTCAAAGTTAGTCCAAGTTTGGATTGTGGGCAAAAAAAAGAGGCTAGAATAGCCCCTTTATATCCTCATGTTTTAAAATACTTATCCGATATCTCCAACTAAAGGTATTTTTTCCATTTTCCCATTTACCGCGTTTATTAATCCTAACCCGGCCAAAACCCAACCCGCGTATGATAGATAACTAAGAACAGTAACTCCCGTAATCATAATCAGTACACTAGCGACAATTGAGATTATAATGCCCGCTATCCAAGCTCTTAAAGCTTGACCAATATGAAATTTTGCAAACGCGTTGTTTTTATCTTTATTCATGAACCAGGCTATTAAGGTTCCTAGTAAAGTAACATAAGATATAATGGCCATTGTTTTTCCTTCGTCAATTGTACTTTGCTCCATAATTATAATTTAGGTTGGTTAATTAGTGTATTACTTAAAGTTACTCAAATTAGTATTTGCTTGTTGCTAATAATTCCAAAAACCCTGCCTTTCATTGGTTTTTCAAGAAACATACTATTTTTTGAAGCTGAAACCATGGCGTTCTTATTAAAAATGAATTCCTCTTTAGGTTCAAAGAGGGTCAAACTTGCTGCCTCCCCTTCTTTGATAGCTGTGGTCTCTAATTGATAGCGTTCTCTGCCTTTGGTTAACAAGGTAATAGTTGTTTCTAAATCAAAGATTTGGTTTAGTACTGCGAAGGCTGTTTCCAGTCCTGCAGAACCGCAGGAAGCATTATCAAATTCTACTCGTTTTTCCTCTATATTCATAGGAATGTGATCAGAGCAAACAAAATCAATAACCCCGTCTTTAATCCCTTTTATTAATGCTTTTATATCTTTCTTAGAGCGCAGCGGCGGCATTACTTTATAGTTGGTATCATATTCTTCTAAAACTTCATCGGAAACAAAAAGGTTGTGAATTGCTACGCTGCAGCTAATATCCATTCCCTTTTTCTTTGCAGCTGCTATTAGTTTTACTGAATTAGCCGTTGATATCGTTGGTATGTGGAGTTTTCCTCCGGTATAGTCTAAAATGTGTAAATCTCTAGCAATATGAAGTTCTTCGGCTAGCGCAGGAATTCCTTTGAGTCCCATCTTGGTAGAAACCTCTCCTTCATGTACGACTCCTTTTCCTGCTATTTTGTGGTCTAATGGGAAAGAATGTACGAGTGCGTCAAAATTTTGAGCATATTGCAATGCTATTTTTAGAAGGTTTGAGTTTTCAAGCGCGCGTTTGAAGTCATAGAAACCAACCGCACCGGCATTTTTCATGTCATACATTTCGGCAAGCTCCTTTCCTTGGCCGTTCACCGTTAAAGCGCCTAAAGGGTGGAGCTTGGTAGTGCTATTTTTGGAGGCATTTTTCAAAAAGACTATAGCTGAACTGCTATCGGGTACAGGCTTGGTATTCGGATTTAGTATAATATCTGTAAAACCGCTTTTCGCAGCAGTTTTTAGTCCGTTTTGAATAGTTTCTCGTTCTTCATAACCTGGTTCACCAAAACTAACGCTGCTATCAAACCAACCAAGTGATACATGAAGGTTTTTATAGCTGATGATTTTTGTTTTAGCAGGGGCATCTATTTTAGAAGCAATGGTGTCAATGACTCCATTCGTAATAAGAATATCACGTTTTTTAAAATGTAGATTTTTGTTTGTTGAATCTACAATTGTAGCATTTTTTAAGAGTACGTTCATCATAAATATTTTTGTATCAGCACCTCTAGTATCATAAATAACACCGCTAAAATAGCAAACCATTTCCAAAGCGCATTGATCGCGTTATCACTTTGCAGTTGTTCAAAAAGTGATGTGATTGAAGCATTTCTGCTATTTGCATGTAGGGTTGAAATATCCATATAGTTTAGATTACTCTCATCTCTTGGGTAATTAAAACTTAGATTTTTATAGAAAATGTCTTTGTCAAAAACTCCAAAAATACCATCGCTTGCAAGAGTAACATTGAAATACATTGACACTTTATTCGCAAAAGATTTCTGTTGTGGAATAAACTCATAATCGCCCTGCTTTAGCCTAAAAATATGGTCTTTAGGAAGTTGGGCTGCAAGGTCTACCTTTTGATTGTTTCCAAGAGAATGATATAATTCTGGAAGTTTTAAGCTAGAAGCCCCCATGTTATAAATGGTAGGTACGATTAAGGGAGAATTTTTAAAGTTTGAATTTTTACTCGAGAGTGACGCAGTAAATATAAACACGCCATCGGAGCCTATTAAAAAGGACTCTTGGTTTTGAAAAGAAAGAATATTTGGTGCATTTGATTTTAACCGAAAGTATTGCGAGACTTTAGGATGCTGAAAATTCAATACATTTTTTTCAAATACGTTGCGATACAATGGATGCGAGAATGAGATGCCTGTAATATTTTGCTCGTAATTTACTTGTTGGGTATAGCGTGTGCCGAAGTAGTTCGATAGAAGTAGGTTATAACTTTCTAGATCAATTTTGGTGGGGGGAATAATCGTTAGATGTCCATCATTTGCAGTGAAGGCTTTTAAACTAGTGGTCAATGCATTTGGGATACTTTTCAATTCATTGAGAACAATTAAATTTTGCTCCTTAAGATCACTATAGCTTAGGCTGTTTAATGCCTCCGATCTAAACTCAAACTCATTTGGTGTAAAGATTCGTTTTAAAAAGTCACTATTTTCGTTACCAAGCGCCAATACTTTGATTTTTTCTTTTGTATCAATATTGAAAAAGAGTTGATTGTCATAGGATAAGCCGCTATCTAAAATTTCAATTTTGCCTACGATTACTTCGTTTTTCGGAAGCGTAAAGCTCACTTTTGCTTGTTTATTCTTACTAAAATTTGCAGCTGTTTTTGCAATTAGTTTTTCGCCGTTAAATAGCGATACAGCAGTGCTCTCCTTCTCAGAATTACTAGAGAGTAGTGCTGTTAATTCTAAATTATCAGAATCTATAGTATTGATATATATCGAGTCTATCGAAACGTTTTCTAGATCATCTACCGCGAGAGGTACCAAATGTTTTTGAAGGCTTTGCGTAGAATCAGTATTTGCTAAGGCCATGTATTCTTGAAAATCGGAAATAACAACCAAGTTTTTGACCGTATTTTTATCTCCATCAAAAAAGGTATTAGCCTTTAGATAAATCTCGTTCAACTTCAGTTGTTTCGAAGTATGAGAGAGCTGTAAAAGATCATTCTGAATATTTTTAAGACTTACATTCTTAAACACTTTTTCATTAGTGAAGAGACTGAAATTTTGATCTTCTGGTATCGATCGAATGAGGTTTTGAATGGCTTGCTCGAGCAAGGTGCTATTATTCGTCTTTGCCTGCATACTAAATGAATCGTCAAGATAAATGACGGTTTCCTTTTCTTGTAATGCCGACTTTTTAGCGAAAAAAGGTTGTGCGAAAGCAATTATTATAGCAGCTAACAAAAGCATTCTAGTAAAAAGTAGCAGCCATTTTTTTAAAGTATTACTGCGTCTTGATTCTGAAACTATCTTTTTTAAAAATTTAAGGTTAGTAAAGGGTGTTTTTTGAAATCTACGAAGTTGAAAGAGATGAATAAAAATAGGAATTAGGAGAAGAAATAAGGCCCAAAGTAGTTCTGGATGTTTAAACTGCATTCCTGATTTTAATTTTGTAAATATAATTTAAAAAAGACAAAAGAGCGCTTCCCTTTCAGACAAAAGATGCCCTATCATGTGTTTTAGTAGAAATCATATAAACGATTCGCCCTTCTCATTTTTAAAGAGTGACGCAACTAATACGGTATGCAAATTCTTATGGGCTAATGAATCAGCAAAAGAAAAAATAGTCCTCCATGGCTTTATAGTCAAACTTGCCGAAGTATTCTCCAATCGTTTCTTGAGCTTCCTTGTTGGCAACTGTTATAATACTTTGAGGCTTTTCTAATGTTGTCAAGTGTTCAAAATGTTGCATTTCTTTTCCATAAATTGATTTTCCTATTTTATTAGGATTATCACACACCCAATGAAAATCGATTTGGTCATCTATTAATGACTGAGCGATCTTTTTTCCTTTGTTTCCAGCACCCCAAACGACTAATGGTCTGCTATTTTGGCGCTCTAGTTTTAGAAAATAATACAGCTTGATGGGTAAGAAATAGTTTTGCGCATAATGCGAGCTAGTGCGAGAAGTTCTAGTATCATAGTCTCGCCAGTAATGCAGTAGCTTATCACATGAAATACATTGTAAGCCTTGCTCATAAAATCGGAAAGCCAAATCATAATCTTCCGGATACCTATTCGGTTCAAAAGCCTCGCAACTATCAAAATCAGTACGATACAGCATCCAGCAAGGGGAGGGGATGACACATTCTTTATAGATTTCAGAATAATTGTTTCCTGATTTTGTCAATTGATTTAGCCAAACTTCATAGCGCTCATAGCCATTACTAATTCCTTGGTCTGAAAAGTATTTTACCTGCCCTAGTGCTAAATGACCTTTCCCATTATCTAATAGCGATGTGGTCATTACCTCTAGTTTATTCGGTGTCATGATATCATCAGAATCCATTCTGGTGATTAACTGGCCAGCACTCAAAGCATATGCTGTTCGGAGGGCTTCAATAATTCCGGACCCTTCATTTTGAAGGATTTGAATTCGAGAATCTCTTTTAGCAAAATTTTCAACAAGCGGAGTGCTTTCATCTGAAGAGTGATCATCGACCGCTAAAACTTCCCAATTGGTGTAGCTTTGTTTTAGAATAGACTCTAGACATTCTTCTAGAAATACAGCGGTATTTTTAAAAGGAATGAGGATGCTTACCAAAGGGTTTTCCATAGAAAATTTTATAAACGTTCTGCTAACATTCGATGAAAATGATGTACCCCTTGTTCTCGAGAAGGAGAAAAGCGGCCCGCTTTATAGAAGCGCGATTGCAAGCCCTTATGCACACCTTCAACCACAAACTCATCTTCACGCTCCACCTTGTCTATAGCAGCGCTTGCAGCTCCTTCAAATCTATTTTCACCATGTAAATAGGAGATAAACGACACTTTCGTTTTTGAAGGAGAAATAGGCTTTACAATATTTATTGAAAGGCCCCAGGGGTAGAAGTTCATCATGATATTTGGAAAAATCCAAAAATAAAATGCAGCAACTTTCTTACCGAAACAGGGATGCGGTTCTGGCAGGTCAAAGGTTTCTTCTGCGCCATCGGCATATCCTATTTGTAGTGTTCCGTACTCAAATAATTCTGTGGTATAGGTGTCATAATCAAGCGCGGCGTTCAAATCAGGATGTACAAAAGGAATATGAAACCCTTCCAAATAATTATCACAATACAAAGACCAATGGCAATTCACCAAATAGTCTTTACTACTTATGGTGTCCTTTTTAAATTCATTCATGGGAAGAAACCCAATATACTTTTCAAGAAACTCTCGAATAACAGAAAAATCGACTTCTGGGTCAAGTGCTGTGAACAGAAATGGCCCCCATTCTTCTAGCTTAAATTGATGTAAATTATCACAGGGTCTTGGAAAATCTTGTGCTTCTTGAAATTCAGGCATGTGTTTGAATTGCCCCTCCAGATTCCATCGGCGGCCGTGGTACATGCAACTTAATCCACGAGCTATATTTCCGGCATTGTGGGCAATCAAATTTCCACGATGTGTACAGACATTAGTCATACAGCGTATTTTACTTTCTTTATCTCGCACTAAAACCATAGGTTCATGTAGATAGTTTTCCATATATGAAAATGGGTGTGCAAAGCCATCAATAGGAACTAAAGACGGACTATCACCAATAAATTGCCATGATTTTACAAAAATGTCTTCTTTCATCTGTTCGAATATTTTTGCATCGCGATAGAAAGAAGCGGGTAAGGTTTCAGCCTTGGTAATATCAGGATTTACATAAAAGTTGCCCATTATTTTTTAATTTTAAATCGATATAAAATGGAATGCTAATCAGTAGCAAAATACTACCATAAAATATGATTTCATAGCTAGAACCTAAAATAAAATAGAGTGGAAAAAGGAAAGCTCGAAGAGCTATTCAAATTTACCTGTTTATTCAATTTTTTGAGTCTATAAACTTGCCTACCCTCAGATCGTAATTTGGAGACCTGTCGATGTATTGTGAATTAAGCAGAACTCGTATGTTTTGTTGGTATGGTGTGTTTTACAGCTCTTCCTGTTACGCTTCTCTTGGTATTGAAGTTGACATTTAAGCTGGCAATTAAGATATTTTTTGTATCTTAAGTTTATGAATTTACCAGAACATCTTTTCGATTTACTAATTCCTATTGTTTTAGTTAGTGTGGCGCTAGGTTTAGTCCATTATTTGACAAAAGGAGGTAGAAATTTCAGAAGCAGCAGAAATAGAAAGGCTAGGAAGCAGTTTTAATTTACCAAATGCGATGCTTTTTATTTTTTAGGACTTAACTGAAGGTTCTAAAAACTTCCTTCCGCCACCTTTGCTTAGTTATGAGCTATTGAAGAATCAGTTTATTTAATAGCGCTCGTATGCACAGTTTCTTTTGCGATATTTTTCTTTAATCTGGAAGAAGAACCATAAAGCATATCAAGGGTTTTTATTTGATTCTTTGGTCTAGCTCTTTTTTAAACCTTGCGAATAAAAATCTTTAAAGCAAAAATAGAATTTCAGCAATACAGTAGTGTTGGTATGTTGAAGCTGTAATTTCTGAGCATGTTTCCCAGAGATTATATTTTTTTACATTAGGTTTTTATGACTTGGTTCAAATGTGGTATACCAATTAATTATAACCCATGAGTCTAGCCTAAGTTTGGATTTAATATTCTCAGCTATTATAAATTAAGAAGTGACCAAAAAAAAAGTGCCCGCTAACCAAATCATTCAGCGGGCACAAACATGACCTACAAACCTCATATTAAAATTTTAGTACTTGCCTTAAGAGTTTATAAATACGGTTTGAACTGGCACGAGCTACGCATTTAAAGGGCAAGAATAGGGCATGATTTTTTTATCCGATTTCCTGTAGTTTTAATAAGGCTTCGGACTTTGAGTTTACATTGAGTTTTAGATAGATGTTTTGAATATGAAAGTTAATGGCACTGGTGGTTACAAATAGCTTATCTGCTATGGTTTTGTAGGTGGCACCTTGACTTAGATGATCAATAATTTGGTTTTCACGTTCAGAAAAAGATTGATACGACTTTGGTTGAAACATAGAAATAATCTTTTTTGCGATGTCGTTTCCGATTACTGCTCCTTCATTCTTAATCGAGTTTAGTGCATGATATAATCGCTTGCGAGTTACGGTTTTTGTCAAGAAGCCGTTAGCCCCATATTTGAAAGCTTTTTTTATGATTTCAAAATCATTATTACTGCTAGCCATTATAATATTAACATTGGCGTCTTTTTTACGAAAAAGCTTAATTCCTTCTATTCCGTTAATTATGGGTAGTGTTACTTCTGATACGATAATGTCAGGTTTGATGCTTTCGAATTCAATCAGAGCGTCTTCTATGGATTTGTAAATTCCATCTAAACTGAAATCGCTATACTTTTCAAAATAGCTTTTATAAGAAGCATGTAAAAGTGTGTCATTGTCAATAATAATAACTTTTAGAATTTCTGATTTCATAGTCTTGTGATTTGTAGGTTTGGCCAAGAAGGGTCATCGCTTCAAGGTAATTTCAATCGTTACGTTTGGGGTGCTGTAGTCCTAGCGGAGATGTAAACTCAGCTGTTCATTTTAAAGCGCAGATATCTAAAGTCAGTTTGTAAGACTGAAATAAAAAGGAGGCTTCACATAAAATTATTAGGTTTAAGCACTGATTTTTACATTTGTAAAAATTCGATAATTCGTTCGTAGCGTTCTAGGAAAGCTTTGAAAAAATTTATGCTCAATAGGCTAAAACTCTAAGCCATCTTTGGGGCGAAAAAAAATGGGAGCACCGTAGTTCGAGACTAGAATAAATTTCCTTTTTAAGAGAGTGTTACTGTTAGTAGTAGGTTTCATGTAGTAGGGGATTTGAGGTTTTAAGTAGTAGTTATTTCATATACTAAATTTAGTGAAATCTTTCGAAAGCCTATGTTTTAAAGGAGTTTTTTCGTTCAAATACATCATATTTTAGTGTTGAGCTCTGGTTTTTAGTCTTCATATGAGTTATGAACGATGGTAGAATTGTTTGCAACTTCCATAATCCATTTCTCGTTTTGATACTTCCCGTCTAGGTTAGAAACATAAGCTTCTTTGGCATCACCTTTATAATTATAATCAGCCAAGTAAACATAGTGGAGTCCGTTTTCTTTGTTGTAGAATTGCTTTGGACTAAGGCCTTTTTCTTTTAGGTCTTTTACAAAAGCATTCAGGTATTTTTTGTTCTTATATACATTTGCAATGACGTAATAACCAGATTTTGCTCCAACAATATTGGCTTGATTTAATCGCTTTATTGGCAGCTCTTTAAAGTCTCTGCGATTTTGAATTTCATCGGCATCGTTTTTTATAGTAGTGCCAACCAGGGCAGTATTTTTCTTTGGTGTAAAATTCTTAAGATTCGATTTGACACTATTTTTTATATCAGTTCGAACGGCGCGAACAATCATCTCGAAGCGTTTTTCAAAAGCTGTGTTGCGAGCAACTTCTATCGAATCTTGTCTTAAAATAAGTTCATCTAAAATCATTCGATTTTCATGAGCCAAGGTGTTTATAATTTTTTTATTGGTTTCATCACTATTTAATGGGGCTTCTCCTTTTTCTGTGGTTAGCGCTAAAATCTGTTCTTCATAGTTTCGAATAATCTGATCTATTTTTTGATCTTGCGAACTATCTGCCGTAAGATTGATGTTTAGTGCATCGTTTTTAAAGGTGTAGGCTAGACTAACTTCATGGTTCCATCCTAAATCTGTATCCTTTTGAAGAATATCCTTCTCTAGTAAATACCCTAATGACATTTTTTTGTTGATGTTAAAACCCAGGCCTAAAGACATTCCGTATTCGTTGTCAAAATTAGTTTGTAACCATCCGTAATTGGGAAGGTCTAAAACAAGTGAACCAGTATATAGTAATTCGTTGTTTTCATTTTTTCCTAGCTGTACAAGCGGCATTAATCGAGCATCTTCGAACAAGCCTCTTATTGCCTTAAAAGAATGGGTATACTGCAGAGAACCACGAATGCTTTTTACAGATAAATTAGTTGCGAATTCATTTGTTGTCTGATTGTATTTGAATAGATCTCTAGCGTAAAGCCCGAAATCGAATTTACCTAAAGACAAAGTTATAGCAGGTTGGATGGCTATTTTACTTTCTTTTCGGGTATCTGAAAGCGCAGCGTCACTAGCAGAGACGATAATTCGACTTTTGTCTAACCCTTCATTAAAATAGGTGAGGTTTGTACCAAAGCTTAACTTGCTGTTGCTTCCTAGCTTTACAGAGCTTGCATAGTTCGCATTAAAACCAAATTCTTGGACAACACCTGACCATTGGCTGTAAACGCCAATGCCCAAAGCCGTGTGGTCATTTAATTTATTGCTAAACCCGAGGAAATAATTCTGGCGATTATCTTCGAAAGAAGTGTATTGGTTTCTATGTAAAATATTCAAGTACGATTTATTTTCACGAACCAATGAAAAAGTAGGGTTGATGAAAAATCGATTGAAATACAACTGATTATGATAGGTGCTTTTTGTGCTTAATTCTGTAGTAACTTCTTGAGCATGGCTACTAGTGCTATGTAATACTGCTAAGAATAGGAGCATAGCAATGCCGTATAATTTTAAACGATCGTTGTTCATTTTGTAGAATTTGAGTTAAACCATCAAGTACAACTTGATGCAATCTGGGCGTAGGCTTTTAGAACTAACATTAGATCATTTGTCTTCAAAAACCGAGGTTGTGTAATCAATCTTTAATTTGTTGTTTAAAGCATTTGCAAGATTAGATTCTCTATGGTCTTCAAGTACTTTCTTTTCGTTTTTATTCTCATAAGAGAAGGCCACTTGCTGAATAGCATCTTTATTTTTTCCACGATTAGAAAGTACATATCCAATACCTTTTTCAGCCAGCAGGTATACTGAAAAATCATCTTTTGAGCTATTTATTGGACTCCCAAGATTAGTTGCCCATCCGATCTTTTTCTGACCTACTTGGGCCATATATAAATCTAGACCTCCGAAGCCTTCACGCCCTTCTGAGGCAAAAACTAAAGTGTTCTCGTCTGTTAATTTAGGATACATGTCGTTCTTTTTTGTATTTACTTTGGTGCCTAAGTTTTTAGCTTTCCCAATTGTTCCGTTACCATCGATGGAGGCGACATAGATATCATACTTGCCAAAAGTACCTGGCATGTTTGAGGCAAAGAATAACCTCTTACCATCATTAGATACCGAAGGATGCATGACTGAGGCATGTTTTGGGGCCAAAGCGACTTCTCTGACATTTTTCCATTGGCCATTGATTTTGTCAGTACGATATATTTTATGCACCAACTCTTTTTTAGAAAACATGCCTTTAGCGGGTTTTATATAAATAGACTTACTGAAATAAGCTGTTTTACCGTTTGCAGTGAGCGCTACAGGCATTTCATATTCTTGTTTTAAACCCTTGTTTTTTAAGTTTGTTGATTCACCTTGAAGCTCTTTGTTACGTTCATATTCTACCAAATAGGATAAAGATTGTGATGTATAGCTAGGTTGAAAATCAAATCGCTTGTCATTTTTAGTACGGCTCTGACTGGCTTTACGAGCTTCAAACTCCTGCTTTATTTGGTAATCTTGTTTGATTTGCTCCAGCCAA
Source organism: uncultured Flavobacteriaceae bacterium (assembly GCA_938029725.1). GTDB lineage: Bacteria > Bacteroidota > Bacteroidia > Flavobacteriales > Flavobacteriaceae > Maribacter_C. The sequence continues at coordinate 37,339 of CALHGE010000025.1, forward strand.
TCGTTGTCGTTAGACGCAACAGTGTTTATATGGGCTGTCTGCTCTAGTGCGAACTGATATCGTTTCTGATAGTTTGTGCTCAATGCTTTACCATTTTGAAGTTCGCTAAGTTTTTTATACCAAAAAGCAGCGTTTTCATATTTCTCTAGCAGAAAGTTTGCATTCCCTAGATCTTCAAAAATTTCTTTTTCGGTATATCCTAGGGTTTTTAGTTTTTGATATTGACTGTCTTTTTGCGATACATTGGCATAAGAAGCGCTGAAGTCTGAGCTATTATTTTTTTGAGCTGTCAATACGGTACACGAAAGAATACAGATGTATGCAAAGACCATTTTGTAAGTAGGGAACTTTTTCATGAGTTAAGATTTTGAGGTTACTTAGGTCAAAGTTGATAAAATGTTTCCTTGTGTTTGCTAATAGAAATTCATAGGTTTTGCATTTAATCTTGAAATACGTGTATTTTATCGAATATTTTTGTGAATTACATGAAATCAATTTCGATATGCTTGAAATAAAATACTAAGAATAAAAATGAAGAAAATCTTGTCTTGAATAGAAAAAGCTTTCTATATTTGCATCCGCAATCAGGGAATACTTGATGAGACACTTGGAGAAATGGCAGAGTGGTCGAATGCGGCAGTCTTGAAAACTGTTGAGGGTTACACCTCCGGGGGTTCGAATCCCTCTTTCTCCGCTGAATAGTGGTAGCCTACTACTAAAAACCCTGTAAACAATTGATTTACAGGGTTTTTCATTTTCTTTAGTTTTAAATAACACCATTTAAATACAAATTAAAAGGGGC
>CALHGE010000026.1 GCA_938029725.1 uncultured Flavobacteriaceae bacterium
GTACATATGGTTAGATGGGTACTTTCCAACACAAAACTTAAGAAGTAAAACTAAAGTAGAAGAGCACGAAGATTTTAAAGGAACAATTGCTGAATTAGGCAATTGGTCTTTTGACGGGTCTTCTACAAAGCAAGCAGTAGGAGGTTCTTCTGATTGCCTTTTAATACCTGTTGCAATTTATCCTGACCCTTCACGTATAAACGGTTATCTGGTAATGACCGAAGTTATGAATGCTGATGGTACTCCTCACGTTTCAAACGGAAGAGCTACTATTGATGACGACGATAATGATTTCTGGTTCGGTTTTGAACAAGAGTATTTCATTATGGATACGAAAACACAATTGCCTTTAGGATTCCCAATTGGTGGATACCCAGCGCCACAAGGAATGTACTATTGTTCTGTTGGAGGAAAAAATACTCATGGGCGTAATTTAGTTGAAGAGCATGCTGATTTATGTATTGATGCAGGTTTAAACTTTGAAGGTATCAACCAAGAGGTTGCATCTGGACAATGGGAATTTCAATTGTTCGCAAAAGGAGCTAAAAAAGCTGGTGATGAGATTTGGATTGCTAGATACTTATTAGACCGTTTGACTGAAAAGTATGGCTACTATATTGATTACCACCCAAAACCATTAGGTAAAGACATGGACTGGAATGGTTCAGGTATGCATGCAAACTTCTCGAACGAGATTCTAAGAACATGTGGTGATAAAGAGATTTATGCAACTATTTGCGAATCTTTCCGTCCGTTTGTAAAAGAACATATTGAGGTTTACGGTGAGTTTAATGATCAGCGTTTAACAGGAGATCATGAAACTGCTGCTATTACAGATTTCTCTTGGGGAGTTTCAGATAGAGGAGCATCAATTCGTATTCCAATTATTGCAGTTGAGAATGGCTGGAAAGGATGGTTAGAAGACAGAAGACCTGCTTCAAATGGTGATCCATATAAGATTGCCGCTAGAATTATAAAAACGGTTAAAACAGCTAAGGTATAATTAGATTATATTGTTGTAATAAAAATCGCCTTTGATAATTATCAAAGGCGATTTTTTAGTTTTTCAAAGCGGGCAAAGGTGAGTTTTTCCAATATTCAGTTTTCAAAGTGCGTCTTGCTACAGGCTGATCAGGACTATCTAGCGGCAATGTCTTAATCATAAGATCATATTCACGAATCTCTTGATAGCTAGATTGAGTTTCTTGTGTAAAAAACTCGCGGTATTGGTGCAAGTACTCCCATTTTCTCTCGTCCAATTTATTTCCTAAATTATCTTTTATATTTCCATAAGAATATTTTACATCTGCTACAAGCAAATCTTCTCGTTCCGTAAACAAAAGCTCAAAGAGGTTTTCTGATTCTTCAAAATCTAAATTGGGGCAGACAACAAAAGTACGTTCATCTTCCGAGTAATAGAACTCATCTATCGGCACAACCTTGCCTTTATGATTGATCTTAAAATCACGTTTCTTAATTTTATTTAAGTTAGCAGGATGTTTATTCATACGAATCCTAAACGATCTATCTGCGAGAAAAACTTCGAACCTCGATTTAAATACTGATGGTCGTTGAACCAAAATTTTATTGTAAAATGAAATATAATTCAGAAACATTACTCCCTTCGCATCACGAGCATACTCGGTCTGTATTCGATATAAAATTTCATTACTCAAAACTCTAAATCCATCAGAAAAACGCTCTTTAGCATTAATCGCTAGATCTTCCCCTTCTGGTATTGATCGTTTGAATAAAGTATAGTCTAATTTATGAATTGCAAAATCTTCAGTATTTATAAAGATTTTTACCTGAGCTAAATAATGATCATTTCTAAAGGTGCCATCTATTTCATAAACCTCTTGCTCTTTGTAAATAGACTTTCCTTTTAATTTAAATCGATGATTCTTAACAAAATCAGATTTCAAATCATTAATGTATGAAAAAGAATCACTTTGATAATTACGTATGGCATCATGCATACCTAGCATAATAAACTCATTACCACCATCATTTTTCATTTTCGCATTTGGCACTACTTTATTGAAACCTTCATAGTCATAAGGTTGCTTTGCAAAAGAGTCAATCTCAAAATCAATATTTTCATCATAAGACAACATTTGATAGCGGTTATAATAGCTATTCTTTTTGCCAAAACCACCATCACTAACTTTTATGATGGCCTCATTTAGATTCGTATAGCTGTTATTTTTTACCTGATAATCACGATAATACCCAACGAGTCCAAATTCATTTTCAGGGTAATTCTGGGGTATACTATTTATCGCAACCTTTACAATTTGTTTGGCGCTAAGTCTTTTAATATTTGCCGAAACTATTGCCTCATTAAGTTTAAAACCTCCTGGTTTGAGAGCTATAATATTACTCTCCGACTCGTTTAAATCTTCAATGTTCATTTCCTTACTTTCATACCCTAAGCAAGAGATTTCTAAAATCTCGCCTAGTTCATTAAATCGCATAGGAATTTTGAATGTACCATCTATATTAGAGATGACACCTAGTGCTTTCCCTTTAATTCGGATAGTTGCAAAAGCTATAGACTCATTCTGAGTAGAGTCAATCAATTGTCCGAAGATGAAATCTTTTTGCTGTGAAAAGCAGCTGACTGACATCATGAATACCATTAGTAAAAAATACTTCTTCAACATCATGCTGTTTTTCAATTACTATTCTCTTTCAA
>CALHGE010000027.1 GCA_938029725.1 uncultured Flavobacteriaceae bacterium
AAAATCAATCCTGTGAATACTACTACTAATTTTTTCATAATTGCCTATTTATTTTCATTCCCGCCTTCACAGAAATCCACTTTGCTATTTTTAAAAGTCGGGCAAAAATAGGAAAGCTTTTTTGAATTTTTCTAAAAATCCCTCCGAATAAGAAAATCTATCTTTCTTGAAAAATACTGAAATCTTGATTTGATCAAAAAACGTTCATTTAAAGCTATAAGTAAAATTTATTGCAAAATATAATTGAAATCGAGGGGCTCTATTGAAAATGAAGCTCTAAAACCTTGTTATTTTGGAGCAAATTTCAAAGATCAGCACATCATATTCTAGATTTAGTGAAAATGCGGGAAATCGGCTTAAAATAGGTTTTAGCGCTTTTGGAGCACATAAACATGGGAGGAGTACTCTTTTGTTCGCATTGCGGATATATTGGACCTCAATCCCAAAGCGAAAGCTTTGAAAATATTCTGACTTCCGGTTTTATATTTTTCCGAAAGCAGGGAAACATAAAATGAATCAAATATCATCGGTTTGACTTTTACCAATTCTAATCCGTGCTTTGAAAAAAGTTTCTCGATTGCAGTTTTTGAAAAATGCCAAAGGTGTCTTGGCACATCATAAGCGGCCCAAAATTCTTTGTAATGTTTCGCGTCGTAGGAATTAAAATTTGGAACCGCAATAATCAAAGTTCCCTCCTCTTCCAAATGCCAAACCAATTTTAGAATTTGATTTTCTAAATCCGGCAAATGTTCTAAGACATGCCATAAGGTAATTAGTTGATATTTTTTACCCGTTAAAGCCTCAATTCTATCTGTCAAGCTTATCCCTTTATCAAGTGCTTTTTCTCTGGCACTATGATTCGGCTCTACACCTTCAATATTCCAACCATTGCTTTTTGCTACTTTTAAAAAATCACCTGTACCTGCCCCGACATCTAGAAGTGTTTTCTTTTCCTTGGTATATGTATTTATAAGATTTAGCTTCTTGGTAAGACTATACTTTTTAACCCGTTGATATAATTTATCAACTAAGGATTTATTAGAATCGGTATGTGAGATATAAACTTCGCTTTCGTAGTATGAATCTAGATTTTCTGGCTGCGGTTTCGTCACTAGCATATCCAAATCCGCATCATGAAACAATTCGAATGCTTCCTGCGAAATGGAAAAATCTTTAGTTTTTAAAAACGGTTTCATTGTAGTTATGCGTGGCCAGATATTCTTTCTTCAAAGCGCGAAGATACTTTAAAACGCTTTCCCTTGAAAGTGAAGTTTCAGTCAAGCAATCGGGCTCTAAATCATTATAGACTTCAATAGCTAAATACCAATTCCCTTTTCTACTTCCATAGTAATCCTTAAATGCAGTGTCCATGTCGGCTGCAGCCAAAGCTATGTCCGTAACAATCGGAAGTAAATTGATTGACTTATTAGGAATTTCAATCTCATACCATGCGAAGAAATATTGTTGCCCTCCAATTTCGAAAGGCACATCATCATAAACATTCTTGTCATCTAATTGAAACTTAATGTTTACAAAATTATAAAATTTCTCCGCTTCTTTGGCGTCCTCAAATATGAACATTTGTCGCTTTGACAGACTTCGCTTAAAGCTCTTTCCTTTAGTTATTTTATAATCTTCAATTTTTGGAGCAATGCGCAACGGGATACAAGATTGAAGTGTAAATAGAACTAAAACCAGGAGTAGTGTTTGCTTCATTTTGGCTTAAATAATGTTGTCTCGGAATAACATCAAGAATTGAACCAAAGATGTTTCAATAAGGAAGAATTACAAAATGTTCCACGTGGAACATCGCTTACTTTATATACTTTACTTCAACGTTTAAAAGCTCGCCTAACTCAATTGCTTTTACCTTAGCAGCGCCTAGTGAATCTACTCTCCAAACCGTAAAATGCGAGTTTCCTTTAAAAAATCGAACCACATAATTGCCCTCCCTGGTTTGATTTCCCATAGCAGCAACCGGTCCCCATTCAGAGTCCTTTTTGAATACTGCAAAAAATACAGATATATAATCAGGGAATATACATTCCAATCCTTGTTTGAAAACTGTAATTCCAAATAACTTAAAATGCCATTTGTTTTTAAATTTCCTGCTAATTTCAAAAGAAGTGGAATAACTCAAAAGAAATATCCCTATAACTGGCATAATAAAAAGTTGGCCTAATCCAGCGGTTTCATTGTAAAGTAAAAACAACATTAACAACAGAATAAAAGTCCCTAAAATATTTGCAATAAGTGGTTTCGATTGCTTTAAAAAGATGGACTTTTTCATCTACCCATAAAAACTAAAAGAACACTAATATCAGAAGGAGAAACCCCGCTAATTCTAGAAGCTTGAGCGATGGTCACAGGACGAATAGCTTCGAGTTTTTCCCTCGCTTCATAGGACAAAGACTTAAGTTTTGAATAGTCAAAATTATCTGGGATTTTCACATCCTCTAGACGGTGAAGCTTATCAGCATTGTTTTTTTCCTTAGCGATATAGCCAGAATATTTAACTTGAACTTCAGTCTGTTCTAGAACTTCCCTATCCAGATTATTTTCTTCTACAAAAGCTGAAACAGAATCTAATTGAAGCATATGCTTCATGGTTACTTTTGGTCTTGAAAATGCCTTAACCATTTTATCAGATTGCTTCACCAAAGCAGAATCAACACTCTCCAAAATCGGATTTATATCTTCAGGAAGGACACTGGTTTTTTCAAAAAACTTGATAAAAGCATTTGATTTTTCCTGCTTTTCCTCCATTCGTTTCAGGCGTTCTTTTCCCGCTAAACCGATTTCATATCCCTTAGGAGTTAATCTTAAATCGGCATTATCTTGACGTAATAAAGTTCTATATTCCGCTCTAGAAGTAAACATTCGATACGGCTCTTCTGTGCCTTTTGTAATTAAATCATCAATCAAAACTCCGATGTATGCTTCATCTCTTTTTAAGATAAAATCGTCTTTTTCATTGAGTTTTAAATGGGCATTTATTCCGGCCATTAAACCTTGTGAAGCGGCTTCTTCGTAACCCGTAGTTCCATTAATTTGTCCAGCAAAATATAGATTCTCTACAAGCTTGGTTTCTAAGGTGTGTTTCAATTGCGTTGGTGGAAAATAGTCGTATTCTATGGCATACCCTGGTCTGAAAAACTTCACATTTTCAAATCCAACAACGGAACGCAATGCTTTAAACTGAACATCCTCTGGAAGCGAAGTTGAAAACCCATTTACATAAACTTCGACCGTATTCCATCCCTCCGGCTCAACAAATAATTGGTGGCTATCCTTATCCGCAAAGCGATTAATCTTATCCTCTATTGAAGGACAATATCTAGGTCCGATACTTTTAATTCTTCCATTAAACATTGGAGAACGGTCAAAACCTTCCTTCAATAGGTCATGCACCAATTGACTTGTATGTGACATATGGCAATCACGCTGCTGCTTCAGAGCTTCTGTTTGGGTATAAGAAAACTTCTCTGGTATCGCATCTCCGGGTTGCAAAATCATTTTAGAATAATCCAACGAACGACCATCCACCCTTGGCGGTGTTCCAGTTTTCATTCTACCACTTTCAAAGCCGAAATCAAGTAGTTGCTCCGTTATTCCTGTTGATGATGATTCGCCTGCTCTTCCTCCTCCAAATTGCTTCTCCCCTATATGAATTAATCCGTTTAAAAAAGTTCCATTCGTAAGCACTACCGCCTTCGCTCTTACCTCTAACCCAAGTGAAGTTTTAACCCCACAAACCTTTCCGTTTTCTACTATGAGCCCGTTTACCATTTCTTGATAAAAATCACAATTAGGAGTATTTTCTAACATCAATCGCCACTCCTCCGCAAAACGCATTCGGTCACTCTGCGCACGCGGACTCCACATTGCTGGCCCTTTAGATTTGTTTAGCATCTTAAACTGAATTGCGGATTTGTCAGTTACAATTCCACTATATCCGCCAAGGGCGTCAATCTCACGAACGATCTGTCCTTTCGCAATTCCACCCATTGCTGGATTGCACGACATCTGTCCAATGGTTTGCAAATTCATGGTAACCAACAATGTTTTAGATCCCATGTTCGCAGCCGCTGCAGCAGCCTCTGCTCCTGCATGACCTCCCCCCACAACAATTACATCATATTCCTTTTCAAACATATCTTCTCTATTATGTCAAGCATCTTAAAATACGGCTATACAATTTCTGAGCCTTCGCTTGTGTACAACTGATATTAACTATTGTTCCACGTGGAACAAATTCATTTTCTCTTCTTCCTTCCTGCGCATCGTTACAGCCTCATCTTTGCTCTTATCTCCATAACCCGAAAGGTGTAGGATTCCGTGTGCCATAACCCTATGTAACTCCTCATCAAAATTCACATTAAACTGTTCTGCGTTTTCCTTCACTCGCTCTATTGAAATAAAAATATCTCCAGAAATAAGACTGCCTTCTGTATAGTCAAAAGTGATGATGTCGGTATAGGTGTCGTGATACAGGTATTCCTGATTAATATTTAACAAATACGAATCGTCACAAAAAACATAGGATATATCTCCTAACTCCTTCTTTTCAGACACAATAACTCGGGTTAGCCAGTCAGAATACGCTCTTTCTTTAACCAATTGAAAATGAGATATATAGTTATAATTAATCATTGCTATTAAAATACTCTTTGACCTTGTTTTGAAAATTTTGGCGCAAAGGTAATGCTTGTCTATTTAAAATCTCAATTTCATTGCGATAATCCTCTAATAATGAGGGCCTAGTAAGAATAGGATTGCTAAACAGCTTCTTGTTCCTATTGCTCTCCCGCTCAGGCTTCTTGCCTTGTTTCATTGCAGCGTTCTCCAACTTCAATAATTCATACTGAATAGTATTAATCTTGTTCATGCCGCGTTGAGTAAAACCATTCTCTAACAATTCATTTTCAAAATCTTCCATTTGCCTTAGAAGTTTCTGCCCTAACTTACGGGCACTGCCATCGATCATATCTTGAAGCTGTTCTTCCAATCGTGTTCTAATAATCTGCTGCTCCCTGTAAATTTCATAGATTTCTTTAAGCTCTTCCTCACTAGAACCACTCCCTTCCCCATTACCCTCTCCTCCACCATCGTAATTCTCACCACTTTTTCCTTTACCATTCCTACCCTCACCTTCTCCTTCGCCTCCTTTACCATCCTTTCCTTCCCCAGCTTCACCATCTTTACCCATACCCTTCTTTCCGCCTTCGCCTTCATCTTCTTCGCCCTGCCCTTTTTGACCTTCTCCCTGTTTTGCTTTACCCTTTCCTGATGGCTTACCATCTCCAGACTTCCCTTGGCCTTCCATCTTTTCCTGTAATTCTCCCTGCTTCTTTATGATATCAGGAAGCTGAAATCCTTCTCCCTCTCCTTGCCCCTTTCCAGACTTCATACTCTGCTGCATATTATCCAAAGTATTTGCTAGAAAATCAGAAAGGGTATTCGCCGCTGTTAGTACATATTTCTGATAAGATACCCCTTGGTATATCTGGCTTTCGGCAATAGCCTCTAAGGCCTTATCTGTATTGTAATATACTTCTGTAATCTGCTCATTCACAAACTCTGCAAGCTCAGCCCTCCTCAGTGCTAGTGAGAATAAGCTGTCATCAACGTGCTCAAAAAGTTTTCGCAATTCTTGTTGCTCTCGAATAGCGGTTGAGAACTGTGGCGAATCAGGATCTAACTTTTCCAAATCCTCATATAGTTTCTCCTGTTTAAAAGAGAAAATCACCACGTTGTCTAGTATCTGGCGGAGCATTTCGGCATCTTCTGTGATAGATGATCCTCCTCCTCCGGCTGCTGACGATTCTTGTAATTGATCACTCATTTCTTGCATCTTTTGAGCAGCTGCCTTTTGTTTCTTCTTTGCCTTGTTTGCGCTATTTTCCTTTTTCTCAGCATTTAGAGATTGTTCCTCACCTTGGTGTTTGTTTATTTCTTCCAAAGCATCCTTTTGGTCTTCTTTGATTGCCTCCTCCTTTTTCTTGTCAACTATAAGCTCCAATGGCTTCTTTAAATCAGCGTTATCTTCCTTCAACTCATCTAATTCCTTGCTGATATCCTCGAACTTCTCATTCAGTTTTTCCTGTTCTTTATTAGAAAACAATTCTCCGAGTTTTAGATCTGACAAAATATCTTGCCTTTTTGCTATCTTTTCTAAGTCCTTTGCTAGTTGAGCTGCCTTTTCTGTCACATAATACCGCTTGGTCAATTCTAACAACTGCTCGAGATTACGTTCGCTATTCTGTTGTTTCTTTCCTAACTCCTCTAACCGCTTGGCCAGTTCTTCTTTATCGATCTTATCCGCAATTTTTTTTAATTCTTCAAGTAGCTTCTCATTCTTATTTGCTTCAATTTCTTGTCGTTCAAGACGCTCCTTAAGCAAATCGTTCATCTCGTCTTCCTTTTCCCTCTTGTTGAGGCTCTCTTTCAGCTGTTTGCTAAACTTCTGCATCATTTGCTCCTGTAGCTGTTGTTTTTTAAGAAAATCTTTTATTTGGTTTTGGTCATTAAAATTAAGTTGCTTTTTCTCTTTTTGGTCATTGTTAATTTCCTTTAGGGCTTCCTTTTGCTCTTTGAAATTTTCTAAAGACTTATCAAGGTTATCTATAATAGATTGCTGCGATTCAAGTTCCTTGTTTTTCAATTCATCTTCATCAAGTACAAGTGTTGAAAACACCTGGCTTTTAGAAGTTTTCCCACTGTGCACCCCGTCATTGTCGGTTGCCTCAAAATAGAAGGAATAATGTTCGCCCGCATCCAATTGCAGGCCCGAAGGGAAGGTATAGTAGAATTGGTTGAAATTGGAGTCAGGTTCTGCCAGCTCCAGTACTTGTGTATCCTCTGCATCTCCTACTGGATAACAAACCAAACGAATGCGTCTTAATTTATAATCATCGGTAGCTTCACCGATATAATAAGAAATGTTCGGATTTAAAGAATCTAAAACCTGTTTCGCCTTAATGGTCGGATATGCATCCTTAATAACGTCGAAGCGATAAGCCAACTTCTCATAACCCTCAATATTTTCATTGGATGTGCTTAATTCATAACTGAGATTCGAAAACACCATTTTTGATATTTTAAAAGTATCAGCATTTTTTGAAAATGCGACTGCTGTATCTTTAGTAACTAAATGGATATTGTTCGCATCCTTTCCTTCTATGACCCAGGTAACTTTTGTTCCTTCCGGAAAGCTTGCATTTCCGGTACTTTTGAGACTTTCTGATTTCTTATTGGTATAATTCGGATAGTTTAAAAGCAGCTCAAAGTTCTGAATAGATGGCGTTTTTAAAGCATTTAATTGATATTCCTTCGAAAATATACCGTTTGCCTTAAAAGAGAAACTTGTGGAACTTAAGGGGGGAGTAAAGGTATATTGATAGCTTCCATTTTGTTGTTGTAAAAGCAGGTCCTTTCCGTTAATAGTAATGAATACTTGCTCTGGTCTTATTTCACCTTCCGTTGTAACTTGAACGGTAACAGGTTTGAAATCAAGTACATTTAAATCATTGGAAACTAGTCGAAACGCAAAAGGTGCCGGCGGTTCATAGGCCAGATCATAGTTTACAACCCGATTGTAGGAGCCAAAGAATTCACTCAAATTTCCACTCAACCAAATCAATCCGAAAAGCAGCACAGGAATCGCCAAATACTTCACATACTTCAAGTTCTCGCCAAAATCAACGGCTTTTGTAAACGGAATAGGATTTAAAGTTTCTGAGCGTTGTTCAATACTCGCCAATAATAACTCAGATTGATCATTATCTTCTGCTAAATCCAACAGATTAAAAAGCTTATCATCCACAGTTGGAAAATGCTTCCCAATCAAGAGCGAAGCCTGTTTATCACTAATGCCTCGTTTTAGTTTAAAGAGATAGAATAGCGGAGTCAAGATGTATTTGAATACCAAAAACAATTCAAATCCAATAAAACTCAATAACAAAATCAACCGCCCTGTTGAGTTGAGCCACAGAAAGTATTCAACCCCTAAAGTCATCAAAAAGAAAACTAATCCGAAGGCTAAAAAGAGTAAGACCCCTTTTAGCAACAACTTCGCATAATACTTTTTAGTGAAATTGCTAAGTTTGAGAAGTATGTTATCGTAGCTATTCAAATTGAGTTTATTTAGCACCAAGATACTCGATCTTACAAATTTAAACATCAAATATTTGTTAAACCCACTCGCTAAGCGTAATCCGATAAAAGCTAAACGCCCTTTCGCGTTTAACTACAACCAAAATTACTACGCAAAGCTATGTCAGCTACTGGCTATGATATAAAACAAAAACGCTTTGCTTGGTGTAAAAGTTCGCCTTTAGTAAGCTCGGGCGTACTTCGCAATAAATAGTCAAATCGACCCACCAAGTACATCCTTACAAAAACATCAAGAACTCTAATTCAGTAAGGTTTATCAATGTTCACTGTGCCGAAATCTTCGTCATATTACCCAACACATCATTGAAACAGCACACGAACTACCTGATAACAAAACCTGAACGCTAATACTTTATATCTTCACCAAAAACCAAGATTTGAATATCAACATTTTGTCTCGAAACTAGTTCGCCCTTCGCAACCTATGAGGACCGACTTTTTAATATCTTTGCAGCTTAAAATTCAAAGCTATGAATAAGAAAGTCCGTGTTCGTTTTGCGCCTAGTCCAACAGGTGCTTTACATATTGGAGGAGTGCGTACAGCGCTATTCAATTACCTATTTGCTAAGAAACACGGGGGTGACTTTATCCTAAGAATTGAAGACACTGATCAAAACCGCTACGTTGCCGGTGCTGAACAATATATCATAGATGCCTTAAATTGGTGCGGTATTCCATTTGATGAAGGCCCTTCAAGTTCGCTAGACAACAACACGGTAAAAGAAGGTGATTTTGGCCCATATCGCCAGAGCGAGCGAAAAGACCTCTACAAACAATATGCTGATGTACTTATTGCATCAGGGAACGCCTATTACGCCTTTGATACCTCAGAAAATCTAGACTTTCAAAGAAAGGATCACGAAGCAAATGGAAAGACCTTTATATACAATTGGCACAATCGATTAAAACTTTCGAATTCATTATCCCTATCTGAAGCCGAAGTTCAAGCCAAACTAGCTTTAGGCGAGCAATACGTAATTCGTTTCAAATCTCCCCAAGATGAAAAATTGATATTACACGATATCATACGCGGAGAAATTCATATTGACACCAATATTCTAGATGATAAAGTGCTATTTAAAAGCGACGGCATGCCCACCTATCACTTGGCGAATATCGTTGATGACCATTTAATGGAAATCAGCCATGTTATTCGTGGCGAAGAATGGCTACCCTCTCTAGCCCTACACAAACAACTATATGACGCCCTGGGGTGGACGGCTCCAGAGTTTGCACACCTTCCTTTAATTATGAAGCCGGTAGGCAAGGGAAAATTAAGTAAGCGCGACGGAGAGAAATTGGGTTTTCCGGTATTTCCCTTATCTTGGAATGGATCGAAAGGCTACCGTGAAGAGGGTTACTTTAAGGAAGCCGTTATCAACTTTTTAGCGATGCTTGGATGGAACCCTGGAACCGAACAAGAAATTTTCAGCCTTTCTGAATTAGTAGCAGCGTTTAGCTTAGAACGCGTGAATAAATCAGGAGCACGATTTGACGCAGATAAGACCAAATGGTATAACCAACAATATCTCCAGGAGAAAGGCGATGCAGAATTGGCAAGCCTATATTTACCGATAGTTCAAGAAAAAGTTCTCGATTGCCCTCTAACTGATCATCCTACAATTGAAAAGATCGTCTCGCTGATTAAAGAACGTGCTGTTTTCGTTTCTGATTTCTGGGAACTTTCTGATTACTTCTTTATTGCTCCTACCTCGTATAATGAAAAAGCTTCCAAAAAACAATGGAAAGAAGGCACTTCTCACATATTGAACCAATTGGTATCACTATTAGGGGATATTTCTGATTTCTCTTCGGAAAACGTCGAAACCACAGTAAAAAAATGGATTAACGATGAAGAGCTATCCTTTGGAAAAGTAATGCCTCCACTCCGGTTAGTGATTGTCGGAGACCTGAAGGGACCGCACATTTTTGATATTCTCGAGGTGATTGGTAAGGAGGAAAGCATTGCGCGAATTACGAAAGCTACTACTAGCCTGAAATAGAATTTTTCATTAAAGCACTGCAGAATAGAACAATTGGTTGGAGCCCCAATTGTTCTATTCTTTTAATAAAAAATGCTTCTATCTGACCTCATTGTAACATTTCTGCAGAAAACCCGACCTATATACCAAGCTATTTACGTAAATTCAAATATCAACCCTAAAAACAAAACACTATGAATTTTCTCCTCATACCAATTATTTTACTTGGATTAATAATATTGATTTCTTCCTTCTTTACCGTTAAACAACAAACCGCAGCAATTGTGGAGCGTTTTGGTAAATTTCACAGTATTCGCCAGTCTGGTCTTCATATAAAGATTCCATTAGTAGATCGTATTTCAGGTAGATTGAGTTTAAAGATTCAACAATTAGATGTAATTGTTGAAACCAAAACCAAAGATGATGTATTTGTGCGTTTAAAAATATCAGTACAATACAAAGTAATTAAAGAAAAAGTATACGATGCATTTTACAAGCTAGATTATCCTCATGACCAAATAACTTCATATGTATTTGATGTCGTTCGGGCTGAAGTGCCAAAAATGATACTTGATGATGTCTTCCTTAGAAAAGATGATATTGCTATTGCTGTTAAACGCGAGCTCAACCAAGCTATGATGGATTATGGTTATGATATCATCAAAACCCTAGTTACTGATATTGACCCTGATGGTCAAGTAAAAGAAGCTATGAATCGTATCAACGCTTCAGAACGAGAAAAAATAGCAGCTCAATTTGAAGGTGATGCAGCTCGTATTCTTATCGTGGAAAAAGCGAAAGCAGAGGCAGAAAGCAAAAGGCTACAAGGTCAAGGTATTGCAGATCAACGAAGAGAAATCGCTAGAGGTTTGGAAGAGTCTGTAGAAGTATTAAATAAAGTAGGAATTAATTCACAGGAGGCTTCTGCCTTAATTGTGGTTACTCAACATTATGACACGTTACAATCTATTGGTCAGCAAACCAACAGTAACTTAATATTATTACCCAACTCGCCTCAGGCGGGTAGTACCATGTTGAATGATATGGTGGCTAGTTTTACAGCAAGTAATCAAATTGGCGAGGCCATGAAGAATACGAAGCCTAAGAAATTAGACAAATAAAATTTACTACTTTAAAAATCTCGCTTTCATACTTTGATGCGAGATTTTTTTTGCTCAATTATTAGCTTATAAGAAATAGCCCTCTCAAATGTACTCTTGAGAGGGCTGTTTTAATTTTAAACGCTTCTAACGACATTTCAATCGAAAGGAGCTGTATTCGTATTCAGCGAAACTAAAAAAAGCTTAAAAGACCTTATATCATGCGGTTTTTAATAGAAAATACCAATTGATATAATAATAGGTATAGAATAAATTGATATCACGATTTTTGCTCGATTTTAGCCCAAGAATCTCGTAAACCAACCGTTCGGTTGAAAACCAGTTTTTCAGAACTGGTATCTGGATCTACACAAAAGTAGCCCAGTCGCTGAAATTGAACTTGATCACCTACTTTAGCATTTATAAGACTTGGCTCCAAATATCCAGTAATTACATTCAATGAATTTGGATTCACAAATTCCATAAAATCTTTGTCTTTATGTGTATCCGGACTTTCATCTGTAAAGAGGCGGTCGTAAATTCTCACCTCAGCCTTCAAAGCATGGCTAATAGAAACCCAATGCAAAGTACCTTTTACTTTGCGCAGACTTTCTTCGCTTCCGCTTCCACTTCTACTTTTTGGATCGTAAGAACATTGTACTTCGATAATGTTTCCGTCAGCATCCTTGGTGCAACTTTCTGCCTTAATTATATACGCATTCTTTAATCGAACTTCTTTACCTAATTTCAATCGAAAAAACTTCTTGTTAGCTTCTTCTCTAAAGTCCTCCTTTTCGATATAGATCTCTTTTGAAAACGGAACCTTTCTTGAACCAGCAGTTTCATCTTCAGGATTGTTCTCAGCATCTAGCCATTCCTCTTCCCCTTCAGGGTAGTTTGTTATTACAACCTTCAATGGATCTAACACCCCCATAACTCTAGGCGCAATTTTATTCAAATGATCACGAACTTGAAATTCCAAAAGAGAAACATCAATTAGGTTATCACGTTTTCCAATACCAATAGTATCAGCAAAGTTTCTAATCGATTCTGGAGAATACCCCCTTCTTCTTAACCCGGAAATAGTAGACATTCGAGGATCATCCCATCCATCAACTACACCATCTTCTACTAATCTGGCTAACTTGCGTTTACTTACAACCGTATGACTTAAATTTCTTCTAGCAAACTCTCGTTGTTTCGGGCGCACTTTGCTTTCGTCTACAACTTGATTCAAAAACCAATCGTATAGCTCCCTATGCATTGCAAACTCCAGGGTACATAACGAATGTGAAACCTGTTCAATATAATCACTTTCACCGTGCGTCCAATCATACATTGGATAAATACACCAATCGGTATTAGTTCGATGATGCGCCTTATGCAGCACACGATACATAATAGGATCTCTCATCAACATGTTTGATGAAGTCATGTCTATTTTTGCTCTTAACGCATGTTTACCCTCCTCAAACTTACCAGCTTTCATCGCTGCGAATAATTCGAGATTCTCTTCGACAGATCGATTTCTAAATGGACTTTCGCTTCCCGCTTCAGTCGGAGAACCCTTTTGAATCGCCATTTCATCAGAAGATTGACTGTCGACATAAGCCTTTCCTTCTTTAATCAAAGCCACTGCCCAATCATACAATTGTTGGAAATAATCAGAAGCATACCGTTCGGTATTCCATTTGTATCCTAACCACTCAACGTCTCTCTTAATAGCATCTACGAACTCCTGCTCCTCCTTAGCCGGATTAGTATCATCAAACCTCAAGTTGACCGGGGCATTATACCGCAAGCCCAGCCCGAAATTTAAACAGATAGAACTAGCGTGTCCAATATGCAAATACCCGTTCGGCTCAGGGGGAAAACGAAAGCGCAAAGCATCCTTAGGAAACCCATTCTCAAGGTCTTCTTCGATAATATGTTCTAGAAAATTTAAAGGTCTATTCGTATCGCTCATAAACTGCTTTTTAAAGAATGACAAAAGTAGCAAAAATGCAATGATAACAGACTACTAAAAAGCCTAAGCATACAAATACTGGTGTTTCACAACAATATTCATTCTCGCTACAACAATAAATTTATTTCCCACTAAAGAATAGACATATTTGTTAGTAAATACTGTATAACTGAAGTTTAAGAACATTTCAACCCTTGTTCAAGCCCAATAAAACGAAGAATTATACGTTTTATAAAAAGTCCCAAATCTGAAGCTAAAACCTGTAGCCCCAAAACTACTACTACTTATGAAAACTAACTTAAGATTTTCTCGTCCATTGCTACTGACGTTTTTTGCGTTGGTAACTTTTCAAATTTCAGCTCAAATTGCAATGTTACCGCCAGAACCGGCAGGGGGTACTAGTGGTTTTACCAAAATATGTGCTGGCATTGACAGCGGCTCAGGGCCTTTCAATTCATACGATGTTACCATCGCCTGGGGAGGTACTGCCAACCCTGACAACGAATTCATTTTAGAACTCTCAAATGCCAGTGGAGATTTTACCAATGCTGTTGAGCTCGGTAGGGTTGGAGACCAAAATAGTGCAAATCCAAAAGAGTTCGATATCAACTTTGCCATACCTACAGATACTCAAGGAGAAGCATACAAGTTTAGAGCAAGAAGTACAAGCCCTGTTAACTCTTCCGAATCTGACAATTCATACCCAATGTATTTTATGAATGTCACAACAAACCTCAATATAAGTGAACTTGGCGACGGTAATCCTCCGGGCGGTCTATGTGGTGACCCTACTGTTGACCTTATGGTCGATAATATCGCGAATCCAGAAACCTACCAATACCAATGGTACCGAAGCGGAACCTTACTAACTGGCGAAACCAATTATAACATCACCATAACTCAAAGCGGTATGTATCAAGCTTTGATAGCTTATGGCGATTGCTCGTTTAATGCCAATACCGATTCCAATATTGTAACTGTAACCATCGGCTCTACCGGTGCGGGAGTTGGCATTACTACTCCATCTAAAACCGCATTGTGTTCAGGAGATACTGAAAATTTAATAATTGATACCACCGATGCTTCATGGAGCTATCAATGGTACAAAGACAACACCGCTATTGCAGGGGCAACTTCTACATCATATACTGTAGATGCAAGTGTTGCTGGTTTCGAAGGTGAGTATCAAGTAGAAATAGCTGCCCCAGGAATTTGCTCCGAAAGATCTGCGCCCGTTACCATAACGAATGGTGGGCAATTTACTGTTACTAGAAATAATTCGGCAGATGTGGTTGTACTACCATCACAACCTGAGACTTTAAGTGTAAGCACTACAGCAACATCTCCAAGCTATCAATGGTTCAGAAATGGAACCTTATTAGTTAGTGAGACCAACAGCAGTTTAGATATCACTCAAGACGGCACCTACTATGCTGCTGTAACTTCATCTGGAACCTGTACATCAACTATCAATTCTGAAAATACGCTCGCAATTGTTCCTAGTAGTTTCGAGATTAGTATTGACTATGATTCCACATATGTCGCATGTGAAAACACTAGTGTTGTTTTGGAAGTGGCGTTGATCAATGCTATTGCTTCAGATGGAACAACAACTGATGTAACTGCCCAAGTAGAATCTTCTTTTAACTACCAATGGCAACTTAATGGCGCAAATGTTAATGGCGCAACAAATCAAAATCTAAGCTTGACCAATACAAGTGAAAACGGAAACTACACTGTAAACGCAACCTTAGGAAGCTACAGTGAATCTTCAAACATGCTACCGGTGCAACTATTAACCAGTGAAACTATAGCTGTTACAAGCACCAGTACAGTCTATTGTAGCTCATTAGATACCATAACAATTACTACGGCAACCGACCTTACAGGGGAGAGTTTCTTTTGGGAACAAAATGGTACCTCTTTTAACACCACCGACACAAGCCTCGTAATTGCTGAACCTGGCACATACCGTTTGGTAATTGATAAAGATGGATGTCCATTAAAGTCGAACGAGATTATAATTACACCTTTAGATCCGAACCTTATTACACTAGACGTAGATGGAGAAATTGTTTTTCCGGAAGGAAGCTCTAAAACAGTAACTGCGACTGGAGGAACTGCGTACCAATGGTTCGATGAAGCCAATAACCTATTGAGCAGCACAGATCAAATGACCTTCACACAAGAAGGAAACTTTACCCTAATTGCAACTATTGATAATTGTGAAATTACCAGGCCACTTACCGCTATATACTTAGACCTATTTAATGTTCCGAATGTAATTACTCCGAATGGCGATGGCGCTAATGATCAATGGGTGATTCCGAATTCGTATTCCAATAAATCAGACATTAACATTATTATATATAATGATCAAGGAGTTCAATTAGTGAATGAAACCAGTTACGCGAACAATTGGCCACAATCATCAATGTCATTCTCAAAACAAAATATGGTGTTCTATTATGTAATTAAGAATGCCACCGAAACAATAAAGCAAGGTACCATTACCGTTATTCGATAACCTACTTCCATGAAATTAAGAAACCTATTCATCCTCCCATTCCTAGCTTTTGCATCGCTGACCACGATTAGCGCACAAGAAGACGATCCAATATTGCCCTATCAAGTAGCGCCTCAAAACCTTTTGAAGTTCAATCGATTTTTGATTAACCCTACCTTTTCGACCGTTCGAGAAGACAATTCATATATCAACTTATTACATAGAAACCAATCAGTATCTTTTAAAGATAATGACCAAACCTATTTTTTAAGTTATAGCGGTAGAGTAGGAGACAAAAGTGGTTTGGGTTTGAGTGTGTATAGCCAAAAAGTAGGTCCTGTAGCTAATATAGGTGCCTTGGCTAACTTTGCCTATGGCATCAAATTGAGTGAAAAAAGTAATTTTACCTTCGGCGCTAATCTTGCCTATTACAACACCGGTCTTAACAGGTCTGATGTAGATGTTGTAGATCAAAATGATTTTAGAATAAACGGAACTCAAGATAGTAATGTACTTTCTTTTCAGCCTGGTTTCAACCTATCTTACGGCCAAATCGATTTTGGTGTATTCGCTGAAAACCTTTTTGATTACAATTTGAAAACTAGCCAAACCCTTACTGATTTCAAAGACAAAACGTATTCTGCACACCTACAATATACTCATCCGTTTAAAAATGGAAGTGGTATTATGGAGCGTGCTAGACTTATGCCTTTGGCCAGAGTTAGATTGAACCCACAGGGCACTGTCCTTACTGGAGAATCTCAAGACCTCTCTTTAGGCGGTAGTTTAATTTTAGATCTTCCTAAACTAGGGTGGCTACAAGGCGGCTATGATACTTTCTATGGAGCTTCAGCTGGCGCCGGATTTAACATCAACCAAAGACTATCACTTGGGTATACTATGGAAAAAGGTATTGGTACCGACTTCAATAACCTTGGTGTAACCCATGAAATTTCTTTGGCGTATTCTTTCACACCTAATCTTACTGAAGACCGCGTAATGCTAGAAGATGGCGAAGACCTTGTTCAAAACGAAGAACTGAACCCTGAAGATCTTGCCTCTAATGATAATCTTGAGGAATTGAAAAAACGCCTTGCCGAGAATGAAGACGTTTTGGCAGAATTAATGTTTCGGCAAGATTCTTTAGAAGCAGGCCGTGAACAAGATTTAGAGCGTCGATTTGAAATGGTAATGCGTATGGTTCGTAACCAAACCAATGGTGACCGCCCTGATTTAGAAAAAAGAGCCGAACAATTATTTTTAACAGGCAGAGACAAACCTACTGCCTTGGCGAACAACACTCTGAGCACCAACACTGCTGTTGCTCAAGGCGACATATCAAATGCGCAAAAAAACGTACAACCTACTGCTAGCACCACTAGAAGCAAAAGTAGTATGCCCTCTATCGGAACTGATTTAGAAAATACCAATCAGAATTTAGTTTCGAATGAATTGAATACCACTAGAACTTCTAATAAAGATAACGAAGCCTCTAGGCCAGTGATTGCCCAAGATAATACCCGTAGTTCTGACTACACCAATACCAGTAATTCAGGTACTATCAAAAGCAGGAAATTTAAAAACCTTGATGGCGTAACCGATGGCTATTATGTGGTTGCGAATGTTTATAAAGGGGGTAAATACATGGACAGGTTCATGAACAATATGAATAATCAAGGCTTCTCCTCTGACTATATCGAAAACCCAAATAATGGCTTAAAATATGTGTATTTAGAGCGCTATGATACCTGGCAAGAAGCATCAGAAGCCTATAAAAGTAATATGGGTGGAAAATATAATGAAGCTTTATGGATCATGAATGTGGACAATCGGTACTCGAATGAGGCATATGCCAGCAATGTGGACAAGCTTCAACAAAAAACTGCCCAATACAAAACAAACAACATAAAGAAAAATATCGCAGTTAGAGATAGGGTAGCATCCAATAATGCAACCACTAAAAATTTCAAAATCGATGGTGTCGGCTCAGGCTACTATATTATCGCCAACGTGTTTGCAAAACCGAGCAATGCTAAAAGGTTTGTTAAGTTTTTAAACTCTTTCGGGCTAAGTGCAAGCTATTTTATAAACCCAGAAAACAACTGGAGATACGTTTATTTAAAACGACATGAATCTTGGAATAATGCTTTGATTTCGTACTACTCTAAAATAAATGACTCGTATGACGACAAAATGTGGATCATGCGCGTTAACCCGAATAGCCTAGTCGCATAGTAATTACATAATTCTCTAAATTCTAATTGGCAGTTCACAACCCAACCAAAGTAGCTGCCACTTTCAACATCAGAACAGCCTCATAAAATTGGTTTTGACTTCTTTGTTGCCGCTCTCTATTACATTTAAAAAATTATAAGTGCCCTTTTAAAAACACGCTTGAGTTGAAATAAGATTTTGTTATTTCATAATTACGCATGTATTTCCTTTAAATTTACTCGTATGCCTCTTTGTTTTATTGTTATATAATTAGCGATCACTATTCTTAATCACCGCTCTATATTTTTCACCATACAAGCCTTAACCTTTTTTAAATACTAAAATAGTAAACTACTTAACGTATTAAAACATGCCTTCCGGAAACAACGTTTGATGCCTTATCTTACAAGTCAGTTGGGTCATCAAAGAATTAAAACATCCGCAACTTCAGGCCAGCATACTGCACTAGACTTTGATTCAATCATTGGCTGCTAGTTTGGAAGCCTATAGTCTCATCATTACATTCACCCTAAAAATGAGCTCAGTCATTTTATTCTCAAAACCAGGGTAGTGTTAAAAGTTAAAGCTTCCTTGTAAATAAACTGCTTTTTATTCCTTGAAATACAAAGAATCTAATACTGAGTTCTTCCAAAGTTAATGTAAGACTTCCTCCTAAAAAGTTGAATTCTTCATCTAAGACCTGTTGAACATTAGAACCCCAAACGGCTGAGTGTGTAATTGAAAACGAGAATTTCCGATACACTAAAATCACCAACTAATCCATATAATTTTCATGTTTTAATTGCTATTGCTCTAAAGGTTTCACAAAAACACGAATGCATATGGGCGCTAATAATCAGAAAAAACTCCACACATCAGGTATCTTTTTTAGCCAATTACTTGGCATATTCTGATCCGTTTTTATAAAAAAGTTAAGGATGATTTTTATAAAATCAGGCCAAGCATTTTTCTTCGCTAGGTATCATTTAACTTTTTTTACGACGCTCTTTTATTTCTTCTAAAGATTAAAAAGAGTCTAAATACTACCCAAAAATGAACGCAATTATCGCATTTGGTTCCGCTATTTAAAATAAAAGGAGGCGTTAAAAGCCAAATAAAAAGCAACGGTTTTTGGGAATACTCCGCTCTAATTAAAACTGATTATCGCACTAAAAACTCCTCTTTTATTTCGGTTTAATTATTTGATTTTAGTAATAAAATGATTTTTTCTCAGCTAAATTTACTTACTAAAAAACCAAGTAATTCTTTTTTTAAGGCTCTAAAAAGTGAGTTAAAACTGCCCGAATTCTCAATTCGGCTGATATTTCATAATTTTTATCCCTTTGTAGAAAACCCTGTGTTTTAAGCAACATAAAGCTCTTCATTATCTCCTTACCCCTGCCTTTTAGTAATTCACAACATAATTTAGGCATGCCACAACATTAAATTCTACCCCTCAATATTAAACTCAATATTTGTTAATCATAGCTACTACTATTTTGAGATTAGCTATTCCAAAAAGTGAATTCCCCAAAATACATTCTTAAGAGTTAAAAAACAGCTCTCTAGAATCAAACGAAACCTATAGGCAAAATGATTTTTGATTTTACCAAAAAAGTACTCTTTATCAGTATATTTCTTCTGAGTTTAATTGGGTTTTCGCAAGAATACAACTCATTTGAGGTTCGTTATCAGAACAATATCAAAGGGGATCTCACTTTTATATCGAATCAAATTCTAAATAGGGATGGCGGCACGGCTACTACTACACCTGAAAATGGGTACAACAATCTAAGTACAGATACTGATAACGACCCAGAAACTGGAGGGCGTCAAAACTACAATGACTATAAGCAAATGCAGTATGTTAATGTAGATCCAGGTACAGGAAGGTTCAATTCTAGTACCGCGAATTTAGTGTTTCCAAATCCTGATTGTAATCTCATTCGCTATGCTGGTTTGTACTGGTCAGCTACATACCCCAGTGCAACTGCAAATGGCTCTTATGATGGCACAACTTATACCGGAAATACAGTAGCCGTTGGAACAGGAAGACAAAATGACTTCAATCAAGTACAATTAAGGGTTCCTGGTGGTGCTTATGTTGGCATAACCGCAGACGAAATTCTGTTCGACGGTTCAACAAGCACTGACGCAACGGTTTTACAAAATAGTCCATATGCATGTTACGCCGACATTACCTCCTTAATCACCCCATTAACCAACCCCACAGGAGATTATACAGTGGCAAATATACGCGCAACAACTGGTGGCTTAACACCAGGAGGTGGTTCGACAGGGGGTTGGACCCTTGTTATTGTATATGAAAATCCAAACTTAACCGGAAAACTGATTACAACATTTGATGGTTTTGCTAGGGTAAGAAACACAGACCAAGTAGACATTCCATATAACGGATTTACTACAATTCCTAGTGGCCAAGTAAACGCAGATATTGGTGCTGCCACTCTAGAAGGAGATTTTAGAATTACCGGTGATCGCATGCAGATTAGTGCTGCTAGTAATGCTGGTTTTACCACAATGAGTAATGGAAGTAACCCTGCAGATAACTTTTTTAATAGCAATATTACACTGAACGGAGTAGACCTTCCAGGTCGAACTCCAAGTAGCTCAAATACCCTAGGCTTTGATACCGATATCTTTACCCTAAATAATTTTGCCAACTCCGTAATTCCAAACAACGAAACTGCCGCAACCTTTAGATTTGAAACTAATGGTGATCAATTTTACCCTTACTTCAATTCCTTTAATATTGAAATAATTGAACCTGATATTATCCTTGAAAAACGAGTGGAAGATATTGCCGGAAACGATATTACCGGTCTAGGCGTAAACCTAGGTCAAACCTTAGATTATGTGCTTTCTTTTCGAAATTTAGGAAATGATGACGGTACCAGTTATACCATTCGTGATGTGTTACCGATCAACGTAACCTTAGATGAGAGTAGCTATGTTCTCCCTACAGGGATGCTGCCCCCTACATACAATCCAGCAACAAGAACAGTGCTATTTACAGTTCCAGACGCTCTCGTTCAAATGAGTGACCCAGTCTCGTCTATTCGAATGCGGGTACGGGTAGCTGAGAATTGCTATGACTTCATTGATGCTTGTACCGACCTGATTCAAAACGTAGCCTATTCAACATATCGAGGGGTTGTCAATGACAACCAAATTACAGATGACCCAAGTGTTACCGATTTCAACACCTGTGGCTTCATTATTCCGGGTGCCACTAACTTTTTATTGGACGATTTAGAGAACTGTAATTTTACCAGAACAGTACAGCTTTGTGGTGATAGCGTACTTTTAGATGCGGGTAACAATTTTGACACCTATGTTTGGGTAAGCGATGACAATGCTAATGGCCTTTTCGATGCTACCGATACCGTACTACAAACAGGTACTTCAGACACCTTGTTAATAACACAAGAAGGCACCTATATCGTTGATAAAATTGTGGCTGACCCATGTAAGGGCTTCAAAGAAATTTTTGTGGTTGAGCGTTTTGGTAGTAACACAGTAAACCCTATCATCGAATACTTCAATACGGTGAATGCCGATGCTGATGTAACCAACAATATTGAAGGAGAAATTACAACCTGTAGTATTGATGGTGACCAATTGGCGAAAATCTTTCTATGTGGCGCGGGTGATTCTCAGATTTTACAAACTAATATAACAGATGCTCAAACCATTTCGTGGGAACAATTGGATGAAAGTTCTTGTACCGCAGCACCCGATGATTGTGCAAATAAAAATGCAACCTGTGGCTGGACTCAAGTTGCCACAGGTAGTTCACATACTGTAAATTCCGCTGGCAAATTTCGCTTGGTGGTAACCTACCAAAATGGATGTTTTAATCGTTTTTACTTTGATGTTTTCCAAAACAACTTGACCGTTGCTTACGAAATAAGAGATATCATTTGTACTACAGATGGGTACATTAATATTACCAACCTTGGTAATGGCTATGGCTTTGAATTAATCGATATTACAAACAATACCATCCTCGTTCCTTTTAGTGCCAATAACGGACCTAATTTTTCTATTAGCTCAAATGGTCAATATCGCGTAGATGTTGTTCAATTAGACACCAGCGGAAACCCAATTCCGAATGCCTGTATTTTCAGCACTCCAGATATTGGAATACGAGAGAGAGATTTTCAGGTCGATATCACAACGACACCCGCGAACTGTAATGCTCAGGGGAGTATACAGGTTGATATTTTAAATGTTGACCCTAATTATACTTATATCTTAAGAAGACTAGACGGAACCTTAATAGATGACGAAACTGCTCAGCTTGACAATACACACACTTTTAACGTAAACGCAGGAGATTATACAATTGAGGTTGCCACAGACGACGGTTGTACTTTTTCGCAAAATGTAACTGTTGCTAGAACCCTAGACCCCACGATCTCTGCTTTATTGACTAGAGACATTGGCTGTTCTGCCGGAATGATAACGATGACTGCTGCGGACGGCTTTCCAAACCCTGATTACGGATTTGCCATTTGGAGTTGGAGTGGTGATACTTCACCCAGATATAGCACAATTTCAGATATTCCTGGCAGCGCTTACCAAGTAGAAACTGTTTTTACCTTCGGATGGAGAGATACTGATTTTGATTCTGTAGACGAATATTTCTCAGGAGAAGACGGCACCTATGTATTTGTTGTTGTTGATGCAAACGGATGTTCTGCCCTTTCTAACCCTGTAACCATATCAGATAACGGAGCAATGACGCTGTCTATTACTGAAGATGCTTTCGTGAGTTGTAGCGGCAGTAACGATGCTGCAATTACAATCGTTACGGCAGGCGGAATCGGTCCATTTACCTATAGTATAGATGGTGGAACAACGATACAATCCACGCCAGCTTTTGTTGGTCTATCTGCAGGAGCCTATGCTGTTCAAGTAACTGATAGTTCAGGTTGTACTATTGATCTTATACATGATATATCGGAGCCGTTTCCGCTATCTGCTTCTTCAGGTGTTTCGAGAGATGCTACCTGTGATCCAATGGGGGCAGAGGTGCGAATTACAAACGTTGTCGGCGGTTCTGCGCCCTACCTTTATAGTTTTGACGGCGGAGCAACCTATGGCGCTTCAAGTCTGGCCGTTTTACCTGTAGGAACCTATACCGTGATTGTAAGAGATGATACCGGTTGTGAGTTTCCAATGGTTGTTGCCGTTGAAGACACACCTCCTCCTCCTGGAGTTTCTCTAACCCCTGAAATAAACTATAATTGTGACGGTTCTGGAACCATTACGGCAACCCCAAGCATAGGAACATATAATTATACGTACGAATTAGACGGCGTGCTAAATTCTCCAGACCCTTCTAGTAACGTTTTTCTAAATGTTTCTCCGGGTACTTATACGGTTAGAACAAACTATGTTGCGGCAGCGCCGCCAACACCAAGTTTGCTTTTAAATGAAGATTTTGGAAATGGCTTAACCATTCAAAATCCGAATACAACTGGGTATTTCTACGAAAATCAAACAAACGGCACCAATCCAAATATGAGGCCGGGAGACACCAATAGCAACATCAACGACTATGAATATGCTGTAACTAGCGATATTGTTGCCCCTTTTGGTGCTTGGATACGACCCGACGATCACACTAGTAACGGCACTATTGCCGATGGCCGGTTCCTAGTTATTAATATTGGAGCGCCCACCCCTGGTCAAATCATTTACCAAAAAGTAATAAATGATATTATACCCAACCAGCCGCTAGACATTTCATTATGGTTGATAAACCTTGTTCGTTCAACCAGTTCTATCGTAGAACCTGATTTAACAATAGAACTTCGAGACACCACAACAGGGGTGGTAGTTGCGACCGCAAATAGTGGTGCAGTGCCCAACAATGAGATTTGGAATCAATATATTCTTCCTTTAAACCCAGGAGCAAATACAAGCTTAGATTTAGTAATAACGACAAACGAAAGTAGAATTAGTGGTAACGATGTTGCTATTGATGATATAACGGTCTATCAAACACCTGAGGTTTGCCCATTATTCGTTGAAACACCGGTTACTGTTGTTGCGGGTCTTGTTTTCGGATCAACCGGAGTAGGATCAACCAATGTTAGCTGTAATGGTTTGGCTGATGCCGCCATCACTTTTGAAGTTGAAAATTTTGACGCCACGGCTGGCTTCGAATATTCTGTTGACGGAGGAACCACATATATCGGTTCTTTAACTTCTCCTGTTACTACAGGGGCTATTTTCGGTGCAGGAAGTCATACTATTTTGATTCGAAAGGCGAATGAAATAACATGTACAAGCGCTGTAACAACAGCAATTTCTGAACCTGCTGCCCTAATTGCAAGCGCTTCAATCACAAGGCCAATAAGTTGTATTAATGGAGGAGCTACAATAACAGCCAGTGCTACAGGTGGACTTCCAACCTACCAGTATCAATTAGAAGATACCAGTGGTACTGTCCTTACTGCTTACCAAGCAGAAACAACCTTTACAGGTGTTGCTGCGGGCGATTATATCATTCGCGTTAGAGACAATACTCTATGTGAAGACTCTATTGATGCCGTATTAACTGTAGCGCCTACCAATGCAATTCTATTTGATCTCGTTGAAACCACTTGCTATTCTGGAGCTAACGATGCTTCAATACAAGTCAACGTAACTGATGGAAACGGAGCGTATACCTTTAGCATAAACGGCGGACCATGGCTAACACCAACTCCGTCAAACGCAACAACGCATACCTTTGAAAACTTAGCCAATGGCTCCTACACTATTAATGTTAGCGATGGTTCAGGTTGTATTGGTGTACTTCAAAATATAACTATTAACCCTGAATTAACCGTTTCAGCAAATGCCCCAATAATTAGTGCATGCGCAACAAGTACTGATGTAACAATAACCGCATCTGGTGGAGATCTCAGCTATGTCTACGCTGTAGTTCCAACCGGAAATACAGTAGTTGATGGTGATTTTAACACGACCAACCCAGTAACAGGTTTTACTTCAGGTACATACGATGTTCACGTTCGTGACAATAACGGCGCTGCTGGATACTGCTTCGATGTACATACTCTAACTATTGTTCAAGATGCTCCTATTACTATAACTCCAAGCCCTACAGCCGTTAGCTGTTTCGGTGGAGCCGATGGCGCTATCAATATTGTAGTTGATTCAGGAGGTTTTGGTCCTTTTGAATACAGTATCGACGGCGGTGCTACCTATGTTGCGGGAACTTCGTTTGTGAACCTTGCCGCAGGAACATATTCTGTTCTGGTGCGTGATGCGAACCTTTGCGAGACTACACCAGCTGATGTAATCGTTACACAGCCCGCTCAACTCGTTGCTGAGGCTGTTCTAACACAAGATTATACTTGTATCCAGCTAGGGCAGATTAGCGTTGGTAGCGTAACACCTACAGCTGGCGGTTCTGGAAATTACCAATACAGCATCAATGGTGGAACATGGACTGCTTCTACAACAGGTGGACATACTTTTGTTGACCTTTTAGATGGAACATACAGCATCCGTTTTCGTGATGCCAATACCATTTCATGTGAAAATACAATTGCGGATGTACTCATTAGTCCCTTACCAATTGCCCCTGTTTTAACTTCAGCTATCAGTTACAATTGTGATGGGTCTGGCGATATTACAATCACTCCTTTTGATGCCAGTTATACGTACATTCTAGATGGTGTACTTCCTGGTCAAACCGGTGCGAGTTCAAACGTGCTTACCAATGTTGCCGTTGGAACACACACCGTTACACTTAGCTATGGAAGTGATTGTAGTGTAGATCTTGCGGTAATCGTAGCGCCAGGAAACGCGTTTGAAGCATCCATAACAGCTTTTGAAAACCTTGATTGTAACGCCGATAATTCGGGAACAATCACCATCACAGCAGACAATTTTGGTGCAGGTGGATTTGAATATAGCTTGAACAGTGCTGCCTTTGTTGGTCCATTTACAACACCCGAACAAATTACGGGTCTTGCGGCTCAGGCACACAGTATCGTAGTTCGTGACTTTGATGACCCAGTTGCAGGTTGTACAATCACCTTAAACCAAACACTTACAGAGCCAACCATACTAGTAGCAGCTGCTTCGGTTACCGAAGCCTTTACTTGTAATAATACAGGGGCAACCATTACAGCTAGCGCTACTGGTGGTACTCCAGCCTACGAATACCAATTGGAAGATACTCTTGGAGGAATAATTACTCCATATCAAACAATAACAAGTTTTACAAATCTTGCAACAGGCGATTATATTATTCTTGCTAGAGATACAAACAATTGTTCTGACCCTATAGATACAGCAATCACAGTTTTAGCTCCTGTAAGTCCAACTTTTACGGCTACTCCAACAGCGTGTTATTCAGGTGCAAATGATGGTTCAATTTTAGTAGATGTCACTTCATTGCCTGGTAATGGGAGTTTCCAATTTAGTTTAAATTCTGGCCCATGGATAACTCCTACACCCCCAACCGCTATAGCATATACTTTCGAAAACCTAGCAAACGGAACCTATACCATAGATCTTCGTGATGCATTTGGTTGCACAGCTGCTCAGCAATCAATTAGCATTAACCCACAAGTAACCGCCAATGCCGTATTAACACAAAACCTCACCTGTTTGGTAGATGCGTCCATTGCTATTACAGCAAATGGAGGTTCTGGATCCTATTCCTATGAATGGGGAAATACAGCAACCGGGCCATGGAATACTTCGAATTTCACTTCGAATGTGTTTACAACCAATACAGATGGCGCTTATTTCTTTAGAGTACTAGATACAACAGTCCCGACAGCCTGTGAGGTAATTTCAAATTCTGTTATAATTACTCCGGCTGTATTACCTGTGATTACAAGTATAACGCCAACAAATTTAACCTGTAACGCTGATAACTCTGGTGCTTTAGATATTGTTTTCGATGCCAGTATAGGATTAGCTGTGTTCGTTATCAATGTACAAAATACATCAACAGCTACAGACTATGGAACACAAACTTCTGGGCTTCCAGCTGGTAATTACACGGTTACCTTAACAGATGCTAAAGGATGTGTAGACAGCGAAATAGCAGTTATTACAGAACCTGATCCAATTAATTACTTGGCAACTAGTGTTCCTATTACTTGTGATTCAGTTGGTTTGAGCACCAATCCAGGTTCTATAACAATTAGCGGAACCACTGGAGGAACTCCTGAATACACCTATATCTTAACTGCAAACAATGGTATTGCTACGCAAACTTATACGACAACTTCAATAGCCAGAGACCATACTTTCAATATTTTAAACTTCGGTATTTATCAGATTGATATTGTAGATGCCAACGGATGTGCCTCCTTCTCAACAGAGATCATCGCATCACCGCCCAATGATTTAGATATTGATGTAAGTACAGCAACCGTCAACTGTGCAACAGGCGGAACAGCTATTGTTACCGTGGGTGCAGCAGTAGGAAGTGGGACTTACGAATTTGCAATTTTAGAAAACTTTACGTCTCCATATTCAAGTACCTATGTTGGTCCAGATCCAACGCCCGTCGGCAACACTGATACGGCTACGTTTACAGGTCTCACCCCAGGTATTACCTATACGTTTGTGGTACATGATTTGACGACCAACTGTTATTATTTTGAAACGGCAGATGCGCCTATAGATTCGCCATCAAATATAACATCTGTCTTAGACGCCGTAGCAAATGTAACCTGTACAGGTTCATCTGATGGCAACATCTCATTTACTTTTGATAATTATGATGCTGGAGCAACAGCGGTTAACTATGAGATTTTTAATTCACAGTCGAATGTAACAACAGGCGATACCGGAACTTCCGCTGTAAACCCACCAACTGGTGCGGTCACAGTTGCGAATTTCGCGAGCTTAGCTCCAGGAGAATATTACCTATTATTTTCTGAAGTAGGAGGTCCGTTTGCGGGCTGTACCGTATTTGGAGGAGAATTCAGTATTCGTGAATCAGTAAATCTTTTAGATCTTAGCCTAGCAATAACCAAAAATGACAATTGTAACACAAATGCTGGTGTCATCACAGCCACTGGCCAGTTTGGCACTGCTCCTTATGAGTATCAGTTTTTGCCAACAGGGGCAATCGCACCAACACTTGCTACTTGGGCCGGGTCCGCAATCAATGTATTTAATGGCGAAGGTGCTACCTATGACGTATATATCAAAGATGCTAATAATTGTATTCAATTTGACATCATTTTACTGCCTACAGAACCGTCTCCAGAAATATCTGTAGCACTTGTTGATGAATGTGTTCCTGAAGGAACTTATCAAGTTGTAGTATCACTAGATGTTGTTGGAATCTCACCATATTCTTTGAGCGTAAATGGTGCCGCTTTCCAAAACATGACTTTTAATGGAAGTAACCAATTTACAATTTCCAACCTAAGCTCTGGAGCAGCACAAACTGTAGAAATTCAGGATTTAAATGGTTGTGGAGAACTAGAGAGTTTTACCATTCAACCACCTCTACAATTCAATGCAACACTAACAACATTATTGGATTGCGAAATAGCACCAGCGAGTAACGCCGAAATAACAATTGATATTAGCGCCGGTTCTGGCAACTACGAATATGAAATTACAGGGCCGATTAATGAGGCAAGAACTGCCCTCCCTTCAGACCCTTTTGTTTGGGCTTTAGCAAGTGCTGCGGGCACATATCGAGTAACCATTTATGATATGAGCACCGCCATACCGAACTGTAGTAGGTTTATAGATGTTCTTGTGCCACCGGCAGTACTACCTATATTTACAGAAGTACACGCTGATGTTACTTGCAATGGCGCTACAGATGGAACAATAACTTTAACAGAAACGCCAACAGGTGTTAATCCGTTAACGTATAGTATTACTCCTGCGCTAGGAACTTTCAATGCCGCAACAAATACCTTTGAAAACCTTCCTGTTGGAAACTATACAGTTACTGGAAGAGGTGCCAATAATTGTCCACTTGATCTCATAGGAATTAGTATCGGTGAACCTGCAATCATAACTATTCCTGCTCCCGCAGTAGTTGAATTTGCATGTGCCTTAGGTAACAACCAAAATAACGCAACAATTACTATTGATGATACCGCTATAACAGGGGGAAGTAATACCTATGTCCGTTATGAATTTATTAACGACCAAGGAACTCCTGCTGCGGGTGATGATGTGGTTGTACAAAATGGTACAAACTTAGTATATACGGAAACAAGTATCGCAGGTGGAACTTATATCATTAATGCCTATGACGACAACGGTTGTATAGGAACAACAACAGCAACTATTTTGCCTTATGTTTCTATTACTGACCCAACAGTAACTATTACTCAAGACATTACATGTAGCCCTGGTAATGATGCCGAATTAACTATAGGTATAACAATTACACCAGCAGCAGGTGCAACTAATATATCATATGCCGTAGCCGGAACTGACAATGCTTACAACGCACCAAGCCAAGCATCAAATGTATTTACAGCTTTGGGTATTGGAAACTATTTGGTAACAGTAACCAACAGCCTAACGGGTTGCTTGGTTCAAACAACATTTGAAATAGAAGACCCGAACACTTTTGAGATCGCTACTACCGTCACCCCTGCAGTTTGTTTTGGAGATGATGGCTCTGTTAGCTTTACTATAAGCGATCTTATCAGCCCATATGCTGGTGGATTTGCGTGGCAAATTTATGAGTCTCAAGGCACCCTTGCCCTCGGTGATGATCTTCTTATCATAGGAGCAACTGGGGTTTCAGCAACTATTGGTCCAACAACGCCTTTTGCTATCGCGGCAGGAGAATATCGTGTTGAGGTGACTCAAGATTCAGACCCCTCCTGTGTAAACAATGCGTTTTTTAGCATTGCTAGCCCAAGTGCTGCTATTACAGCGAACACTTCTGCAACACAAATCACTTGTGTCGGTAACGATGGCGTAATCGAGATTATCGATGTGCTCGGTGGTTGGGGTGATTATCAATATTATGTAGGTACAGTAGCTCCAACTGTAGTTGGTGATTATGTAGCCACACTAAGATTCGATTCTCTAGCGCCTGGTACTTATCAGGCATGGGTAATCGATCAGAACGGTTGCCAAGCAGAAGTACAAAATACAATCGTACTTGCTGACCCAACACCTATTAACGCTACATTGCAACTTAACCAACCTAATTGTCCGAACTTCGCTGGAGAGATAGCGGTTATTGGCATAACTGGTGGTCAAGGTAGTACCTATAGCTACCAACTAATAAAAGATGGTACACCGCTCGGTACGCCTCAGAATACAAGCGTATTCTCAGGTCTAGATGCTGGAAGCTATACCGTACAAATTAACGACCAGTGGTCTTGTACATTTACTACAGCTGCGCAGTTATTGTACGAGCCTATTGTTCCTTTAGCAAGCATTACAAAAACTATTGATTGCACGCTTGACCCTGGCGGACAAATTACAATCACTCAAAATGGTGGTTCTGGTGCTTTCGATTACCTAGTGACCTTCCCAGATTTAACTACGACAGCATCAAATACTACTGGTGTATTTACAACATTAACTCAAGTTGGTGATTATATGTTCACGATTACTGATCAAGCTATTGGTCATGCTTGTCCAGTAACGATTATACAAAACTTACAAGACATCGTGCTTCCTGTACTCACTATTGATAACGCTACAAACGTAACTTGTAACACGGCAGATGACGGTACAATTACGGTGAGTACTATCGATAATGGCGCAGGACCCTATACCTTTGAAATTATATCTGGCCCTGGTAGCTCGGTTAGCTTTCCGATAGCGGCAACGTCTAACACGGCTACATCGGCCATCTTTACCGGACTTGAAGGGAGCGCTGCAGGTATTACCTATACTATCAGAGCTAGGGGTGCCAATAATTGTACTGCCGATATTTCGGAGCTAATAACGCAACCTCTTCTTATTGTTATTCCACTTCCAACTGTAGTACAGTTCGCGTGTAACGCAGGTAATAATACCGATAACGCAACTATTACGATAGCTACTCCTACTGGTGGTTCTGGAACTTACCTTAGATATGAATTCATTAACGACCAGGGAACTGCAACTACTGTTGATGATATTCTTGTACAAAATGGGTCTAACAATAGCTATACAGAATCCAATTTTACCGGAGGCAACTATATGATTAATGTCTACGATGACAATGGGTGTATGAGTACCCAGAGCGCTACTATTAATCCGTTTGTTTCCATTAGCAATCCAACGGTAACTGTTACACAAGCTGTTACTTGCAACCCCGTAATTCTTGAGGAAATTCAGGTTGGTGTTACGGTAACCCCTACTTCTGGATTAACAAACCTTGAGTATACGACAACAGGTACAAACCTTGTCTATAATCAAACCAATGCAACTGGCTTATTTACAGGTCTTGGTGTAGGTAACTATGCTATTTCTATAACAAATCTTACTACAGGATGTATCGTTCAAACCACACATGAAATACTTGATCCTGATGTTATTCGAGCTGTAATTACGAAGCTTAGCGATGAAGCGTGTTTAAATAACGGTGTTGATGAGGGTAGTATTGAAATCACTATCAACAACTATATCGGTAATTATTCATATCAGTTATATGATAATAGCGATAACCCTATAGCCGGCATTGGTAATTCTGGAACAGGAAATACCGCTACACCATTGATCATTTCAAACCTTGCTGGAGGTGTGTATTATGTTCGTATTATTGAAACTGAAGCTCCTTTTTGTCAAGATGATTCAAACGCGATTACTATTATTGCTCCTGAATTTCCGGTCTCTGCAACGATTAGTGAACAAGCCAGTCCGAGTTGTACGAATGATCAAGGAAGTATTTTGGTGGATCCAGAAGGTGGCGTAGGCCCATATACAGTTGTACTTACGAACACAACAACAGGAGAAGTATATTTGGAAACAAATGTAGAAGCATATATTTTTTCAGGATTGTCTGGTGGAGATTTTGATGTCACGATTACTGATGCTCAAGCATGTCCAATTACTGATACAATCACATTGGTAACCCCTGATATTCTTGTTGCTGCTATCATATCAACTCCTTTAATTTGCTATAACGGAAACAGCGCTACGGTTACTGTGTCTGTAAACCCACGAAATGTAAGTCCGAATTACCTATATCAACTCAACCGATATGATGCAACCGGAAGTACTATTCTAACCACTTCTGCAACCCAAACTTTAGATATATTTACTGGTTTGAATGCAGGTTTCTACAGCATTACAGCTAGTGACGATGTGGGTTGTTTTGCTGATACACCGATTGTTCAAATTGTGAATCCAACTGAAGTTATAGCGCAATTAATTCGTACAAGTCCTTTGACCTGTGCCACTGGAGTTGAATTAGAACTTTCAGCAACAGGAGGAAGTGGCAGCTATGAATTTAGTGAAGACAACATGACTTGGATTGGCATGACGGGTAACTCAGCAGTCATTCCTAATGCTAGCATTACTGGCCCATTAGGTGCTGGAACATATCGTTACTATGTTAGAGATACTGTAAATGGATGTGCTTCTGTTTTAAGCAATGAAATTTCTGAAGATACTATTATGCCACTTGCTTTTACCGAGCTAAACGCAAGCATCATTGCTTGTGTTGGCGATACCGCTACGCTTACTGCAGATGCAACGGGTGGCCTTGGAAATTATAGATATGAACTGTATACTGATGCATCACTTAATGTCGCTTCTAGAATAGCTGGACCTCAAATTTCTGGCACATTCAACAACTTGACTTCAGGAATCTACTATGTAAATGTTCTCAGTGAAGATTGCACAACACCCGCAGAGCGAGTGGATATTGCAGAACCTATAGCTTTAGATTATACTGACACTGTTGTAAACGCACTTTGTTTCGGTGATGAAAATGGAATTATTACCGTAGAACTTTCTGGTGGTGCTGGTGGCTATCAATATGCTATCTCTCCAAAACTGAATCAATTTGACTCTGAAAACACCTTTGATAACTTAGCTCCTGGAGATTACACGGTAATTGCACAAGATCAAAATGGTTGCTTTATACAATTAGAATATACTATTATCGCCCCTGAGCTATTATCCGCTATAGGTTTAGCTACTCCTGAAGTATGCGCGGGTGATCAAGATGGGACCATAACACTTACTATTCAAGGTGGCACGGCTCCATATAGTACTCGATTAAGTGATGAGTCTAATTTTGTCCAAGACC
Source organism: uncultured Flavobacteriaceae bacterium (assembly GCA_938029725.1). Lineage (GTDB taxonomy): Bacteria > Bacteroidota > Bacteroidia > Flavobacteriales > Flavobacteriaceae > Maribacter_C. The sequence goes on from CALHGE010000027.1 coordinate 33,191, forward strand.
GAGTAGCTTTGACCGATTTATCTGCTGGGGCTTATATTATCTTTATAAGAGATGCAAATGGTTGTTCTACAGATGTTGGGATAATCATCGAACCTGGTGCCAACTTGAATGCAATAGTAACACCAATCTACGAATGTACTGAAGACACTCCTGAAAATTATGTTAACATAATATTAGAAGATCCAACGGTTCTTGGAGATGTGCTTTATGCCTTAGACTCTACAGATCCTGCAGATATGCAATTGAATCCTGACTTTAGAAATTCTGCTCCTGGTTCACATTACATAGCCATTGCTCACTCAAATGGGTGTGTGCTAACTGTAGATTTCGAAATCGAATCTTTTGAACCTCTCACCCTTGTTTTGGAACAAAACAATCTGAATGAAATTACGGCTATTGCGGAGGGCGGGGTGGCCGATTATACTTTCTATTTCGATGAAATAAATAACGCCTCAGACAACACCTATCGAATCAATAGAAGTGCTACTTATGTGGTTCGCGTTATTGATCAAAATGGCTGTGAAGCAACCGCATCTATAGCTATGGAGTTTGTAGACATTGAAATACCAAACTTCTTCACTCCAGATGGCGATGGCCTCAATGACCGCTGGATACCTGAAAATATTGAAGGATGGCCTGAAATACTAATTAAAATTTATGATCGTTATGGTAGGGTGGTTGAAGACGATGTGATCAGTCACAACGGATGGGATGGCCTCTACGACAAAAATGAATTACCTACCGGTGATTACTGGTACGTACTAAAACTCAACGGTGAAAATGATGACCGCGAATTTGTAGGTCACTTTACCCTTTATCGCTAATACTAATGCTTAACCAAAATAAACAATGCGAACTAAAATATTAATCCTACTGTTGTTCTTGTCTGCCGCTACTGTGAGAAGTCAAGAGCTTACAATACCTCAACTTTCGCAATATTTGGCAGACAACCCTTTTGTGATGTCGCCCACATATGCAGGAATTGGAGACCATGTAAAAATTCGTATTAACGGACTAACCCAATGGGTTGGTATAAAAGATGCGCCTGATACACAATCTTTAGCAGCAGATGCCCGGGTAGGTGAAAAGTCGGGTTTAGGTATGTTATTGTACAACGACAGTAATGGAGAAACTAAACAAAGAGGTGCTCGAGTTTCGTTTGCACACCACCTGACGATTGATCGCTACGACGATAAATTTCTTTCTTTTGGGCTTTCTTATAATTTTAATCAATTTCGTATTGATATTGAAAATTTTGATGCCTTAGACCCAAGTGTTACGGATGATCGCGCTACAACGAATCACAATTTTGATGTTGGCCTCTTATACCGTTGGGATAAATTTTATGTCAGCTTAAACGCTTCAAACATTATTAACAAAGACTTGACAAAGTTCAACCCTATTTTTGAGCCTAACAGGTTACGAAACTATTATGTCTATACTGGCTATCGCTATAAAAAGACTAAAAACAGTGATTTCGAAATTGAACCTTCGGTGTTCTTTCAATACTTCGAAAGTGATGGACGTTCGGTAACCGATCTAAACGTTAAATTTAGATGGTATGATTTTGAAGATTACTACTATGCAGGTGTAACGTATCGTTTCTTAAATGATCAAGTTGGTGATCCGCTATACATTGCTCCAATTATCGGCTTAAAAAAGAATAATTTTTACTTTGGATATTCATATCAGGTAATTCTTAATGAGATATTAGGATACAGCACAGGTACCCATGTCCTTACACTTGGTGTAGATCTCTTTCAGGGGGTTAGTAATTGCCGATGTACCTACTAAAACTAAAATCTAAACTTCTTTCCGTCTGGGCTAAGCAATTGTTTAGTTTTCTCGATTGATTGATTTAAGTTTGCCAAAAGCTATATTTTGGGAAAAATTAAAGTTGAAAATATTCGAGTATATGCCTATCATGGCTGTTTGAAAGAGGAAACTATCATTGGTAGTGACTACTTGGTTGATGTTATCGTAAATGCCAACCTTAAAAAAGCTTCCAAATCTGATAACTTAGTACAAACAGTTGATTATGTCCACATCAACCAAATCGTCAAAGAAGAGATGAAAGTACCTTCTAAACTTTTGGAGCATGTAGGAAAACGAATACTAGACCGTATATTCTCAGAGATTGCACTCGTAAAAAAAGCAGCAGTATCGGTTTCAAAAATCAATCCGCCCATTGGTGGCGATGTAAAGAAAGTAACCGTATTTTTGAAAGAAAAAAGGACGGCTTAGGCTTTCCAATAGCTAAAAACATAGTACCTTTGCAATTCAATTCTGGCATCGTGGCCGAGTGGCTAGGCGCAGCTCTGCAAAAGCTTGTACAGCGGTTCGAATCCGCTCGATGCCTCTAAAAAACTCTATAGAAATATAGGGTTTTTTCTTTTTAATAGATTTTCTAGTCTCGCCTTTCTGAAGTGTTTTTACGGCTTTCGTAATGCATTGAGTCGATTACATCTTTCATAACTCTAAACTTAGCTCCTACTCTCGTATGCTTTCTATTTTTTCTATTCCTTTTTCGATGTTGAATTTATCTTTAGGAAGAAAGCCCTTGGTAATTAACACTAAGCCGCAGATGACTAAAATAACACCAAGTCCTTTTTTGATTAAATAAATTCGCTCTGGAGTCAGTTTCCGTTTCAGCTGTTTTGCTAGAAGAATCTTAAAAACATCGGTCACAAAATAAGCTAATAACATAGAACCAAAGAAGACTCTGATGCGAATAGGGTTGTTGTCTACGCTTGGGCCGACAATAATTATAATTCCCAGCCAAAAGACTAGAACCCCGATATTGATAAAGTTGAGTAGAAAGCCTTTTATAAAAAGTCCGGCATACCCCTTTTTAGTAAATCCAATATTATTTTCTACTTCCGAAGATTTCTTCTTTACTTCTTTTTTAACAAAGGTTGTAATTCCGTAAACTAAAAGTATCACACCTCCAAAAACATATAAGCCGGGTTGATTACTTAAATTTTCTAAGAGCTGAAAACTACTGAAGTAGGCCACGGTTATAAAGAGTACATCCGCAAGAACAACACCCAAATCAAAAACAATTGCTGCTCGAAAACCCTTTAGGGCGCTAGTTTCAAGTAGCACAAAAAAAACAGGACCAATCATGAAGCTTAGAAAAAAGCCTAATGGAATTGCTGCCTGTACATCTTCTAACATGAATTCTTATTGCATTCTGGTTACTTTTCCGCCAAATACTGTTTTCTCTTCCATTTTTTCTGGATCTCCATAGACCAAGACTTCTCCTCCTGCTTTTACAGTCACCTTTACATAATCAAAAGCAAATATTTCTGCTCGTGAACCCGCATTAACATTCACTGTGGAAAATTTAGTTTTTAGCTCTTTACCTTCATAAATTCCTCCGGTATTAATAGCTACATCTTGAAGATCAGAAGTTCCTTTGGTTTTTATTACTCCACCGGTTACAGTTTTTATAAGTAACTGTTCTACTTCTAATTTGATATCCAATTCACCACCTTCTTGTGCTTTCAATTCTAAAATATCTTGTTTGATGGTGTCTTGAGAGCTGATTCTAGCATCTTCATTAACATCAATAATAATTAGCTTATCCGTATAATATAAGTCTACAAAAGTACGGTAACCACTAAAAATCTTACCAATTTGCATTCTTAGTTTTAGAATACCATCACTATTTACAATAACAACTTTATTCGTGTTTGCACCTGTAATAACAGCTTTATTAACCTCTGATTTAATAAGGTTAATAGATAAACCATCAAAAGCTTTTACTTGCGCAAAACTTTGAAGATCTATCTTTATCTTTTCGTCTTGCGACTGCAAGCATTGTAGCGCAAAAAACGATACTAAAAGTACTAGTATTTGTTTCATGACATTCTTTTTTGAGTATTCATCATCCCTTAAACAAAATCCGTTCCAATCGCACTAGTTTTTTACAATATGCACTTTAGTTATTTTTTAAGGCATATTCTAGAGGTTGATTTAAGCTAAGAACGTATTATAAAGACATTTTTATTCGTGCTTTCCAATAAGGGCAAAATCTAGATGACGTTTTACTAAATCTGTATTCTTAACCATGACTACAACTTCGTCTCCTAATTGATATGATTTCTTGGTACGTTCACCGTGAATTGCATATTCTTTCTCATCAAATATATAATAATCCCCTTTTATATCGCTAATACGTATCATGCCTTCGCACTTATTTTCTATAATTTCCACATAAATACCCCATTCAGTAACTCCTGAAATTACACCAATGAATTCTTGATCTTGATGATCTTGCATGAACTTAATTTGCATATACTTTATAGAATCACGTTCTGCGCTTGAGGCTAAATATTCCATATCTGAAGAATGTTTACACTTTTCCTCATAGATCTCAGCTTTTGGTGAAACACCACCATCTAAATAATGCTGTAATAAACGATGTACCATAACATCTGGATATCGACGAATTGGAGATGTAAAATGAGAGTAATAATCGAAAGCTAAACCGTAGTGACCAATATTATTAGTAGTGTAAATTGCTTTACTCATACTACGTATTGCTAATGTATCTACTAAATTCTGTTCTTTTTTACCTTTTACATCTGCGAGAAGCTTATTTAAAGAAGCACTAATAGATTTTTTATCCTTAAAGTCTAAACTATGACCAAAACGAGAAACAATACCATTAAGGGCTATTAATTTATCTTCATTCGGATTATCATGTATGCGATAAATAAAAGGTTTCGTAGGTTTTTGTTTTCCAATAAACTGTGCTACTTTTCTATTCGCTAATAACATGAATTCTTCAATCAGTTTATTTGCGTCTTTTCCTTCTTTAAAATATACACTAACGGGTTCGCTCTTTTCATTTAAATTAAACCTCACTTCTACTTTATCAAAAGAAAGCGCTCCTTCTTGCATACGTGCAGCACGCATAATTTTAGCTAATCTATCTAAAGTTAAAGTTGCATCTACAAGCTCTTTTTGAACAGTATATGCAGCGTCTCTAATCGATATATCTTCTGGAATATTTCCATTTCCATTTTCAATAATATATTGTGCTTCTTCGTATGCAAATCGTTCATCTGAATTGATTACCGTACGCCCAAACCATTCGCTTTTGATAGCCGCTTTATCATCTAATTCAAAAATAGCTGAGAATGTATATTTTTCTTCATTTGGTCTTAGTGAACATGTATTGTTTGATAAAACTTCAGGAAGCATTGGTACCACTCTATCTACTAAATAAACCGATGTTGCTCTACTATATGCCTCATCATCTAAAACCGTACCTTCTTTTAAATAATGGGAAACATCAGCAATGTGAATTCCAATTTCATAATTTCCATTTTCTAATACTTTAAAAGAAAGGGCATCATCAAAATCTTTTGCGTCTTTTGGATCAATAGTATAGGTTAGCGTATCTCGCATGTCCCTACGTTTTGCAATTTCTTCTGGTTTAATAGAAGTGTCTAATTGGTCTGCATAATGCTCTACTTCCTCAGGAAACGAGTATGGTAATCCATATTCTGCTAAAATCGAATGTATTTCCGTATCATGTTCACCTGGCTTTCCTAAAACTTCAGTAACTTTCCCGAAAGGAGAATCTGCCTTGTCAGGCCATTCTGTTACTTCTACGATGACTTTATCACCATCATTTGCTTTTCCTAATTTATCTTTTGATACAAAAATATCAGTGTACATTCTAAAATCTGTTGGACGTATAAATGCAAAAGTTTTTTGCATATCTACAATTCCAACAAACTCCATTTTTTTACGTTCAACTACTTTTGTAATCTCCCCTTCCAGTTTTTTCCCTTTTCTTCTCGGAAAAATATATACTTCCACAGTATCCTTATGAAACGCTTTTTTTAATTTGTTAAAAGGAACAAATACATCGTCATCCATACCTTCAATAACAATATATGCATTACCCCTACCGGTAATATCAACCGTACCTGTGTGGTAGCTTTTTGTGGAAGCAATAGCTTTATAATGACCTCTACTTTCTTCGGTAATACGTTTTGTTTCTTTTAATTGCACCAAGCGCTGTATAAGCATATTTCGCTCATGTGCATCTGTAACACCTATCTTAGCTGCGATCGCTTTGTAATCAAAACTTTTATCTTGCTCTTTCTCTAGTACCGTAAAGATACCTTTGGTAATTTCGTTTTTTCTATGGTTTTTTGCCTGTTTATTCTTTTTCGACATTAAATTCTTTCTTAATTAATATGTGGAAATTACAATTTTAATCCCACTAGATTTTTTTGATACGTGTTGGATAACTTTAGTTTTAGCTAAATCAATGTTATCAACATATATATCATTATATGTTTTTGTTTTTTTAAATTTAAAATAAAAATGGTGGTTATTATAGGATGTTAATAGGGAAGATAAAAAACTCAAAGAAAGTTTGCTTTGAACCGTTTTTAAAATTTATTCACATTCTGTACAACTTAAACTCTTTTAGTAATCAGTTGTTTAACATTCTTATCAACCTATCTTCATAAGTGATATCAACACAAAATTCATAATAAGTAATTACAAAGGTAGTGTTAACTTCTCAATCTAAAAGTCTGATAACTTTGTCTTATATTCTGAGAAGTAAATTGTGGATTATACGAAAAGTTTTGTAAGCAAATATTCAAACGATTTTACAAAACTTTAAAGTCTGTTTTTATTGTAAGGTTATCAACAATTTAAATAGGGTTTCTAAACAACAAATGAACAACTGTAAATCCTTAAATTGAAATAAGTGTTGTGAAGGTATGAATAGTTGTTGTGAACAGCATGTATTTGTACATTTGTAACACTAACCTAACATTATATATCATGAAAATAGCAATAGGAAATGATCATGCAGGCACAGAGTATAAACTTGCCATTATTGGATTATTAAAATCAAAGAATATTGAAGTCATTAATTATGGTACAGATGGTAGTGATAGTGTGGATTATCCTGATTTTGTTCATCCTGTAGCTACTGATGTAGCAGAAGAAAAAGTTGACTTAGGAATTATTATATGTGGAAGTGGTAATGGCGCGTCAATGACAGCTAATAAACATCAAAAAGTACGCTGTGCTTTATGTTGGACAAAAGAAATTGTTCAACTAGCAAGAGAACATAACGGCGCTAATATTTTAAGTCTTCCAGCAAGATTTATTTCTTTACCACAAGCTTTAGAAATGGTAAATATGTTTTTAGATACTGAATTTGAAGGAGGAAGACACGAGCGTCGTATTGAGAAAATACCTTGCTCTTAAAAAAGAATAAAGAATATAAGCAACAAGAACTAAGGCTATTTTTAGTCTTTGTTCTTGTTGTCTTGTAGTTTAATATCTTTTCCGAATGGTTCATAAATAGATAACGTTTAGTTTAATACGATGAGCCATACTCATTCACATCACCAACATCTTGATTTAAAAGGAAGGAATTTAATTATTTCTATTCTTCTAAATATTCTAATTACCATAGCACAAGTAATAGGTGGTTTAATCTCAGGCAGTCTTTCTTTACTTTCTGATGCGCTGCATAATTTTAGCGATGTACTTTCTTTGATCGTTAGCTATAGTGCTAATCTCCTCACAAAAAGACCTTCTTCTACTAATAAAACATTTGGATATAAGCGTGCTGAAATTATTGCTGCTTTTGTCAATGCCTCTACTTTAATTATAGTTGCAATTATTTTAATTATTGAAGCAATTGAACGTTTTCAGAATCCACAACCAGTGGAATCTAACCTAGTGATTTGGTTGTCTTTATTAGGAATTGCCGTAAACGGATTCAGTGTTCTCCTTCTTAAAAAAGATGCGGACAATAATATGAATATGAAATCAGCCTATTTGCATTTATTTACAGACATGCTTGCATCGGTTGCGGTTTTAATCGGAGGAATACTCATGCAATTCTATAAAATCTATTGGGTAGACCCAGCGTTGACGTTAGCAATTGCTTTGTATTTGATTTATATGGGATATGATTTACTCAAACAATCTACCCGCGTACTAATGTTATTTACTCCTGAATCAATTAAAGTACAAGAAATCGTAGAAGCTATAGGAAAAATTGAACCCATAAAAAACGTACACCACGTACATGTATGGCAATTGAATGAAGACGAAGTGCACTTAGAAGCTCATATCGATTTTAATGAAGATATTCGCTTATCAGAATTTGATGTGATTCTTGAAAAAATAGAAGAAGAAGTATATCATAATCACGGTATCAACCATGTTAATATTCAGCCCGAATTTGGAAAATGTGATAGCAAACAAGTAATTGTACAAGACTAGCGAAAAAGAGAAAAGACCAATGTTAGAAACAGTAGTAAAAAATTTCACCGAATTAAACACAACTGAGCTGTATGACCTTTTACAATTACGTTCAGAAATTTTTGTAGTCGAACAAGATTGTGTTTACCAAGATCTTGATGGTAAAGACCAAAAAGCGCTCCATGTTATCGGTAAGAAAAATGATAAAATTGTAGCTTATACTAGAATTTTTAAAGCTGGTGATTATATGGAGCACGCATGTATCGGAAGAGTTGTGGTAAAAAATAATGAACGCAAACACGGCTATGGCCTTGAAATTATGAAAGCCACTATCAATGCTATTGAACAACAACTAGGAGAAAATACAATTGCCTTATCAGCACAAACGTATTTGAAACGGTTTTATAATTCATTAGGCTTTCAAGAAGAGGGTGCTGCCTATTTGGAAGATGGAATTTCACATGTTCTGATGGTGAGAAACTAAAAAGTGCCCCAAAAACATCTTAACGAGTACGGTAAAGGGGTTTGTTTGTTTTGTCTTAACAAGAAACAGATTCATTCACATCTCGCAAGTATAGAAAAACCCAATAAACTACTCCGATGGCTCCGTTTTGATGTGGCTCATACATCTTTAGTGTATTAAAAAATCAAGTACAGGCGCCAGGCTTTCAATGGGGTTTTCTTCCATTGGTGTATGCCCGGTATCGTTTAATATGACTAAGGTATTATCTGGCAAAGCAGCCTGAAATTTATAGGCATTAACTACCGGTATCAGTAAATCATTAGCTCCCCAGAGTATGAGCGTTGGTTGTTGAATATCTTTAATTTTTTGATGAGTACTGTCTACCACTGAACTTCCTAACCGGTCTATAAAGGCTTGTCGATTGCCTTCTCTTAATGAGAGTTTAAAGTACCTTTCGACTACCGTATCTGTTACTTTTGAGGTATCAAAATATACATTTTCAACACTAGCTCTCACAAAAAACTTTGGTGTAATATAGGTAAGAAGCTTATTAAGTATCGGAATTTTAGCCAGCTTAAAAGCGATTGGTTGGCTTTGTGATTTATTGGGGTATCCGGCAGCATCAATTAAAATTAGTTTTTCAACCCTATTTGGTTGCGCTAAGCTAAAGTTCCAAGCTATTTGTCCTCCTAAAGAATTGCCAGCTAAAACACATTTTTTAATCCCTAAAGCGGTCAAAAAATCTCTTAGGAAACTCGTATAATGCGCCATCGAATAGTTGGAGTGAGAAAACGGCCCGGTCAAACCATATGCGGGAAGATCCATTCGAACAACGCGGTGTTTGTTTTTTAAATTATCAGCCCATACATCAAATGTATGTAAGCTAGATCCTGTGCCGTGAATGAGTACGATTGGAATCGTATCAGCTTGATTTCCTTCATCTCGAAAATGAACATCTATTCCATTTACCAGGATGAATGAAGAAGCTGAATTAGCATACTTTCCTTTTAATTCATGCAGTGGTATATCTTGATAACCAAACAAGAGAATCACAGCTAAACTAAGTAGAATCAAGAAGGCTAAAACAATTTTCATTCCTTTAGTTACATGGTTCATTGGCTAAATTCATTTTTAAAAGGTATTTGAGCCATCGCTCGTTCTGCAATTGCTGTTATTGACAAGGAGGGGTTTACTCCAGGATTTGCAGAAATCATAGCGCCGTCGATAACGTATAGATTTCTATAGTTAAAAATTATATTGTCTTTATCGATTACGCCGGTAGTTTTGTCTTTTCCCATAACCGCACCGCCTAATATATGTGCCGTAGAGGGTATGCCTGCTAATGTTTCTGCCGCAAACGAAGTACTTACTCCGTTTATGGCTTCGCGATAAGCCTTTACTAAGTGTATCGATTCTGGTATGAATGGCGTGGGCGCCTTACCTGTGCTTACCGTTGAGGTCATTAATCCAAAAGCGTTTCGTTTAAATTTTAAGGTACTATCAAGGGTTTGCATAAAAAGGAGAACTACCGTGTTCTTTGCCCAACCGTTAACAAAGTAGATTTTGAAATAATCAACAGGATGTTTTATCAATTTCAGCAGTATTTTAAAAAGACGCGATATAACATTAGATCCGGTTACATAGGGTAAGTGCACCAGTTTCCATGCATCAGACCCTTCGCCATATCTACAAATTTCGAGATGGCTGTTTTCATCTGTGTCGAGTATGCTTCCTATAGCAATACCTTTCGAATAGTTTTTATCTTTTTCTAAGCCCGTAACGCTCACCAAGGTTTCATTATTACTACGGATGTCTTCTCCTAGTTTATCAGATAAATTAGGCAATGATTTCTTTTTAAGCTTGAGTAACAGTTTTAAGGTTCCCAACACTCCCCCTGAGAAAATAACCCCTTTGGTCCTAATTTTTTTGCGCTTTTTAAAAATTTTAGTGCTGCTTTTAAACGAAACTTCATAGCCCTTAGAGCCGTCTGCAGCATCAATAGGCTGTACGTCAATCACTTCATTTTCGGCGAGTATTTTGGCTCCATTCTTTTGAGCGAGGTAGAGATAGTTTTTGTCGAGTGTGTTTTTCGCATTATGCCTACAGCCCGTCATACAGGCCCCGCAAAAATTACAACCCGTACGGTCTGGCCCCTCGCCATCAAAATAGGGATCTTTCTGCTTTTTATTAGGTGTTCCGAAAAAGACAGCGACACGTGTTGCGGCAAATTTTTCTTTAATATTTAAGCTTTCTGATATTTTTTTAAGACCTAAATCAGCATCAAACAATTCTGGGTTTTTTGAGGCTCCTAGCATTCGCAATGCTTCTTCGTAATAGGGTTTCAATTCCTTTTCCCAATCATTCAAATCCTTCCAGCTTCCGGAATTGAAAAAAGCAGTTTTAGGAGTAGGTAAGGTGTTGGCATAAACCAAAGAACCACCACCAACCCCAGTACCTGATAGTATGGCAATATGCTTGAAGAGTGTTAATTTCATGATACCGAAGAAACGCAAGCCTGGTATCCAAAGCCATTTTCTAAAGTTCCAGTTTGTTTTTGGGAAATCTTTAGCCTTGAACCACTTTCCTTTTTCAATCACCAAAACCTTGTACCCTTTTTTAGATAAGCGCAAAGCACTAACCGAGCCTCCAAAGCCACTACCAACTATAATATAATCGTACTCCATTTTTTTATCATAAGAACCCCTTGTATAAAACGAACTGGGTATTTTCGTTAATGTTCGCTTCCATTTGATTGTATGGCCATTAAATATACTTGAATTTTAGAATTGATTTGCTACAGATAGCTATTTAAAATCTTTTGCCTGTTGGCAATTGGCAAGAGCCATCTGGCATAACAAATTCGTAGTAAGACCATTAACCTAAAGTTGATGTATCTTGATTTGAGCATGAAATAGAGCAGCCTAAAGCACCTTTTTGAGAGGCAATAGCGCTGTTTTTTGAATAGGAACACGGTGTGGGGTTCAAATTGACGTACCGACTCATTGGTTGGTATGTAATTAACAAAAAGACATGTAAAAACAGCAAACTACTTTTACATATGAGTTTTTATCGATGAACGACATGTTTTATTAATCTCGGTTGGGCTTACTTACCGCGCTATAGACCACCTGGTTTGTTAAAACGAATGTGCCACTTCTTCAATTTGTATTTAAAAGGAAATAAAACCCCAAAAAAGAAGTAATTTTCCATAAGAAAACAGATAATCGAGAACCATGGAACAGAGAAACCTACTCCTAAGCGCCCTTGCATTTTTAGTGCTTGTGACCTGTGCTGAAACACCAACAGAAGAACCTCTTTTAGCGGCCGAGATACAGGAAATAAAAACAGCATACGCTCCTGATAAACGGGTCGCTCTTTTTGACATTTTTGCTGAGCAGAAAGGAGACGCGATCGTGTTGAAAGGCGAAAGTAATCTCCCCGATGCGGTAAATGCTTTCATGGAAAAATTAAACCAGGATAATATTTCATTTATAGATAGTATTCAATTATTACCCTCCAAAGAAATACGAGCAACAACAAATGCTGTAATTAATATTTCGGTTGCAAACTTACGCAGTAAGCCCAAACATTCTGCAGAACTAGCGACGCAAGCTACTTTGGGTACCCCAGTGAAAGTTTTAAAAAAGGAGGGTGGCTGGTATTATATTCAAACGCCCGATAAATACTTGTCTTGGGTTGATGAGGGAGGAATTACTTTGATGGGTAATCAGCGTTTTAAGGAATGGAAATCTTCTGCTAAGATTATTTATACGAAAACCTACGGCCAAGCCTATGCTACAGGAAGTGAAAAGGCTTTTGTTTCCGATTTGGTAGCGGGTGATATTCTTGAATTTGTAAAATTGTCGAATGATCATTTTGCTGTAACGTACCCTGATAAACGTATCGCTTTAGTGAGGACTAATGAGGCAGAAAGTTATTTTGGATGGATTAATGACATGAATGCTACACAAGATGATTTAGTGGCCACTTCGAAAGAAATGATGGGCGTACCGTATTTGTGGGGGGGTACTTCCACCAAAGGAATGGACTGCAGTGGCTTTACAAAAACGATCTACTTCTTAAATGGAATGGTGATTCCAAGAGACGCTTCGCAGCAAGTCCATACCGGAAAGCAAATCGACAAAGACCGCAAGTTCGAAAACTTAGAGAAGGGTGATTTACTGTTCTTTGGAAAAAAAGCAAGCGATACCACTAAAGAAAGGGTGGTTCATGTCGGAATGTGGATTGGTAATAACGAATTCATTCACGCCTCTAACATGGTTCGTGTAAGTAGTATAGACCGAAACGCGGAGAATTTTGACGAATACAACTTGAATCGGTATTTGCGTGCGAAACGAATTTTAAAAGAGCAAGATAAAGACTTGATTGATTTAAAACAGACTTCGGTTTTCAAGTAATTGCTTTTGCGCCTACAGGTTTGACCTATTTTAATCAGAAAGGGCTTTTCACCTCAGTGCTAAAGAAGGGTAGTTAGCTATAAAAAGTATTTCATTAGAGCTCAAAATATTGTTTCATCTGTGCAATATTAAAGCCGTTTTTTATCACGGTTTTAGAAGGCTCACTTTCCAGATTCAATAAGCCATTGGTGTGATTGAAATGAATAAAATATATTTTCTTTTTTTCTATGGAAGGAAGCTTTTCAAATAGCGCCATACTCTCAACCACAAAAGGGTGCGGTATTTGTGAAATATCTCTTGTATTCAATTCATTTCCGTCATAAAAACTGGCATCTAGAAAGGCATAATCCACTGTTTTGATAAGACTAGTGATGTTCGTTTTCCAATTCTCCCACTTGTCAATATCGGGTATAAATAAGGCAATTTTATTAGGGCCGATTATTTTATAGCCTACGGTTTCAGAGAATTCGTCGCGGTGCGGCACTTGCAAAGGCACAACCCTTAGCTGTGTTGTGAGCGTAACTTCTGTTTTGTTTTCAATACGGTGTAGTTCAATATTTTTATTAGAAACCAATTGGCTCCAAGGGCCATTTTGTGTTAAAAAAGCCTTCATTTTTGGCATCACGTAAGTGGTAACGCTTTGCGCATTGGTAGCTTCTTTCCCCAAATACATTAGGCCTGAATAATGTCCGATATGGGCATGCGTTAGAAAAATGCCGTTTGGTAATTCAGGGGCTTCCCAAGAAGCGCTTCTTTTCAGAAGCTTCGCTTGCTCTGAAATGTCTGGTGTAGCATCAAAGAGAAATGTTTGCTTATTTTTATGGTCAATCACTCCCAAGGAAACAACTTTTCTAGAAGGTTTTGGTTTTTCAAATAAATCTGCACAACAGCTTTTTTTACAAGCAATATGCGGCGAGCCGGCGTCTTGAACTGTGCCTAAAATAACCAGAGAAACTCCTTTCCCCTTTTTTAAAGGAACTGAATTTTTGATAGGCTCGGCAAGATCCTTGACGGGCTCTTTGCAATTCAGCATAAGAACAAAAATCAATATGATATGAGTAGGTAATTTCAAAACTAGTTAGCAATTAGAAATTGGCGAATATCTTTAGAGAGTTTCATTAAATCAGGTTGATGGGTATACATCATATGCCCTGCTTCGTAGTATTTCATTTCAACACGTTCTGTAACAATACCGTTGCGAGCAAAGGTGTATTCTGCATCGAAAAATGGAGTAATCAAGTCATAATACCCACTAGCGACCAAGACCTTCATTGCCGGGTTGCGTCGCATGGTTTCACCAAGATGGGGCGCTGTATTCACCGGCATAGGTTCCCAATATTTACCATCAGGCACTGTTCTCCATCGCCAATTGCTTCCTCCGCCAGAAGTGATGTAAGGCCTATCCATTTTTATCTGAAGTTCTGAGGCAAAATAATGGTTTAATGAAGCAGTATAAGCCGAGCTGATTTGATAGCTTGCTGCATCACCTAAATGTGGGCCTTCAGAAAATTTATCCGCTTCATCGCCCATAAATCGCCCATCTAATCGACCAATAGCAAGGCCTTTATCTTCCAATAATTTCTTTTGAAAACGCGCCATTAATATTCGAAGATTGGAATGTAAAATATAGGTTTTATCTAGCCCTGTGAAATAGCTCAATTTTTCTGCAATTGCCTGTGTTTCGGATTCGCTTAGTAGATTTCCTTTATACAATGCTGGGGTATATATTTCATAGGTGAACTTTCTACATTCTTCAACAAAATCTTTTAAGGTTTTTCCTTGGCCAGCCTTTTTATGATACCAAGCGGTAGCACTCATACTAGGCAGGTAAGTGATGTAAGAGGTCATGTTGTGATGAACTGAGGTAGACCCAGCATAATCGAGTGCCTGAGAAATTAGAATCATTCCGTTTAGGGCCATATTTTGTCCAGATTCTTCTAGTGTTTTTCCTAAATATGCAGCACGAGTGGTTCCGTAACTTTCACCAGCCAGATATTTAGGGGAGAACCAACGTTCGTTTTCAGTGACCCATTTACGTATGAATTGTGCAAAAGAATCAACATCTTCTTTTAAGCCATAAAAATCTTTACCCTTACCTTTCCCTACCAACCTACTATAGCCTGTGCCCACAGGGTCTATGAATACAAGATCGGTTACATCAAGTAGGCCATGTTCGTTTTCTACAAGGCTATACGGAGCCGCACCATCGTCTTTTTTCGCATCAGAATCTACTTTCACCAATTTTGGCCCGAAAAAACCCATGTGCAACCACATAGAGGCAGAACCGGGTCCGCCATTAAAAACAAAGGTTACGGGTCTTTTACCTACAGCTCCCATCTGGCTTTTCGTATAGGCAATTGACCAAAGAGAAGCAATTGAATCACCCTCTTTATTCACGAGAAAAGTTTCTTTCGCCGTTGCCTTATAGCTCACGGTTTTGCCGCCAAATATGCCTTGATGCGATGTTACAAATGATGTGGCTTTTGGAATAGTTTTGATTTCTTCTTTTTGCTCTTTTTGGCCATTTAGAACAACGGAACCAATCAAAAACACGGCGACTATTCCCTTTTTTATCATTTTTATTTATTTTTAGGTTCTTAAATATAGGGCTAACAAGTTGTTTTTTGTCATTTCAAACAGAAATTGAGAATTTTATACCTCCTGATTTGGAATTCCGTAAATTGTTCAAGACTAGCTAATAAACCACTAATAATGTCACAGCTCACGTTTCTAAGCTTCTTTTTATTTGGATGTATTCCGTGTTTAGACAGAAGGGCTTTTGGCCCTAAGGTCTTTCTGAAGATGTAATTATGCTGATCAATTAATTTTTGTGCGCTTTGACTTTTTGGTATAGCATCTATTTCTTAGGCAAACAAAAGGTGCATTTTAGGTAAAATTAAAATAGTAAATACACTCATATTTATGAAATCAGCTACAAAGGTCATCATCTCGGCGCTACTATATATGTGGATATTCACTAATTGCTTGGCACAAACCTCAAGTGATTGGAAAACCCTATTTAACGGAGAAAATCTCGAAGGGTGGACAAGTAAAATTCATCATTACGAGGTAGGAGATAATTATGGAGACACATTTCGTGTGGAAGATAGCGTTCTAAAAGTTCGCTATGACAACTATGAAGGGGGTTTTAATGACCGTTTTGCACACCTGTACTACGATCAACCATATTCCTATTTTCATTTGTCTATGGAATATCGTTTTGTTGGCGAACCACATCCAGGAGCCCCTGTATTCGTTGTTCAGAATAGTGGTGTCATGTTTCATTCACAAGACCCTAAAACCATGCTGAAGGAACAAAATTGGCCCATATCTGTAGAAATGCAGTTTTTAGGGGGCCTAGTAGAAGGCAAAGAACGACCAACGGGCAACATGTGTTCCCCTGGTACAGATGTTGAATACGCGGGTAAAATTGATCCAAGACACTGTATCAATTCATCTTCAAAAACGTATTTTGGCGAACAATGGGTGAAAGCAGAATTGATTGTGCGAGGAGATTCTATAGTTACCCATATCATAAATGGAGAAACCGTTTTGGAATACACCAAGGCAAGAGTGGGTGGAGCGATAGTGGAGGGCTATGACCCTAAAATGAAACCTGACGGACAATTGTTAAAAGAAGGTTTTATCGCCTTACAAAGCGAAGGTCAGCCCATTGACTTCAGAAATATTAAATTAAAAAATCTAAAGGGATGTATGGACCCCGAGGCCACAAATTATAAAAAACAGTACATCAAAGCAGATCTTGATTCATGTATGTATAAATAAGCAACTTCATTTCTCATAAAGTTCTATAGGCAGATTATCTGGATCGCTCAAGAAGGTAAATCTTTTGCCTGTTAGCTCGTCTGTTCGCAGGGGTTCTGTGAGAATCTCGTTTTCTTGCAAATACGAAATAGCCATCTCAATATCGTTTACATTAAAGGCTAAGTGTCGAAGACCTTGGGCCTCAGGGCGAGACGGTCTTTGTGGCGGATTAGGAAATGAGAATAATTCTATGACATAGGTTCCATTTAGTGCTAAATCCAATTTGTAAGATTGACGAGCCTCTCGATAGGTTTCTTTAATGATGTCTAAGCCTAAAATAGTCACATAAAAATGTTTTGATTTTTCATAATCAGAACAAATAATGGCAATGTGATGAATGCTGTTAATTTGTATTTTATTCAAGATCTTGTAGCTGTTTTTTGTTTCCAACCAACGCTCCGTGTATTGGAATACTTTCTTTTTTGAATTTGGGTTCTTTAAGGCGCACCGTTAACCGCTCGTATTCCCATTCTTTGTTGTTTTTAAAGGCATAGATGTCCAACTTCCCTTTTCCTTTAGCTCCTTTGATGGTCAAGGCCATGAAAACGCTGTCTAAATTTTTTGAATACGAAATATACCCCTCTAGTAGCGTCAGTTTATCCATAGGTTTTAATGTGCCTAATATATTTTTCACACGTTCATTTCTATTGGCAATTGAAATGGCGGAATCGACCAGTTTAGTATCCAAATACCCAATAGCCATATGGGTAACTCCTGTTGTAAAACTTTTTGGGAGACTAAAAAACAAGACACTCAATAGCAGTAACATGGAAAATAACCAAATCTTGTTTCGGTAAAGCCAATTTCTGTCAGGTAAGGTCTCGTTCATAGTAATTTCGATTAAGTTACGGAATTATACATATCTTGTTTGGAAATCAATCGGATGAAAGCTTTATCATGTACACTTTTACTATGCTTCGGAATGGGCTGTGCCATGGCACAAAATGACACTATTCCTAAAACGGAATTCACCAGAATGTATTTAGCAGTTTGGACGGAAGCTAAAGAACACTGCCTAGACGTTGCCCAGGCTATGCCTGAAGACCGATATAGCTATAAGCCAACAGAAGTAAGTAAAAGTTTTGGAGAACAAATGGTGCATATTGCCGCGGCAAATAAGCTATTAACACAGCGCTATGTTCAGGGAATGGAGGTAAAACCGAACACACCTGATGCTTCTAAAATGACTAAAACGGAAATTTTAGCTTTGATGGAAGAGAGTTTTGAATATACCACTCAAGTGGTGTTAAGCATTAATCAAGAAAAGCTCGATGAAACTTGTAAGATGTATCACAGTGGAAATACGGTAAGTCGTGCCTTTGCCTTATTTTATGTACAAGACCATATGGCAAACCATCGTTCGAAATCGAATTTATATTTGCGGATGAATGAGGTGGAGCCACCCGAATATACCTGGTAGAGAATTTATTTTAAAATCGCGTCATACTTCGCGGTATTAGCTAAAAGCTCAGTAGCAGCCAAGATAGCATCATCATTTTTAAGGTAGTATTCATAAAGCCCTTTACGGTAGAAATACCGCTTAACGATTTCATCTTCCAGTTTGCTTTGAATCTCTTTTTGGTGGGTACCTAAAGCGATAGTTTTGCTCTTTTCAATGTCTAAGAGCAATGTTTTGAAATCATCTTCAACGGTAGCGTTAAAAATGACATCTTCTTTAGCAATCATTGCCTCTTTGATCGCTTTTTCAATTTTGGTTTCAAAAGAGAAATCACTTTGCGAAACGAAGTTTTTAAAGTTCTGAAAATCTGTATCTGAAAACTTAAAATTGCTCACATCCGCTATCTGGTTTTTATAGTAATAGTCGGTCGCAAAGTCAAAAATCACATTGTTGTTCAACAATGCGGTGGTCAACGGATTTGCTTTTAACGCTGCTACCTCAATATCTGGTAAAACGCCACCACCATCTTCAACTTTTCTTCCGTTTTTGGTTTTGAATTGATTGAATGTTGTGTTTCGTACCGCTTTGTTATTTTTATCTCTGTTCCAATAATCCAATGATTGAATACATCTGCCTGATGGGGTAAAATATCTTGAAATGGTAACTTTCAGTTGTGTTCCATAGGTGAGTCTTAAGGGGCGTTGTACCAAGCCTTTTCCAAAACTTCTGGCTCCCATCACTACGGCACGGTCTAAATCTTGTAAGCTACCCGAAACAATTTCACTTGCCGAAGCGCTACTTCCGTTTACCAAAACCACTAATGGAATTTCAGTATCTACAGCCTTGTTTTTGGTCTTGTACTCGCGATTGAATTTTTTAACTTTCGACTTGGTAGTTACAATCAACTCTCCTTTGTCAATAAACAAATTAGTAACGTTGATAGCTTCTGAAAGTAAGCCACCAGGGTTTCCGCGTAAGTCTAAAATTATTTTTTCTGCGCCCCTGCCTTGAAGGTCAATTAAAGCAGCTTTGGTTTGACTAGAGGCTTTAGCATTAAACTTTGCTAAAACAATATAACCGGTTTGGTCATCTACCATTTTGTAAAAAGGAACAGCGTCAACTTCCACGGCAGCCCTAATTATAGTTGCCGTTTTGGTTTCACCTTGTCGCTTATAAGTAACGCGCACAGAAGTGTTATTAGCCCCTTTTAAAAGCTCGGTTCCGTTGTCGTCAAAATCAGCGATGTTTATATCTCCGATTTTAACGATTTGATCACCACCTTTTAATCCAGCCTTATCCGCAGGATAATCTTTGAAGGGCTCAATAATCACCAATTTATCTTTGTAGGAGCGAACTGTAGCTCCAATTCCAGAATATTCGCCTGCATTGTTAATTTTATAGGCTTCAACATCTTGCTCGTTTAGAAACTTTGTATAGGGGTCTAATTCATCTAGCATATTTTTGATGGCGGTATCCATCAATTCAGCTGGATTGGTCTCATCCACATAATTCATGTTTAGTTCTTTAAACAGCGTGGTGAATATTTCAATTTGCTTTGCGATTTCAAAAAAATCACCCTTGAAACTACTTCCTGTTGCGAGTATAATAACTGCGATAACCGGAATTAAAACTTTCTTCTTGAGCAATTTATTCATCGTTAATTTTCTTTTCGAATTTATGAAGTGCCGCTTTTAGGTTTTTCTCTACAAGAGAATAATCGGGCTCTTTTCTACCAAGGTATAAAAATAGTAACGCAAAAGAGCCCTTACTATTGTTAAAAACGAGGCCTTTGTTAAGGCGATAACTTTCGCGCATCAAACGTTTGATGCGGTTGCGCATGACTGCGCTTTTAAAGTTTTTTTTAGGTACAGTAACTCCGGTTTGAATAGGCACATCATAGGGCAGCTCCGTTTTGAGATAGATCAGCTTGATAGGATAGTTTGAAACACTCTTTCCTTCCACAAATAGCTTTTCGATGAGCTTTTTGCTTTTAAGTTTTTCTTTCTTTGGAAAGGATAAGCCCATATCTAATTCTTCGGCATCGGCTCTGACTGCCACGTGTTATTCTCTTGGTTCACATCTGCCATTAATTGCGACGGATCTATCTTAATAGATTTGATATCTTCTATAGGGCGATCAACTTGTATGCTGTAAGATGGATTTGTCCAAGGCCAATCTTCTAGAACGGTTCTTTTCAACTGTGGATACGGGTTTTCTTTTTCGCCACGCATCATCCGTAAAGGCGCATAAAATGTTTCTTGAGTACCATCAGTATAATCCACTAAAAGATCTATAGGCATAGGCATTAATCCGATGCGCTCTAGGCTTATTTTAGTTTTCTCTCCGTCTGCTGAAACTTCTTTAACCCCATAGTCGATAGTGTTTGTAGTTTGTGTCCAATCCATTAAATACCAATCCAATTCCATACCCGATACCTTTTCAGCACTTCTTTTGATATCATTGGGCACAGGATGTTTGAATTTGAAATCAGCATAGTACTTCTGAATAGTTGCCATTAATTTATCTTGGCCAATAACATAGCCTAATTGCGATAAGAAAATAGCTCCTTTGCTATAGGCCGAAATACCGTAGGGCGTATTTGCATCGTAGCGATCAGCATGTGTGGCCTGAGCTTGCTCTTTTCCAGAATCAACGAGGTAGTAATAGCCTTTGTAAGAGCGCTCAAACGGATTTTCTTTATTTTGCTCTCGAATTTCGTTACTACAAAGTGCCGAAATAAAGGAGGTGAAGCCTTCGTCCATCCATTCATGTTTTGCCTCGTTAGTGGCTAGAACATGTTGAAACCAAGAGTGTGCCAATTCATGAATCATGGTGCCGATTACACTTCCGGGTTTGTCACCACCTGTAATCAAAGTGGCCATAGCATATTCCATTCCACCATCGCCCCCTTGAATAACGGAGTATTGGTCATATGGGTATTCTCCGATATTCTTGCTGAAAAAACGCATTGCTTTTTCAGTCAAGGGTTGTACTTTGGTCCAAGTATCTTTATATTTTTCATCGTCTTTATATAAGAAATGAAGGGTTGGACCGTCTTCCATCTGTACGGTATCGTGAACGTATTCAGGATCTGCAGCCCACATAAAGTCGTGTACCATTGGTGCCTTAAAGTGCCAAGTAAGGGTCTTTCCTTTTTGTTTTTTAATTTTAGTTCCAGCAGTTTCATAGCCATGGCCAATTTCCTGTGGGTTTTGAAGATAACCTGTTCCTCCTACGGTGTACTTCTTATCAAGAGTCAGTTTTACGTCAAAATCACCCCATACACCGTGAAATTCACGAGCTATATAAGGGTCAGCATGCCATCCTTCGAAATCATATTCCGCCAATTTTGGATACCATTGGCTCATAGAAAGCGCCACTCCGTCTTTATTATTTCTTCCTGAACGACGTATCTGAACAGGTACTTGCCCCTTGAAATTCATTTCAAAAGTAGTTTTGCCACCAGGAGGAATTGGTGTTGCCAACGCAACGACCAATACGGTACCTTCTTCACTAAATTTTACGGCTACGCCATCTTGTTTTAGAGAAGTAGCATGTAAATAACCCATCTCTGTTTCTGTAAGTGTCGCAATTCTGCTTTTCTTCTCGGCGGTAATCATTCTTCCGTCAGGATCAGCGATGTTTTGTAAACGCATATCCATTTCGCTTCCAGGCTGGAAAGCGTTGAAGTAGAGATGATAATATACCCGGTTTAAAGCTTCCGGAGAATTATTGGTATAGACCAATTTTTGGCTTCCCGAATACTGAAAATTTTCCACGTTCATATCCACTTCCATGGTGTAATCAACGTGCTGCTGCCAGTAATTTGTAGTATTCTGGGCCTTTGTTATTCCTATAGCTCCAAGGAAAATAACGAAATGAACGAAAAGTTTAAGTTTTTTGTTTTCCATGTATCCTTATAATTGAATTTTACCTGTGCTAACGCTTTGTGCCATAATTAGAGCGTTATAGGCGTTAACGATTTTACCCGAAGTAGATATTTCTTCTAATGTTGAAACTTTCGCAGCGTTTCCTCCTAAAATTACTTTGGCCTTAATAGGAAGGCCAGATTTCATGATGATCTTTTTTACTTGCGAAGCGCTCAGTTTTGGATATTGTGAACGAATTAAAGCTGCAACTCCAGCAACAGCAGGAGCTGCCATTGAAGTACCTCCTTGGAACTCATATTTATTACCAGGCATTGTAGAATAAATTTCAGCTCCTGGAGCAAAAACATCTACATTAATATCACCATAATTTGAAAAATCAGCTAACATTTCTGAACCATATTTAGGGGCTAAAGCGCCTACCGTGATCACATTGTCTGCAATTTCCGCACCATTATTAATGGCATCATTTGGAAAATTTGGCTGGTTTGGATCATCTAAATTGATTCCGTCATTACCGGCTGCGTGAATAAAAAGGACATCTTTTGAAGCTGCATATTTAATTGCATCATACACCCACTCCGCCTTTGGTGAAAAAGATTTTCCGAAACTACCATTGATAATTTTAGCACCATTATCTACCGCATAACGAATACCAAGGGCAATGTCTTTATCATATTCGTCACCATTAGGTACTGCGCGAATACTCATAATAGCAACGTTGTTTGCTACGCCGTTTGCTCCTTTGCCGTTATTGCGCTCAGCACCAATGATACCTGCTACGTGCGTACCATGGCTTTCATCTTCTGATCTATTCTGAGGGTTTCCATTTCCATATTTGGTATCAGTGATGTCGTAGGGGTTATCGCCAACAACCGTTCGTCCGTTAAAATCTTTGTTGAGGTTGTAATTTGCCTGATCAGAGAAGTAAGTAACACCAGCTGTAACCTCTTTAATAACCTCTGGAATGGTATCTTTAAAGGAAAACATCTGCATCAATACCGCAACATGCTGCTGTATGGCTTGGTCTTCTGATTTTATACCGGCAACCTCTTTTTTGGTGTAATCTGTTTTTCCCAAGTGCTTTTTAACTGCCGCGTCTGCATTTTTTACAGATTGAAGAATTTGTTCGTACTGTTCTTTATTCGCTAGCGCTTTCGGATAGTCTTCATCTAATTTTGCTTGCGCTTTTGCCCGCATGCTTGCGTCACCCAAACCTAAACGAAGAATTCTAGCAAATTCAAGCTGTTCGTTATATGATTCACCCAAAAAGTTATAGCCGTGTATATCGTCAATATACCCGTTATTGTCATTGTCTTTGCCGTCGCCAACTCTTTCGCCCTTATTAACCCAAAGAACATCGTCGAGGTCTTCATGCGTTAAATCCATTCCAGCATCTAGTACAGCTACAATTACTTTTTGTCCTTTTTTTCCTCCAATAAGGTCTTTATAAGCTTTGTCTAAACTCATACCGGGGATGGTATCTTTAGCTAAGTCTAGATGTCCCCAATTTTTTTTCTCTATAGCTGAAAGGTCAGCTATTTTTAAGGGGCTTGTATCAATGGTTTCAATCGGGGTTGATATTAAAGTTGTTGCTCCGCAGCCCAAAATAAGGATTGCCGAAAAAGGGAGAATTAATCGGTTAAAATAACGTGTCATTTGGTTAATATTAATTAGAATTAGTGAATTTCGATTTATTTTTTATTATTGCCGTACTATAAATAGTAAAGCGTTAACACTAGGAGAAGATTTCATTAAAAGTAAAAATTTCATTCAGCCGAACCCCTTTCTCTGTAGCTTGCAAGGTACAAATTTCGTTGTGGGCATCATGCTCGAAAAATAGAAGATAGCCTTTCGTAGCGGCAGTATCCAGAAAAGCAGCTTTTTCATTCATTGTCAATAGCGGTCGCGTATCATACCCCATAACATACGGCACTGGAATATGCCCAGCAGTAGGAACCAAATCAGCCACAAAAACTATGGTTTTGCCTTTATATACAATATGAGGCAGCATCATTTTTTCGGTGTGCCCATTCATAAAATGAATACCAAAGCCCAAATCGGTGTTTGGAACAAAAGAAGTGTTTCCTGGAGAAATAAACTTCAATTGGCCACTTTCTTGCATCGGCATAAGATTCTCTTTTAGAAAGGATGCCTTTTCTCTCACGTTAGGTTCCGTAGCCCATTTCCAATGATTTTCGTTTGTCCAGAATACGGCATTTTTAAAGGCAGTTTGATAACTAGTTCTATCTTTATTCCATTCAATACTGCCGCCACAATGGTCGAAATGTAAATGGGTCATAAAGACATCGGTAATATCATCGCGGTGAAAACCATTTTTGGCTAGAGAAGTGTCTAAACTGTGATCTCCCCATTGATAGTAGTAACTGAAAAATTTTTCAGATTGCTTGTCGCCTAAGCCGTTATCAATTAAGATGAGTCGATTACCATCTTCAATTAAAAGACATCGCGCTGCCATATCGATCATATTATTCGAATCGGCGGGGTTTGTTCTTTGCCAAAGTGTTTTGGGCACAACACCAAACATAGCGCCACCATCGAGCTTGAAATTTCCTGTTTCTATTGGGTACAGCTTCATAAGATCTATGTATTAGCTGCAAATTAAGAATAAGCTATGAGAGATGAAATCTTTTTGGCACTCTAATCCACTGTTTGATGTTGTTGCACCAACAGACACAATTGCTTTCCGAAGAATATCATTGCTTTAATTTCTTGAACACTTAATAATCGTTCCTTTTTAAGGATGAGTAGTGATGAACCATTAGATTCTATGTGATAGTAAGGGTTACTTTCTAGAAATAAAATCAATTCGTCAGTGAACAGCGTTTTGATTTCTTCAGGGTTTTCTCCGCTGAGGTAAAAGCGCTTATTGAAATCAGAATGCTTGTCAATTGTAATGTCTCTAAAGCCCGCTAGACCGTAAATAAAATCTAAAAGGCCTTCTTTGTCTAGGGTAAAAACGGGAATATCTTCTTCTAAACGGATATGCATGACGGTAGTCTTTACAACTTCTCTTGCAATAAATGCACCTTCTGTAAACTCCACATCAAAAAGCTTATGACGCTGTTCATTATTAGATAATGTATTATAGATATACGGAATTTGTCGTGTTTTAAAGAAAACAAAATTTTGCAAGAATTTTGTTTTGGTATTCTTCTTCGCGGTATACGACCATTTGAATTCTTTAGCAGTGATTTTTAAAAGGTCTTGTCTTTTGGTGAAATAACGACCAATTGGGTTTAGTTTATTTAGCGGTAGTATTTTGCGAATCGCAAACGGATGTTTTGAATCTGCACCATGTTTATCTAGCCCAATGATTTCAATACTTCCTCCTTTTTTTGTAAAAGCCTCCATATAGTTTTCTAAGCCCTCCATAACGGTATGATCAACGAAGTTGCACATTGAAAAATCGAGAACCACATGTTGATTTTCAGGAATAACATCTAATTTATTTTTAAGCTTATAGAAATTTAGAAAGTTACAGAAGTACTTCACGCTGACATAAAAATTGCCGCCATCGGTTTCCTTTTCTTTAAAAAGAAGCACATTTGGTTTTGAAACATGACGAAGAAAAAGAGATACACTTTTATTCAGAAGCACATGAATAATGAAGGTTACGAAAATACCTACGGTGATACCCGTGATTAGATTTGTAAATAAAGTAGTTAGTAAGGTTGCCAAGAAAATGACAATTTGCTCATTTCCTATTTTGGCTATTTTTTTCAATGTTTTTGGGGTTGCTAATTTATACCCAGTAAAAACTAAAATAGCAGCTAATGCCGCTAACGGAATACGACGTAATTGATCTTGAAATAAGAGGATAAATAAAATTAGAAACAGCGCATGAAAGAAGTTAGCGGAACGGTTGGTAGCGCCATTATTTACATTTACAGAGCTTCGCGCAATTACAGTTACTACGTTTAAACCCCCAACAAGACCACTTAAAGTAGTAGCCAAGCCCAAAGCTTTTAAATCTCTGTTTACGTTTGACCGCCTACTCATTGGGTCGAGTTTGTCTACCGCTTTAATACTAAGTAAAGACTCTATACTTGCAATCAAGGTTATCGCAAAAACAGCAAGAATAAATTCCGTTTGCATGATTTTTGAAAAGTCAGGAAAGGCCAAATTACGAATAGCATCGTCAGGAATATTGACCAAAAAAGCGGAACTCATTGGATAGGGTGCATCGGTCCAAACGAAGAAATAACTAAAACCGATCGAGAGTATTAAAATCCACATGGGCGCGGGTACCAAGTGAAAATAAGGATTGCGAATTTTTGAATAAAAAACCATTATAAGCAAACTAATAATTCCAATTGCCGCGGCTATTAATATACTAACATCAGCGTTCTGAAATAAAGAAATAATAGCTGAGGGAATGTCACTAAGGAGAGAAATAATACTGCCTGATGCCTCATTATTGCCCAGCATAATGTGAAATTGCTTTGATAAAATACCAACTCCTATCGCTGCCAACATACCCTCAATAGCTGAGGCAGGAAAGAAATCTGCCAATCTGCCCATTTTAAGAAACCCTAATAGTAACATCAAAACTCCTGAAACAACAATAGCGGCTAGTGTGAACAAATAGCCTTGATACATGTCTCCTTCACCAAGTGTTGTAATGGCTCCTAAAAGAACGATTACTAATCCGTTTCCTGGGCCTGTGATAGTTACATTAGAACCTCCAAGAAGTGATACAACGACACCACCAACAACTGCGGCAATAATTCCAGAAATAGGCGGAGCTTCACTAGCCAAAGCCAGTCCTAAGCCTAGAGGTAGAGCAATAAGCGAGACGACAAAACCCGAAAATAAATTTTTAGGTAAGCTTTTTAGAAAGGTTTTTGTGTGGTTTGTGTTTGCTGTCAACTTTGTTTTCTAATGATTAAAAGGTCGGTTGGTAAATCTGATAGAATATATTCTATATCATGTGGAAAAATACGATCTAGCAGGCGTGTTTTGGCAGGAGCATTCATCACTAAAAGGTCAGCGCGAATAACTTCAGCATAATGGCCTATCGAATACCCTCGTTTTCCGAAGATACTCTGTGTTTTTACGTTTACATCTTTTGTCAAACTCGCTGGCAAATCACGAATTATTTTGCGAACACGAGATTCTTCACGCTCTTTAAGGCGTTCTTTCACCAAATTCGCTTTTTTAAGCGATCGATCGTCTTCTACCGTCACATGAATCTCCTTCTGTAATATCTCTTCAACAATCGTCAGCTGTTGGGCACCTAAGGCATTGGAAACATAAAATGCGTCAGTGATCGCTAAGGGTGTTTCGGGTGCATCTAACCCGTTCACAACAACATGCTTACAAGGCACTCTTTCTGCAGAGGGCTTTATGAGAAGCATTACTGAACAGCACACTTTTCTTGTTAATTTCCTTGCAATTGACCCCACATAAAATTGAAATACATTTTCGTGTTGCATGGCGCCCAAAATCAATAGATCGATTTTTGAGGTTTTGCAAGTATTTGAAATTACGTCAAAGGGGTTTCCGCTTTTCCATTGAATTTCAATTTCCAAATTTTGATACTCAGTTTGTGCTAAAATAGATTCGATTTGTTCCAATTTTTCAGAAGTTTTTTCGCCAACATGCAGCAATAGTAACTTTGACTCAAAAAAATGGGCAATCCGTGTAGTTTCAAACAAATTTACCCGCAATGAAGGTGAAAATGCAAAACCGAACAATATGGTCTTAAAGGGTTGTATTTTGGTGGCCATAAGTAGTGATACGAAATTGAAAGATAGCATAATATTTATTAAAAAAACTTAGTGTTTTCGATTATAAATTCTAGTTATAAATGTTTATTTTACAGCGAAAGAACAATACATGATAGAGTTAGCCGGAATTATTATTTTAGGAATCATTGCACAATGGTTTGCTTGGCGATTAAAACTGCCCGCAATCCTTCCTTTAATTTTAATAGGCCTGCTGGTTGGCCCAATTGCCTCAATGTATACCGAAGATGGCTACAAACTGATTGAGCCTATTTGGAATGGCGAAAAAGGACTTTTTCCTGGCGATTCGCTGTATTATTTTGTTTCCCTGGCGATTAGTATCATCCTTTTTGAAGGCGGACTTACTTTGAAACGTTCTGAGATTCGAAATGTGGGGCCGGTGATTACAAAATTAATCACCTTGGGTTCTTTGGTTACTTTCTTCGGTGCCGGTATTGCTGCCCACTATATTTTTGGATTGAGCTGGCAAATTTCTTACCTATTTTCTGCTTTAATCATTGTTACCGGGCCAACAGTAATTACTCCTATTTTGAGAAATATTCCTTTGAAAAAAGATGTTTCTACGGTGCTTAAGTGGGAAGGAATCTTGATTGACCCAATTGGGGCTTTGGTTGCAGTTTTAGTTTTTGAATTTATTAGTGTGGGGGAAGGAAAAGCATATACAATTACCGCCTTAATAGAGTTCGGAAAGATTTTACTTTTTGGGTTCACCTTTGGTTTTACCTTTGCACACGCACTAACCTTCTTAATTAAGAAGAGCTATATACCACATTATTTACTCAATGTGGCCTCGCTTTCAACCGTTCTTTTAGTGTTTGTAATGTCTGATTCTTTCGCTCATGAGTCGGGTCTTTTAGCCGTTGTGGTTATGGGAATGGTTATGGGTAATACCGATCTGCCAAACATAAAAGAATTGTTATATTTCAAAGAATCACTGAGTATCTTATTGATTTCAATCCTGTTCATTTTACTAGCAGCGAATATCAATATGAGCGATCTTGAATTAATTTTTAATTGGAAGACTGCAATATTATTCGCAGTAATTGTTTTTATTATTCGCCCACTCGGTGTGTTTCTTAGTTCGATGAACTCGAATTTGAAGTTTAATGAGAAACTTTTTATCGGCTGGGTAGGACCAAGAGGAATTGTAGCAGCCGGAATTGCTTCTTTATTTGGGTCAAAGTTGCTGAAACAAGGAGAGGCAGGAGCTGAATACATCACCCCATTAGTTTTTATGATTGTTTTGGGTACCGTTTTATTAAACGCAACCACAGCAAGGATTTTTGCAAAAATGGTCGGGGTGTTTTTGACAAAATCAGAGGGAATACTAATTGTGGGAGCTTCTAAATTTTCTCGTTTAATGGGCGATTATCTGCAAAAGAATAATCGACATGTGGTATTGGTAGACAGCAATCAAAATAATGTAGATAAGGCTAAAAGCTTAGGATTGGAGGCATTCTCAGCCAATATTTATGCGGATTCTTTAAAAGACAATATTGAGTTAAGCGATATTGGGTACTTGATGTCACTTACGGGTAACGCTGAGATCAATAATTTTGCGATTAATAAGTTTAAAAAACAATTTGGCGAACATGGCTCCTTTCGATTGGTAAGTTCAGACGAAATGAATGACCCAGAGAATAACCCGAAAGAGGGCTTATTTTCGCATACCGATGATTTTATGAAATTGATGGAAGCTACGAGAAAGAACCCTGCAATTCATGAAATTGATTTGAAAGATAAAGAGCATTATGAAAGACTGATAGAGATAACTAAGGCAGATGAAGATAGTATTCCTATTTTCCTTAAAACCTTAGAGGGTAACTTGGAAATAATCTCTTCATACAGCAAAGAATTCACTGATATTCAAAAAGGCTTCAAGTTAGTATATCTTGGAAAGTTATTTGAAGTCGAAACTGATGCTTCTTGATTTTGATGATGTTCGTATAGGGTTTGCATTAAGCGAAGTAGTCTGATCGCACTATTTGCATTCGAATATTTTCATAAGGGTTTACTCATTTTTAAAAATAATCACGGGCTTTGATTCGTTGGTTTACAGCATCTTCAATAAAATAAATGCGCAAAGAGGCCCCGCTATAGCAATTCAATACCCGTATCTTTTCTGACACTTATAAGTTTTCGGTTTATATAAGTAATAAGTTACCGCTGCGTTTTGGGGTATCACAATATTTTTTGAAATAAAAATAATTTTCAGCAATAAGCTGAAATGGGTAGCGTTAGTTAATGAAACTATGTATTAAACCCCAATCAGTTATGAAAAAATCTATTTTATTTTTGGCTTTTACAGCCGCAGTAGTATTCTCAAGTTGTTCAAAAGACGATGAGGATGAAAAAGTATGTGCATCTTGTTCAATACTAGGTATTTCAATCGAAGCTTGTGATAATGGCGACGGTTCAGTTACCGTTAGTACAGCAGGTCAGTCTGAAACAATATCAGGTGCGGACCTTGATGGACTTAGCGCCGCTGAATATGTTAAGGCAATAGAAGATGGATGTCCAACATCTAGTTAGTATGTTTCGTTTGTAAACATACGACTGAGTATATAAAAAGAGCTTTTGGTGATAGCACCAAAAGCTCTTTTTTGTTTTAATCATTCAATTTCAACACCGCCATGAAGGCCTCCTGTGGCACTTCAACATTTCCTACTTGACGCATACGTTTTTTACCTTTCTTTTGCTTCTCAAGTAGTTTACGTTTTCGAGAAATATCACCACCATAACATTTGGCAGTAACATCTTTACGCACCGCTTTAGTAGTTTCGCGAGAAATTATTTTTGCACCAATAGCGGCCTGAATTGGAATATCAAATTGTTGCCTTGGTATAAGTTCCTTTAGTTTTGCACAAATCTTTTTACCAATATTTACTGCATTATCTGCGTGAAGCAAAGCAGAAAGGGCATCAACTGGTTGGCTATTTAGTAAAATATCAACACGAACGAGTTTGGAGGGCCTCATACCTATTGGCGTATAATCAAAAGAGGCATAGCCTTTTGAGACGGTCTTTAAGCGGTCATAGAAATCAAAAACGATTTCCGCCAAAGGCATATCAAAATTAAGCTCTACCCGCTCAGTGGTTAAATAGGTTTGATGGGTAATTTGCCCCCGTTTTTCAATACACAAAGACATTACATTGCCAACAAAATCAGCTTTTGTAATTATGGTCGCTTTGATATAGGGCTCTTCAACCCTATCAATACTTGAAGGGTCTGGCAAGTCTGTAGGGTTGTTTACAATTAGTGGTGTATCTGTATTTTTTCTTGTAAAAGCATGATAGCTAACGTTGGGTACTGTTGTAATTACCGTCATGTTGAATTCGCGTTCCAAGCGTTCTTGAATGATTTCCATGTGCAGCATTCCAAGAAAACCACATCGAAACCCGAAGCCAAGGGCGGCACTGCTTTCTGGAGCAAACACCAATGAAGCATCGTTCAATTGTAATTTTTCCATAGAGTTGCGCAACTCCTCAAATTCTTCAGTATCTACTGGATATATTCCAGCAAAAACCATGGGCTTCACATCTTCAAAGCCACTAAGAGCGTTTTTCGTAGGGTTTGCGGCGTCAGTAATGGTGTCGCCAACTTTTACTTCGCGAGCATCTTTTATACCCGTAATCAGATACCCTACATCACCTGCCTTAACACTCTGTTTTATTTCTTGTGTCAGCTTTAGGGTTCCAACTTCATCGGCAAAATAATCTTTATCTGTAGCTATAAACTTGATTTTCTGACCTTTTTTGATTTCTCCATTTATAACACGAAAATAAGTTTCAACACCACGAAAAGGATTGTAAACCGAATCAAAAACAAGCGCTTGCAATGACTCATTAAGATTCCCTTTTGGATGAGGAATACGCTCTATAACGGCACGCAGAATTTCTTCAATACCAATACCTGTCTTTGCACTAGCAGGAATCACTTCATCAGCACTACAGCCTAAAAGCTCAACAATATCATCGGTAACTTCTTCTGGGTTAGCACTAGGTAAATCAACTTTATTTAAAACTGGAATGATTTCTAAATCATTCTCCAAGGCTAAATATAAATTAGAAATCGTCTGAGCCTGAATACTCTGAGCAGCATCAACCACTAAAAGAGCACCCTCACAGGCAGCGATAGAACGCGACACTTCGTACGAAAAGTCAACATGACCAGGTGTGTCAATTAAATTTAAAATATATTCTTGGCCCTTATAAGTATACTCCATTTGAATGGCGTGACTCTTTATGGTAATACCACGCTCACGCTCCAAATCCATAGTATCTAGTAACTGCTCTTTTTTCTCACGATCTGTCACAGCCCCTGTAAAATCTAATAATCGATCTGCCAAGGTACTTTTACCATGGTCAATGTGTGCGATGATACAGAAATTTCTAATGTGCTTCATAAATTTTTTTCCTCAGAAATACCAAAAAATATAGGTATTTATCGCTACAAAGATACTGTAAATTCAAAAGGAATTTTATATGAATTAAACACCAGGCTAAAGCGGATATATCAAGCTAAATAAAATCGACGAACTGCACATTTTACGTAGGATATTTCGACATTAAAATGTTACATTTGGGCATAGCGTCCCATTTATGAAGAAATGCACTATTTTCCTTTTCTATTTTTTTTGTATTTCAACAAATTTATTTTCACAGGAATATAAGCTTATTGGAAGCGTATTAGATTCAGATGAAGTGCCTATTGTTTTCGCAAATGTTTTGCTTTTGAAAGCCACTGATTCCACCATCATAAACGGAACTTCTACAGACGACAAAGGCGTTTATATTTTCAACAGCATTACAGCGGGTAAATACCTATTAAAAGCGAGTTATATTGAAAATGTTTCCGAGATGAAACCAATCACTATGTCTTCTGATTTTGATGCGGGTGTATTGATAATTTTAGCGTCACAAGCGCTAGATGAAGTAGTCGTTAGCTATGAAAAGCCAAAACTCGAACGAAAAGTAGATCGCTTGGTTTTTAATGTTGAAAACACAGCACTTGCTGATGGTAATATCTGGGAGCTCTTAAAGCAAACCCCAAATGTTAATGTTGTGAACAACGTGCTTAGCATAAAAGGCAGTGGTAATGTGGGTATTTTGATTAATGGTCGCAAAGTGAATTTACCAGAAGCCGATATTATCAATTTACTTTCGGGCTCTTCAGCTAGCAGCGTTGAAGCTGTTGAGGTAATTACGAACCCCCCATTAAAGTATAGTGCAGAGGGCGGAATGCTCATTAATATTAAAATGAAAAAGAATTTGATAGCGGGGTATAATGGCGCCGTCTTTAATAATTTTACACAAGGTGTTTTTGCAAAAAACACGATGGGTACTGATCATTTTTTTAAAGGAAAGAAAACGAGCTTCTCTGTAAATTATAGCTTTACTGAAGACAAAAGAATTTGGAGATATACCGATATAACGAACTTTTCAGGAAATGGAAGCCCTGCCTCCATTTGGACGGCTAATCAAGATTTAACGTCGAGAAGAAAAAGACACAATGTAAATGCCTTCTTTGATTATGATATTGACGCTAAAAACGCCTTAAGCATATCTACAATTAATGTGTTTAACCCCCATGTGAATATATTTTCTTTAAGTGAAACGGTAATTGAAGATTTGGAAGGAAGTACACTTTCAAGTTTTAATACCATCAATGATGCAAATCGAGAACAAGTCAACACCTCTTTTTATGCTGATTGGGTGCATAAGTTAGAGAAGGAGGGAGCCGAAATTTCTGTAGGAGGTCATTATACTTTTTATGATTCAAAAAGAGGACAGGAGTTGGACACTGATTTCTTTGATAGGAACGGTGATCAAACAGGTGTAAACGATTTTATAACCCAATCTGACCAAAAAATAAATCTGTATAGTATTGAAACGGATTATATCACTCCGTTGGGAAAATCAACACGTTTGGAAGCCGGGCTCCGCTATGCAGGTATTAGCTCTGAAAGTACAATTTCTCAAGTGGGCTTTGATAGAAGCCAGCCAGGAATCAACCCAACCGAAGCTGGCGTATTTATCTATGACGAATCTATTTATGCTGCGTATACCAGTATGAATAGTACATGGGATATGTGGAGCTTAAAAACAGGGCTACGAGCGGAGTATACTCAAACCATAGGAGAACTAGATACGGATATTGAGGCATATGAAAACTCGTACTTAAAACTATTTCCTTCAGTTGCCGTGCAGTATACACCCAGTAAGAAGCATCAATATCAATTTTCTTATTACCGAAGAATTGATCGTCCTAGATATAGCAATATCAATCCTTTCCAAAATTTTCAAAGTAATAATTCTGTTGCAGAAGGCAACCCAGGTTTGTTGCCTGGCATCCGCAATTGGGTTTCAGTTGAATATACCCTTGATCGTGATTATACTTTAGCAGTGTTTTATAATGCATGGAAAAACCCCTATCGGCAACAGGCCTTTCAAGACAATCAAAATAATTTACTCCGCTTTATTAGCACGAACTTGGACTCAAATTTAAACTACGGAATTGACTTTACTATAAATAAAGATATTTCAAGAGCATGGGATTTTTACTTGTTTTTATCCGCCTACAGTAATGACGAGCGTTTTGAGGATTTAGATACAGGGCGAATTTTAAGTAATAGTATATGGAGTGGGTTCATTCGGGTAAACAATAGTTTTACCCTTCTGCAAGATCGAAGCTTATCAGCAGATCTCATTTTTGCGTATTATGCACCAAGGGTACGAGGAAATTCGAGAAGAGCATCCTTTAACCGATTAAATTTACGTTTTAGAAAAACACTTTGGAGCAAGAATGCAAGCGTTTCATTAGGTATTGAAGATATTTTCAATCAAGGAGATCAGTTTACCTCCCGACAATATCTCAATCAAAACAATTCAACATTATATCGTCGCGAAAATAGATTACTAAGTCTTGGTTTTCGGTACAAGTTTGGAAATGCCCGTATCAAAGGGAATAAAAAATCAAAACGTGTTGAAGAGCGAAAGAGAATATAAGTCGGCCTTAAACTCGCCTATTAGACGTCCACAAATAGTACGAGGTGTCCATTGAATTTGGTGTCAAATAGAAAGGGTTTAAAAGTAATTTTTATTCCTGCCATTCGGCAATGAACAAATTGGTGTCTCGCGTACCACCATTATTACGGTTGCTCGAAAAGGCTAAGTATTTGCCATCATTTGAAAATACAGGAAAGGCATCAAAGGTTTCTCCATGTGTAACGCGCTCTAGGTTTTTACCATCGATATCGATGAAATAGAGGTTAAATGGAAACCCTTTATCCGCTTCAAAATTACTTGAGAACAAGATCTTATTTCCGGAAGGATGAAAAAACGGACTCCAGTTTGCATTTCCTAAAAAGGTAAGTTGCTTCATTTCACTACCATCTGCATTGCATATAAACAGCTCCATTTCGGTAGGCTCTACCAACCCGTCAGCCAATAGATCTTTGTATTTTTTGATTTCTTGCTCAGTTTTTGGGCGAGATGCTCTAAAAATTAATTTTGTGCCATCAGGAGAGAAAAAAGCACCACCATCATAGCCTAATTCATCTGTGATTTGTTTGACTCCTGAACCGTCTAAATTCATAGTATAAAGCTCAAGATCTCCGCTTCTATCTGAGGTAAAAACAATTTTATCGCCTTTGGGTGAAACCGTTGCTTCGGCATCATAGCCTTTTTCATTTGTTAATTGTGCGGTGATATTGCCCTTTAAATCAGCTACAAAAATATCAAAGGAATCGTATACTGGCCAAACGTAATTTCCGTTTTTGCGTAAAGGCACTTCGGGGCATTCTTTATCCACTAAATGAGTAGAGCCATATATATAGTGCTTGTTATCGGGCAGAAAATAGGCACAGGTCGTTCTCCCCATTCCTGTGCTAACCATAGGTGGTTTTTTGTCTTTGAAGCTCTCTTCTATATTCATTAAGAACATCTGATCGCACTCCAAGCCCCAAGCTTCATTGTTCGACTGAAAAATCATTTGTTTGTCATCCCAGCTCCAATAGGCTTCTGCATTGTCGCCGCCGAAAGTTAGCTGTCTAATGGATTTAAAATATTTTTCCTCAGGATAAATAAGCGTATCGCTTCCGGCCATTAAAGAAGTTTCTTTTTCTGTTGTTGGCACTATTTTTTTTGGGTCAGACTTACAGCTGACAAACATGATTATCGCTAGAATCAGTACTACTTTATTCATAGGATGCTTAATTTTACATAAAACTACATCCAAAAATGCTAAAGATTATTTTTATTTCGTTTTTTTTATTGGCAATAGTATCCTGTACAACAGAAAAACAAAAGGTAGTCTCATTAGAAGAAGATGCTACTTTTTTGGCTAGCGATAGTTTAGCAGGTCGTGAAACGGGTACACCTGAAGAACTTATCGCTGCGAATTACATCCAAAACCGAATGCGAAATTTAGGCCTTCAACCAAAAGGAAATGGAGGAACCTATTATCAAACTTTCACTTTTAAACCCAAAATTAATCCACATTCTCAAGCACAGTTTGCTTCAGGAGACAGTACCCTAACAGGAACAAACGTCATTGGTTATATTGATAATAAAGCAGCGAGAACAATAGTTGTTGGAGCACATTACGATCATTTAGGCATGGGTGGTGAAGGTTCTTTATATCGAGATGGTGAAGCTATTCATAATGGAGCTGACGACAATGCAAGTGGCGTAAGTGTGTTACTACAACTAGCTCGAAAACTAAAAGATACTCTCAATGGAAGCAATTACCTCTTTATAGCTTTTTCTGGAGAAGAAATGGGTTTGCTAGGCAGCAATTACTTTACTAAAAACCCAACTATTGATTTGTTAAAGGCGAATTATATGATTAATATGGATATGGTAGGACGACTTCGTGAGGATAAAACATTATCCATAAGCGGAACGGGTACCGCAGCAATTTGGCCTCAGGTTTTGAATAGCTCAAATTCAGTATTTAAACTGGTAATGCAAGAATCGGGCGTCGGCCCATCAGATCATACTTCCTTTTATCTGCAAGATATTCCTGTTTTACATTTTTTCACAGGGCAACATGAAGACTACCATAAACCTGGCGATGATTCTGAAAAATTGAACTACCAGGGTATGGAAATGATTTCCAATTACATTTATGAAATCATTAAAGAATTAGACGATAGTGCTAAACTAGTTTTTAAAAAAACAAAAAATGAGAGCGAGGAAGTTCCGCGATTTAAAGTAGCATTAGGTGTTGTGCCTGACTATCTTTTTGATGGCAAAGGCATGCGAATTGATGGTATCAGTGAGGATAGACCAGCCCAGAAAGCAGGCTTGCAAAAGGGCGACGTTGTTATTCAATTGGGAGATAGCACAGTGGTTGATATGATGAGTTATATGAGAGCACTTTCGACCTTTGAAGAAGGGAACGCTACTAAGGTAATTGTAGATAGAAAGGGAGAGAAGATAGTGGCAGATATTGTTTTTTAGTCATAGCTCAAAGAGTAGACTTAACCGAAAATCTTTCGTACTTCTATACATTTCGCCGCCGCTCAATGTGACATACTAGATTTTCCTTAAATTTGCATCCTTAAAAAATAAAATAGGCAAATGCCAAAAATAGGAGATATACAATTACCTGATTTTCCATTGTTGCTTGCACCGATGGAAGATGTAAGCGACCCCCCTTTTCGAGCCTTATGCAAAGAGCAAGGCGCAGACGTCGTGTATACGGAGTTTATTTCTTCAGAAGGGCTTATTCGTGATGCGGCTAAAAGCGTCATGAAGCTTGATATTTATGAAAAGGAACGCCCAGTAGGTATTCAGATTTTTGGAGCGAACCTAGACTCTATGTTGAGGTCTGTTGAGATTGTAGAGAAATCAGGTCCAGATATTATTGATATCAATTTTGGTTGCCCAGTGAAAAAAGTAGTGAGCAAGGGCGCTGGAGCTGGAATTTTGAAAGATATTGACTTAATGGTTTCTTTGACAGAAGCTATGGTAAAACACACCAAACTACCTGTAACCGTAAAAACACGTTTGGGCTGGGATGAAAATTCCATAAAAATTGTTGAAGTTGCGGAACGTTTACAAGATGTAGGTTGTAAATCTATTGCTATTCATGGGCGTACCCGCGCACAGATGTATAAGGGTGATGCTAATTGGAAGCCAATTGCAGAGGTAAAGAACAATCAAAGAATGCACATACCCGTTTTTGGTAATGGAGATGTAAATACGCCTGAGGCTGCAATGAAAATGCGAGATGAATATGGTCTAGATGGAGCTATGATTGGCCGCGCAAGTATTGGAAACCCTTGGTTTTTCAAAGAAGTTAAGCACTATTTTGAAACGGGTACCTATGCCACACCGCCGACGATGACAGAACGAGTAGATGCTGCTCGGCGGCATTTGCAAATGGCCATTGATTGGAAAGGTGAAACGCTAGGTGTTTTTGAAACCCGTAGGCATTACACTAATTATTTTAAGGGCATTCCTGATTTTAAGCCTTACCGTATGAAAATGGTAACTAGTGATGCCTCTATCGACGTTTTCTCGGCATTTGATGAGGTCTTGGAGCGGTTTGGAGATTATGAATTCGCAACTCATTAAAAGAATTGCCTTGTTGATTTGGCCTTCGGGGTGTTTTTGTAGCATAGCGCTACCCGCTAGAAATTATAATTTATTTGCCAAATACCTTAGGAGCTTACCAACTTCTCATTTATTCTACTACTCGCAATTTTAGAAGCGATTATTCCTAGAACCATAATCGTTGCTAAGACGATAAGTATATTGGAAACATTCAATTCAACGGGGTAGTTGATGGATCCAATTTTTACCCAACCAAATAGCAGCTGTGAACCAATGAGCAGCGCCCCTAAAAGCACTCCAATTACGCCGCCTATTGTTGTAACCAAAACACCTTGCATAAAGTAAATACGACGCAGCGCTTTAACCGTGACACCTAAATTATATAAGGTTCTTGAGTTTTGTTGTTTGTCTAAAATCATCATAATGATTGCGCCTACGACGTTAAAAAGGGCTATGATTAAAACCAAGGTAAAAATAAGATAGGTCGCCACCTGCTCTGTGTTCAGCATTCGGTAAAGTGTACCGTTTAATTGCTCTCTGTTTTTTATAATTACAGCACCTTCAAAAACAGTGCTTATCTTAGATCGAACTGAAGTTACATCCGTTTCAGGCTTTAGTTTGAAGTTTATACCAGACACCTGAGTATTGGTTTTTTCAAGAAGTGCCTGTGCTAATTCTAGGTCTATAAAAATATATTTATTATCAAGATTTTCTTCGACCTGAAAAACACCGCTAATGATCAAAGGCAACTCATTATACAGTTCTGTAGTAGGTGATTGTATTGAAATTGACCCTTTTGAAGGTTTTGGCGCTAGAATTCGTAGTGGGTTTCGAGCCTGATTTATGGTTACCCCTAGTTTATTGACGATTCCGATTCCAGCAACACCCTGTTGTTGATTGATATTCCATTCACCGAAATAGAGCGTGCTATCAATTCCTGTAGTTTTTGTATAATTTGAGTCTACACCCTTTATGCTGGCAATATCATCTCTTTCTCGATGTCTGAGATATACTCGTTCTTCAATTTCTTTAGAAAAAATGGCAACTCCGTTTAATTCAGAAAGTTCTTCTTCTTGTTCAGGAGTAATGGAAAAAAATTTTCCCATCGCCGGAAGTGCTTTTAAATCAGGATCAAAGGCCGTTGTAAATGAAAGGCTAAATGTTTTTAATCCTGCGAAGCCAGAAAGCACAATAAATAAGGCGGCTGAACCGATTACAATAACAAGAAAGGTGATAAAGTTAATAACGTTCACAGCGTTTTGAGAGCTCTTTGAACGCACATACCGTTTCGCTATGTAAAAGGGAAAGTTCAAATTAGGACTTCTTTCTTTTCTCCAATAGATCAGGATTTTTTACAGGATTTTCTTCTCCCTTAAGTGACTTTTCAATATTCTCAATATAGTCTAGAGTATCATCTAAGAAAAACAATAATTCAGGTACACGACGCAATTGATTGCGAGTTCGCTGCGATAACTCATGTTTAATCAAAGGCTGATTTGACTGAATACCCTCTATAAGTTCATTAGCACCTTTTGCCGGAAATATGCTGAGGTATACCTTGGCGATCGAAAGATCGGTAGTGACCGCAACCTTTGATACGGAAATTAGAACACCTTTCAACCCACCATCTATTGCCGCCCTTTGTAAAATATCAACGATATCTTTCTGAATTACTCCTGCAATTTTTTTCTGCCGCTGTGTTTCCATGGGGCAAAAATACGGAGAATACTGTGTATTTTTACTAAATTGAAAAAAGCATCTTCGAAATCACTTAGATTATGTGATGAAGTTAGCTACTGAAATAAATTCGGCATGAATAAAATAGAGCACATCGGTATTGCAGTAAAAGATTTAGATGCTTCGAATATGGTGTTCGAAAAGCTATTGGGTGTACCAAATTATAAAATTGAAGAGGTTCTTACAGAAGGTGTTAAAACCTCTTTTTTCAAGTCCGGACCGAACAAAATTGAATTGTTGCAAGGCACAAATGAGGATAGTCCGATTTCGAAATTCCTCAAAAAAAAGGGAGAAGGAGTACATCACATTGCCTTTGCGGTAGATGATATTGTGGCAGAAATTGCACGCTTAAAAAGCGAAGGGTTTCTAATTTTGAATGAAACGCCCAAAAAAGGAGCGGATAATAAGTTGGTTGCGTTTATTCACCCGAGGAGCGCCAATGGGGTTTTGGTTGAATTATGCCAAGAAATAAGAGACTAGCGATAGAAATCAGAGCTTGTTTTTGCTTGGAAGCTAGAAAAATAAGTAGTAATATTGCAAACCGATTTTCGGTCCTATAGCTCAGCTGGTTAGAGCACCTGACTCATAATCAGGGGGTCCATGGTTCGAGCCCATGTGGGACCACCAAGTATCAATCCAACTTATGAAAATAGGTTGGATTTTTTTTTGGTTTAAAGCAGTAACAGCAGGGCTTACTTGCATTATATGCATTAACTGAACTTTCCACATTAAAGTCAACTTGTCAAGTTTTTGAGTAAAAAAAGGTTCCCACTTTAATTCTCAAGGTTCCCATTTTGGAAAACTGAATTGTATGTCAATTGTTTAACTTAAAATCAATTGATCATGAAACAACAAAAATTAA
The DNA here is from genome assembly GCA_938029725.1 of uncultured Flavobacteriaceae bacterium. Lineage (GTDB taxonomy): Bacteria > Bacteroidota > Bacteroidia > Flavobacteriales > Flavobacteriaceae > Maribacter_C. The sequence continues at coordinate 74,374 of CALHGE010000027.1, forward strand.
CTATTCGTTTTGTCCTAATCAAGGCTAAAATTAATAAGAGAGGGCTTTGTCCATTAACCTGTAGACTAACTTTAAATGGGATAAGAAAAACATACCCTTAACTTAAGAGAACAAATTATTATGTTTTTCTTCGGTATTATATTCGTCACTATTCTTGGAAAGCATTATTTTGCAAATCTGGGAGGTAGTGTTGAAGATAAACCCAGACTGTTGAAAGTTTATTATTTAGGCTTAGCCTTTTGGGTTTGTATTATAGGTCTTATTTTATTTTTAGAAAGTAAACTCTGAACTAAGTAAAAGTTCAAATAAAGGATAACCAAGCTAAATACCAAGATTTCAATAATTAATTTTGCAACATCACGTTAGAATAGAGTTCTCTTAATGTAAGAATGAAAAAGTTTACTATATTATTTTTGTCCATTGCCTTTATTATCAGTTGTTCCTATGATTTTTCATCTGACAACTTTATCGATTTAGAGGAGCCAATAAAGGATGCACAATACATAGAATTGGTCAATTTCAAAAACCAAGATACTATCAATGTTCAAAGGACTTTGAAATATAATTTTGAAGGGCTCCAAAGTCAAATAACCATCAAATCAGAAGTGTATATTGACAATCAACGAATCAATTCAGATTGGGACGGTAGATCTGGGAACTTTACTTTAACACCAGAAAATTATGAGGATGGTACACGTAATATTCGGATAGAACACACTTTTTCTGCAGGTTCCGGTAGTATCGCTGATCAATCTGGATTGGAAACTATAACCGAAATTGCTATATATCAATTCGTTGTAAATCGAGAACCTTCTACGCCACCAAATATATTGAGTGTCGATATAAGTGATGGCACCATAATGATTGAATGGTCTACGGATTACGAAATGGATTACGTCAATGCCTATCTGAACCTACAGTTCAAAACAAGGGAAATAAAAATACCCTTATCAGATGAAGAGTTAGCAATGGGGCTTTATAATGATAGGTTAACAGTGCTTTATCAAGGGGATTCAAACACACCAAATTTCGAAGAGTATTCAATGGTTTCATATTCAATTTTATTTGAAAGTGAGTTTGAAAATACATATGGTTATGCCGAATCAGTATCATATGACCCTTCATCTGTAAGAATCGAAATCATTTTCAATGATTTCGATTCTTACAAATATAAATGGTCGGCACACCCCATGTATGCCAATTTTGAAAATTTCGAATTTAGTTATTTAGGTGGCACGTTTTTAGGCTCAAGTCAGGGCGGCGAATATCTTGTTGAAACGCCTTATGTTTTCGGTCGAGAATACAGTTTTAATGGTCGTCCTTCCGAAACTAATCTGCCACTTTCAAATTATTCTTACAGAAATGTATCTCTAGACAGCGAGACTTTTGGGGAATTTCAGCTCGAGTATTTATTTGTAAGAGAAATCTTGTTCAATCCAGTCACAAATCACTTCTATGCCTTGATTATTGAAAGTCGATCAAGTAATGGATACGGATTTAGTATTTATGAATATTCCGCTGAAATGGAGTTTCTTGGTAAAAGTAGTTTAATTGACTACGCCAATGTTCGCTACGAATATTTAGACATGACCATTAACCCTGATGATAATAATATTCATGTAGACGCAAGGGGTAGCGCATATGAAATCGAGATTAACACGCTAGAGATACTTGAAGAGTTCAAAGACCCTCCTTTGACATCCGAATTGTTTTATAGAGGAGATATACTTGCAAGACTTGATTACACTAGTGATCAATTAACGATAAGAAATGTTCAAACAAATACGGTTTTGTATTCAGCTGTTTCTCCTTCTTCAAGGCTTGGCTATTTATCACCGGATGGTAACTATATTTTTATTTATTCTGAAACGGGAAATTACCTTTATAGAATTGATGGGAATCAATTAATCCAAGTTTTCGATTTTTTCGGAATCAATTGGGCTGGTGGAATCGAAATCTTCGAGGACACCCTGTTTTATTCAATAAATAATCAAATCGTGATTTATGATTTAATTACAAATACATCTAAATCGTTCAGTTTCGGAAGTACTCAACAAACCATTCAATTCGATAATCTCACGCAACAGCTTTTGGTCTCACAGAATGGCCAAAATGCAATTTATAATATAGTAAGCGAGGAAATCATAAGATTTCAATCAGAAGATAATAAACGGGCTAGTGGAACATTTAATCAGGTTGACCGAGGTTACTTTATGCGCCAGTGGAACAATCGATTGATTCATAGCAGAGGAATATATCTAGATATCAATTAAATGAAATTAACCTACGCAATCTTACTGTCTTTTTTTAGTCTTGTTCTATTTTCGAAAGTCAATGCTCAAGAAATTGACCTATTCATGGATTTCGAGGGAGGCCTTCGTATTCCTAGTACGTTAAGGAATTTTCATGAGGAATTGGCCGAACAAATACCTTTTGAAAATGTTGAGACAACGGGTAATTTTAATAACAATTACGGCTTTGTGATAGGTTTTAGAATTAATAAAAATGCTTCTGTATTTTTCAATAATAGGGTTTCAGGTGCAAAATCTTCGGTTGCAGATTATTCAGGATTTATTCGACTTACAAATGAATTGAATGCCTACACATTTGGATTAGAGTATGAAATTTTATTAAAGGAATTCGAAAAAGGAAAAGTGAATTTTGGGATTAAAGGTTTAGTGACTTCTTCCAAACTAATACTCAATTCTGAAAGCAGAATATTGAATACCGTTCAAAATGAAAATGTAGAATTTACATCATTAGACTTTGGTGGAGCTTTTGGAATAAATTATGAGTATCCCCTTGGCTTTTTAACAGTCAGAGCTCATTTTGATTTCAATGTATATTACGGAGGTAAACTCAAATTGAAAGATGACAATTCAGGTGGCTTCCTTACCAATCAAAATGGTAATAAAGTGACTACTAGCCGAACAGGACTTATCGGAGGCATAGGCTTCTTGCTACCTCTATCTAAATAGCGTCAAAGCTTAAGTTTTCAATGTTGAAGTATTAGATAAACAAGTATAGGGAAACATAAAACTTAAATTCACGAAAAACCTAATTTTTACATTTATAGAATTAGGTTGTATTGTAAAAAGTAGAGCGCATGAAAGTAATTTTTCAGTTAGCCTATCTTATCCATAGCCTGTGGAAGATCAAAGTTTTAAGCAGTATATAGGTATTTCTGATCTTGGTTTACAATATGCTTTTTTTGAAAAGGGCAAGTTGGAAATATTTCATATTTATGGATGCGGTCAAGAGATAGGACTCATTGTCGGCAAACCAATTTTAAATTGAAAAATTGATAAGAGATCAGTTAGGACACTATGTCATAATTTGTAGAGTTCAAATAAAGGATGACTATTTCGCATACAACTATTCCTACAAAAATACGTTTATTACTATCTATGGAGGAATTAAATAGCAGTTGTTATGGAAGTAAAGAGTTTTATCAATCACAGAGATTATTCTCCTTGGCATTTGTAAATATGTTAAAACAAATGGGCGCTGATTATACCATGAATATTCTAGAAGAAACATTTGCCGAATCTACCTTTATAAGGTTTCCTATCGCGCTTACTGAAGAGAATCTACATTCTACTATTATGAATTTTAAGGTCGAAGAGGTAAAGTTCAAATAAACGATATTCACATAATGGTAAGATGATCACGAAAATTTTTCAAATTGTATTCTGTTCATTGTTTTTGATTTCATGCAGTCAAGAAAAAGTGATTATAAAAGAATATTCAAAAGACGATATTAAACTTGAATGGTATTATACCGAATACCTTTATCAAAGAAGTAATGATTATATTGAAATCACTTGCCCCTTAATAAATACAGTGCGTAGTAAAACTATTTTTAATTTCCCCGAGGGTTGGATTGAAAATGTAGACATCAAGGATGAAAAAATACATATATCCCATACAATAACATCAGATATCATTACTAAAGTTGTGGTGAAAGATAGTATTTGTGATTACAGTGTTATTTTAAATGAATTAAATTTAAAGTTCAAATAAAGGATGATATGATAGATAATATTGCCAATTGTTTTACATCATTAGAACTTCCTGTTCAATGGGGTGATATGGATGCTGCGCAACATGTAAATAATACTGTTTATTTACGATGGGTTGAGTCGACTCGTATTGAAATGTTTAAAAAAATGAGTGGAGGCTCATTAGAGTTTAAGAAAATAGTTCCCATATTAGCTTGGCAAGACTGTAAATATATCTTTCCAGTAACCTACCCTGATCAAGTTGTTATTACTTTAGATATTATTGAACTAATGGAAGATCGGGTTGTTTGTGAAGCGAAAATTTTCAGCAAAAGACATAATCGTATTGTTGCTATTTCCAAATCTATTTTAATGGCTTATGGTATGAAGGAATTGAAAAAGCAACCTTTTCCAGAAGTATGGAGAAAATCATTTATTGATTTTTATGGCGAGAGCATTTTAAAATAATTTATTAGCCGCAGGAATTAATACAAAAACTCAAATAAAGGATAGATTAATATACGAGCTAAACCGTTGGCTTAAATATAACTTTATGAAAATTGACATATGATTCGACTTTTTTTAAAAGCCAAACATTGGCAGCTTTTTATTCTAATGTTGGGAATTCCATTGATATACCAATTTCACTTAATTTCACAGATATCGGTATTTCAAACTGATCAAGAACCAATATCGATCGGGGATGGGTTTACAGAAGTTTTAAATGAGACATTCATTACATTAGACTTCTTTCCATATGCAATGATTTTCTTTACCCTTATATTTTTCGGTTGGTTCTGGTCAATTGCAATTGGACTTCAGAAAAATATTCCAAAAGATATTAAAATGAAGATTGAAAAGTTCAAAGTTTTATTCTTCATACCACTTATATATATCATTCTTACTATGATTTATTTGGGTGGACTTTCGTTTGGAATGCCGACTAATGTATTCTCTAATAGCAGTTGGCTTGTAGTCATTATTTTACCACTTCATCTGTTCTCAATGTTTTGTGTTTTCTATTCAATGTATTTTGTTGCGAAAACAATTAAAACTGCTGAATTACAAAGAAACGTTGAGTTTAGGGATTTTGTAGGAGAATTTTTTCTGTTGTGGTTCTATATTATTGGAATTTGGTTTATCCAACCCAAATTGAATAAACTTAGTAGAAAAGTAAATTCTACACCCAACAAAGAGCTGAGTTAAACCAAAGTTCAAATAAAGGATGGGTAATGGAATTGAAAAAGTATTGGCTAAAATATTAGAAACACATAATCAATACATTAAACCATGGATTATAATGATTCTGATAATGGCTTTTTTTACAATTGTAATAATAGCTATTACCCAGAAATAAAGTCTAATTAAAGGATACTAAAATCTTCCGATAAATAAATACTATGAACTTAGTTAAATACATAATCGTTAATGGTCTTTTCGAAAGTGATTTGACTGAAACCTGCCAAGAATTATCAAATTTATATGCAAATCCCGGCTTTACTGCAAAAAACGGTCAAAGTGAACCACTAAAAACGGATTTATTTGAACCACTTAAAAAATCGTTTCAGACTATGTTATAAAAGGGTTTGCAATAAATATTGCTATGCTCACTTTAATCCGGCGGGGGTGGTATCCTATGTCCGTCCTTTCCAATGAGACCACAAAAAACCTCCTAGAACATTTGTTTTTAGGAGGTTTTTATTTTTGTAGGATGTAAATTAGGGCAAGTTTGATTTTCTTTTAATCTGAATATTCGACCTGGAGTTGGCTAATTTCTTAGATACTTCAATCGGTCTTTGCTTGAATTTCAAGCACAAATGTTATTGTAGAGAAAACATAAACTAGAATGGCCAAGGAATACTTTCGGCTATTTCTTCTATTTCATAGTTCTTTTCTGCGTCATCAATTACATTGTGTTTGATGTGATTATTGTCAAGAAATATTGAAATTCTTTTTAGGTTTTCAGGTGCGTTTTTTATCTCAATTTTATACATATCAAGTAATGGTTAGTTAACTCTGATTACAATAATGCTTTTTATTTCAAAATATTGTGGAGCTCATAATTTATAGTTTTTGTGTGCAGATTTCCTCTTCCTTAATTTGAGTTTTAGTAAGTTGTTTTCTTGCCAGTTGTAAAGATTGATCACCCACACTTAAAAGCACTTGTGTACGCTATAGAAAAACGATTGAATACACTTCGTATTCAATTCAATGCGAACAATGTGATACTCTTGGTAGCAATTATTAAAGCTTTAAAGCTCAATTAAAATGTATTCTTTACGGTTAACCGTAAAGAATATTCCTTTAAAGAAGATAATTTTGATCTTACTAAATATTGACCAATAGCTAAGTTCAATATCTATTGAACTAGGCCAACCTGCTTGAGAAGTTTTCGGGGGAATTCATCCTCGACAGGTTTGGTCTTTATTTTCACTCTCGCCTAAAAGCTTTAACTCCTCAAAAGCATCTTTTTTTCATGCACATTAATTTTTTCCGCCAAGCACTAGGTGTGCATAAGGGTTTTTCTTCAAATAGCTAGTAATAGCCTTTATTTCACCTACGGAGGTTTTATCTTGAGGCCTCGAGTAACAGTTTAGAACAGAAAACTTCTGATCTCTTCACACAGCGTTCGAAGAGTTCTTTCTAAGCAAAGACCTCGAAGTCAACTATAAGCGCGGCGCTTTTCTTGATTTTAATCTTTTGACTATCAAATCAATCGCTTAGAATGTTTATCTTTAGTATCCCTCAAAGATGTATTAAGCCGAATGTAAACAAGGGCTTATAAGCATTATACCGTTACCATTGCTCAAAATTCATAAGGCACGAACCAACATTCAAAAACATGAAAAGCAAACAAATACAATGGTCTAAAATCGAGTTAAAAGCCTATATCTTATTGCTTTGCGCCAATTCTGATTCAAAAGAGAGAAAGAAGGAACTCAGAGTGATAAAGGCCAAAGTAGATAAAGAAACTTTTGATCGTATTTACGCAGAGTTTAGTAAGGACGACGAGGATACTAGTCTTGAAAAAATTGAGGCTTCAATCGCTCAGCATGAATATACTCATATGGAGTTGATGAGTCTTCGGCAAGAAGTTACTGAAGTTTTCTTAGCGGATAAAAAGTTAAAATCAAGTGAACGCTATTTAGATCGACTACTCGATAATATTTTATATTAATGAGTCTATAGTAAGTAAAACATCTTCTAGAACCTTTTATGTATTGTTCATAACCTAAACTACAAATGGCGATCGATACAGGGTTTATGGTTCGAACCTATTTGGTATTACAAAAAGAAGCTTGGTTGCTTACTCTTTTTTGTTTGAGCGTAGATGTATATTTCAATTACTGTACGTATTGATATAATCGAACAAGCGCTACTATGAAATTTAGTTTGATTTTTTTCTTTTTACTAGGCATCTTTTTTTTAAGCTGTGAACAACAGCCTTTACCTGTGGTATCAAAGCAGGTCAATCATTTTAACCATAAAATTTTTGAGGAAAACAAACTCGCACCAAGAGCCACTTTTTTTGCTTTAGAATCTCCAGAAATAGAAGCTAAAGAAAACTCGCGTAGGCATATAGATTTGAATGGAGATTGGAAGTTCAATTTTGTACGAGACCCTAAAAAAAGAGCAACCACTTTTCACAATACCAATTTTAACGATGCGTATTGGAAAACGATTCCCGTTCCAGCGAACTGGGAAGTAGAAGGCTATGATCATCCGATTTATCTTGATGAACGCTACCCTTTTGTCACTAAATGGCCAGATGCCCCTTTAGATTACAATCCGGTGGGTACCTACCGCAAAGAAATAGAACTTACTAAAGCCTTTTTGTCTGAAGATATTATCCTTCATTTTGCCGGCGTTAAATCGGCGATGTATGTGTATGTGAATGGTTCATATGTTGGATATTCACAGGGTAGCAAAACCCCTGCAGAATTTAATATCAGTTCCTTCGTAACGGAAGGCAAAAACCTAATTGCCTTGCAACTATTTCGATGGAGCGATGCGAGTTATCTTGAAAGTCAAGATATGTTGCGTATGAGTGGTATTGAACGCGATGTGTATTTGTATACAAGGCCCAAAGTTTATATTTCTGATTATCAAACTATCGCAAGTTTAGACGACACCTATACCATAGGTGTTTTTGGCGCTACAGTTTCTGTAATAAACACTTCAAATCAAACAGTAAACAGACGTATTTCCATACAATTATTGGATGGTGATTCGCTCCAATATAAAACTAGCAAGAGCCTAATAATTTCAGCTCGTGATAGCGCAGTAGTTGAAGTGAATATAAACTTCAAAAAAATAAAAGCATGGTCAGCTGAGGCTCCGAACCTATACCAGTTGCAACTAGTACTTGAAGATTTGGAAGATAGTACTAACAATGAATACATCACTAGAAATATTGGCTACAGACGGGTAGAAATTAAGAATAGTCAAATCTTATTTAATGGAAAACCAATTTACATTAAAGGGGTAGATCGGCATGAGACCGACCCTTATACAGGTCATGTGGTGTCTCGGGCTTCTATGGAAAAAGACATTCAATTAATGAAGCAGAATAACATCAATGCGGTGCGTAGTTCACATTACCCTAATGATCCGTATTGGCTAGACCTCTGTGACACCTATGGTCTTTATGTTGTTGATGAAGCCAATATTGAAAGTCACCCCTTGGCGATTGACGAAGAAACTCAGATTGGAAATGAAATGAGTTGGCTACCCGCTCATATGGAACGCACCAAACGTATGTTTTATAGAGATAGAAATCACCCGTCTATTTATGCATGGTCTTTGGGTAATGAAGCGGGGCATGGTGCTATTTTTAAAGCCACCTATCGTTGGCTAAAAGAAAAGGATGATACGCGAATGGTACAATATGAACCTGCAGAAAAGGAAGGGTATACCGATATATTCTGCCCTATGTACCCCAAGTTTAAAAGTTTAATTGAGCATGCAGAATCAGACTCTGATAAGCCAGCAATTATCATTGAGTACGCCCATGCTATGGGAAATTCAGTAGGTAATCTTCAAGATTATTGGGATGTTATCGAAAAATATCCAAAGCTGCAGGGCGGTTTTATTTGGGATTGGGTTGATCAGAGTTTAGAGTATAAAGATGAAAATGGGAAGCCTTATTTGGCGTATGGGCACGATTTTCACCCTGATCTTCCAACGGATGGTAATTTTTTAAATAACGGACTTGTAGACCCCTATCGTAATCCACATCCGCATCTTTCTGAAGTCAAAAAAGTATATGAACCGGCTCAATTTTATTATAAAGGCGAAGGTCTTATAGTTGTTGAGAATAAGAATTTCTTTATTGATTTTTCAGATAAGGAAATGCAAATTCGAGTTTTAAATAACGGTGTTGAGGTATTTCGAAAATCGGGTATTGCTTTAGCTATTGCACCAAGAAGTTTACAAAAAATTAAGATTACAGAAATTCCTGATCTGTTTATTTTAGAGAACGAATTCATCTTAGAAGTTAGTTTGATTCAGAAGGTTGAAAGCCTTTTAATTCCGAAAGGTCATGAAATTGCTTGGGATCAATTTGTGCTAAATGAAGGCAGCAATCAAACAATGGCCTTAGCCGGTAAAAGGCCATTGAAAATTAGTGCTACAGGAAAGCAGCTTGAGTTTAGTAATGTTCAGACCCAACTTAAAATTGATGCTATCTCGGGGGAAATTACTTCATGGACGTATGAAGGCAGTCAAATCACGAATCAAGCTCTGCGACCCAATTTTTGGCGCCCGCCAACAGATAATGATTTGGGTAACGGCATGAATAAACGGGCCAAAGTTTGGCAAGATGCAAGCTATAATTATACTGCGAAATTAGTAGAGACCCCATCAAAACTTAAAAATGCCGTTGTCTTTAAAGTAAAATATAATCTGCCAGACACAGAAACCTATGTGTTCGTTGACTATGCTCTTGAATCAAATGGAACACTTCGAGTTGATTACGTTTTTGATACGCAAGAAACAGCCTTGCCGAAAATTCCTAGAATAGGCATGTATATGACGCTTCCGAAAGATTTTGCTTCTGTGAAATGGTATGGAAATGGACCCAATGAAAGCTATTGGGATCGAAAAACAGGGTCTAGAGTAGGTATTTATGAAGCTAAAGTCGCGGAACAATTTCATCGCTATTCACGCCCTCAAGAAACCGGAAACAAAACAGATGTACGCTGGATGATTGTTTCAAACGGAAAGATTTCATTACGAGCACAATCAGAAAATAATTTTATCAACGCAAGTACCTGGCCTTTTAACTTGAAGGCGCTTGATTTCAATTCTGAAAAAGATGGCGCTGCTTCGGCATCAGGCTTAGTTCCGGTAACCAAAAAACATGGGGCGGACATCAAAATAGGAAACACGGTGCAATGGAATATCGATTACCTGCAAATGGGCCTTGGCGGAGACAATTCATGGGGCGCTCTTGTACATGAAAAATATACGATTGAACCAAAAACCTATCGCTATTCGTTTAGCATTCAGCCAGCAAAAGACCAGATTTCTCCAAAAGAGTAGCTAGCCTAATTTTTCTTTAAAAAAAGCAATAGTGCGATTCCAAGCCAATTCTGCAGCAGCTCTATCATACCTTGGCGTAGTATCGTTATGAAAGCCGTGATTAGCATTTTCATAGCTATGGGCCTCATATTCTTTTCCATATTTTTTTAATGCTTCTTCGTAAGCCGGCCAACCGGCATTAACCCGCTTGTCTAAGGCGCCAAAATGTAGCAGAAGAGGGGCGTTTATGTTCTCAATAGCCTCTTTAGGCTGACCGCCATAAAAAGGTACTGCCGCCGCTAAATCAGAAACTTCAATAGCCATCATATTCGATATCCAACCCCCAAAACAAAAACCAACTACGCCAACTTTACCTGTGCATTCTGGATGATTTTTTAAATGTTCATAGGCGGCAATAAAATCTTGCAACATTTCATTTCGATCTCGTTGGCGCTGTAATTCACGCCCCTCATCATCAGTGCCAGGGTAGCCGCCTAAGGGCGTTAGCGCATCTGGAGCCAATGCTATAAAACCTGCTAATGCAGCCCGTCGCCCAACATCTTCAATGTGTGGGTTTAATCCACGATTTTCATGCACCACAATAATACCAGGAAGTTTTTCTTTGACACCAGCAGGCCTTGAAAGCAATCCTTTTATTGAACCTCCTCCCTTCGGAGAATCATAGTTAATGAATTCTGAATTCAACCTTATATCGTCTTGTTGTATTTGTATCTTCTTCACATAGTCAGGTGAGATAAAACCCAACAATGAGGAAACGGTGAGGCCACCAACGGCATAAGTAGACAATCTATCTAAAAATAGTCTCCTACTCAATCTATCATGAGCATAATCGTCGTAGAGGTCGAAAACCCCTTGTTTGATATCTTCTTTTTTCAACTCTTTCATCTTAACTTTTTTGTGCTTTACTAAAAGTACGCATACTAAAATTACAATCCAAAAAAACAAAAGTAGGGGCTTTACAAGGATTCTAATAGGTGAATAGACGCGGCGAGGAATGTCGTATTTCTTAACTAAAGCCTTACAAAGAATAGTAAGAAGTGTCTAATCGGAACAAACTAATACATAGTTGTACCAGTACCAGAACATAAGGAAAAGGTAAATTTTTAGTTTGGTATGAAGTGGCTAGTTCGAGGAAGCTATTTGATATACTAATTTTAGAAATGCGTATTGCGAAGTGTTTAGCATACAATTGGGGCTTAAACCTGTAGCAATACATAAGAAATAAAATAAAATTAGAACTGTTGAATCAATGCTTAGTTAGAAGCTTACAATTTAGAGTTAAAGTTTAATACAACAGGCTATCATCCAAATGCTTATGCCAAAAACACCACTATTTGTCGACGAAAACACGGCTTAGCCGAATTTGTAGCGGTAAATACCATAAAAAGGACTAAAAAAGCGTACTTTGCATTCCCCCTAATTGAGAAACTTTTTACAATTTTTGACACGAATTGTTTATACCGAAAAAACGCAAACTATGGCCAAGAAGCACGAGACAATGTTCACATTGGAAGATAAAATTGAGAGTTCAGCCTCAAAGATTGATGTCATTAAAAATTTAATCTTTGGAGATACTATTCAAGCATATGATTCCGAATTTGAAACCCTCAGAAAGGATATTCTCCAAAAGAAGCAAAATTTAGAAGATTTAATCGAAGAAATTCGCACTGATTTGAATACCACTATTGATAGTGTTTCTTCTGATGTCAACATACGCATTACAGATTTAGAGAAGAACCTTGAAAGTAGAATGGAAAATTTGGAAGAAGATGTAGTGAATAGAAAACAACTGGGTAATTTGTTAGTCGAACTAGGCAAAAAAATAGGATCAAAATAGGATACCTATGTACCCAAAGATGAACGAACAGGACAAGATTGATATCTTAAAAGATATTCTGTTTGCAGAGGAGCATGAATTTGAGAAAAAAATGGCTCAAAGATTGGAGCTCTTAGAACAGACCATACATGAACGCGAAAAACTTTCCGAAAAAGTAGACCCAATCATTGCCTTTCAAATTAATGAGTTTAAAGAAAGTATTCCAGATACTTTAGGGCCGGTCATAACTGAAACTCTAAAGAAGCAAATAAAAATAAATAAGGACGCGGTTGTCGATGCACTTTACCCTATTTTGGGTAAAATGGTTAAAAAGTATGTTGCGCAAGAAATGAAACTGCTTTCCGAGAAAATGAATAACCAGTTTAGTTTCCTCTCTTTTTGGAAACGTAAATTCAAATCGAGTGTTACTGGGCAGAACGAGAGTGAGTTAATGTTTGATAATTTGGCATCAGCGAAAATAGAACAAGTACTCTTAATCGAAAAAGATTCTGGAATCTTGAAAGCAAGTTATTCACAGTCACAAGCCATGGACGAAGAGATGGTCTCTGGCATGCTTACGGCTATTAAATCTTTTGTTGAGGACGCCTTTAACCAAAGAAACCAAGATTTAGAGAGTATTGAATACGAACTGTACCAAATTCATTTGCAGAGTTTTGCAACGCACTATATGGCAGTCGTCATTTCTGGAAATTTTGCATTGTCAGCAAAAGATAAACTACAAGACGTTATTTTTGACTTTTACAATAGCTTTATGGCTATGAACCTAGATTTGGTTTTTGACACTAAGAATTCAGAGAAGAGCATTACACCGGTTGCAAAATCGATAATAGAAAAGGAGCTATCAAATTACTTTAGTAATGTTAAAATCTAAAAAAATTGTCGTTTTAGGTCACTTCGGGGTAGGTAAAACTTCTTTAATTCGCAGGTTTGTCACAGATACTTTTTCAGATAATTATACGGTTACCATAGGGGTTCATATCACAAAAAAAGTGGTAGAGATTTCGGTTGATAAAACAATGTCTCTTATTCTTTGGGATTTAGAGGGTACAGATGATATTGCATCTATCAGAAAAGCCTATTTACTGGGCACCCATGGCGCGGTTTTCGTATTTGATATTTCTAGGCCATCAACTTTTCAGCATTTAAAAGAAGATTTAAGAATTGTTACGGAACAAATGCCAGATATACCACTCATGGTGGTAGGTAATAAGTCTGATTTGGCCGAGGAGTCTGAATTGAAAAATCGCTTACAAGAGAATTCAATATCGGTTGACTTTCTAACCAGTGCCAAAATGGGTACTGCGGTAAATGAGTTATTTTTAAAGCTAGCAACACTACTATCCTCAGATGCTTAGAGAATATCAAGAACAATACGCAAACACGAACGAACAGTTTGTCTTTGTGAACAAAATAGGTGTTGTTCTCGAAAGTGATAACGTACTTTTTAAAATTGCAAAGGACAGTTCTATTTTTGATTTCCACCTTTTTTTTGAAAGCTTAGAAAGCTTGTTTGATGGCAATGAAGAAGAAGAAACTAAGTTTCATTGTATTCATATCTACATTGATAGTGATTTATACATTGTTGATATTTTGGCGGTAGTCAAGAGGGCTGGAGTATTATTAATTATCAAAAACCTTACCGACCATTACAATTCCTATCAAACGATTACCCAAACCCGCAATGAGTCAGTTATAAAAACGGAGTTGACTGTTTTAAAGAATCTTGAACTACAAGAAAGAGAACGCTTTAAGAATAGTTTTATACAGAATTTTAGTCATGAGTTGAGAAATCCATTGATGAGTATCATGGCAATTAGCGAGTTACTTGCTGATACTAAAATGAGCAATGAACAGCTACAGATGCTAAAATTTCTTAAAGAATCAAACATGAATCTGCGTTTGATGCTAGAAGACACCCTGAGCATTGGAATGATTGATGCAGGCAGACTAGAGATTGAGAAAAAGCTATTTGGTTTACAGCGTTTTTTTGAATTTATACAATTTACATATACTGCCAAAGCCAAAAATAAAGGCTTAAAGTTCGTTTGTTCTTGGGATGGTAAAATTCCTGAATTCGTAGAGGGCGATCGCCTGCGACTTTTTCAGATAGTTACAAACTTGCTTGATAACGCTTTGAAATATACGGAGGCAGGAACGATCACTTTTGAAGTACAATTAAATCAAAAAAGAGCAAACAAAGCTAGCGTTCAATTTCGCGTCACAGATACAGGTTTAGGTATTTCATTGGAAAATAAAGAAGCTATTTTTGAGAGCTTTTTTAGAGAAGATGCAAGTGAAAATATCAAAGGTACCGGTTTAGGGCTAACCATTGCAAAGAGATTATTGGAACTAATGGGAAGCAAAATTCAATTAACATCCGAGCTAGGTAAAGGCTCAGACTTTTATTTTGATGTGCTTTTTAAATACCCCTTACTCTCGTCAATAGAGGCTATACCGCGAAAGAATAGTCAAGAAGCATTCATCGGCTCACTTGGAAAGGAGCAGCGAAAGTTCAAGATCTTGTTGGTCGAGGATGATGAGTATGTACAAACGACCCTATTTAAAATCTTATTGAATACGAATAGATTTAAAATTGACCTAGCATATGATGGTGCTTTGGTCTTCCAAGAAGTAGTTAGTAATAATTACGACTTAATTTTAATGGATGCCAATCTACCTAATGTTGACGGAATTCAAATCACCAAGCTTATTAGAGATTTCCCCTTTAAGAATATTAAAGATATTCCTATTATAGGAATCACTGCAAATGCATATCAGGAGAATATTGACCAGTGTCTAAATGCAGGTATGCGAAAGGTATTGATTAAGCCTTTTGAGAAAGAAGAGCTACTAAAAGCGATTGCCAAAGCTTTAAAATAATCTAAAAAGTAAGTAAAAGACTACAAAAATGCTTTTTATCGATGAATTCTGCTGTTTATCGATACTTTAAATTAAATATTTTATTCTTCCTTCAAACAGGTGTTGACTTTATAGTTTTGCTATAGAACGAAACTATACAACATGAATATTTTAGACGCCCCTTACATCGTAGAATTTTTTTTCATTCTCAGTACCCTTGTGTTTGTGACAACTTTATACTTCATTTTGCCAGCTTTGATAGATACCAAGACCATATTTTTAAAAGCGTCAACAGGACAAAAAATTTGGCAAAAAAATTTAGCAACAGAAGCTTCTCAAGAGTAAAAAAAACGCAACTTAAAAGAACCCTGTCGAGTATTCATAACGATTAAAATATATAAAATAAGTAGCAAGAACTATACTAACACTAACCATTAAGTATGTTCTACTGCCAACAGTGATAATAACTCAAAGTAAATTAACAATAAGACGACGGCGTGTTATTGAATGTACAAAAAAATTATCGAGGTTTAGTCCCCCAGATCGATAAGTTGGGTTTGAATAGTTGGTTGTAAAGGCTCTGATTTTCAGGGCCTTTTTTAAAGTAATAGTGATGAACACTCTATGAAGAAGCAAAACAATTGCTAGGAGTTAGCTAAAAAAAGCACCACTAAATTCGAGAAGTAATGATTACAGAGTTTAAGAAATACTATTGCCCCAAAAGACATCTTTTAGCGTCATCAATGACCTTGAAGTATAACTCAGGAAGGTCTCGATTATTAATTAGTTTGGTGGGCTTTGAAGGTATTGGAAGATGGGGTCTTTTTCTTCCAAAAATAATAATGAACATCTCAAAACAATAAGTAAACACATTAAATAGTAACACAAACAAGTATTAATTAACACACAAACAACAATGAAAAAAGTTTTATTTTTATTTGCAGTACTTACTGCATCGATCACAATTGCACAAGATTTACCAGCCAACCCAGAACCGGGCAAATGCTATGTGCGTTGTACCACACCTGACGTTTATGTTAATGAAACAATGA
>CALHGE010000028.1 GCA_938029725.1 uncultured Flavobacteriaceae bacterium
AACAATTGAAAACTTATCATTGATTTTATAAACTGCATCTACATAAAGTGCATGAACATTAAGATTTCCTTCGTAGGTGTTTTCTAAATTACCTGGCAGGTTAACATTGCCTAATCCGTTTTGAGGATCAAGACCGTTAAAAACAAGGGTATTGAAAACGGTTCCCAGATTTTGACTTGTAAAAACATCATCTAAATCTCTAACATCTCCAACAGGTGTATTAGGCTCTAGAAGATCATAACCATACCGTATGTTTTCAAATGTTCTTTGCTTTTTTCGACCATTATAGCCAAAATTAAAATCTAATTTTTCTGATACATTATAGGTAAGATTGATACGCGCATTCAATTCGCTGTCTTCTATATCTTGAAAGTATCTCTGATTATCATAAGCGATGTTGCTATAGAAAGACCCGTTTGTGTTTTCGTCGCCGTCTATTTCAAGATCATAACGCTCTACCGAAATACGCTTTCGATCTGGTTGACGTGCGAGAACAGTATTGTAGCCAAGACCCCAGTCTAATTTTAGTTTTTCGCTAATTGTACTTGTACCAAGAAGCTGATTCACAAAGATCATATCTTGATTGAATTGTACATTCGATTGGTAAAATCCACGATCAGTATCTAGAATGGCATCACGATTGGTTCCTAATCCTTTGGTACCGTAGTATGCAACCTCATCGGTAGCATCGTTAATAAAAAGGGAGTTGTATTTTATTTTGTGTTTATCATTGATACGATAAACAATATTCGCCATTGCAGTAGTGTTTCTTGCATATTCATATTCTTCTGAATTTGGAAAACGCTTCTTTTCTACAGTCGTGTAGTCAACAGCGGGGCCTTCACGAAATTCAAAGCTGTTGCCAAAAGCAACCGTTGCAAAAGCACTTATTCGAGATGCTTCTCCAATATTCCAAGAGTTTCCTGTTGCTAAACTTCCTGTGAGTCCGGAATTACCTTCTGAAGGTATGGCATCAAACCCATGAGATAAAAGCACCGCATACGGATTGTTTTGATATCGATTATAAAAACCGAAATATCCAGTTCCTTCACTTTTAACAAAGTTGGTACCTAGAGCATTAGTGTTTACAACACTACCCAATTCTATATCTAAAAAGAAGTCACCCGTATGTTCTTTCGAAGTAATGTCAACATTCCCTGCAGCAAAATCGCCATAAAATTTAGCAGCATGCGTTTTACTTACGCCAACATTTTGAATAACATCTGATGAAAATAGGTTAAGATCAATGTTCTTTCTTTCAATATTGTTTGAAGGTACTGGTAGACCATTATAGGTTGTGTTTAAGTATCTATCTCCAAGCCCTCTAACATACACATTGCCACCACCTTCTTGTTTTGATACGCCTGAGATTTTATTTACAGCTCCTGCTGCGTCACTTATTCCTTTAAAAGATAGTTCTTGTGCGCCAATGCTTTCTTTTACAATATTTGCTGATTTTTGGTCAAGTAATAAGGCTGCTTCAGATTCTTTTTTAGTAGTTCCTGTACCTATAAATTCTTCAAGCTCAACGCCTGATGCTGCCGAAAGACCTATGTCTACTTTGGTAGATTTTCCTGCCTCAACAATGATATCTGTTTGCGTTATGGTTTGGTATCCTAAGAAACTGTAGATTACTGTATAAGTACCAGGTTCTAAATCAGCGATTTCATAAAGGCCATCAAAATCTGATGTGGTTCCTTTCGTGGTGCCTTCAATTAAGATATTAGCAAAAGCTAATGGGTCGTTATTAAAATCTTTGTCAGTAAGGTTACCCACTATACTTCCTGTCTCTTGCGCACTTAATTGTGCTACTGCTACAAAGAGTAGCATGGTTAAAAATTTTCTCATTTTCGCTTTACTATGTTTGTTTTTAAATACCGCTGCAAATAAACTCACCAATTGTAAAAGTCGGGTTAGCCATATGTTAAACATGTATTGTTAAAGCGTTAGGTAAACGTTACTATATTAAATGAATGTTAAGAAGAATCTCATGAGGTTATTGTTTACAGGCGCTGGCAAAAATCTGTATCTTGCAGCCACTTTAATCAGATACCATGAATTGGGAACAATTACTCTCACTAAAACGCTTTGGCGATACACATAAACGACTACGAAAAGAGCAAGATGAGACCCGTTTGGGTTTCGAAGTGGACTATGATCGCATCATATTTTCTTCTGCTTTTCGGAGTTTACAGGATAAAACACAAGTAATTCCCCTTTCAAAAACCGATTTTATACATACAAGATTGACGCACAGTTTAGAAGTATCTGTAGTAGGTAGAAGCTTAGGTAGAATAGCAGGAAAAAAGCTGTTAGAAAAACATCCGCATTTGAAAGAGATGCATGGGTACCAGTTTAATGATTTCGGAGCCATTGTTGCCGCTGCAGCATTAGCACATGATATCGGGAATCCGCCTTTTGGTCATAGTGGAGAGAAAGCTATTGGCGAGTATTTTAAGAATGGAAATGGACAGCAATACAAATCGCTTCTTTCAGAAAAAGAGTTTCAAGATATTATTGATTTTGAAGGAAATGCTAATGGATTTAAATTACTAACAGAGACTAGAGAAGGTGTTGATGGCGGATTGCGTTTAAGCTATGCAACTTTGGGTGCTTTTATGAAATATCCGAAGGAATCACTTCCTAAAAAACCAACGAAACATATAGCAGACAAAAAATTCGGATTCTTTCAATCGGACAAAGAAAACTTTAAAGACGTTGCTGAAGAATTAGGATTAATTCAAACCCGTGATGGTGAAGACATCAGTTTTTCAAGACATCCGTTGACGTATTTGGTAGAAGCTGCCGATGATATTTGTTACACCATCATTGATTTTGAAGATGGAATAAATCTAGGACTGATTTCTGAAGATTATGCTCTGGAATACCTAATAAAACTGGTAAAGGACTCAATAAATACCAATAAGTATAATTCTTTAAAATATAAAGAAGATCGCCTTAGTTATCTGAGAGCTTTAGCCATCGGAACGCTAATTCAAGATGCCATTGACGTTTTTATTGCGAATGAAGAAGCTATTCTTGACGGAAGCTTCAATGTCTCTTTAATGGATAAAAGCAAATATGAGGCACAGATAACCGACATTATTTCTTTGAGTGTTGAG
>CALHGE010000029.1 GCA_938029725.1 uncultured Flavobacteriaceae bacterium
GACCAACTAAGAATCCTGATTATGGAATAGGTCTTTTTTACCAGTGGTCATTAACCTACAACGAGTCCGATGCACAAGAACGTATGGATATCTTGCAATCCATATTAGATTTATATTATCCAAATGGAGTGCCTACAGACAGTGGAGTTCCAGATGTATGCTGCTTGCTAGACCCCATGAATGTTAATCTGGTAAACCAAGAAGTGATTGTGACTGGAGGTGTTGAACCTTTTGACATCTCAATCGATACAACTGGCAATGTTCAGACCGTTACGGTGACCGATTTTAATGGTTGTGAATCTTGGTTTGAATTCTTAATTAATGGTGATAGTGTTTTACCTGAAGATGACTTAAACGGGCTTAGAATCTATCCCATTCCGGCTTCCACGGAAATTAATGTTGAATTGCTAGAAAGCAACAACCAAATAAAAACATTACAACTAAATTCGATTGATGGGAGAATATTAAAACGTTCTATAATAAATGATTCTGCTACTATTTTAGATACATCTACACTAAGTGAAGGAGTATACATATTACTAATAGGTTTAGCAGATGGTAGTTTAATTAATCGTAAAGTGTTGATTTTAAGATGAAATAACTAGTAAAAAAGTAAATAAACCGTGGTAGCATAATTAACTGAAGGGACTAGGTCTATTTCTTTAATAAAAGGAGGTAATATACCACCTGGGGCAGATGAATGTTAGCCATTAAAAATCGATTGTATTCAAAGGCCAAGTCAATAGTCTTTTTTTTGTTGAAAGAGATTATGGCCAACACACAAATAGAAATGCGTAAATTAAAGCTATTCTTAAGTTATGTATTGCTGGCGTTAGCAAATATAAGGTAAGTAAATACCTCTAATTTAAAGTATATTGTTACTGGCAACTATATTCCTATTTTTATGAATAGGGGTTTAATTCTCTTTTTTATCTTCCTGATTAAAATCAGACGTACTTCCCATTTTGAATTCTTTCATGAGTCCGTTTCCAATTTTTTGAAAGTCTTCATTTTTGGCCATTTCACGAACTTTAATGGGGTCGAAGTTTCCATTGAAATAGAGGAAAGAACCACGTGTAGTATTGTTGTTGTAAATCAAAATCTCTTTAACGGCATTTCGCTTTTCACGTATGGAAACAATATTTCGTTTTTGCTTGTCATTCTTTCGATAGACTTCAATAAATGAACTGCCCGTCATAGTGTTCATTTGATTGTTTAAGAATTTTGTACGCTCTGGCGTAGCACTTGGAAATTGCATGTAGCGCAAGTCTTTGGTATTTCCGATCAACGAATTCATTTCAGGGGAAATATTGCCGAGTAGCGACAGCATAAATCTAGGAACACGAACCGCGGTTACTTGGTCGTCGTTTTTATGAGCTTCGTAAAAGGTGTCGATGGAGTTGTAGCTTCCGCAAGAAGATAGCAGTATTAGGCTAAAAAGGAAAAGTGTTCTCTTGATCATAATATCGTGTTTTGGTTTTTTAATATACCACAAATTAGCAACAAGCGTTCCAAACTGCATCTTCAGGTGGAGGAGCCAGCAAATCAAGCATCACCTTTTTTACAGGGTGGATGAAAGAGAGACTTCTTGCATGCAAATGAATACTGCCATCTTTATTACTTCTGTCAAAACCATATTTCAGATCTCCTTTAATAGGGCAGCCAATTGCAGTCAGTTGTGAACGAATTTGATGATGACGACCGGTTTTTAAATCGACTTCTAACAAATAGAACGTATCTAATTTTTGAATCATGCGATACTCTAGAATAGCCTTTTTACTATCAGGCACTTCCTTTCGGTTTGCGTAAGATTTGTTTTGTTTGGTATTTCGCTTCATCCAATGCGTCAAAGTATCTTCTTGTTTCTCAGGCGGATTCTTTACTACGGCCCAATAGGTTTTCTTGGCTGCTTTTTCAGCAAATAGTTTGTTTAGGCGAGGCAGTGCTTTTGAAGTTTTTGCAAACACCACAATACCAGAAGTAGGCCGGTCTAAGCGATGCGCAACACCCAAATAGACATTACCGGGTTTGTTATACTTTTCTTTGATGTACTGTTTAATAATTTCACTCAGTGGTGCGTCTCCTGTTTTGTCGCCTTGAACAAGATCTCCAGGTCTTTTGTTGATAGCGATAAGGTGATTATCCTCATAAATAATTTGAAGATTTTTTGCTGTAGAAAGTATTTTTTCTGCCACTACATTTCTAGTTTTCGATAGCGGATACTCAAGAAAAGAATCGCAAGAACGCCCATGGTAACTGAGACATCAGCCATATTAAAAATTCCGGTTTTGACGTATCCTCCTAAATCAATATAAACAAAATCTGTAACTTCACCATAAGCGATACGGTCAATAAGGTTGCCAATACCACCGCCAATCACACAAGCAAAGGCGAAAACCAACCATTTGTTCATATCTGATCTCCTAAGAATTCGAAAAAGGAGTATTAATAATACTAGTACAGGCAAAACCTGCAGAAATATAATTTTTAGAATAGGGGAGAGCTCTGATCCAAAACCAAGCATGGCGCCGCTATTTTCAACTTTAGTTAAAATAAAGTTTTTACCAACTAGTTCGATAGTTTCATGAGCGTCGATATTTTTGCGAACCATACTTTTAGATAGCTGGTCACAGCCAATATTTAGCAAAACTAAAAGGATAATGGAGATTCTTTTAATCATATTTTCATTTTCCTAACTCCCTAATTAATACTGCTCATCATCACTAGGAAAATCACGACTCTTCACATCAGCAACATATTGACCGATAGCATTTCCCATTTCTTCATATAAGTTCATATATCTCCTCAAAAACCGAGGATTGAATTCATGTGTCATTCCTAAGAGGTCATGAACGACTAATACTTGGCCGTCGGCATATTTACCACCGCCGATTCCGATAGTAGGAATGGATAGACTTTCAGAGACTTTTTTCGTTAATTGCGCTGGAATTTTTTCCACAACGATTGCAAAGCAGCCTAATTTTTCTAGAAGCTTTGCATCTTCTATTAGCTGTTCTGCCTCTTCCTCTTCCTTAGCGCGAACGGTATAGGTTCCAAATTTATAGATAGACTGTGGAGTAAGTCCCAAATGCCCCATTACTGGAATTCCGGCTGCTAGTATTCGTTTTACAGATTCTTTGATTTCTGCGCCACCCTCTACCTTTACAGCATGCGCACCACTTTCTTTCATAATACGAATTGCTGAACGTAAAGCTTCTTTGGGGTCACTCTGATAACTTCCGAAGGGAATATCAACCACCACTAAAGCACGGTCAACAGCTCGAATTACCGATTGCGCATGATAAATCATCTGATCAAGTGTAATGGGTAAAGTAGTCTCATGACCGGCCATGACATTACTGGCAGAATCACCTACTAAGATTACATCTACATTGGCTGCATCAACAATTTTTGCCATAGAATAATCATAGGCAGTAAGCATAGAGATTTTCTCTCCATTCTTTTTCATATCTACAAGCGATTTCACGGTAACACGTTTATACTCTTTCTTAGCAACTGACATTTAAATTTGTTTTGGTGCGTTAAAAGTAAGGAGATTTCCTTAGAATATTGGATTGTTCGATTGCTGGATTTTTTGATTTGATTAATATTTTTTTTTTAGGATTGTTAGCTTGAATTTCGACACCGTAAAAGCTGAAGCGCTATCGACTGTCTGGGGGAATGATTATAAGAGCGACTAATTTCCTATTTTTGAAGAAATCCAATTAAAATGAAACTGCTATTAATTTTTGGAATACTGCTGTTAACGATGCATTCTTCAGCCCAAGATTCAGAACAATATGCAGTACAGAAAACCATAGAAGCTTTTTTTAATGGATTTCATCAGCAAGATTCTATTGCGATAAAAAAAACGGTAGCCAATGGCATCATACTGCAAACTATCGCTAAAGATTCTTCTGGAAAGAATTATGTAAAAACAGAAGACTTCTCAACATTTATCAAAAGCATCATAGGCATTCCAGAAACGATGAAATTTAAGGAGACTATAAAATCCTATGCTATTCAAGTTGACGGACCAATGGCAAATGCTTGGACCGCATATGAATTTCATGTCGATGATGCCTTCAGCCATTGCGGTGTAAATTCATTTCAACTACTAAAGCAAGAAGATGCCTGGAAGATTATTTATCTAATTGACACACGGCGGAAGGAGGGATGTGAATAAAGAAGCACCCCAGGTATAAGGGTGCTTCTTTAGATATTTCATTACTAAGAAGCAATCTCTTGCTTGTTAGTAATGAATTAACAGCGTTCTTTTCTGTGCTCGTAATGATGTTTTTTATTTAAAACTCCCGATAGGTAGCATCTAAATATTGATTTGCTTCTTCTTCAACAAATCTAGCATTTTCACTATCCCAATGTAAAGTTTGATTTGGAAAACGCCCGGCTATTGTTCCTAATAAAATAGTTTCGGTTAGGCGAGAAGCATAAGAAAATGGGGCAGATACTTCTGCCTTCCCTAAACAAGCATCTACAAACTGATGATAGTGTTTTGGACTTTCTGCCGCATAATCGCGAACCGGCTCACCTAAATTTTGAGCAGCTATTTGATCTGAAATATCAACGAATTCTCCATTGACAATCAATTGTGGTAATTTTTGAAAGTGGGGCAAATAGAATTTCCCCTTCTCACCAATAAACATTGCTCCTTGGTCATTAAGTGCTTCTCCACCAGGCAGCATTAAGTCTTCACGTTGTTTGTCAGCGTCTACACCATCATACCATACCCATTTTAGCGTATCAGCGGTATACTTGGTACCTGGAAATTCATAGGTTACCATATTTTGTTCTGGATATCCGAATCCGTTTGGTTTTCTGCAATTTGTAGTAATCGTAGTGGGCACATCTAATTCTAGTGCATTATAAGGAGTATCAAAAATATGAACCCCCATATCACCTAGAGTTCCACAACCATAATCAACTAATTTTCTCCAATTACCTGGGTGATAGACCTCTTTTTTATAAGCTTTTTCTGCTGCGGTACCCAACCAGAGGTTCCAGTCTAGATGTGCGGGTACTGGATCACTCCCTTCAGGCGCAGCGCCGTCATAGCCCCAGTTTTTAGGAGACCAAGCACGAACAGTGCTTACTTTTCCTATAATACCAGATTGAATTAGTTGCGTTGCTAATTTATAGTCGTAAAAAGAATGGACTTGAATTCCCATTTGGGTAACCAAACCTTTGTCTTCTGCCATTTTTCTCATCGCCCTTGCTTCACTTACATGGTGTGTGAGAGGTTTTTGGCAATAGACGGGCTTATCCATTTTCATAGCCATCATTGAAGCTGGTGCATGGGTATGATCAGGAGTAGAAACCACAACAGCATCAATCTTCTTCTTCATTTCAGTCAGCATCACTCTATAATCTGAATATATTTTGGCTTTCGGATGTAATTTTTGCGCGGCAGCTAGATTATTTGCGTCCACGTCACATAAGGCAACAACATCTACTTGGGCATGTGAAGAAATGGCATTTAAATCTTCTCCTCCCATATTACCGACTCCTATGTGAGCAGTTCTTAAGCGTTTGTCTTTATTTGAAAAGGCCCAAGCTCCGGTTGGAAGCAAAGCAGCCGAAGATACTACCGCAGTCTTTTTTAAGAATTCTCGTTTGTTCATATGTGGATTTTGTTCGGTTATAATTTTTTAATTTTCAAGTTTCGCAACCATAAGGGGCTATCGTGATCTTGTATCGCAATGTAGCCGGACTTAAAAGTACCATATTTTGGGAAATTTTTCCATTTCCCTTCTTTTTTTCGTTTTTCCCAGTCTTCTGACCAGGGTTCAAAACTCAGTAATTTCTTGCCATTGAGCCAATGTTCTACTTTTTTTGGAGTGAAAATGATACGAGAATTATTCCATTCCATCGCTGGTTTTATGATTTTCTGAGCTTCATCAGGTAGGTGCATGGCATAGTCAGCACCGGTTTTTTGCCAAGGTTCTAATGATGCCTGATTAATTTCTTCCCATTTTAAATCATCAAGCATTTGATACTCAGGAGAAACCTCTGGTGGGCTCCAATCGCCCTCTTGTAAGTGATAGAGCATTCCGCTATTGCCCCCTTCAGGAATTTTCCATTCCCAGCGTAATTCAAAATTATCAAATTCTTCAGCAGCATAGATAATGTCCTTACCACCTTTGCGCTCTTCTTCTGTTCGTTTTTCAGTATCAAAAGTTAGTGCTCCATTTTCGATCAGCCATTGCGGAGGAAGGTCCTCACCATTGTAGGCGCGCCAGCCATCTGTATTGGTGCCGTCGAATAGATAAAGCCATTCATCTGCCTTCGAAATAGCTTCTGGAACAGTGGTTTGGGTATCTAAATTTTCAGGCTTTTTATCTGTTTTACAAGATATCAGCATCAACATTGATAGCAATAGGATTGAAAATATTTTCATAGAAATCTAATTAAAGCATAGGTGCACCTCTAAATATAGGAATTTCAATCCAACCCTATTGACCGGTGATCATAAATAAGATGATCAACTTCTAATTAGAAATTTTACGAGAAGCTAGGGCATGTAGTGAAATTAGCAATCACTCAAGAAAACCCCAACAGCAAGTCCGCCTTCAGAAGTTTCCTTGTATTTAGAATTCATGTCTTTTGCCGTTTCCCACATGGTCTGAACTACTTTGTCTAATGGAACTTTAGCATCTGCTGGATTTGAATCGAGGGCTAATTCTGCAGCATTAATAGCTTTGATGGCTCCCATTGAATTTCGTTCGATGCACGGTATTTGTACTAAGCCCCCAATGGGGTCGCAAGTGAGGCCTAAGTGATGCTCCATGGCTATTTCGGCAGCCATTAAAACTTGTTCAGGTGTTCCGCCCAGTAGTTCGGTTAAAGCTCCTGCCGCCATGGCAGAAGACACTCCAATTTCAGCTTGACAACCGCCCATAGCTGCGGAAATTGTCGCTCCTTTTTTAAAGATGCTTCCAATTTCTCCGGAGACCAATAAAAACCTTTTGATATGGTCAAAATTTGCCTCATGGTTTTCAATTACCAGGTAATACATTAATACGGCAGGGATTACTCCGGCGCTGCCATTCGTGGGCGCAGTAACTACACGGCCCAAAGATGCATTTACTTCATTAACAGAGAGCGCAAAACAACTTACCCATTTCAAGATTTGTCGAAATTTAACTTCAGTTTTTCGAATGGTTTGTAACCAGCTGTTATGAGAATCATAGCTGCCAGCGTTAAGCATTAATCGCTTGTGTATGTCAAAGGCTCGGCGACGTACATTTAGGCCACCAGGCAACTGTCCTTCGGTGTGACATCCGATGTACATGCATTCTAACATTGTATTCCATATCTTCAGTATTTGATCGTCAATTTCGGTATCGGATCGCAGTGAGCGTTCGTTTTCAAGCACGATCTCCGAAATAGATTTGTTCTCTTTTGTACAGAAGGCCAAAAGCTCATCTCCTCTATGAATTGGAAATGGAAAGGTATTAAAGGTTTCGATTTTCTTTTTGGCATTTTTGCGTTCCTCTACAACCACAAAACCACCTCCGATAGAATAATATTTTTTAGATTGCTTTGTGCCGTCATCAAGAGTCGCTTCGAATTTGATGCCGTTAGCATGAAATGGCAAAAAATTTCTGTTGAAAATAATATCTTCTTGTGAATTAAAAAAGACTTGCCTTTCTCCGCCAAAATTCAGTGCTTTCGTTTCTTTTATATCGGCTACAATACTATGGATGTCTTCTACCGGAATTTCCACAGGGTCAGTACCTGAAAGCCCAAGCATAATGGCATAATCTGTAGCATGCCCTTTGCCAGTTAAGGAAAGTGAACCGTACACATGTACTTTAATTTTTTGAACCTTACTAAAGCGTTCAGCTGATTTTAATTCGGAAATCCAGCGTTCTGCAGCGCGCCAAGGGCCAAGGGTATGAGAACTTGATGGGCCGATGCCAATCTTGAGCATGTCGAAAATACTAATACACTCCATAGTAAAGGTTGTTTAAGGTAAAGTAAAAGTAGTTTTATTCTTGGATTGAACTGAGAAATTGAGAAGGATTAATTTTAATTTTTTATTTAGCAAGAAGCGGTAAACGTTTTACGAAATGATAGGTTCGCGCCAACCAAATACATTCTTTGAATTCTTCTTTTGCCACTTCATCTTCCAAATCAAATATAATAGCGCGATTGGTTTCAGTTTTAAAGAGATCGCCAGGCAATTTCTTAAAATTTTGAGCAACTTGGAAGTATAGTTAATATACCAATTTCCTTGGCAGTTTCTATAATGAATTCTCGCAAAGAGTTCAATTTTGCTGCTAGTAGTATTGGATAGCCTTTGAACTTAAGATGAATTTTAGAATCTTTATATAGACGTTCTTCTATGGTACTGCTATCCTCTTTAATCGTAGACCTATTCAATTTATAAAAAAAAATAAGTATTAGTTGATCTAGTTTATTTTATAAGGGTAATACTGTGCCGGTCAAGCTCGATTTTTTAGGCTTTCGATTGCACTAAAGATGACAGTTTTAAAATTAGAGTATCGAAAAAAGTAGTAATTGAAGCGTCTTAGTATCTAAAGAAAATGACATCCTGTCAGTTTTATATCCTTGGCATATTGTTTGTCATTCGATAAGCGATTGTTAAAATTAATACATACACATAAATACATATAGTAATGAGTAAAATAATAGGAATAGATTTAGGTACTACCAACTCTTGCGTCTCTGTAATGGAGGGTAATGAGGCAGTTGTAATCCCTAATGCGGAAGGAAAGAGAACTACGCCATCCGTAATCGCATTTGTTGAAGGTGGTGAAATTAAAGTTGGTGACCCTGCCAAAAGACAGGCGGTGACTAATCCACACAACACCATATATTCTATCAAACGATTTATGGGGAACAAGTTTTCGGAGTCTAAGAAAGAAGCCGACCGTGTACCTTATAAAGTAGTTAAAGGAGATAATGATACACCAAGAGTAGATATCGATGGTCGTTTATATTCGCCACAAGAATTATCAGCAATGATTCTTCAGAAAATGAAGAAAACGGCTGAAGATTATTTGGGTCAAGAAGTGACAAGAGCGGTAATTACCGTGCCTGCGTATTTTAATGATTCACAACGTCAAGCAACAAAAGAGGCAGGTGAAATTGCCGGTCTTACAGTTGAGCGTATTATCAACGAACCAACGTCAGCATCTTTGGCTTACGGAATGGATAAGAAAGATGTAGACCAAAAAATAGTTGTTTTTGATTTTGGTGGAGGTACACATGATGTATCTATTTTGGAATTGGGTGATGGTGTTTTTGAAGTATTGGCTACTGACGGTGACACACACTTAGGTGGTGATGATGTTGATCAAAAGATTATTGATTGGTTGGCTGATGAGTTCAAGAAGGATGAGAGTATTGACCTTCGTGATGATGCTATGGCATTGCAACGTTTGCGTGAAGCTGCTGAAAAAGCAAAAATTGAACTGTCATCTTCTGCACAAACAGAGATCAATTTACCTTATGTTACTGCAACGGCAACAGGGCCAAAACACTTGGTACGTACCTTAACAAAAGCGAAATTTGAGCAATTGATTGCTGATTTGGTAGCTAGAACTATTGAGCCTTGTCAGACAGCAATGAAAGCTGCTGGTTTGACGAATGCTGATATTGATGAAATTATATTAGTTGGTGGTTCAACACGTATTCCTGCAGTTCAGGAAGCAGTTGAAAAGTTCTTCGGAAAAGCACCTTCTAAAGGTGTAAATCCTGATGAGGTAGTTGCTGTAGGTGCTGCCATTCAAGGTGGTGTTTTGACAGGTGATGTAAAAGATGTACTTCTTTTAGATGTTACGCCTTTATCATTAGGTATCGAAACAATGGGTAATGTCTTTACCAAATTGATTGAATCGAACACAACCATACCAACAAAGAAGTCTCAGGTATTCTCTACCGCTGCTGACAATCAGCCATCGGTTGAAATTCACGTATTGCAAGGAGAACGTGGTATGGCTGCCGATAATAAAACGATCGGACGTTTTCATTTAGATGAAATTCCACCATCACAAAGAGGAACACCTCAAATTGAAGTGACTTTTGATATTGATGCCAACGGAATCATCAAAGTTTCTGCAACTGATAAAGCGACAAATAAAACGCAAGATATTCGTATCGAAGCATCATCAGGATTGACTGAAGAGGAAATTCAAAAGATGAAAGCAGATGCTGAAGCAAATGCTGATGCTGATAAAGCTGCAAGAGAAACTGCTGATAAGTTAAATGAGGCAGATGGTATGATTTTTCAAACTGAAAAGCAATTGACAGAATTTGGAGATAAACTTTCTGATGACAAGAAGAAGCCAATCGAAGAAGCTTTAGAAGAGTTGAAGAAAGCTTACGAAACTAAAGATGTTGCTGTTGTTACTCCAGCTTTAGATAAAATCAATGAAGCTTGGAAAGTAGCTTCAGAGGAAATGTATAAAGCACAAGCTGATGCGCAAGGCGGAGCAGCTCCTCAAGGAGAGGCAACTGCTGAAGCGGATGCAGAAGGTGACAATGTAGAAGATGTAGACTTCGAAGAAGTGAAGTAATACTTTTTTTAGTACATACTGCCTGCTTACAGGTAGGTTTGAAAACCGCAATGCGAAAGCTTTGCGGTTTTTTTTTTACACTTAATTTTCTTGAAGTATGATACAACGATAACTGTGGGCGAGATGTAGTAATGGAGGTTCTTCTTGCGTATTGTTGAAAATAATATTGAGCTAAATTAAAAGCTCTTTCTTATACTCAAGGAGGCGATGCAACGAGAGCTGTAGCTGTGTTGAAGTACCCGCGCTGAGCTGTTTAAAACTAAGAACTGATATGATTTATCTGCTACATATTCTACCTAAAATATTTATATCTTTTGAGTACATACCACACAAAAAGTAGGGTCTTTTGCTATTAACTTTTTTGCATAACTTCGACCTTACATCGATTTGGCACCTCTTTTGTTTAGAATTGACAGAATATCAAGTAATTTTACACCATGGTAAAAAACTACACAGTTTTAATTCTTATCGTTTTATTCTTTCTTCCTAAGGGAATGACTTCTCAAGAGATTCAAATTTTCACTGTTGAAGATTTTGATTTGAAGGGAAACGTAAAGTCTTGTTTGGTTAGTACTAATTATGGAAAAGAAGAATATGATTTTAATACAGAAGGCTTGCTTGCCAAATCTGTAACGCGGTATAGTGATACGGACTATGATATTACCTATTACAAGTACTCCAAAGGCATGTTGTTGGAAAAACGTTTTGAAAACTACCGTGATAACCTATTTGATAAATCTACTTCCATAGCTAGTTTTTATACGATAGACTCGTTGTTGAATTTAAAAATAACAGAGAAGATTGTTTCTTATAACAAAGAATTCTTAGACCAATACGAATATTTTTATAGCGCTGATTCTATCTTTAAGATTGTACATAGTAATGATAGTGGAATTGATGAAACGCTGGTTTCTTATACCGATTTCAAGGGCGAACAAACGAAGAGCTATGTGTTGAATGGGGCGGTTCAGAAATCTATAAGAACATCCGAAAAAAGAGTAAAAGATAGCGTTGTTGAAAGAAATGTTCTCACGAAGAAGTTCCTAAATGGTGTGTCTAATTCTGCCCTGGAAGAAACTTTTGATGGAGAAGGTAAATTGATCACTGCCACCAAGTTCTACGCAAGCCCTAAAACAAAAAGACTAAGCAAGGTAGAGGCTTTAGTGTATACCTACGATAAGATGGGGGTGCTTTTTCAAAAAGAAGTTCAAGCGGAAAAAAGTGCTGAAACCAAAGAGTACATTTACCAATTTGATGAAAATGGAAATTGGATAAAAGAAATAATCACACCTGAGAATACCTATAAAACACGCAATATAAGTTACTATGAGACGCTTGAGGAAATGAAAGAAGAATAGACTATTTCGACGCTAACAAATTCCGATACTCGCTGTAAAGGTCTTAAAATATGGGTGCTGTTCCATGCTATTTTTCTACTTGGGTCTACATTACATTCAACTCCTTTAGTTTTTAGTATGTGCTATTTTCTGATTTAGGAGTTTGTGCTTGTCCATTCACTTTTTAAAAGTCCGTAACAGCAGGTATTTCGTTTAAAATCATCTAAGAGATATACATTTTCACGAAGAACTCCTTCCAAAATGCAGCCCAATTTTTCAACCGCTTTTCTAGAGGCTATATTTCGTTCATCAATACGAAACTCGACTTTCTCAAAATCCATTTCGTCAAAAGCGTAATTCAGCATAAGAAATTTTATTTGGGTGTTTAGTCCGGTTCCTTGAAACTCTTTTCCGATCCATGTAGCGCCAATTTCTAAAACTTTGTTTCTTAGATTTATACTCATGTACCGTGTGCTTCCTGCATAGCACTGTTTGCGCTTATCGAATATAATAAAGGGAATACTAGTGCCATCGTTTTTTTGATTTAAGGCAATTTGCACATAGTCTTTGAGGCTTTCGAGAGTTTCAATATCAGAAGGAGAATACTGTACTAGTTTTTTCTGAGAAGCTACGAGAATCAATTCAGTAAAGTTATTGATCGTTAGCGGAGAAAGTTTTACAACATCATTTTCTAAAGTAGGAGTGAAGTCCATCACGATTAACTTTTGGTTTTTAATACTAGGTATTCACTTTTCAGCATTCGGTATTGAATTAGAGAAATATATTTGCCATCAGCTACCGTATGATCTTTTTTGACGTCATGCGCTATGAACTCACCCTCTTTGGTCATTCCGTTTTTTAGCATCACTTTACCAGAAGCTTGATTTGTACTCAAGTATACGGCAACAATCTTGTTGAGGTTGAGCACTTCAAATGCGAATTTGAAGATTGCTTGTACTGCTTCAGTTGTGAAACCTTGATTCCAAAAAGGTTCTGCTAACCAATACCCTAGTTCGGCTCTGTTATTTGAAACATCTATTGTTAGCCCTATTCCACCTATGAAATGCGCATCTTTTTTTTGGCGCATGGCAAAGGTATATTCCTCTTTGTTTTTAAACCCTTGGTTCATACTATTTAGCCAACGAATAGCGTCTTCCTCAAAGTAGGGGTGAGGCATAGTGCGGGTATTATCTGAAATATTTTTGTTTCCAGCATACATAATTATATCTGGAATATCTGTTGGTTTTGTTTGATTTAATAAAAGACGTTCAGTCTCTAGTTTTGGAAATTGTTTCATTTTTAACCAATTTATTTATGATATCTTTTTTTACTTCATGACCACCCTCAAACATTTGTTGTAGGGCCTTACTCTTGAATAGTTCGGCAATTCTGCCCGTCTCCTGTTTTAGCACCTTAGCTGTTAAGTATTGGTCTTTATCTCCTACGATAAACTTTACTTCCGTTTCTTGGTGGTCTAAAAAATCAAAGTCTTCAGGTTTTAGCTCTTTTGGAATTCCTCCAGCATAAAGTACTATTTTACTACACTTTATTTTTCGTGACGCAATCCATCGCGTGGCAATAGAAACTCCCTGAGAGAATCCAAAAACAATGATATTACAATTGGAAGAAATTTTTTCAGCAGCATATACCGCATCTAAATAAGTCAAAACATTTGCGGTTTCTAAAACTCGGCTTTCTTTTGTTAACCAGCTGGCGCCAACATATTTATATTCATTTTTTAAATAATATTTTGAAGGCGCTTGTGGGGCGATAATATAATTTTCATCTGTATTAAGCGCATCAAAATATTTGATAAAATATTTACTTAGGTACCCGATACCGTGAAGAACAATCCAAATATTCTTAGTCTTTTCGGTGAGCTCATTTAGAGTCTCATATGTATTTATGGTTTGGTAACTGACTTGTTTTTCATCTTTGTTCATGGGTATAAATCTATTATAAAAATAGAATCTTTTATTGATTGTGTAATGCTTAATTTTACAAAAAAAGGTTCATGGACGATTACAAAGAGAAAATTCTTCAGGTGTGTAATGCATCTTCAAAAAATACCTTGATGGAGACTTTGGAGATTGAATATATTGATGTTGGAGAGGATTACTTAGTTGCTAAGATGCCCGTTAACCCAAGAGTGCATCAACCTGATGGCGTACTTCATGGTGGAGCTACCGTTGC
Source organism: uncultured Flavobacteriaceae bacterium (assembly GCA_938029725.1). GTDB lineage: Bacteria > Bacteroidota > Bacteroidia > Flavobacteriales > Flavobacteriaceae > Maribacter_C. The sequence goes on from CALHGE010000029.1 coordinate 14,093, forward strand.
CTTAGCGGAAAGTGTTGGAAGTACTGCATCTTATATATTTATGGATGCACAAAAGGTTTTTGTGCGCGGAATTGAAATTGCAGCAAATCATGTAAAAAGTATTAGTGAAGGTGAGGTATTTGCGAAAGCGGTTGTGATTCATAAAGGAAGAACTACACAGTTATGGGAAATAAAAATCACCGATATAGAAGGGAACCTTATTTCACTTTGTAAGCTGACAACCATCTCATTACCAAGAAAATAATATGTTTGCAGAACTTCTTAAAAGTCTTGTGAAGCATTATGATAATAGGCTACCTTTTGTGGTATATCGGAAACCTAAAGAAGAACTTGTTCACGCAATTTTTCAAGAGGATGCCCAAGTTCATTTGGTAAACGATTTCGCAGAAACAGGCTTTGTATTCGCACCCTTTGATTCAAACGAGCGGGCTGTTTTACTCAAATGTGATGCTATTCGAGAAGCCAAATATACTAGCAAAGACGAAGCCACTGTTACTACTGAAATTTCAATTGAGCTTGATATATCTCAGAAAGAGTTTCATGTTAATTTGGTAAAAAAGGGAATAGCTCAGATTGAGCAAGGTGAATTCAAAAAAGTTGTACTTTCTCGTATGGTGGAAACCAGTTGCAGAACTGCACCGGTTGAATTGTTTGAAAAAATGCTCAAAAAGTACCCAACCGCCTTTTGTTACCTCTGGCATCACCCTGAAATTGGGACTTGGTTAGGGGCTACACCTGAAATTTTATTGAAGGCTGAAAACCAGCAGTTTACTACAATGTCTTTGGCAGGTACACAGAAGTATGAGGGTAATGAGCATCCTGAATGGGGCGATAAAGAGCTTAAAGAACAGCAATTGGTCACCGATTATATTTCAAGTGCACTTCAGAATTCTGTTTCACATTTGAATATTGGAAATAGAGAATCTATTCGTGCAGGAAACCTGTTGCATTTGAGAACTAAGCTTAGCGGAAGAATGAAGAAGGGAAGTTTGGCACAAATTATAAAAACGCTGCATCCAACACCCGCCGTATGTGGACTACCTATGAGCACTACCAAAGAATTTATTTTAGCAAACGAAAACTATAAAAGAGACTACTATACAGGCTTTTTAGGTGAATTAAACTTTAAATCAGTAAAAGACCGAAGCTCCAATTCTAGAAATCAAGAGAATAAAGCATACCGCTCTGTTAAAAATACAACCACTCTTTTTGTCAATCTACGCTGTATGCAACACAAAGAATCTCGTGCTCATATTTATGTCGGTGGAGGAGTGACTCAAGATTCTAATGCTGAAAAAGAATGGCAAGAAACGGTGGCGAAAAGTAAAACTATGTTACAGGTATTAACTTCTGATTAGTAGTTCATTTTATTGGGTTAAGAAGCCATTGCTTCGTATTTTTGTAAGAGATGAAGTACTCCAGCATTCCCGCAGCGCAAACAGTTGTAGCGCATTGTAAAGCAAAAGGTGTTCAGAATATTGTGATATCTCCTGGTTCACGCAATGCACCTTTGACAATTGGTTTTACCGAAGATTCTTATTTCAAATGTTTTAGTATTGTTGATGAAAGATGTGCGGCCTTTTTTGCCTTAGGAATAGCCCAGCAACTGAGAGAGCCTGTTGCGGTGGTTTGTACCTCAGGTAGTGCTTTATTGAATTATTATCCTGCAGTTTCTGAAGCTTTTTATAGTGATATTCCCCTGGTTGTTATTTCAGCGGATAGACCTGTTTATAAAATTGATGTAGGTGACGGGCAGACCATTCGCCAAGATGATGTTTTTCACAGACATATTGGCTATTCCGCTAATTTAAGACAAGATGTGACACATGCCGTAAATCGCGTGAAGCGTTATGCTCCGCAATTCATTGAAGATACTGTTGCGTCTTCGCAAGAGAGGGTGCAAGGCTACAATGACGGTGAATTGAATAAAACCTTCGAAATAGCCATAACCACTGGTTTACCAGTTCATATTAACGTGCGTTTTGAAGAACCTCTTTATGATAGGTTAACCGAACCCTCGGTTTTTCCAGACCTAATTGAAATACCCCCTCAAACCTTAACAGGCCTAGAAAGTATTTCAGATTGTGCTGAAATTTGGAATACATGCCAAAAGAAATTGGTTTTAGTAGGTGTAAATGACCCGAATAAAGTTGAGCAAAAATTTTTAGATATTTTGGCCAATGACCAATCAGTTATTGTGCTCACTGAAACCACATCTAATCTGCATCATTCCAATTTCTTTGCAAGTATTGATAGTTTAATTGCGCCTATTGAGAAATCCGAAGAAAAGGAAGTTTTATTTTCAAAATTACAACCAGATGTACTTTTGACCTTTGGGGGGCTAATTGTTTCTAAAAAAATTAAGGCATTTCTAAGAGAGCATAAACCTAAGCATCATTGGCATATTGATCCGGTGAAAGCATATGATACCTTTTTCTCAATATCACATCATTTTAGAATGGATGTAAATACCTTCTTCGAAAAGTTCATAACTCAAGACCAAACTACAGAAAGTGACTACTTTTCCTACTGGAATTCTAGAAAGCAAAATTACCTCCTCAAAAGAACGCAATATGTTAAACAGATTCAGTTTTCAGATATGCTGGCGTTTCATCGTATTAGCGAAAATATTCCTGAAAACTATCAATTGCAATTGGCCAATAGTTCAACTGTGCGCTATGCTCAACTTTTTGATCTGAAAGCTTCCTTACAGGTTTTTTGCAACAGGGGTACAAGTGGTATTGATGGAAGTACCTCTACCGCTATAGGAGCTTCAATTTATAGTAACAAACCAACCTTGTTTATTACAGGAGATCTTAGTTTTTTATACGACAGTAATGGTTTATGGAATAACTATCTGCGGCCTGATTTTCGTATAATAGTTATCAATAATGACGGAGGAGGTATCTTTAGAATACTTCCAGGAAAAGAAGATAGTCCAAATTTTGAAAGATTCTTTGAGACAAGTCATGATTTAAGTGTAAGAAAATACTGCGAACTGTTTAACCTTGATTATTTATTTTCAGACTCTGAAGAAAGCCTAAAATTTGCTATCACTGGTTTTTACGAGGCTTCCGAACGACCTCGTCTGATTGAGGTTTCAACTCCACGATTATTGAATGATAAAATTTTGCTCAGTTATTTCAATTTTATATCTTAGGATATTATTAACCATTAATTTTGAACATTAACTATTATGAGTAAAAGAGACGATTTAATCGCAAAGTACGCTGCAGATATTAAAGACAAATTCGGGGAAAGTGCAAACATGGATTTATTAACCAAAGTAACAGTTGGTTTAGGACCATCAATTTATAACATTGACGCTTCAAAAGTATCTGGTTCAGATGAGAAAGAACTTGAAACAGTAAAAAAGAATTATTTACTGAAGAAGCTCGGTATGAGCGAAAGTCCAAGTCTTATGGATGGTATTAAAGTTGTAATGGATAAATACGGTTCTTCAAACAGAAACAAGCATAGAGCTGTAGTTTACTACATGTTATGCAAACACTTCAAAAAAGAGTCTGTTTATAAATAAGAATCATACTTCTCAAAATTCAAAAGCCATTCTTTAACAGGAGTGGCTTTTTTCATATCCAATAGTCTTAATCGGGTATTAAATGTATTTTTGCCTAATGATACGATTAGGAGAATACAATACCCTTGAGATACTTAGAACTACTAGTGTTGGTATTTTTTTGGGTGATGATGAAGACAATGATATTTTACTACCAATCAAATATATGCCTGAGGCTTATGAAATTGGAGACAAACTAGAAGTTTTTTGTTATCTCGATTATGATGAGCGACCAGTAGCTACCAATCTGGAGCCTGGTATTTTGGTAAATGAGTTTCAGCTATTGAAAGTCGCTGATGTAAGTGAGTATGGTGCTTTTTTAGATTGGGGCTTGGAAAAACACCTTTTAGTGCCTTTTAGAGAACAACGAAGTAAAATGCTAGAAGGGCAATGGTACGTTGTTTTCTGCTATTTAGATAAGAAGAGCAATCGTCTGGTAGCTTCCAATAAAATAGATAAGTTTTTGAGCAACGAGGAGCTCACCGTCAGGGTTCGCGAAAAAGTTGAACTGATAGTCACTAGGCAAACAGATTTGGGTTGGGAAGTTATTATAAACAATGCCCACAAAGGCCTGGTGTATTTGAATGAGGTATTTAAAGAAATTGCCATTGGTGATGCAATGCCCGGGGTGATTAAAGAAATCAGAGCGGATAACAAAATTGATGTTTCGCTACAACCTTTAGGTGAAAAAATTTTAGAACCGGCAGCAAATAAAATTTTTGCAACTCTTGAAGCTCATGGAGGTTATCTACCTTTGAATGATAAATCTGACCCAGAAGCGATTCGTGAAGAATTACAAATGAGCAAAAAAACCTTCAAGAAAGGTATTGGTACTTTGTATAAAGCTAGAAAAATAGAGATTAAGCCAGATGGAATCCATTCACTTTGATGTTAGCGACAAAAAAGAGCTATGCCTTTTGTCGATAAGCAAATGAAAATCAACCTGCTAAAACAGATTTAACATCGTTTTTTTTTTGATAGACCACTAAAAATTCTATTTTTACAACATTAATGTAAACTAATCAATTAGGGTCTCAGTATTTTGATTAACTTTAAGGAGGTTTACCCCTAAAAATCAACTAAATGCCATTTATAGAAGAAAGCGATTTACTTGAATTGCACAAAGATATCGACAAGGCGCAAATCATTAACGAACGTCTTTTAGATCAAATAAAAATTAAGAATAAGGAGTTGAAATCAAGCAAGATTCAGCGTAATTTACTTGGTGCTACTACTGCTGTTTTTGTCTTTGGTTTGCTCGGGCTTTTCTTGTTCAATGCAGGAAGGCTTAGTATTCCTAATAACTCAGAACAGCAAAATAATCTCTTAGTTTCTATTGACAGTCTGGATGCAATAAAAGTTCGTATTGATAACCTAAGGGAACAAAACCAAGAGTTGAGTTTGGTAAAGGAGTTTTATTTGGCTAAAAATTTCTTAGAAAAAGAAAAAGTATATTCAGTTCAGATAAAATCATTTGTTGATAATAATGTAACACTCGCCTCAGAGGCACTTACCAATACATTATTTGTAAAAACCAATCCATTTTACTCCTATTCATTAGGGAACTTCGAGACACTTAAGGAAGCCCAATTGTTTAGAATTCAGTTGGTAGATATTGGTTTTAAAGATGCCTTCGTAGCTTCTTATAAAGAAGGTAAAAGAATTCAAATAGAAGATCCTTATTAATTTTGTCTAAGACTGCTGCATGGTTAAACGCGGCCAGATTAAGAACGCTACCCTTATCGGTTTCAGGCGTTGTTGTCGGCACGGCACTTGCTAATTTCTACGGAAAAAACGATTTACTGATATTCATTCTAGCGTTGTTAACGACCGTAGGTTTTCAGGTTACATCAAATTTCGCCAATGACTATGGCGATGGTGTGAAGGGTACTGACAATGAGGACAGAATTGGCCCAAAAAGGGCTTTGCAAAGTGGTTTGCTCACTCGTATAGAACTTAAACGAGGCATTGCAATATCAGTTGTAATCAGTCTTATTTTAGTGGCTGCCTTACTTTATTTTTCATTTGGATTGGAAAACATAGAATATTTTGCATTATTTGGCGTTCTAGGACTTCTAAGTATATGGGCGGCGATAAAATATACAGTAGGTAAATCTGCATATGGGTATAAAGGATTGGGCGATATTTTCGTTTTTCTCTTTTTCGGATTGCTGGCTGTTTTAGGAACTTTATTTTTGTATTCTAAATTTATAACCGGCTCTGCCTGGTTTCCAGCTGTTGCTATAGGCTTACTAAGCACAGGAGTTTTGAATTTAAACAATCTTAGAGATTTTGAATCTGATACAAAAGCGAATAAGAATACAATGATTGTAAAAATGGGTTTTCATAATGGGAAGAAATACCATTATGCGCTTATGAGTATTGCTTTTGTTTCTATAGTACTTTTTGTTATTTTTAATGCTCAAGTTTGGTATCATTATAGTTCACTTTTAGCATTTGTACCCATAGGTATTCATATGAGAAAAGTGTTCAAAACTGAGGAACCTAGGTTACTCGACCCCGAACTGAAGAAATTGGCGCTGAGTACATTTTTACTAGCCGTACTATTTTATATTACATTAATGAACTAATATTTGAAGTCTAACCATATAAACCACAACGACCTTGGAACAACCTGTTAGAATACTGATCGTAGAAGACAATGTTATCATTGCAGACGATATGCAGTCTATGCTAGAAGAAATTGGTTACGAGATCGTAGATAACGTAATTGTCTACGAGCAAGCCGAAGAAGTCTTAAAAACACAAAAAGTTGATCTCGTCTTGATAGACATCATTCTTGCTTCTGATAAAACAGGTATTGATTTGGGTAAACACATTCGAGAGAATTACGATATTCCCTTCATTTTTGTGACTTCAAATTCAGATAGAGCTACTGTTGAAAATGCCAAAACGGTAAAGCCGAACGGATATTTAGTGAAGCCATTTGAACAGCAAGATCTGTATACCTCGATTGAAATTGCGCTTTCTAATTTTACCTATGGGTCAGGCGAAAATAAAGCAGAGGCAAACCAAGTAACTGAAGATGACGTTCCGATGTCAAATTCTGTCTTGAAAGATTCAATTTTTGTAAAAAAACAACATTTATACTATCGCATACAGTTTGGTGATATTCAATTTATTAAAGCTGATAATGTGTATTTAGAAGTAAATACGGTAGATAAAAAATTCTTAGTACGCTCTCCTTTGAAAGATTACTTGGAAAAGCTACCAAAGAACAAATTCTATAGAGCGCATAAATCATACATCGTAAACGTAGATCATATTGACGCGATTAATTCTAAGGATATTATGATTAATAATAATTTGATTCCGATCTCTAAAGATTTTAAAGAATTTATTATTTCAGCGATGAATTCGTGATATAAAAGCGCAAGTACCCAATAAAAAAAGAAGCCAAAAAGGGCTTCTTTTTTTATGCTCGAATCTGAGAATTTGAATAGTTTATCAAACTCCATGAAATGCACATAAATCCGACGAAATACATCGAATTTGCTGTGAATCGTTTTTCACAACAAAAAACAGCCCTTACACAACAATATTCTAGTATTTCAAAAGCATTATAATATTTTTGAAAAACTTAAAAAGGCCCAAACCTTATCCTTGATTTTAATTGACTTTAGTTGTGAAGGTTGTATGCATTGTTTGGCTGCTTTTTTGGGTGATTTAAGACTTTGACCACTAAACCTATGTTTGGTAGTCAAATATATTTGCCCCGAAAGATATAGAACACAATCGGTAGCCTAATAAAACGTTTAAAGTAAGACCAAGAGGGGTATCCTCCTTTCTTACATTAGAAATGTACCGATAGCAACAAGCCACATTAGATTTGGTTTTGATTGAATGAGAATATGAAAAAACTGCTTGGCATCATCTTTACTTTGTTTTTTATCAGCGCTATGAGCATCAAGGTGGCTATCGCTCAAGATAGTGCACCAAATGATCAAGGGTATTTTCAAGAATTTCAAGGAACCAAGAGTGCAGAAGATCGCTTCAAACTCTTCTTTGATGCTGCGAATAGGTATAATCAGAATTCCGGGTTTGAATGGCTTGACGAGGTTAACGGTTATCTGAACAATTCAGAAAAACTGAATGATTCTATTGAAATAAAATATTATAAGCTTATTCAGGCTCAAATATTTCATGATATTGGAGATTATGATAAGAGCATAGCCATTGCTAAGGAATTGTACAAGGAGAAAGAACCTTGGGGTTTGGCAACAAAGGCTACATTACTCGATTTGATGGACGAGACCTATTCTCAATTAGAGCTATATTCAGAGCAGATTGATATTAGAAAAGAAAAAAAGGAACTTGGTATTTCTGAAAACGTGGTCTTCTATGACATCTATTCCAATCTAGGTCTTCATCGTCAAGCAATGAACGATTATATATTAGAAGAGCAGAAAAACATTAAGGAGAAAGACTATTTAGCTAAGGCTATATTTAATAATAATGTTGGAAATTATTTAAGGTTAGACAGATCTTTCCCCATGGCGTTGACTTACTATACTAAGGCTGCTGGTTTCATAAAGGTATATTTAAGCGATGTTACAAAGGTAAAATCAGAAAAAATTCTTATTGAAAGCGAAATATTAAGAGGAATTATTGAGGGTAATATTGGAAAGTGCTTTTTGCTCTTAAAACAATATGAAGAGGCGATACCTCATTTAGATAATAGTGTAGGCACAATAAAAGAATTTAATAAAGATAAGTATTCATCAGATCTGATTGAGAATCGCTTGGCAATTGCTGAATGCTATTTGAACCTTGGAGATTTTGAAAAAACTACAGATTATTTATCCGACGGTTTGCGACCACGAAAACTTGAAAACATCACAAAAAAGAATCGAATTTTTGCTTCATATTACGATAGAACTGGCGACTATAAGAATGAAACCGTTTATTTAAAGCGCAATATGCGCATACAAGATTCTATTAGAGCTAATAAGACAGAAATTCAAACCCAGCAATTGGCTACTGTAATGGCTGAGGAAAAGGCTTATGCAAAGTCAAGAATTGAGGAGCAGAAGAAAGCTTTAGAAGAACAGAGAACCGAAATGGTTGAAAAGGAGGAGGAGATTCAAGTAGTGTTTATCATGTTGATTTTTACACTTTTGGGTTTCGCAGGCTTGGTATATGCCTACCTTTCAAGTATAAAAAGTCAGCGCCTTATTGCTGAACAAAAGAACATCATTGAGAAAGCTTTGGTCGAAAAAGACTCGCTTTTAAAAGAAATTCACCATCGGGTGAAAAATAATTTGCAAATGGTTTCAAGCTTATTGAGCCTACAGACCAAGAATACTAGAAGCAAAGCAGCTATTGAAGCCTTAGAAGAAGGTAAAAGCCGCGTAAAAGCAATGGCTTTGATTCATCAAAAGTTATATCAAAATGACGACCTATCGGTTATTGAAATGCAAGGGTACATAGAGAGCTTGATCAACAGTGTGCAATCAGTTTATAAAAAAGGTGGGCATAATATAAATATCACGATTGATGCTGAAGGTGTTGAATTGGATATTGATCGCGCAATTCCCTTTGGCCTGATTTTGAATGAATTGGTTTCTAACTCGTTTAAATATGCATTTCCAAAAAATGATGATGATGGTAAAATTTACATTCATTTGCGAAAAATAGCAGATCAAGAAGGCTTCTTTGAATATACTGATAATGGAATAGGGTTGCCAGAGGATAGTGACGATAGAGCCAGCTCATCAATGGGTATTCGCTTAATGAATCGTTTGGTAAATCAGTTGCAATCTCAATTGAATATTGACAAAACAGCCGATGGAGTTCGCTTTTGGTTCAACTTCAAATAAACAGTTAGCGCACTGTACTTCTGAGAACTACGTTGTGAAGTAATTTAGGAAACAACCTTAGGTATACTCCGAAGCGTTCTTTTCCGCCGATATATGCCTCAAATTTCTTTTTCTCAATTGCGCGTATCATTTTCTTTGCTAAAGTTTCAGCTGATATGCCATTCTGCGTAGCCATGTCTTGTTCGTTTTGAGAGGCGCCATTAGCTGTAAGCGCATTCTTTGCAACATTCGTATTTACAAAACCCGGGCAAATTAAAGTTACTCCGATATGATCTTTCTCATGTTCCATGCGCAGCACATCAAAAAAACCGTGAAGGGCATGTTTTGCGCCGCAGTAGCCCGAACGATACGGGCTTCCGAATTTTCCCATCAGGCTTGTTACTGTCACAAAATGCCCACTTTTATTTTTTATAAAATGAGGTAGTAGCGCTTTGGTCAATGCTACTGTGCCTAAGTAATTGATTTCCATCAATTTTTTATACACTTCAAATTCTGTTTCTGCTATCAAAGAACGTTGACTTAGTCCGGCATTATTAACCAAAATATCAATCGGTCCGTGCTCACTAACCACATGGGCTGCAATAGCGGGCATAGTTTCATAAGCAGCAAGGTCTAAGCAAACAATATGCGTAGTGTCTTGATGTTGACAGTTGCTTTTTACACGCTGAAGTTCTTCCTCTTTTCTCGAAGAAAGTATGAGCTTGCAATTTCGCTTATCTAGTAAATAGGTGAGTGCTTCACCAATTCCTGATGATGCGCCTGTAATCCAAATTGTTTTTCCGTCTATACTTGGCATGTCTCTCTCTTTAAGAGCTAAAATATAGCTAAATTTGAAGGGAATAGATGAAGGCTACCTATAAAAAATACATTCTTGATTTTAAACGCGCAAGTGGTACTTCGCGTGGAGTGCTCACTCAGAAAGAAACTTGGTTTTTGATTCTTGAAAATCACGGAGAACTGGGTATTGGCGAATGCGGACTTTTAAAAGGATTAAGTTGCGATGATGTGCCTGATTATGAAGAGAAACTAAAATGGACCTGCGACAATATTCATTTAGGAAAAGACGCTCTTTGGAAGCAATTGATTGACTTTCCTAGTATTCAATTTGGCATTGAGCAAGCATTTTTGTCTTTGAAATCAGAAAACCCTTTTGAAATATTCTCTTCAGATTTTACCCAAAAAGAAAGCCCTGTAGCCATTAACGGACTCATCTGGATGGGTGATGAAGACTTTATGCGTGAACAGGTGCAAATGAAGTTGCAGGAAGGCTTTCGGTGTATTAAAATGAAAATAGGAGCGATCGACTTTGAATCTGAAATCGCGATGCTACAAGCAATACGAAAAATATATTCAAAAGAACAAATAGAGCTACGCGTTGATGCGAATGGCGCGTTTGCAATACCTGAAGCTTTGCCTAAATTAAAGATTTTAGCAGCATTAGACATTCATTCCATAGAACAGCCGATAAAGCAAGGGAATGGTTATGATATGAGGCTGCTATGTGCTGAAACGCCATTAGATATTGCTCTAGATGAGGAGCTTATTGGTGTTTTTGATGTAACAAAAAAGGAAGAACTACTACAAACTATTCAGCCACAATACATCATACTGAAACCAAGTTTAGTGGGTGGTTTTAAAGGAAGCTTAGAGTGGATAAAACTAGCAAAAAAGTACAATATCGGTTGGTGGGTGACCAGTGCCCTTGAAAGTAATATCGGTTTAAATGCAATTGCACAATGGACTTATACACTGAAAAACGATATGCCGCAAGGCTTAGGAACAGGAAGCTTATACACCAATAACCTGCAGAGCCCATTGGTGGTTGCAAAAGGAAACCTATATTACAAAAACAACCAATACTGGAAAACCAACCTAATTCAAGAATTATGTATATAGAACAAGCATTTAAGAGCCTAAGTGATGGCTGGCGTTATATTCTAGGAATTTTTGCAATCTTTTTTGGATGGCAGTTTCTTGGAGGCATACCATTAATTGCTGCCGTATTGACGAAATCAGAGTCATTAAACGTCTTGGCGGGTGGCGATATGGGGGTGATGGCCGAATTATTAGGTAATAACTATTTTCTATTCTTAATGTTATTAACTTTTACTATTGGCTTGGCATGCTTGTTTTTATGGATAAAATTTATTCATAAACAGCCTATTAAAGAGTTAACTACTTCGCGAAAAAAAGTGGACTTTAATCGTGTCTTTTTTGCTTTTGTTCTTTGGGGTGTTGTATCTGCAGCCTTTGTGCTAATTGATATTCAGTTGTCTCCTGAAGATTATACGTTAAACTTTAATTTAAAACCTTTTCTGATTCTCGCGGTCATCGCTATTGTTATGATTCCTATTCAAACGAGTATGGAAGAGTATTTCATACGTGGCTACATGATGCAGGGGCTTGGAGTTCTCGCAAAGAACAAATGGGTGCCCTTGGTGGTGACATCAACCCTGTTTGGTTTAATGCACATTCTTAATCCAGAAGTAGAAAAATTAGGCTACGGAATTATGGTCTACTATATCGGCACTGGTTTTTTTCTGGGAATACTTACGCTAATGGATGAGGGCTTGGAGCTAGCCCTTGGTTTTCATGCTGCTAACAACCTAATTACAGCACTCCTTGTGACTGCAGATTGGACAGCTTTTCAAACAAATTCTATCTATCGTGATATTTCTGAGCCCGTTTTAGGATGGGATGTTTTTGTACCCGTACTGGTCATCTTTCCGATACTACTATTCATCTTTTCAAAGAAATACAAATGGACGGATTGGAAAGAACGTCTTACCGGTAAGGTGCTAGAGCCAGTTGTAGCGGTGTTAGAAAATACATCGTCTTCAGTCGATTCCTTAATCGAACACAATTATCCAAAATCGAATTCCGATGACGGTAAATGATATTGGCCTTCATAAAAGCTTTAAGCTTCATGGTATTGCGTATACCTCCTCGAAATTAAAAGACTTGGGTTATGATTTGGTTAAGGAAGGAAGTTCTTTTGAGCGAGCTATGGGTGATTTTTTTTTAAACTGGCTAGATGAAAGCTTAACTATCGCTGTGACAACTTCTGGTTCAACAGGTATTCCTAAAAGCATACTACTTCAAAAACAACAGATGGTCAATTCAGCTTTGGCTACTGGTAAATATTTCGATTTAAAGGAGGAAGATACTGCTCTTTTATGCCTGCCTGCAGAATATATTGCAGGTAAAATGATGCTTGTCAGGGCAATGGTTTTAGGCTTGGAATTAGATTATGTTGAACCTGCTTCAAATCCTCTAACTGCGGTTTCAAAAAGCTATGATTTTGCCGCGATGGTACCATTGCAGGTTGAAAATGCTGTAGCGAAAATCGAACAGATCAAAACACTACTGATAGGAGGTGCTGCTGTTTCAATTAAATTAAAAGAGAAGCTTCGAGAAAAACGCACAGTCGTTTTTGAAACCTATGGTATGACGGAAACGATTACTCATGTAGCTGCGCGTAAAATCAACCCCAGTATGCTCCTCAGTTCTCAGGGTGACACTAACAATTTTACTGCGCTTCCTGATGTGCTTTTCTCGACAGATGATAGGGCCTGCTTAGTCATAGCAGCAGCGAAGGTATCTGACCATTCGATTGTGACAAATGATGTGGTACATCTTATTTCAAAAACTGAATTTGAATGGTTGGGCCGCTATGATAATGTTATTAATTCAGGAGGGGTGAAACTATTTCCTGAACAGATTGAGACGAAGTTGGTGCCGATTTTAAACCGAAGATTTTTTATAGCAGGAGTTCCAGATGAAAAACTTGGTCAGAAGGTGGTTTTAGTAGTTGAAGGGGCAATTGATTCTGAGAAATTAATGCAAAGCATTGGCGAAGAAGAATGTTTAGAGCGGTTTGAAATCCCTAAAAATGTGTATGTCATTCCAAAGTTTGTTGAGACGGAAACAGGTAAAATCCGTAGAACAGAAAACCTTCGACTAAGTAAGAAGTAGTGTTCCCTAGCTTCAAGTAACACTTCCCTCATTTAAGATTTTATAAGAATTGATTGCGTTTTAGCTTTGCTTCAAACGTAAAACCAATGATTATGAAAAATCAATTCTTTTTAATATTAGCAGTATTATGTGCAATTGGACTCCATGCACAGACAAAAAACATAACAGGTAATGTAACCGATGAACTAGCTATGCCTTTGCCAGGCGTGAATATCCTTATTAAAGGCACAGCGCGTGGCGCTCAAACAGATTTTGATGGAAATTATGAGATTACCGCTCGCAAAGGAGATGTTTTGACTTTCTCATATATGGGTTATATAGCTGATGAAGTAACTCTTGGAGATTCGATTGTTATAAATATTGCCATGCAGGCTGATGCTGCCACTTTAGAGGAAGTAGTTGTTATGGGGTATTCTATAGCACAAACAAGAAGTATGACTGGTTCGATTACTAGGGTAGCATCGGCTGCAGAAATGAAACGAAACAAGCAACAAGCATATCATCAAAGGCTTGCAGGTAAACTTCAAGGAAAAGTATCCGGGGTTCAAATAACAGGAGCCAACAGTGCCGCAGGAGGCACAACTAAAATCAAAATCAGAGGCTTAGGGACTGTGAAAACAGGAAAAGAACCCTTGTATATTGTAGACGGTGTTCCCATTCAAAAAAAGAATAATACTGTAATTGCGCAATTCGACCCCGAAAGCATAGCTAAGATGAACAGGTATCATAGTAGCAAGGCGAAGCAGTTATTTGGAAAAATCGCAAAAAATGGTTGTATTGTTATCACGACTAAAAAAGGAAATTATGACATTGAGAATGATGAGAATTATACAAAGCTTTCAGAGAATAATTTCGAGGAGACAAGTTTAAATCCACTTTCTACCTTTTCGATAGATGTAGACAAAGCCGGCTACAGTAATGTGAGAAGACTCTTGAATAATGGAGAGAGAGTTCCGGTAGATGCAGTAAAGATTGAAGAGATGGTGAATTATTTTAATTACGAATATGCACAACCTACAGATAAACATCCATTTTCTATTCATACTGAAGCAGCTTCAACACCATGGAACTCTGATACAAAATTAGTGCGTATTGGTGTGCAGGGTAAATCGTATAAAAGTGAGGAGTTACCTCCTTCTAATCTTACTTTTCTAATAGATGTATCAGGCTCTATGAGCGGAACAAATAAATTACCGCTGTTAAAATCAGCTTTCAAGTTGCTCGTCACTCAACTGCGAGGAAGAGATAAAGTGTCTATCGTGGTTTATGCAGGAGCAGCTGGAGTGGTTTTAAATCCAACATCAGGAGATGATAAAACAAAAATATTACAAGCTTTAGATCAATTAGAATCAGGCGGTTCTACCGCAGGTGGAGAAGGTATTGAATTGGCGTATGAGCTAGCGCAGAAAAATTTTAAAAAGAATGGTAATAATCGCGTGATTCTGGCTACTGATGGTGATTTCAATGTAGGCGCATCTAGCGATAAAGCGATGAAGGAGTTGATAGAAGAAAAAAGAGAAAGTGGTGTCTTTCTATCTGTTCTAGGTTTTGGCATGGGCAATTACAAAGATTCAAAACTAGAAACTTTAGCAGACAAAGGCAACGGTAATCATGCCTATATAGATACCATGCAGGAAGCACAAAAGGTTTTTGGAAAAGAGTTCGGAGGAACGCTATACACGATAGCAAAAGATGTTAAAATTCAAGTAGAGTTTAATCCGGCTAAAGTTCAGGCATATAGACTTATTGGGTACGAAAATAGGCTCTTAGCTACTGAGGATTTTGTGGATGACACCAAAGATGCAGGCGAATTAGGAAGTGGACATACTGTGACAGCTTTGTATGAAGTAGTGCCTGTCGGAGTTCAAAGCGACTACGTCAAAGGCATGGTTGATTTGAAATATACAAATGCCAGCAGTAAAAATGGTTTTTCAAATGAGTTGTTGACGGTTAAGTTTCGTTATAAAAAACCTCAAGGTTCGGTAAGTACTGAAATGGTTCATGTTTTAAATACCAAAACGTCTGAAATGTCTTCAGATTTTAAATTTGCCTCAGCAGTTGCCTTATTCGGAATGCATTTACGAAAATCAGAGTATAAGAATGGCGCAGTGCTTAAAGATGTAATTCAGTTGGCAGAATCTGGTAGAGGGGAAGATAAACAAGGGTATAGAGCAGAGTTTATAAGACTGGTTAATTCAGTAGAGAATAGTTTGTAAGAAAAGTGCCGAAAGGCACTTTTTTCTATTTTGATAGTTTACCAAGATACCTACCCGATAAAGGCCGAAGCAAGCCTAAAGTCATTTCATTATTTTGTAATTTCATAGCTTAAACCAAAATGCTATGAAAAACGCCTTCTTGTCTCTTTTGCTCTTTATTTCAATCACTATAAATGCGCAGCAAATTCTCCCCGAGATTGAACGGGCTAGGGTAGTGGATGAAATATTGGCTGATAAATTCAATACGTTGTTGCCACAGCTTATGGATACAGCTGATATTGATATGTGGATACTTATTTCACGAGAATATAATGAAGATCCGGTATTGCGAACGATGCTTCCGTCAACATGGTTGAATGCGCGCAGAAGAACCATTCTTTTATTTTATAGAGATAAAGCAAAAAATACAATAGAAAAATTAGCGGTAGCGCGGTATAATGTAGGTGATAATATTGAATCTGCTTGGGATAAAGAAAAGGAACCCAACCAATGGAAACGCTTAATGCAGCTAATAGCAGAAAGGAATCCGAATAAAATTGGTTTGAATTTTTCGAAAGACCATAATATAGCAGATGGCTTAGATAAAACTGATTATGATGAGTTCATGCAGAACTTGCCGAAGCAACAGCATAAAAAAGTAGTTTCAGCAGAACAATTGGGCGTCAGATGGATAGAAACCCGCAGCGCAAGAGAAATGGTTATTTATAATCAATTGGTTGACATTACTCATGCTATTATTGCAGAAGCTTTTTCAGAAAAAGTAATTACTCCAGGGGTCACAACAACGACTGAGGTAGAGTGGTGGATGCGCCAAAAGGTAACGGATTTAGGTCTTGAAACCTGGTTTCACCCTACGGTAGATGTGCAGCGCAGTGCTGAGAAATTAGTAGGGCACTTGTATTCGTTTTCTGGTCGACCTGACGACACCGTTATCTTTCCAGGAGATTTGCTGCATTGTGATTTTGGAATTACCTATTTGCGATTGAATACTGATTGTCAAGAACTTGCCTATGTGCTAAAACCCGAAGAGAAAGTAGCGCCCAAGTTTTTGGTTGATGGTCTGAAAGATGGAAATCGCGTACAAGACTTTCTTACAAGCAATATGATTCAAGGAAGAACGGGGAATGAAATTTTAGCAAAATCTCTTCAAGAAGCCAAGGCAGCAGGCTTACGCCCGTCCATATATACCCACCCCTTAGGTTTATATGGCCATTCTGCAGGCACCACCATAGGCATGTGGGATTCGCAAGGAGGCGTTATGAAAGCTGATGGTGCTAACTACCCTTTAAACCCCAATACCGTATATGCTATTGAGTTGAACACCACTATCAGCATTCCTGAATGGAAGAGAGATATTCGCATTATGCTTGAAGAAGCAGGTTTTTATGGTGCGGATGGGTTTCGATATGTAAATGGAAGACAGACCGAGTTATTGTTGATTCCTAGAGTAAAACCACATCAGGGAAATTAATTAGAAAATTTGGCAGTAAACCAATAGTTTTCTAATTTCATAAGCATAGTTCTAAACAAATAGTAATGAAAAAAGTAATCTTCACTACGGTATTCATTCTTGGTATGATGCAACTGTCTTCTCAAGAAATAAAAAATAAGAACACTACAATTTGTTGGGATACTTCTTCGTCTATGTCGGAGCGAGATAAGGCTAAAGATTTTTCTGTTTTAGAAAAAGTATTTCAACGGAATGGAAACCAGAACGTGCAGTTGCTACTTTTTAATAGCAGTACTCAAGAAAAAGAGTATCTCATAAAAGATGGAAATTGGAGTCAGTTGAAAGAAGATTTACAAAATGTGAATTACGACGGAGGAACTATTTATGCTTCGCTAGAAGATAAAATAAAAAACCCTAATGTCTACGTTTTTACCGACGGTAATAAGAACCTATCAAAAGATAGATGGCCTTTAGGTGCAAATAGTTTTTTGATTAATAGTAGTCCTAATCGCGATGCCAATTTTTTAGAACGCACCGCATTATTAACTAAAAGTCGTTTAATGGATTTTGCGGCCATGCTTCCTGAAAATGTGAAGAAGCTACAGCAAAAGACAGCCGTTGTGGCAACACCTCAGAAAGCCATGGTGATGGGTACTGTTTATATTGATAATAGCCCTGCCGCTAATGTGAAGGTTTCATTAAAAGGTTTAGCGGAGAACTTCTTAACGAACCCATTAGGTGAATTTTCGGTACCAGCAAGCGTTGGTGATACTTTGGTTGTAACCAGTAGAAAAAGCAAAACCATTAAAACGATCACCGTCGATGCCATGACGCATATACCTATTTTTATGTCATCTAATACCGTCGCTTTAGATGAGGTAATAGTGACAGAAGAAAAACTTAAAAAAGCAGAATTGACCCTCACCGGCTACGGGCTTCAGAATAAAGAGTCTGTTGGCTATGCGGTTTCAGAAGTTGATGCTGAGAATATTTCTGAAATGTCAACAACAGTGGGCGATGCAATTAACACCAAAGTACCTGGACTTCAAGTACCTGGTCAGAATGCTTGGGATAGAGGAGCTGGCGGACTTGGGGCTGCTAAAATAAGAGGAAGTGGAAGTATTAATATGAATACCAATGCTTTGGTAGTGGTGAATGGAGTGCCGATGCAGAGAAGTGAGACTTCGTCTGTTTCTGGTGGTGCATATATAACGAAAAACGCCAATATGGATTATATTGACCCAGCCAATATAGCAACGATTACCGTATTAAAAGGCTTAGCCGCAACAAATGCCTATGGAGGAGAAGGCAGAGGAGGGGTTATCTTAATCACTACTAAAACTGGGGTTCATATGGGCGCTAGTACCGAAAAACCTATAGACCAGGCACTCTTGAAAAACAATGTATATGACGAATCACAAGGTGAATTAACTACAAGCTTGAACACAACTTTAAGTGCTCTGCAGGCAAGTGAGTCTATCGATGATGCCTACGACACCTATATGGCATTAAAGAACTTCAATCAAAGAAATATGAAGTTCTTTTTAGAGGCTTTTGATTATTTCAAAGCTAAAGATGCTAAAATAGCGGGGCGTATTATTTCAAATATTTTGGAATGGAATCGTAACGATCTGAAGGTTCTAAGAGCGATTTCAAAGGCATTTACGGTAATTGAAGCGTTTGACAATGTGGTCTTAATTAATGAAGAGATCATCAAAATAGCACCCACTGATGTCAATGCATATTTTAATAAAGCCACCGCAAAAATAGAATTGGGTGAATATCAGATGGCGCTAAAAGAACTATTGGCACTTGAAGGTGGTAAAACGTATTTTTCGGTTGATGCCTCCGGAATTTCTAAGACCCTAAAACGAGAGATAAAAAACCTGATTTCACAGCATAAAGACAAACTGAACCTTGCCAATGTTGCTGCCGAATACTTGGGCAATGTTAAATACAAAGTAAGGCTGGTTTTTGAGTGGAATATTCCCGGGGCTGAATTTGAGCTACAATTTGTAAATCCGCAGAAAAGGTTTTTCAATTGGGAACATACCAATGTAGCGCTAAGCGGTCGTATAGAAAACGAGTTGAAAAACAACTACCGTATGGAAGAGTATGAATTTTACGGTGATGTGGCAGGAGAGTGGGTCATTAATGCGAAATACCTTGATGATCAAGTAGGCACAGAAAAAATGCCTCTAGCGCTAATGGTTACTATTTATACCGACTTTGGCTACCCCACCCAAACAAAAGAGCATGTTTTAGTGTATTTCTCGCAGCGCAATGAGAAAAAGAACCTTAAGAAACTTTTGGTGAAGTGATCTAGACTTGTAGATCAGTACCGCACGAATAGTTAAGATGGTTTTAAATAGCTTTATTTCTTTCGGTTGTAGGCTACCTAGTTGATACATCATAGCTGCTTAAAAAAATAACATCTTAAAGAAGTGTAAAAAAGTGGTATAATTTTTGAGAGTTTTTTCTTATATTTCAATAACTAAATATTTAATTATGAAGAACATTTTTCTAAGATTTTTAGTCCTGTTTTTTTGTCTTAGCACCTATGCTCAAGAAAACTATAAAACCATAAAAGGTAAGGTTATGTACCTCGATGCAGCGGTATCTAGTGTTGATGTCAAAGTATCAAGCTCCGATGTTATTTTGAAATCAAAAGTAGACGGTTCGTATGAGGTTCAGGCGTATCAAGGCGATATCATTACATTTTCATATCCTAGCCTTCGTGATATGGAGGTTGTGGTCGAAGATGTTACACGTATCTTAAACATTAAGATGTCTGCAGATATCAATGAATTAGATGAGGTTGTTGTTCAAGCGAGTAAGCGCCGAAGTCAGCGCGAAATGGAAGAAGACTTTGGTTTCAATAAAAAGATTATAAGAACAGCTTACGGCTATTTGAATGCTGATAGAGCTTCTGGCCAAATTAGGATATTGGAGAGAGAAGATATAAGAATGGTGAACACCTGTATTCTTGACTTGCTAAAAAATAGATTTGCAAGTATTGGCGGTCGAGGTGATTGTTCACAAGGAGGATTTCTTTTTTTAAAAAGAGCAACAGGTTCTCTTAGTAATAGTCGCGGACTAATTTATGATATTGATGGTCAAATTCATGAGGACACACCAATATGGTTAGATTTAAGCGCAATGGAGCGTGTTGCGCTACTTAGTAATATTGCCACTACCACACCCTATGGCTCTCTAGGTGCTGGTGGGGTAGTAGTTATAAATACGATTGGCGGTAACGCAGGTGCGAAATTTGGAAAAGTATTAGATCGTGCCCGTCTTCGCAACAACATATATAATGATCAAGCCCTTACTGCAAATCAAGTAGACAGAAACGAACCCACATATCTTTTAGCATATAAAGCGAGTGCAAGTATTGATGCTGCTAAATCGGTTTTTGATAACAATATCAAAAAGTACTACAGCTCAGCACATTTTTTTATCGATTCGTATGCCTATTTTATGGAGCAGGGAGAAGAGAAATTTGCGATCGATATTTTGAATAAAAATTTACCACTCGTTGATAAAAATGCAGTCTATATGAAAGCTTTGGCCTATTATGCTCAAGCAAATGATGCTATAGAGAAATCAAGAGACCTCTACGAACAAGTTTTTATTTTAAGACCCAATTACGCGCAATCATATCGGGACTTGGGTGAGAGTTATCGCGACATTAAAAATTACAGAAAAGCTGCAGCCATGTATGCGCGTTATAACTATTTGGTTGATGAAGGTTTTTTACAATCTGATAGTCTTGGATTGGGAGCAATCATTGCTCGAGACTCAGAGAATCTTTTAGCCCTTGAAGGTGATAAGGTGATTTCAGGTAAGAAGACCTTCAACAGACTTGCGAAGTATAGTGATTTTAAAGGCACGCGTTTACTCTTCGAGTGGAACGATAGCGAGGCCGAGTTTGAGTTGCAATTCGTGAATCCTGAAAAACACTATCATACTTGGAAGCATACATCAGTGGCCAATGCTTCTCGTATAATGGATGAGAAACTGAAAGGTTATTCTTCTGAGGAGTTTTTAATAGATGGTTCTTTGGCAGGTAAATGGCAAGTAAACGTAAACTATCAAGGAAACAAGAAATTAGAGCCGACTTATTTAAAAGTAACTACCTATTTTAATTATGGCCTAAGCTCGCAACGCAAAGCAGTGAATGTCTATCGCTTGTCATTGAAAGAGAAGAACTACAAATTGTTTGATTTGGTAAATGCAGGCAACATTAATACAAACTAAATGGATATGAAAAAGATCACAATTTTATTACTTTTTTTAGTCCTTACTGTTGGCAATGCCCAACAAAGAGAGCAAACCATAAAGGGAATCATTTCCGATGGTGTCTCACCAATACAGGCGGTTAATATTTCTGTTTCTGGAACTGATATTGGTACAACATCCGATAAAAATGGAGGGTATGAGATTAAAGCACAGCCCTCTGATGTGTTAGAGTTTTCGTATGTCGGAATGCATACTATCAAAATCATTGTAGAGGATGTAACCACAAGACTAAACATTAAATTATATCCGAAGTTCGAGAAGTTAGATGAGGTAGTCGTCAGAGTATCAAAGCGAAAAACACAGCGAGATTTGGCCATTGATTATGCCATAGATAAATCAATTGTAAATACTTCCTTTGGCTATATAAGTAGAGAAGCAACTGCGTATCGTATAGGGGTGATAGACGGTAGCGAGTTAAACAATGCCGCCGTCGATATTTTGTCGGCAATAGCAGGTAAGTTACCTGGTATGCGCATTAGGTCATATCAAAACCCTAGAACGCAATTTACAGAACGCGCACTTTTTATGGGTGCCGGTGGTTCATTGCCTGCTGTTTTTGAGGTAGATGGAATATTGTACGCAGATCTCATTCCTACCTGGCTTGACATTAATAACATCGAAAGAATTGGAGTACTTCCAGGTCTGCAAGCAACTTGGCGCTTCGGATTTATTGCGGCTGGGGGGGTTGTTTTTGTAAACACTAAAAATGGAGCGCATGGTGCGAAGGAAGAGGGCGGCTTGCCCTATGATCGGGCCAAATTACGCAATAACGTCTTCGATGAAGACGTGTTGGGAGCAACTTCTTTGCTGCAGGCCAATCCGATTTACTTGCGTGAATTACATAGTGCAACTACCATTTCGGAAGCAGAGAACGTCTATAAACAGAACAGGCTCAAATATGAGAATTCTCCCTATTTTTTTATTGATTCTTATGCTTTCTTTATGGAAAAGGCCCATCATAAGTTTGCAAAAGAGATTGCTGATAAGGCAATTAAAAAGGCAGAACCTAACCCGATGCTACTAAAAGCTTGGGTCTATTATTTTGAGGCGCATGGAGAATTGATAGCTGCCAATGAAATCTATGAAAAAATCTTTATTTTAAGACCGAGTTATATACAATCATATCGTGATTTGGCTAAGAGTTATCGCGAGGTAGGCAATTTTAAAAAGTCTGCAAGTATGTATGCGCGGTATCAATATTTGCGTGATAAAGAGTTTTTGACTGTTGCAGATTCTGCACATATTAATACTATAATCGAACGTGAGTCTGACAATCTGGTGGCACTTGAAGGAGATAAAGTTTTAGACGGTTCAAATAGTTTCAAACGAGTAGAAAAATTTACAGAATTTGATGGTACTCGACTGGTTTTTGAATGGAATGATAGCGAAGCGGAATTTGATTTGCAATTCGTAAACCCTCAAAAACGCTTTCATAATTGGGAGCATACAACCCTAGCCAATGCTGATCGTATTTTTGACGAAAAAACTAATGGATATAGTACTCAGGAATTTTTGATGGATGGCTCACTAACAGGTAAATGGCAAGTAAACGTAAAATATCAGGGCAATAAGCGATTAGGGCCTAGCTATTTGAAAGCCACGATATATCATAATTACGGTAGAACTTCACAACGTAAAGAAGTTAAGGTTTTTCGATTGGGACTTAAAAATGTGAATCAAAAATTGTTTGAGTTATTTAATTCAAGTAGTATTTCAAGTAATTAAATCAATGCATTTTTTTATCTATTTTTTCGTATTGTGTGTTTCATTCTGCAGTTTTGCCCAACAAGGGTATAAAGGGCGCGTATTGGATTCAGAAACTAAAGAACTTTTGCCTTATGTAAATATTGGAGTTTTTGGCAAAGGCATTGGAACGGTATCAGATGAAGAAGGTCTTTTTCATCTGACTCTTGATAGATCGAAGCTTTCTGATAGCGATATCGTGCAGTTTTCTTCTATGGGGTATAAAACAGTAAAGAAGAAGATAGCAAATTTGCAATTCGTAGCTAATGAATACCCTGAAATTTTAATGGAAGCAGATCATTTAGATTTGAACGAGGTAGTGGTAACAAATAAAGGTGCTTACGAAGTTAGCGATGTGGTTGGCTATCAAAATTATGGAGAAAAAGTATTTGGCTATTGGAAAGATAATATTTCTTTAGGTGGTGAGTTGGCAACAAAAATAAAAGTAAAAAGAGGCTTAAGAAAATTGAACACTTTATTTTTTGAAGTTTTAGGCAATCCTTCAGATAGCCTTCTGGTGCGTATAAATCTTTATAACTTAGGAAAAACAAAAGAGTCGCCGGGTAATAATTTGAATAGTTCAAACAAAAACATACTCTATACGATATATCCAAATACGAAATTGGCTATTGTCGATTTAATCCCATTTTCTATTTATGTAAAAGATGATTTTTTTGTTAGCTTAGAGCTGCTTAAAGTATTTGGCAATAAGCCTATTGGTCTGGTACTTGCTGCAGCTAATGAGAACGGCACCTATTCTCTGCGTAAATTTGCAAGCTTAGACAAATGGAAAAACTTGAAACACTCAGCGATGGCCTATCATTTAAATACCACCTATTTCTCTAATCAAAGGAAAGCAGAGAGCAAAGTGGTCAAAGCACAGAAATCAAAACAAAATGTATCAGGCTTTATATTTTCTTCAAGAAGGCCTTTGCCAAACATTAGGGTGAAGAACCTTACTTCAAATGAAGAGGCCTTTTCTAATAAAATGGGTAGATATCAAATTCTTGGAGAAAAGGATGATATTATCAGTTTTGAAGCTGAAGGTTACCAAAAGATGACTATTAAGCTTCTAGATAAAAATAACATCAATATTAATCTTCTTCGAGAGTAAGTTCGTATTAAACTTGTAAAATGCCCAAATTAAATGCTTTCTCAATCGGCGCATGATTAGCAGCCTCAATACCCATAGCTATCCATTTTCTGGTGTCTGTAGGTTCTATGATGGCATCCGTCCATAAACGGGCCGCTGCATAATAAGGTGACACTTGATTATCGTAGCGGTCTTTTATTTTATTAAAAAGTTCGTCTTCCTTTTCCTTTGTAATCGTTTCGCCTTTCTTTTTTAGAGATGCTGTTTCGATTTGCAATAGCACTTTCGCAGCAGAATTCCCACTCATTACGGCTAGTTCTGCACTGGGCCAAGCTACAATTAATCTTGGGTCATACGCTTTACCGCACATAGCATAGTTTCCGGCGCCATAACTATTTCCAATAATTACAGTGAATTTTGGTACGACAGAATTACTAACCGCGTTTACCATCTTAGCTCCGTCTTTAATAATGCCTCCGTGTTCACTTTTGCTTCCCACCATGAACCCGGTTACATCTTGAAGAAAAACTAGTGGAATTTTCTTTTGATTGCAATTGGCAATAAAACGCGTGGCTTTATCTGCAGAATCTGAATAGATTACGCCCCCGAACTGCATTTCACCTTTGGCATTTTTAACCACTTTTCTCTGGTTAGCTACTATGCCCACTGCCCAGCCATCAATACGTGCATAACCTGTAAGTATAGTTTTGCCATAGTCTTCTTTATATTGCTCAAAGTCTGAACCATCTACCATACGATGAATAATTTCAAGCATATCATATTGTTCGTGACGCAGCTTTGGAAGCGTACCGTAAAGTTCAGCAGGGTCTAGTTTCGGTTTTTGTGTTTTCTTTCTATCAAAACCTGCTTTATCAAAACTTCCAATCTTATCGACAATATTTTTAATCTTGTCAAGGGCATCTTTATCATCCTTGGCTTTATAATCAGTTACGCCGCTTATCTCACAGTGGGTAGAAGCGCCACCTAGCGTTTCATTGTCTATAGCCTCTCCAATAGCAGCTTTTACCAAATAGCTTCCTGCTAAGAATATGCTTCCTGTTTTGTCTACAATTAAAGCTTCGTCACTCATAATAGGTAAATATGCACCTCCGGCAACACAACTTCCCATAACAGCTGATATCTGTGTGATTCCCATACTACTCATGATAGCATTATTTCTAAAAATGCGCCCGAAGTGTTCTTTATCAGGAAATATTTCATCCTGCAAAGGCAAATAAACCCCTGCACTATCCACCAAATAAATAACAGGAAGTCTATTCTCTATCGCAATTTCTTGTGCTCTTAAGTTCTTTTTCCCTGTAATGGGAAACCAAGCTCCAGCTTTTACGGTAGCATCATTGGCTACAACAATACACTGTTTACCTTTGATATGGCCAATTTTAATAACGACACCTCCTGAAGGGCAGCCGCCATGTTCTTCGTACATTCCTTCCCCTACTAAAGCCCCTATTTCAATGCTTTTTGTGTCATCGTCTAAAAGATAAGCAATACGTTCTCTAGCGGTCAACTTTCCTTTGGCATGATGCTTTTCAATTCTGGCTTTTCCTCCGCCCAGTTTTGCTTGGGCAAGACGTTTTTTCAGCTCCGATACGAGTAGTTTATTATGATCTTCGTTTTTGTTGAAGGTAAGGTCCATATTGCCGTTATATTTCTATTATTTCCTAAAGATAAGGACTAAAATTGAGGCTTTTTTGAATTTTATTTAAAAGCTAATCAAATATGGTTTTTGCTATTAATTTAGTACCGATTTCTGTTAAATCAGCGAAATATTCTTAGTATTTCAAGTGGTTCTAAGCAGTAAAATTCACTAGTTTTGGAAAAAGAGAAAGACCATATGAAGGATGTAATCGGATGGGGTATTCTAGGCCCAGGTAAAATAGCTCAAAGTTTCGTGAATGATCTAAAGTTAGTAGAAGATGGTATATTGGTTGCTGCGGCCTCACGCAGTCTTGAGCGAGCGCAAACCTTCGCAAAGGAATACGGAGCAGCGCAAGCTTTCGGCAGCTATGAGGAGCTTTTTGCATGTGATGAAGTCGATGTCATTTATATCGCGACACCTCATACGGGTCATATGGAATGGGCTATAAAAGCAATGCAAGCAGGAAAACATGTTTTATGTGAAAAGCCTTTAGGAATAAACCTTGCAGAGGTGCAACAGATGATTGCTGTTGCCAAAGAAAACAATGTTTTTCTAATGGAAGCTTTATGGAGTCGCTTTAATCCATCAATTCAAAAAGTAAAAGAACATGTTGCTAATGGCGATTTAGGAAAAGTAAGTTACCTACACGCAGATTTTGCTTTTTATGGCTTAGATAAAGAGGAAGGTGGGCGAATTTTGAATCCCGATCTGGCAGGAGGTTCTATTCTAGACATTGGTATTTATCCCATATTCCTGACCTATTTAATACTTGGGAAACCTCAAAATATTCAAGCTACTTCTAATTTTCATAAAACGGGTGCCGAGATACAAACATCAATGATTTTTGACTATGAAGATGCGCAAGCTATTTTATATAGCGGTTTAACTTCAAATTCTGAAATGCGAGCTGAAATACAAGGAAGTAAAGGGGCTATTTTTATTGACCCTAGATGGCACGAAACACAAGGGTTCTCGATACATATAGGCGAATCAGAAGAAAGATATGATTTACCAACCAAGGGCAAAGGATATGCATATGAGATCACTGAAGTTCATAAATGTTTAAAGGAAAATAAACTACAGAGTGATCTTTGGAATCATCAAAATAGTATTGATTTAATCACCTTATTAGATGAAGTTCGTCGCAAGGCTGGCGTTGTTTTTCCATTTGAACGATAAAGTTCAAAATAACATCTTTGTTTCCTCTATTTTTCACGATATTTGATTTTACCACCAACCTAATTAATAGAAAATTAAAGTATGGGAATGAATAAAAATACGGTACTCGCTTGGGCAACTTTTATTATGATTGTAGTGGGCTTAGCATTAATTGCATTGGGCGCCTTCAGGTATGATGATGTTGCTGGTTGGGGCTTTGCTTCAGTAGGCATCGGCTTTTTTGCTATCGCATGGGTTTTTAATGCTTTAAAAGGAAGAGTTTAAAATCAAGCTTGAGTTAAAATGCCATTCTTAGCGCAGTCGAAGGGCTACAACGCTATAATCCACAATAATTACTAATCAATAATTTCAATAGCAATGTCTGACGATAAGAAAGTCATTTTCTCCATGTCTGGAGTCACCAAGACCTATAAAACAGCGAATACTCCTGTACTTAAGAATATTTACCTAAGCTTCTTCTACGGAGCTAAAATTGGTATTCTAGGCCTAAACGGGTCTGGTAAATCTACCTTGTTAAAAATTATCGCAGGTGTTGATAAAAACTACCAAGGTGATGTCGTTTTTTCGCCTGGATACAAAGTGGGGTACTTAGAACAAGAACCACAACTAGATGAAGAAAAAACGGTTCTAGAGATTGTTAAAGAGGGCGTTGCAGAAACCGTTGCAATTCTTGATGAATACAATAAAATCAATGATATGTTCGGTTTGCCTGAGGTCTATGAAGATGCAGACAAGATGCAGAAGTTGATGGATAAACAAGCGCTGCTCCAAGACCAAATCGATGCTTCAAATGCTTGGGAGTTAGATACCAAGTTAGAAATCGCGATGGATGCGCTTCGTACGCCTGATTCTGATAAGAAAATTGGAGTATTGTCAGGTGGAGAAAGAAGACGTGTGGCTTTGTGTAGATTGTTGCTTCAAGAACCAGAAATTTTACTCTTAGATGAGCCTACCAACCACTTAGATGCTGAGTCAGTACACTGGTTAGAACATCATTTAGCGCAATACAAAGGAACCGTGATTGCGGTAACGCACGATAGATATTTCTTGGATAATGTCGCTGGCTGGATTCTTGAATTGGATAGGGGTGAAGGTATTCCATGGAAAGGGAACTATTCGAGTTGGTTAGATCAAAAATCAACACGTTTGGCTCAGGAAAGTAAAACTGCTTCTAAGCGTCAAAAAACTTTAGAACGTGAACTAGAATGGGTGCGTCAAGGTGCTAAAGGAAGGCAGACGAAGCAAAAAGCGCGTTTAAAGAATTACGATAAACTCATGAGTCAAGATTCTAAAGAGCTTGACGAAAAGTTAGAAATCTATATTCCTAACGGACCTCGTTTGGGTACCAATGTAATCGATTGTAAAGGCGTCAGTAAAGCCTATGACGATAAGTTGTTATATGAAGATTTAAATTTTTCTTTACCACAAGCCGGTATCGTAGGTGTTATAGGACCTAATGGTGCTGGTAAAACCACTATTTTTCGCATGATAATGGGAGAGGAGGCTCCTGATAAAGGAGAATTTGAAGTAGGGGAAACCGCAAAAATCGCTTATGTAGATCAAAGTCATTCCAATATTGATCTTGAAAAGACCATTTGGCAG
>CALHGE010000030.1 GCA_938029725.1 uncultured Flavobacteriaceae bacterium
AACCTGTCTTCTGTATCGTCTTAAAGAAGAAATGTCACCTTTCATTGTTTTAACAGAATCAAGATATTTTGCAATATTATCTCTAGCTGTTACTAATTCTTCATTAGTAGCATTACTTTCTAAAATAGCTTTGTCATATTCTGACTTTAGGCTATTCAAATCAGCAACTACTAAATCTTTTTCTTCAATAAGTACAGCTTCGTTCTTTTGCTTGTCCTGGTAAAGACTATAGGTGTATATGATAACTCCTAATAGTACTACACCAAGTAATCCAGTTAGCACCTTTAATCCGTTGTTATTTTTTGTTTCAGTCATAATGTTAAAATTAATTCCCTTGTTAAATTTTAAAAAGTGTTTGTTTGTATCAGTTCTATATACGCACCGATTTTCAGTTTAGATTTTTTAGCAAGAATATTTTAGTAGATTTTTGAGCCTAAACTCCTGAAAGTGCTAACTTTATCGATGATAACGAGTTCTACTAAAAAACATATGTCTGTAAAAATATTTCCTTTTGAACCTAAATACGCTGGCGATTTTAAGAGTTTAAACGTTGCTTGGCTTGAGAAATACTTCTTTGTAGAGCCAAAAGATGAAGAATTACTAAGTGATTGCGAGCGTTCAATTATAGGTATTGGAGGTTTTATATTTATGGCTTCTTATGAAAACGCCATTGTCGGATGCTTTTCTTTAATACCTTATAAGGATAATCATTATGAATTGGGAAAGATGGCTGTTGATTCAAATTATCAGGGATTAAAAATTGGTCAGCAATTAATTTCTTTCGCCATAGATTTTGCAAAACAAAAGAACTGGTATGCTATCACCCTATACTCAAGCACCAAACTACCCACAGCTTTGCATATCTACAGAAAGTATGGATTTGAAGATGTTGCCCTTGAAAAAGATTTACCTTATATAAGGAGTGATGTAAAAATGGAATTGAATTTAGCTAATCCTGATTAAGTCAAAAACATTGAAACAACTAAAAATAAATGTTATGAAAAGATTACTTTTAGTATTAATAGGATGCACGCTCATCATTGGTTGCAAGGACAAACAAAATAAAAAACCCTTAATTGGTTCTGATATAGAGTATTCTGAAAAAGACTTGACCCTGAAACCAGCACTCCAAAAGCAAACGGAACTTCAAGATTCCGAAATAAAAATCATTCCTATCGAACATGCAACAGCAATTCTCGAATGGAAAGATATTACCATTTATATTGACCCAGTCGGAGGCGATGAGGCCTTTTCAGGTCAAAAACAACCTGACTTAATTCTCATTACTGATATTCATGGTGATCATTTTAGCCTTGAAACCTTAGAAGCTTTGAATACCTCAAAATCTAAGATTATAGTTCCAAAGGCGGTAGCAGATAAATTTCCAGATAACTTTTTGCCGCAACTCGATGTTTTAAAAAATGGCGAATCTAAAGAACGCTACGGAATTACCGTTGAGGCCATACCTATGTATAATTTACGCGAAGAGGCTTTAAAATTTCACACCAAAGGCAGAGGCAATGGGTATGTGCTTAATATTGGTGAACAACGCTTATATTTTTCAGGCGATACGGAGGATATTCCTGAGATGCGTGCTTTACAAAATATTGACAAAGCGTTTGTTTGTATGAACCTACCGTATACGATGACGCCTGAAAGTGCGGCTGATGCCATTTTAGAATTCAAACCAAAACAGATATACCCTTATCACTATAGAGGCAATCCTGATGTTAGTGATGTAAATGAATTTAAAGCGATGGTTAACGATGGGAATCCAGATTTGGAGGTGATACAATTGGATTGGTATCCAAAAGAGGATTATTAATTTAAAAAAACACCTTATAAATAATTATAATTTATAATTAAATTTAACCTGATTGACTATTTAATCTAAAAAAACAACTTCATGAAATTAACATCTAAATCGTTTTTTCTTTCCGTTTTTACTGTCTTAGTGCTGAGCTGTGTCGGAGAAGATGATAAAAAAGAAGAAACGGCTCAGTTTAAAGTACCAGTAGAATATTACAAATTAGACAACGGGCTTAAAGTAATACTATCGCAAGATAAAACTTCACCAACTATAATAGTTGCTGTTTACTACAATATTGGTTTTCGAATAGAACCAAAAAATCGAACTGGTTTTGCGCATCTTTTCGAGCACATGATGTTTCAGGGATCAAAGAACTTGCCTAAAGGTGAATTTGATAAATTAACCACCTCCAATGGCGGAATAAATAATGGTTCAACACGATTTGATTTTACGAATTATTTTGAAATAGTACCCTCACATGCTTTAGAACCTATATTATGGGCAGAGGCAGATCGTATGAAAGGACTTAACATCGACCAAGAAAGTTTAACCAATCAACAAGGTGTCGTAAAGAACGAGGTAAAAGTTAACGTACTAAACCAACCCTATGGAGGTTTTCCTTGGTTAGACATGCCACAATATGCGAATACCAATTGGTACAATGCACATAATTTTTATGGGGATCTTGAAGATTTAGACGCAGCTAATCTTCAAGATGTTGAAGCATTTTTTAAAACCTATTATTCTCCTAATAATGCAGCAATATCTATTGTAGGTGATTTTGAAATGGATGAAACCAAAAAATGGGTAGAACAGTATTTTGCAAATATACCTTCCATAGAACTTCCACCGCAACCAGATACTTCAGAACCTAGGCAGTTAAAGGAAAAGGAGTTTGTAAAAAATGATTCGCTAGCAAACAAACCAGCAATTGCATTGGCATATCATATGCCAGAGCGAAATTCTCCTGAATATTATGCAATGGGACTTTTAGATCAAATTTTAGTGCAAGGTGACAACAGTTTATTGGCACAAAAACTAGAAAAAGAAAAAGGATATACCTCAAATGTTAGCGGCGGAATTAATTACTTGGGAAATATGTTCAATTACAAAGGTCCCATGATTTGGATGTATGACCTAACTTATGATACCGATACATCAAGAGATGAAATCTTAACTTCCATTGAAGAAGTAATGAGTGATTTAAAAACTACCGTAACCCAAGAAATGATAGACCTTGCAATCATTAAGGTTCGATCGCAATTATATGATGATATAGGCGGCACTTTTGGGCTGGGAAGAGCAGATTTGTTATGCAGTTTTGCTCTTTTTGATGATAATCCTGAACGTATAAATACTTTAGAAAACGAATTCAAAAAGATAACGCCTGAAATTGTTAAGAAAACTATAGATGAGTATTTAATAAACAGTAATCGAACCATACTTACAATAAATCCGTTACTTGCTGCTAACGAAAAAACAAAAATCTAATGAAAAACATAACGATATATCTTTTAGCTTTTTTCTTTTCGGCATCTTTGGTGGCGCAGGAAAAAGAGCAACCACCCAAAAGCGGAGAACCTAAAAATTTCACCCTACCTGCGAAAGAAGTAGTAAAGCTTGACAATGGTCTTACACTAGTCATGGTTCCATACGGCTCTATTCCTAAAGCAACAATACGTTTTAGTATTAAAACTGGTAACATAGACGAAAATGAAAATCAGGTTTGGCTAAGTGACCTCTTAGCTGACTTATTAGAAGAAGGAAGCTTAACCAAAACCTCTAAAGAAATTGCCAATGAAATGGCAGCTATGGGCGGTAATATAAATATTGGTGTAGGAGTCCATTCATCATCAATAAGTAGCTCGGTCCTATACGAGTTTGCACCCGATGCGATATTACTAATGGCAGACGTTATTAAAAACCCAAAATTTCCAACTAACGAACTAGAAAGACTAAAGAGCGATATGAAGAGAGATTTAGCGGTGCGTTTATCAAGACCCAATGCGCAAGCAAGCCGTGATTTTTATGCTGAAATATATCCAGATCATCCCTATGGAAGAATATACCCCACGGATGAACTGATTAATTCGTACTCTGTAGAAGATATCAAACAATTTTACAATGAGCATTTTGGAGCTTTAAGAACTACCATTTATGTAGCAGGTAATTTTGATGGTAAAATGGTTAAAGAAACTGTTAAAAAGGCATTCTCTGATTGGCGATCAGGAAACCCATCGGAATACAATATTGCGAAACCTGTAGCATCAAACGAGGTGAAAATTATAGATAGACCAGGAGCGCCTCAGTCAACAATTTATTACGGACTTCCAGTAATAGGACCCTCGCATGAAGATTATGTTGCTTTAGACGTAACTAATTCGATTTTAGGAGGTTCTTTTACTTCAAGGATTACTACTAATATCAGAGAAGATAAAGGGTATACCTATTCACCCTACAGCAGCCTAGAAAGTAATTATAAAAGTGGTTTATGGTATGAATCAGCTGATGTAACAACTGAGCATACTGGAGCTTCTTTAATGGAAATTAAAAAAGAGATTGAAAAGCTTCAAAATGAACCTCCTTCAAAAGAAGAAATGGATGGAATTATCAATTATGAATCTGGAATTTATGTGCTTCAGAACTCAACCCCTGAAGGAATTATTGGACAAATGATATTTTTGGACACACATGATTTAGACGAATCATTCTTAACCAATAAGGTGAAAAATATGCATGCAGTAACTCCTGAAAAAGTTCAAGAAATGACCAAGAAATATATTAAACCAGAAAACATGACTCTGATCGTCGTAGGAGATAGAGAAAAAATCGAAAATCAAATACCAAAGACCATAAAAAAAACCTTAAAACAATAGCGTATATAGTTACTCCTATTTTCACTATAAGATAGAAAAGCTCCCAAGAAAATCTTGAGAGCTTTTTACTTTATGATGTTTAACTTGTAACTACTACTATCTTATCAACTTCTTATACTTAATACGCTTCGGAATTAAATCTCCTCCTAAACGTTTCTTCTTACCTTCTTCATAAT
>CALHGE010000031.1 GCA_938029725.1 uncultured Flavobacteriaceae bacterium
TCAAATCAATACTTTATTCACCCTAAATAGTTAAGTTATTGTTAAAAAGGAGCAGTTTCGGGGTCACTAGCTATTAAACCATGTATTAAGCCTTAAAAACAAGGTGTTTTTTGAAATATGGATAGTTCCTCTTTCTCCGCAAAAAGCCCCGTTATCATAATGATAACGGGGCTTTGTTTTTAGCATTACCAATACCGTTGCCAAATGTTTTGTTTTTAGTATGCTTGGAAGATTAAAATAAACTTCAAATTAACATGATGCTCCTGCATTGTTCTATTCAATAATTTGTAAAAAAGATGGGCAAAGTGAACCATTGAAAAAGGTTTTTTTTGAACCACTTAAAAATCGTTTTAGACTTTACTATAACAGGGTTTGCAATACATATTGCTATGCTCATTTGATTCCGGTGGGTTGGTATACTATGTCTGCCCTTTCCACGCTATTGGGCTTTACTACATACGGTGTCAAAGCAAATAGCTTATTAGTGTTGTTGAATTGATAAGAGCGATCGACTCAGTAGTGCTGTACCTAAAGAAATAGGAAATGCTTTGAGGGGTGAATTTGTTTTACATTGTAAAGACCTTACTTCGAATACGCTAGGAAGCCAGTAGTGCTGAACGTTCTGGAACAACGACCTCCCAATCATAAATAAAAATATCCAGAATTGATTTAGATTTGATCTCCTCTAGTTTAGATGCTGTAAAATGCATAAGTTCTAAAGGGCGATCATCTGGTTTTATGCCATGGATATCTATCGCCAGTTTTTGACCCAAAAGCTTACCTAGAGGATGATGTCGGTAGGTGAAAACGGTGTTTACTAGGCTAACGACACCTTCCATTTGGAATAGAATTTGTTGCATGAGTTCATTATGCTCCTTAGTAAAGGTGTAATTTTTTTTACAAGACCTGCAACGTACTACTAAGAGTTGATGCTGTTCATAATTCCAAAGCTGCATTTTGTCATTTTTGCAATGTTTGCAACAAGAAATACTTCTGCCAAAACTTTCAAGATGGTGATGTAGCACCTTATATTGCTGTATCAAACCTTCATTTTCCAGGAACCATAATCGTTGTTTCTTTCTCTGATTGGTGCGTTCTATCGCAAAATACCAACAGAAAAATAAAAGCATAGAAAAAATCAAGGACATTAATAATAATGGGCCAGTATCTAAGGCAAAAGAGAGCACAGATATGGGTTCTTGAAGCCGAACCGATGCGGTTTGCTGTATAATCATCAGGGGGACATTTGGTTAGCACCACAATGTAATAAAAAATCAGCAAATAATAAAGTCGCAAAAAAGAAAGAAAATGTTAGTGCCATAAGCACTGCATTCTGGTAAATTCTTCAAAAATTATACTTGGTTTGGCCAGAGGGTATAATTGATTTTCATTCAAACGCATACCTCTATTTTACCTGTAGAGTAGGGGTGCCACTTTTGGCGACCACGTTACGCATTCCAGGATCAGCTGGTGAAGCGGCTGAACCATTCCGAACTTTGGTCTAACTTGGCAGTGAGTGCTGCATCAGGTTTTAGACCTACTGCGGAGCAATTAAAGTATCAGATTTTGAAATTTTTCACCTTCGTGCTAAGTTTAAAGAGTGAGGCGAGCTCTAAGGTTATTTGGGTGATTTGGCTTATAGTTTTTGTGTTGTATTTTATAAATGTTTTAGAACTATTGGATGGTTTCCAACGCTGTAATGGTTGTTCATAAATGAGTTTTTGAGCTGAATGACGGCCGTAGATTTTTTTCATTCTCATAAAAATTTCTACATCAAATAGCCATTTGGTAATAAATTTTTCGTTGAATAGTAACGATGCAATTTCACGATCCATGATTTTTGCACCACATTGGGTGTCCTTTAAAGGCATACCTAAAATCTTCTGAATAAGAACACTGATCGTTTGCCGTGGCGTATGCTTATTTATATTTGTTCCTACTCGGACCATTCTTGAACCGCTAACAATTTTAAAATCAGAATTTTCAATTACGCTAACCAAGGCGTTGAAATCTTGGAAGTCAGTTGATAAATCGGCATCTAAAAAGCCGACATAGTCAAATTGTTGGTCTTTTGTGAGTCTTAACATTCCTTGGCGAATAGCTTCGGCTTTACCTACATTCTTTTTGCAGTTGTAAACACTAATGTTATCAGGGTTTGAATCTCTTAATTGCCTGAGAACAGATAGCGTATTATCAGAACTACCATCGTTGACGAAACATAAATGATAGCCTATATTTTTATACGAAAAAGCCTTGAATTCTGAACGCAATAGTCTTTGCTCTTCATTAAAACAGGGTATTACTAAGCCAACACAATTTTTTCGTAAAATTTGCTCTTCTAACTTTGCTTTTTGTAAGAATTCTTCAGAATGAGCTGTCCCGATGATACGTCTAACTCTCGCTGCCATTTCATCTAAGCTTACTGGTTTTTTTAAATAATCATTAATGCCAAGGTTGAAATTTTCAAGAATTACGGCTTCATCTGTATTTCCGGATAGTACCAAAATAGGCGTATCTCGTTTCATAAAAACTCTGATATATTTGACCACTTCAATACCGGTGCATTGCACAAGTTCATTGCCAGACATTTCTGGCATGTTCATGTCTAGCAATACCAAATCAGGATTAAAAGAATTATATAAGAGTATTCCCTCTTCATTAGAACTGGCTGTTTTTACTTCATAACTTAGTTCGGTAAGTCTTTTTTTGATAGATGATAAGATCAATTGCTGATCGTCAATGGCTAAAATCTTCATAGGTTTAGATTTAAATTCACAATTGTTTAATTGCTGAAATCAAGGGGATTGGCTTGGTAACCAAGGCAAATATAGCTAGGGCTTATCTTCAGTTTTGTTAAAACAAGTTGATTCGTGAGTTGCTGTAGTTGTATCGCTATTTTAGTACGGTGGCTGAAATAGTACTTTAATGATACGCCCTATGAGCAAGCATCTCTTTTCAAGCGAAATAAATTGGAGTGGTTGCTCATTAGAAGTGAGGAATTTCATAAATGCTTATTGTTATGTATAGGAGATTACACTATTTTTTTTAATTTAGTTGATGGGCCATTAGGTGCCTTTTTTAGCACTGAATAATGAAAACAATAATGGTGTAAGTATTTTTTTTTTAAAATGTAAACTATTCTACCATTATTGTAATCCTCATCTTATATATTTGATACCTTTAGTAAAATTTTGATTCTTGCATAAATTTTGAAGAAAAAAACCAATACCCTCTTAATATTAGCTTTAATTGTAGGGCTTGCTTTCCACGGTTCCGCTATTTTTTTCACATTGGAATCTACCTATGATGCCTTAATTCATTTATTTTTTGCCGATCATTATGCCAATAGCTGGTTTGACCCCTGGGAATATAGGTGGTATACAGGCTTTACCGTGCAATCATACCCTCCACTTGTTCACCAAGTGATTGGAATACTCTCCTACATAGGCGGTCTAAAATTTGGAATGTACACGGTAGGCTTACTGGCTATTGTATTATTTATAACAGGTGCCTATCGATACACCTTATTAATGACTGGCAGTAGAAGAATAGCGGGTTATGGTGCTGTTTTAGCTGTTTTCTCTTCCACTTTTGTAGAAACACTGCATATTTTTGGGCAATTACCAAGTATCACAGCCCTATCCATTTTACTGCATTCCATGACAGAAATTTACCTGTGGATAAAAACAGGTAAAATGCGATACTTTATTACCTCTGTTACTATGCTTGCGGTAACGGTTACTTCGCATCATGTAACGCCTATTTTCGGAATGGTATTTTTTATAGCACCCTTAATAGGAATGGCAGTTATGGATGCCTCTAGAGAGCGTGTAAATTCGTATAAAAAACTCTCTTTTAAGATTTTTTGGAATACCACATTAAAGCATTTTTGGAGAATAGCAAAATTTGGAGGAACTGCTATCTTTTTAATCGTTTTCTGTATTTTTCCGTATTGGTACAATTCCAAAAGAAACCCAATTAATCAAGTCGCTATCCCGCATGGATCACGCGATAATTTCTTAGAAATCACTTCATCTGGATTGGTGTTTTTTATAATTCCATGGGGCGTTTTTCTGTTTGTTTTGCCGTATTTCTTTTATAGATATTTTAGTAAAAGATATGTATTCTTTGGCTTGTCTTTTGCACTTCTAACCATCTTAGGAACTGGCGGTACAACGCCCATTCCTTTAATGATGCTAGGAGAAACGGCATTTAACATTCTTACTTTAGACAGGTTTACCCTTTGGGCAACTATAATGGCCCTGCCAATTTTTGCTGAGTTTGCATTTAGAATGGTGGAAGGGGATTTAAAGGTTTTGATACAAGAAAAATTTGGAGGTGTTTATCACAGAGTCTTAGGCGGTCTCATAGCTGGTGGCATGTTATTCATGGTACTATTTACTATGACCTTAGGCTATTTTAGACCTTCACAACCTGCTAAAATTAAAATGCTCCCTATTGTTAACTTTTTAGGAGCAGATTCACATGATGCTTGGCGCTATTTACCTTTAGGCTTTGGTGATCAAATGGCATGGCTTTCTGCACAAACCAATGCAATGACAGTGGATGGAAATTACCACTCAGCGCGGCGATTACCAGAGTTAACCACAAGGGCTATTGAACGCATAGAAAATTCTAAATTTAGAGGTGTAGAGGGTATCGGGTCGCTGCAGCAGTTTTTAACCGTACCGGAAAAATATAATTTAAAATATATTTTCTCAAATGATAAATTCTACGACCCCATACTTTACTATTGCGGATGGCAGCGTCTGCAGCAATTAGAGA
Source organism: uncultured Flavobacteriaceae bacterium (assembly GCA_938029725.1). Taxonomy (GTDB): domain Bacteria; phylum Bacteroidota; class Bacteroidia; order Flavobacteriales; family Flavobacteriaceae; genus Maribacter_C. Next base: position 4,786 of record CALHGE010000031.1, read on the forward strand.
ATGGTATTATGGTTTGGGAAAAACTAAATGTGGCACCCATACCGCAAATTATGCCCAAACAAGATGTTCCTGCCGTAATGAAATTAATGTGGGGTATAATTCCACTAACCACCGTGTTATTAGCAATTTTCGTTAATATTCAAATGATTTGGGTACGGCTATTAAAGTCTAAAAAATTAGAAGAGCATTCTTTTATGAAGCTTGCGTTGCCTTTTAAAAAGTTTCCGCCTAAACTTTTAACATTTTCTCATTGGTGGGCACTGCTAATGCTGCTGTGCTTGAGTTATGGTATGTATCTGTTTTATGTAAAAAACGTAGCGCAACTATCTCCAAACAATGTAGTAGAGTCTTACTATGATGCTTTAGATTTTAAAGATTTTTCTAGAGCTCACGCCTACCTTGACCCAGAAAATAACATTGACATTGCCCAGTATATGTTAGAGGTCTCTGTAACCGACGGAATTTTAAGTTCGTATGCCAAATTAGATTCTTTGCATATTGAAATTTATGATGAGACGAAGAATAGTGCAAAAGCCAAAGTATCAAGTATGTGGATTACGCCACTAGAAAATATTTTTAATGATGATTATCATGAACTTGTAAAAAGAGATAGTAAATGGTACCTAAAACCATCAAAAGTTGATAATGATATACCACCAGATCAACTTTTTACTGCCAATGGTACTACTTTTTATAATCACGGTAGAAGAAAGATTACCACACAAGAAACCTATCATGAAGATGTTTTAAAACAACCGGTGTTAGAAATTCTTTCAGCTAAACTCGTAAAATACAAAGGGCAGTATAGCATTGTCGGAGAGCTACAAAACGTTGATAATACACCAGCAGATATTGTGATTAAGGCTACACTTTACAACGATAACAATACAGAACTTGCCAATTACAATGCTAAACATCAAATTAAGCACAAGTTAATGCCTAAAGAAACAACAACGTTTAAAATAAACTTTGAAGGTATTGCTTGGTCCTCTACCAAAGACACGCTACCACCAACGTTTGACCCAGACCAGTTTACTCCAATTAGCTTTGAAGAACAACCAACCAAATTCAATTTACAGTCTGCAGGAAATACGGCGAACACCGATTTGTATAAGCAGGTAGCCTTGCAAGATTTAGAGTATACAGACCAAGGTTTTAATGGTGTTCTATTTAATTCAGGAGTACAAGAAGTGACCATACCTCAGTTAATAATTTCTTACTATGATGATCAAAATAAATTACTCTGGGTAGATCATAAATTTGTTACTGAAGGAGTTCGCATTCAGCGAAAACAATTTTTCAACTACAAGCCGTTAGATTTAGATAGTCTTAAAATTATAAATAGTAGCTTAAAGAACTGCTTTGTAAATGGATTGCCTAATGAAGCTATAGCAGAAAAAATATTTCCGAATAGAAAAATAATACATGGCGCAAAGCAAACCCAACCATTTAAAGGAAAGGGCTTCGACTACTTAAAGTTTGAAATAAACAGTTATATCGGTAACCCCAAATAGCATGCGATTTAAAGTTATTATAGTTTTAAGTTTATTTCTATTCGGCTGTTCTTCTAAAAAAGAACCAGAAATAAAACAAAGTGTTAGCCCAAAAGTGAGCCTAGTCGCCATGCAAAACAGTTTTGTTGCGGGTGATTCGATTTCCTTACTTTTTAAAACAGATACCCCGACTAACAAATTCAAATTACAAATTAAAAACGCATATGGAAATACGCTTTTAGCATCAAAAAAAGATAGCAGTAAACTACTTTTATTTAAGCTTCCTAAAAACTTCACTAGACTCGCTGGCCCGTGCCGATGGAAACTTTTACAAGAAGAAAAAACGGTATTACAAGGTGAATTTGAAATTGGTGTAAACGCAACCAAGGCTACGTTTATTGAGTCTTATTTTGGACCAAGAAGTATTACTGCAGGATATAATGATTTTTCTATGCTAACAATTGCTCCAACAGATGTGTATGATAACCCTTTGGATAATGGCACAGAAGTAACCGTTAAATATCAGTTTTTAGAGAATATTAGTGAGCTGAAAATTACAAGTCAAAACTTTATGGCCTGGTACAATGTAAGGTCTACCACAAAATCTGGAAGAATATTAGTATCATCAGAATGCAATGGTACTACTTCAAAAGAGCTTGCCACTATTGTTTATCCTTCCAATGCTACTAATTTCTCTATAAGTGCATCTAGTGCACATAATTTTGCCGACGGTAATCAAATAGTAACGTTTACATCAGATATTATTCGAGATGAGTTTGGCAATATGGTAAGTAATGGTACTTTGGTGACCTTCATTATAAAAAATGAAAAAGATTCTTATTTGTATACCATAGGTACCACGCTAAACGGTATTGTTGAAGCTAGAACTTTACACCCAGATCAAGCTTCACAATGGGAGATACAGGCATTTGTTACTGGCGCAGCAGAGAGTAATACTGCAGCGTTTTCGTTTAAGCCAGCCATTAAAGATTATCCTGTTTATTTCTCTAAAGGAAATAGAAATATAGCCATTGGTCCTTTTGAAAGTTTTATGAAGCAGCTTATTCCTGATGGTCTGCTTTTGCAACTTGATATCTATGATGCCAACGGAGAGTTTATCGAATCAAAAAAAACAACTACTAAAAACGGAGCTTGTACTATATTCTTAGGGGAACATTTTTTGCCTGAAGGTGAGTATACACTAAAATTAGAGGCGGCAGGAATCACAAAAGAATTTACAAAAAACATACATGGGTATTAAATTAAATAAAGCACTCTACAGAACGGTACTGATCGTCACATTTTTGGGGATCAACGCCCTTGTGATTTATGGACTAGGTGCTGCTTGGGCTTTTATGAATACTGGAGCAGACAAAACTTCTATGTTGCATTTAGAAGTTCCTATGGAAGATGTATATAAACCAAGTTTTGAATGGACCAACTTAGAAAACCCAGGAAGACCTATGGAAGTACAGGCCTTAGGCGAGATTACTAATGATTACATGAATGCTTGGCATGTTCGTAATATAGCCTATAAGAAAAATGACCCCTACGGTATCGAAGATTTTTACACCGATAGCGCTAGAGTAAGGCTTTATGATAATATAGACCTAAATAAAAAAAATAAAAACTGGTTTAAACGAACAACCTTAAGTCATAATTCTTCTTTAGATTTTTATACTGCAGATGGTACGATGGTTGTTTTCAAAGATTACAATGTTGAGCAATACCAGGAGACTTATGAAGGAGAGAAACTAGTCTTTAAAGAAAAGGATACCACCAGCTATCAAGTAATGATGCTTTTAGAAGATGGTTTTTGGCGTATAAGACACTTAAAAGAAATTCCTACACCAAGAGATACTTCTAAAGTGGAGGAGCGAAATATAGAAGATAAAATAAAAAAAATTGAAGCTATAAAGGGCATTAACTACTACCCGAAAGATTCGCCTTGGGATACCTTTGGAAAAAGATTTAATGATAGTATCATTAACCAAGATTTTAAAATTATTCAAAATATGGGTTTAAATACTATACGGGTATTTATACAATATGAAGATTTTGGGAAAAACAGCGTAAATTATAAGAAACTCGAGCTACTTAAAATACTTCTAGATACGGCAGAAGCGAATAAGCTAGATGTGCTGATCACTTTATTTGATTTCTACGGAGATTATGATGTTTCTAATTGGACACTTACCCATAGGCATGCAGAAACTATTGTGAATGCTGTTAAAGATCATCCGGCCCTTTTAGGATGGGATATAAAAAATGAGCCCGATTTAGATTTTGATTCTCGTGGGCGTTTACGGGTGTTAAGCTGGCTAGAACAAATGATAGAAAATATTAAGAAGTGGGATAAAAACCATCCCGTTACCATAGGTTGGTCTTCTCCAGAAGCTGGCATAGAACTGGCCGATAAAGTAGATTTTGTATCCTACCATTATTACAGAGAAATTCAGAACTATAAAAAAGCATACGACAGCTTGAATGCTGTTGTACCAAACAAACCCAAAGTACTTCAAGAGTATGGCATGTCTTCATATAAAGGGCTATGGAATTTATATACAGGAGCCGATGAACAAGGACAATTAGATTACTACGTAGCGATGCAAAAAATACTGAAGGATAATAATATTCCTTATATGTTTTGGACCTTATATGATTTTAAAAAAGTTCCTAGCGCTGTGGCAGGAAGCTTACCGTGGAAAACTAAAAAACAACATTTCTTTGGTTGCTTAGATACCTTAGGAAATAAAAAACCGGTATACTTTGAATTAGCAGAAAAAAACAGGGAATGACTTTTTAGTCATTCCCTGTTTTTAAACTAAACCATATTTTACATCTGTTGTTCTTCTAACTCGCTGATTTTCTTTGGTAGCGTAAGTTCAAAACCCTCTGATTTTGATGCTTTTATTGCTTTGAAATAGTCTACATACATTCTGGTAATTTCAGACATTGGTAAAGAACAGGCGGCTTTGTAGTTTGTTTTACCCAATTGAATTCGATATTCTTCTTGAGTAATAATTTTCTCAATCGCGTCTGCTAAAGATGCGGTACTTGCTGGGTCAAAAAATTCTCCGGTGTAGCCTTCTTCTCGAACTAAAATACTCAAATCGCCCAAGTCGGGGAGTACTACGGCATTACCGTAACTTCCAGCTTGGTGCAGTACACCTGAACTTCCGGTAGTTGAAGTGTACGGAAATACAGTGACCGCGCTTTCACCAAATATTCTCGGTACATCTTCTTCGGCCACATATCCGGTAAATTTTATTTGTGGTACATGGCTATATTTTTTTTTCATTGAATCTAAATAACCAGGTGTATTCGGACTGTCGGTACCAGCGATAACAATTTCAATATCTTCAGTAGTTCTCGTACGAATCAATTCAATTGCTTCGATTAAAATCTCTACTTTTTTATAGGTTCCGAACTTGCCAAAGGCCATAACTTGTTTTGGCCCTGCAGGCAATAGATAACTTGGTTCAGGAGGTGTTTCAAAAGAACCATGTGGAATTAATGCGATGTTTCGCGCTTTATATTTCTTTTCAAGAATAGTTACATATTTACTAATAGTAACAGCTAGTATATCTGATGCTAAAACAAAGCGCGTTAATGTGGTGCCTATAAAGTTATAGACTTTTTGTAATACCTTATTTTTTGTAAATCCGGCGTTTTCCAAATCTACTTGTTCAAGAATATTATGAAGTAGTGAAATTGTAGGAATACCTTTTAATCTGCATACCATAGGAAGCATTAGGCCTAGCGCTGCTGGAATTTTTTTATCTCCAAATTTTAAAAATTGGAGGTTAAATAAAACGGCATCAGGTTTGGTTTTAGAAATGACTTTAGATATTTTTAAAAGGTTGGTATAATCATTAAAATTCCAACATTCCTTTACCGTTATTTTACAACCCTGTTCTTCAAATTTTAGGTCTTTCGCTTCAGCCGTAACATCAGTAATGAGAACAATCTCAGTCACTTCTTCTTGAAGTCTAAAATGTTTAACTAAGTGATATCCGTATTCAGTGAGGGTTACTTTGCTCGGTGGGTAAGCCGTGACAATTGCTAATTTCATAGGGTTAAGTTTATACTAGTAAATTGGTTATTTATAATTTAAAGTTTCGATTAAAATGATTTGTACTATACAGCTTCACCTCAGCTAAAATTTCGCTTTAGCTACGAGTAAAATATTTTAAATCACTAGCTCTCGAGGGGTTTATTTGCATAGGTTTTATGTACAAAATAAATGAGCTGTGCAATCAATAAACCGACCATTGCGATGATTTGAACTTGAACAACAACGGCAAGGCTGTCGTGAAAAAACACCACTAAAAGAATCTGTGATACTCCTAGTACACCTGAAAATATAACAGGTACGTATTGGTCAAGGGATAAAAAGTAATAGGCGAAAATATTTGAAATAGCGAACAATGAAGTGGCTAGTGCATATTGCCAAAGTAAACCTGCCATTGAAATATAGGCTTCTCCAAACAAAATAGAAATTATAAGTTCTGGAAGTAGATAACAGGTACTAACAATGAGTAGTGACAGCACAGAAATATAGCCCACATATTTAAAAAGAATGGGGGCCGTTGGTTCTCCATCTTTTTGTTTTTGTACTACTGCTGGTAGCAAAAGCATTACAAACATCCATGCTACAAAGTATACTGCTCTTCCAATTAATGCCAATGAAGCATAGAGCCCGGCATCAAGCGCATCAAAGTAGTGCTTTACTAACAATATGTCACTATTGTTGATTAGAATCTGAGTGAGCTCGTAACAGGCGGTAATTACCATGAATCGTGTTACTTGTTTTTGATATTCTGGAGCTAGTTCTCTAGTTTTGAAAAAAGAAAAGTCTTTGAGGTTAGTAGGTATTAACCCGAAAAAGAAAGAGGCAACAATACCTAATGCGACGATAAGAGAAGGCTCTAAAGGAAGCAACATCAAGGCAATGATCGTTAGTATCAATCTACTCCACATTTCCGTTTGATAGGTAATAGAAAGCCTATTAAAATCTTGTTTACCTTGATACTTACCTCTGTTGACACTCATAAAAAAATAGAGCGGAACACCAAAGCCAAAGGCTGTAAACATCCATGAATTTTGTGTATTAAATAGTAGTTGAAGATCTTTTGCAAAAAAGAGAACTAGGATGCCTACGGCAATTCCGAAAATAGCAGAATACCGATACATTTTATTTTGAAAAGCAATCCATTGCTTATTTTCGAAAAGTACGGCGAACTTTGCCGTCGCTAATTGAAAGGTCATGCCCATAAATGATAAAACCAATAAAAGCGTAATTAATAGGGCTGCATCAGCAAAAGCTTCAGGCCCCAAAAGACGACCTAAAACTAAGTTATACAGGTAGTTGCCAACATTAACAATTAGCACACTAGCCATAAAAACCTGTTCAGGAGATACTTTTTTTAAGGTGAGCCTAAATGCGGTCATGGCTAAGAATGTATGAGGTTTTAGTAGACTTCATCGTCATTGCTATATTTTTGTTATCTCTACCAATAATTTGAATAATCCGATTACTTTTCATAAAATCAAGGTATAGTTGCTCGATTTCAAATGCACCGCCAGACTCCATATAAGTGACATCATCTAGGTTTAAAATAATTTCATCAAATTCTAGTAAGAAAGAATGAAAATGTTGCTTGAGCATTACAGCGTTTTCAGACGATAGTTCACCTACCACATTAATTACACTGTCATTCTGGTTTACTTCTAAAGCCATAATTTTTTATTTTGGGGGTTAAGATTTAATTCAATATGCGAATATCCTTTTTACAAAAAAGGGAATTACATTTAGTAAACGGATGATGATTTTCTGCAAACCAATGGTATGACATTACAGGGTATCGTTTTTATCTATAGGTAAACGCTATTTGCGCAAGTTGACCAACAATTTTCACAGAATCTTTCATAGATAGTTTAGAACCATCTGCATGAATCCATCGTTTGAGGGGTTGCTCACAAATAAATTGCTGAACATTAGCCTTGCCATAGTGTTTACGCATTCTCATGAAAATTTCTACATCGAATATCCATTTCGTAATAAAGGGTTTTGTGAAGAGCAATGGAATGATATCTTTTCGCATGATTTTAGCGCCACATTGCGTGTCATTAAAGGGCATTTGAAGAATGGTTCTTATAATAAGATTTATAGTCATACTTATTATTTTCCGTGCCGATTCTTTTGTTATGTCGGCGCCCATTCTGGCCATTCTCGAACCACTGACAATTTTAAAATCAGAATCTTCTAATGTTTCTACTAAGTCATGAAAGTCTCTAAAATCGGTCGACAAATCTGCATCTAAAAAACCAATGTAATCAAGTTGCGGGTCTTTGGCTAAATGAAGCATTCCCTGACGTACTGCTTCTGCTTTACCACCATTTTTTTCACAGTCAAAAACGCTAATGTGACTCTTGTTCGCCAGTTTTAGTTCTTCTAGTACCTGAAGTGTATTATCTGTACTACCATCATTCACAAAACATAAGTGATACCCTAGGTTTTTGTGTGCAAATTCTTTGAATTCATCACTTGATAGTCGTTCTTCCTCATTATAACATGGTATTACCACCCCAACACAGTTCTTTTGTAATAATTGTGTTTCAGTTGTGTTCGTTAAAATGGTATCCGTTTCAGGAGCACCTATAAGCCTCTTAATTCGTGCTGCCATTTCTTCTAGGCTCACTGGCTTTTTCATGTAGTCTTCAATACCCAAAGCGAAACCATCAATTATAACATTTTCTTCCGTATTACCTGACATGACCAAAATTGGGGTTTTTGATTTTTTGGTTGTGCGAATATGTTTAACCACATCTAAGCCAGATATACCAGGCATATTAATATCAACAAGAACCAAATCTGGCTTAAAAGATTCAAATAATGAAATTCCTTTTTCTCCAGAATCTGCGACTGCTACAGTATAGCCAATTTCTAAGAGTCTTTTTTCTACTGATAATAAAATTAGTTGTTGGTCATCAATGGCTAATATTTTCATTAATTTGGGTTTTAAGTATAGAAAAGATATATGATTAAATACCTTTTCGGGGGGTTAATTATAGGATTGATTTATTGTCATTTGTAATCCATATCTTACATAAAACGAATTATTAGCGTAATAGTATGTTAGGAAGCCCTTATTCGTTCAAATGCACTTTTGGGTAGCATCTTTATTAATTCTAGTTTCGTTCCTTTTAAAGTGTTTTCATAGTTTATATATTAATAGGTGTTAAAATAAAAATATTGTTAGGGCAGCCGCCACTTAACCCAAAAGCAGGCTACCCAAAACAACATTTCAAGGGAATTGACTTAACTATTATTTTATTTTTTTGTTTACTCCAAGTACATATCATTTTTGATTCTCTAAGAATAGGAATCATTTTTTATTTTTTAAACCAATTACATAGAATGTATTACAACTAGGTTTGACCTTGACATATATTTTAAAAGAGTAATAGCAGCCTTTGTATCAAATTCAAGAACCTTCTCTAGATCTAGAGGTATTAATGATAGCCCCTTGACTAGCTTGCTCATCGCTGATTTGAAATTTCAAAAGGTTTCTTTAACCAAAGTTTCGTTTACATTGCACCCATCTTAGTTTTTCAATAGCTGTTATGACATCCTTATTATATTTACCTTCTTCTGAGAACGAGACAAATATCTTAAACATAGCTTTTGTAAATCGGCATTTTCGTTCGATAGAAGTTTAGTGTAGATGAATGAACCATATCGTACTTCCAAAGCCAAAAGGTCACCACTACCTTTATAATTGAAATCAATACTAATAAATACAAACAATTAACGTTATGTATCTGTAGTAAAAATCTCACTTCTTATGATTCGCTATTATCTCATTATTATTACCTTCTTTTCATTTTCAATTTTGCTTGCTCAAAGTAAGATGCAAGAGGGCTTTAGCCTTCTTGAAAAAGGAGATTTCGAAGAAGCAGAGGTATTCTTTGCTGAGTATTTAAAAACAGATTCTGAAAATAAAACAGCACTGCTTTGTTATGGTCGTGCGGTTGGCTTAAGTGGCGAACCTGTCAAAGCAACCGGCTTATTTGCAGAATTGCTGGAAACCTACCCAACCGATTTTGAAGTAGCAATTAATTATAATGAATCATTTTTATGGGCAAAGAAGTATGAAGAAGCAAAACCCTTATACGCCAAAATGGTGGAAGATTATCCAACTAAATTTGCCGCGGTATTAGGCTATGCGAATACACTAAGTAATCTTAAGGAGTTTGAAGAGGCACTCAAGTTAGTAGAAAAAGCACTAGAACTAGAGCCTGATAATGCAAGTGCAAAGATTTCGCGTAAATACATGAGATTAGGCTTAGCCAGTACCTTTGTAAATAAACAGAATTATGCCAGCGGAGAAAAATGGCTAAAAGAAATTTTTGTTGATTTTCCTGATGATAAAGATGCCCTACTCAACTTATCAAATCTATACCTTATTACGAAGCAGGTGGATAGTGCTAAAGTGATGTACAAACGATATGCTAGTTCGCCTAAAGATTCTATAACGGCTCTAAACGGTATTGCCTTGGCAGAACATATAGGAGAGAATGACAAACAGGCATTACTCGTTGTTAAATCTTCTAAAGCTAAGGTGCTGCAATTTGATGATTTTGAGTTAACTGAACGCACTTACGAACGGTACATACAGGCATTGATTTGGAATCGAAAATTTATTAGTGCCAAACGACAAATAGATAGTTTAGAACAGGTACATAAGAATCGGAATTGGATTCATGCGCTTAAAGCCACACTCGGACTTTATATTGGGGAGTCTAAAAATAGTATTGCAAGTTATGATGCTATTCTTGCGAATGATAGTACCTCTTTTGATGGTAATTTAGGAAAAGCGAATGCGATGTTCGCAGCAGATAGAATTATACCAGCATATCAATCGGCATCGAATACACTGAAATTTTATAAAAATCAAAAAGATGCTCTCGGCTTTATTGAAAAGCTCGACTTGATTTATACCCCTTTTGTAGAAGAGCATGTCGCTTATACTTTTGACAATGGTAACAATGTAGCTTTTTCTACAAATACTACGGTCAACCTACCCTTGTCCACTAAATTTCGCACAACGGTTAGTTACCAATTCAGAACAACTGAAAATACAGTTACTTTAAATAAAGCGAATTCTCGCGTTTTATTGGCTGGCTTGGAATATAAACTATTCCCTAAAACAAATTTTAAAGGAGTATTCGGAATCAATAATTCACGGTTTATGACAGAGGCATATACGCAGCCTGTCTTAGATTTAAAACTGCAGACACAACCTTTTAAATTACAAAATCTAGATCTCGGCTATCAGCGAGAGGTTCAGAGTTTTAATGCAGAACTTATTGAACGTGAAATCGTACTCAATCATTTTGGACTCAACTATAATCTAGGCACTAATTTTAACTTAGGTTGGTATACCCAGCTCATGCATACCCAGCAAAGTGATGAAAACGTAAGAAACCTATTGTTTACATCTTTGTATTATAATCTACTTCGTAAACCTGCGTTGAAAGTGGGTATCAATTATCAATATGTAGCTTTTAAAGATCAAGTACCAACCATTTATTTTAGTCCAGAAATATACCAGGCCGTTGAATTTTTTGCTGATTTAAGAGGTCAATTTTCTGATAAAACAAGCTATATGATTAGCGCAGCTACTGGTTTACAGCAAGTAGAAGAAGACCCGCAAACAGCTATTTTTAGAGCAGAAACAAGTATACAACATCAACATTCTAAACGCCTGAGTTTTCAAGCCTATGGTAAGTATAGTAATATTGCTTCGGCTACTGCTGCTGGTTTTGAATTTACTGAGGTAGGGGTGAAGGTGAAATGGTTGTTTGCAAAAATGCCGTTATTTTCAATACAACTTGATGAGTAATGATATCAGCTTTAGGTTCATGATTTAAGCTAAAATTGCGTATTGATTTACTTCTATAACGCTAGGTTTTTTCTTTTTTCGGTAGATACCTTCGGTATACATTTACAAGTGAAATTTTATATGAATTGTTTTTAAACATCTAAGCTCGATTTTTTGAACGCTTGCTAAAAGTAAAAGGATAGCCTCACTAATCGCAAGACTATCCTTTTACTTAGTAACTGCCATTCCTCTTGACCCAAACCTTTCAACGGAATAGCTCTCAAACACCTTACTACAAATTTGTCAATAGTTATTTCTCATATTGCCTTCCGTTTTGTTACCCAGTGCTAAATACCTGACTAAATTGACTTTTTATTTTCTAAATTTTTTAGGTCATTTTGATACGAAATGGATGCTATTGTATCTATGCAATTTTGGGCAAAAGCAAAAGCAAAAGTAACATAGGATCGTGCAGCTAATAAAAGTCAAAAATGTTTCATAGGATGCAGGTTTAATTGAATATTTTAAATAGCTGAACTCTAGTACTAAAAATTAAGGTGAATAGCTTAGCATACAGCCTACGGTCGTAGGGTGGAAGTTTTTATTTGTCAAGCGCTATATGGAGTCTTTTTTGATCTCGAAATTTTAAATATGAAATACTAGATCCTGTTTTTTGAATTAAATTGAGCCCCCTTTCGCATCTTGGAATGTGCGGGTGATTTAAAACATTCCAGCGAGAGACATACCAGCGATAACAACGACTGAGGATATAACCGTCTTTAAAACAGTTACCATAGCTTTCAAAGTAAATAATAATAGCAGACTATTTTTCATAATGAATACATTTAAGTTAAACGTAGGTTTTAAATACAACTCAAAGGTATCTTAAAGTTAGCGCTAGAAAAGACCAGCGTCGGCAGATGATACTTTCGTATCGGTAGCTGGTTCAAATTAATAGTTAACGGTTTAATTTACTAAAAAACACGGCGCTATTTACAGTAGATTTAATCGGCGCATCAACTCTGGCCTATTAGAGCGGCTTATGGGTATGACGTTCTTCTCAATTAAAACGCTATTATCTTCAATGTCAATTATCTTGCTAAAATTTATGATATATGATCTGTGAATCTGTAAAAAGAGCGCTGCTGGTAATTTGGAATTAATTTTTTTTAAGGTTGTATGTACCAAAAATTCTGAAGTTTCAGTTTTTACATTTATGTAATCACCTTTGGCTTCAATAAGCAAGATCTCTTTGTATTTTAACTTAATCAAACGCCGGTCAATATTAATATAGAGATCTTCTCCAAGCGCATTTTCGCTGCCTGTACCCTTATTTTGTTTTGGAGGAATACTTGAGCTACTATTAATTTTTTGAACACATTTTTCGAAGCGCTTTGGAGTTATTGGCTTGACCAAGTAATCAATAATCATCTCGTATTCGTAGGACGCTATAGCGAAATCAGGATCTGATGTTGTAATTACTACCTTTGGAGGATTCTTTAAAGTTTGCAGAAAATCAATACCAGAAAACCCAGGCATGTGTAAATCAAGAAAGATCACATCGACTTCTTGTCGGTTCAAAAATTTAATTGCCTCAATAGCATTTTCAAATTCTTGAACTACCTCTAAATCAGGCAAAGTGCTGCAGAGTTTTTTTACAATTGCTCTTGACGACGCTTCATCATCAATGATGATACACTTCATACTTAGATCGTTTTAAGGTAATTTTCAATAGTATTTATGATTTTCATGAAATCATCTTTTAGTCTTTCATTACCTAAACGTAATTCTTCTTCAAAAATTACAGCAATCTTATAGCTTTCTTCCAAGCCTAGGATATTCATTTTATGTTTGAGCTTATGCACATTCTGAGACGCCGCATCTGTTCTATTATTATCAATATTATCAATATACTCTAATTTTTCTATTGGAAACTCATCCTTTAGAATTTTGACAAAATTGGCCTTGAACCCCAAATCATCACCAGAGAGCTCATCAATATAATTCATGTTAGGAATTTCCATATTCTTATTTTTTTATTGTGAAAAAGAAAGTAGCACCTTTTCCTTCTTCAGATTTCAGCCAGATTTCTCCACTAAATGAATTCACTATTTTTTTTACTAAAGCCAGGCCTATACCTGTGGCTTTGAAGTCATCTTCAAGTTTTTTAAACATCTTAAAAATATCGTTTTGATATTTTTTAGCAATACCTTTTCCATTATCAGAAATACTAAACTTCCAATAGCTTGGTTCTTCCGTTGCAGCAATTTGAATTAGCCCCTTAGGGTTATGTTCCGTCGCGCTTAAGGCATTGTCTAATAGATTCTTGAACAATTGTTCTAACTTGTATTTGCCAATTACTAAAGTAGGCAGCGGAGCAATCGTTTCAATGCTAATATTTTTAGGAACGTAAAGCGTTTTAGCAATTTCTGATATCAGAAGTTTCACATCAACTTCCACCTTTTTTTCTTCGATATCGGTAATCGTGGCATGTTTTAAAATGCCATCTACCAGTGCGTCCATCTTTTCTAGATTTTCACTGATGAGCTCGCAGTTATCTTTTGATTCTTCAGAGAAGATTATGGCATCTTTTTCTTGAATACACCCTATTAAAAAATTAATATTTCGCATCGGCGATTTCAAATCATGTGAAACCATATGGGCATAATTATTTAATGCTTCGTTGCGTTCTTCTAGGTTCTTAAGGAGCACATCTTTTTCGGCCGATATCTGATTTATTTTAGAAGATTGTTCCTCAAGTTTTTTCGCCAATGCTAATGGATCGAAATGCTCAGCTTCTTCCTGATCTTGATTTCCCGCATTAGGGTTTAGTGCTGCAATAGAACGCTCAAGCGATTCTATCACTTTTTTTTGTGCATCAGCCCTGTTGCGTAAATCATCGTTCGCCTCAGATAGCTCTTGTGAGCTAAGAATGGTCGATCGTTGTAGGAGTTCTAATTTAGAGTCATTATCCGAATATGATTTACTAATCACTTCCAAAAAATCGGAAAGCGCTTCATTTTTAGCCCACTTATCAGGCAAGAATTTGCGAATTTGTCGAGATAATAATTTGTGCATTATTCGCTAAATAAAGTTAGGGTCATGGTTTGGTTGTGCAATTTACACTCTTGTTGACCGGCAAATGGTGCCATCTCGCCATAGGAATAAAAACCCATTATTTCGGGCTTATCACCTATAGAGCCAATAACTTCCTCAACCTCTTCTTCAGTGCGTTGATCCATCACCAATTTTCTTCCAACGCAACTCACCAAAAGGGCTAATTCAGGTTCTGTTGTTCTATCTCTCATGGCATACTCACCAGCTTTAGCTGCGCCTTCGGCAATGTCATCAACTGTTGACATCATCAATTGTACTTTTGAGCCTTCTGGTACGTCACCCGCCAAAATCATCGCATTATTTTCCTCGTCAATATTGAGAATTGTTCGTACGATAACTTCTTTACTATTTGGCATACGTACATTTAATGGATATAACAGGGCCGCTTCGGGTAATCCTTTTGCCTTATCTCCTAGGTATAGCTTGTACAAATCAAGTGCTGGTTTTCCATCCAATTCGTATAATATATTATTCTTCGCTTTTGTAATCATTCGCTGTGGTCCAAAACCTGTCCATCCGCCGAAGTTCGCGCTTGTAATTTCCAAGGTATCACCATAAAAACCAATACAAACTACTTCACCTTCTTCTGGGTTTCCGTTATAAGAGGCTAAAGTGCGCTCAAAACGAGCATCATCTCCACAAAGGCCACCAGAAATAGAAACACTTGTGTCCAAATTGGCCTCTAACCCTTTGATCAAACCACTTCCGTTTACATTGGTTCCTTCCGATATTATGAATGTATGTTTTAAATTTTCTTTAGGCAAATTGCTAATTAAACTATGCCCCAAATCTTCTACATTCATGTGATGAGTATGCATGTTCTCACGTACGACTTTGAAGCTGCTTTTTTCAAACTCGATGGCGGTAAGCACAATACTTTCATCATAGACCTTGTTTTTCAAAATCTCACCTGAGGTAGTACCAAACACGATATGGCCGTCAGGGTATACCTCCTTTATTTCTTGATAAATACTTTTTGATTCAAGTGCATACCGATTGCCAAAAACCAGAACTAAAGGTTCTATTAATGCTTTGCGCGCTTTTAAAAATTCCCACGTGCCATTTTTTTCTTTAACACCCTGCTCAATCTTCATAATTATTTTTTTATGGTAAAATAAAATGTGGTGCCTTCACCGGGTGTACTTTCCAACCAGACTTCACCCTCGTATAAATCAATAATTTTCTTAACAATAGATAAGCCTATTCCTGTAGAGCCAGCCTTGTTCCCTATAGATTGGAAAATTTTAAATATTTTTTCATGATATTCTTTAGGTATACCTACTCCGTTATCTTCAATGCTAAACTGCCAATGCGTATTGGTTTCTTCGTAATCTATATGTACCAGCCCAACCTTATTTTCAATATGTACAACAGCATTACTCATAAAGTTTTGAAATACCTGATGAACTTTGGTTTTGTCTGCAAAAATCACAGGTAATTGCTTTACAATTTTTACCTCAACATGATCAGGAATATAGATGATATCGGTAATTTCTTTGATTACCATATTAACATCAACCATAGTATTTTCGACGGCATCACTACTAACGGTTGAATATTTAAGAATGCCGACAATCAACTTGTCCATTGCTTCAACCTTCTCTTGCATCAAACTTAATTGCGTGACACCATTTTCATCTAAAACGTCTTTATAATCTTCATATAGCCATGTTGCTAAAGCACTTATGCTACGCAAGGGTGATTTTAAATCATGCGATACAATATGAGCGTATTCTTGTAAACCTTTGTTGCTTTCTTCTAACTCTGCAAGCAGGTCTTCTTTTTCCAATTCAAGCTCTCTTTCGTTACTAATATCTTCAATCATCGCTACTTGATACTCTAACTTGCCTTGAACGTTCTTAAAAGCATTTACAAATGACTTTGCCCATAAAATACTTCCGTCTTTTCTGATATATTTTTTTACGATTGAATACTGATCCAATTCTCCTGCATCCATTTGTTTGATGAGCTCCTTTGACTTTTCAGCATCTTCAGGCGATGAAAAGTGGTCTATATACATGGTTCGGAGTTCAGATTTTGAATACCCAACAAGTTTGACAAAAGTTCCGTTTGACTTTACAATTTTATTGTCTACTGTCAATACAATTCCTAAGGGAGAATTTTCAACAATGATGTCAAGTTCTTTCTTTTGATCCGCTAGCAGATGTTTGATTTCTGTCTCGTGAGTGATATCTCTAATAATACCCTGAGCAGCAATGGGTTTTCTGTTTTTATCGTAAACAAGACTGCTATTAATTTGAACATATTTCTCCACCCTGTCTTTCAACACAATCATGGCTTGATAATTTTTCAATACACCTACTTCAAATAAACTTTGAATAGATTCCGCAGTATATGCGTAATAGTCTGGGTGTACTAGAGTAGAGAGGTTTACGGTTTCTTTTTCGCAGTCGTACCCTAAAAAATCTTTTGCGGAGGGGTTCATCTTAATAATGTTGAACTGGAGGTCCATTACCACATAAGGGTCAACAATGTTCATGAAAACACCATCAAGTTCTGACTTAGTTTCGGTTAAGAGGTTTTCTAGCCTGGCGTTAGACTCCCTTAAATGGTAGCTCACATCATAAAGTTCTTTCGATTTTTCTTCTAAGATTCTTTCCGCTTGTGCGCGAGCCCTTTTCTGACGATCTAAGGCTTTTTTTAGAAGAACAATTTCTTTATTATCCATTTTGAGTAACGTCAAATTTTACTTCGGTGCCATCTTCCTTTAGAAGTTCATAAGCGATAGTAGCACTGCTGTTAAAATGTTCAAAACATTTTTCAATAAGCCCGTGAGCTAAACGATACAATCCTCTAGATGATGAATAGATCATGGATATAGAGTTGTCTGTTTTTTCTAATATTTTAAAAGTGGGTAATTCCGCTTCTGGGTGTAGTTTTTGAACATGAACATGAATATGATCCTCGATCGAATATAAAAGTGAAAGAGGAGAAGTGTAGTTTTGAATTACTTCAGGATGGGCCTTTCCTAAACCATCGAAAAGATATAGCCCAAAAGTATAGATCAAATCGTTCGCAGGAATTTCGACAACTTTACTCAGGCTAGTAATTAAGCTGAGCATTTCATTAAAATCGTATGTGCCCACTGAAGTATAAATACCTTCAGAAGGCAAATTTGAATTCTCAATGACGGTATCGGTAGTTTCTAAGCCAAAAGTTGCTTCTACCATTTCTAAAAATTCCGTAAAAATAATGCCCTTCATATATTTTATTTTAAAAACATGAAAGTAGGAAGAATATTACTTAAATTTAATTTTTTGTTGTGAAGCCACTATTTTTGTTAGGCTTTTACTAGCTCATTTGCTTCCCAATATTCAAATACCGCACGAATTTTCATTTCGTAATCCTCATATTTTAAGGGCTTTAAGATGTAACCTGCGATACCAACCTTATAGCATTCTAATAAATCTGCTCGATTTTCAGATGTTGTCAAAATAATTGTAGGTAAATATTTCATGACCTCATCAGCTTTCAGAATCTTCAAAAATTCAATACCGCTCATTCTAGGCATATTAAGGTCTAAAAGAATAATATCTGGTAAATCTGAATCTGATTTTAAAAAATCAAGGGCTTCTTCACCATTTTTTGCTTCCGTGATGTTGTGCTTCGTTTGTAATTTAGATACCGTACGTTGCAGCTTCATCGTCTCAATATTATCGTCTTCAACAAATAAAATATTCATGTTTTTGGGTTTTAAGTAAATGCAATGATATTAAATAACGAGAAAATAGCTCGAGAAGTGTAGACGAATGGTAATTTTCTATAGATGGACGGAGAGAAACTTTCGATGGAAGCCGAACTGCTCCTGCTAGATTTTTAGTTTTTCTTAGCGTGTGTAAAGATTTCCTTTTTTGCCCGTATTTTTGTGTTATGGAAGAATGGTACCATTATGTACTTCTTATCGTTACAGGTTTTGCCGTCGGTTTTATCAATACCGTTGCTGGTGGTGGGTCGTTACTTTCTCTTCCAATTTTGATATTTTTAGGATTACCACCTAGCGTCGCCAATGGTACCAATCGTGTTGCTATTATTATACAGACGGCGATTGCAACAGCAGGTTTTAAAAGTAAAGGAGTGTCAACAGCACCCTTTAATATTTATTTAGGTATTTCGGCATTGCTTGGAGCTGTAATTGGGGCTCAGATTGCTATTGATATTAAAGGAGAAACCTTCAACCAAATACTTGCCGTAATAATGATTGTGGTGGTGCTGATCATTATTTTTAAGCCAGAAATGAAGTTGGTTCAAATGCAAGAACGACTCACAGGTAAGTACTTATGGATTGGCATCATTGCGTTTTTTTTCTTCGGAATTTATGGCGGATTCATAAATGCCGGTTTAGGCTTTATAATTATACTATTTTTGCATTATGTTAATCGAATGACTTTAGTTCGTTCAAACGCTACCAAAGTTGCGGTGGTTTTCATCTATACGTTATCAGCTTTGGCTGTTTTTGTATTAAACGATAGAGTGAATTGGACTATAGGATTAATTCTAGCTATTGGAAATGGCTCAGGAGCATGGTTAGCAAGTAGAATTTCTGTTGCTAAAGGAGATGGATTTATAAAAACCTTCATTGTGATTATGGTGGTGGCACTCTCTATTAAACTTTGGTTTTTTAAATAAGTTAATTTAATATCATTCCTGAAAGAAGGAAATATATTACGATATGATGAATAATTCGGTAGAACAATTAGAATGGCGATACGCCGTAAAGAAATTCGATTCTGAAAAACAGCTTTCGAAAGAGAAACTAGTTATTTTAAAAAATGCCTTTAACCTCACTGCTACTTCATACGGTTTGCAACCGATAACCTTAGTGGTAATTCAAAATAAAGCGCTTCAGAAGGAGTTGGTGTCACATTCTTATGGGCAGGAGCAAGTTGCGCAAGCTTCACATGTTTTAGTGATTTGTATAGAAAATGAAATAGATTCGGACTATATAGCAAACTACTTTGACAAGGTGAAAAAAGTGCGGGGTACAAGTGAAGAAATTTTGAATCCGTTTAAGGAATCAATAACTAAGAGTTTTTCTAAGAAGGAGATTCGAGAAATTAAAGAATGGTCAAAGAATCAAGCCTACTTGGCTCTGGGTAATTTATTAACCATATGTGCTCTAGAAGAAATAGATTCTTGCCCTATGGAAGGTTTTAGCCCTCCAGCATATGACGAAATTTTGAAGTTGAAAGAAAAAGGATTAAGCGCTACCTTGGTTTTACCAGTCGGTTATAGGGCAGAAGATGATCTGTTTTCTACTTTTAAAAAGGTTAGAAAAGATATGAGTGAAAGTATCATAGAAATATCTTAGTAGAGCGATCAACCATCAACTATCAGCCATCAATCATCAATCATTAAAGAAGTAAGCTATGCCAGGATTTGAACTTTTTGGAGAACAAGAGAAAAAACAGGTGCAAGAGGTGCTAGATACTGGTGTCTTAATGCGCTATGGTTTCGATGGCATGCGCAAGGGCCAGTGGAAAGCCTTAGAGCTAGAAAAAGCTTTGGCTAAAAGAATGCAAGTCGAACATGCACAATTGCTAAATAGCGGCACTTCTGCTTTAACTGTTGCTTTGGCAAGTGCAGGAGTAGGGGCTGGCGACGAAGTAATCATGCCAACATTTACTTTTGTTGCGTCTTTTGAGTCTATTTTGGCGATTGGTGCTGTACCCATTTTGGTAGATGTAGATGATACATTGACCTTGAGTCCCGATGCGGTTGAAAGGGCCATTACAGAAAGAACTAAAGTTATTATGCCTGTGCATATGTGTGGTTCAATGGCTGATTTAAAAGCATTGAAATTTATTTGTGACACACATGGCTTATTATTGATAGAAGATGCATGTCAGGCTATCGGAGGTACTTTTGAAGGAAAGCCTTTGGGAAGTTATGGCGACTTAGGATGTTTTTCTTTTGACTATGTAAAAACAATTACCTGTGGTGAAGGTGGGGCTGTTATCACAAACCATGAAAAATATAAAATAAACGCTGACCGCTTTTCTGACCATGGCCATGATCATATGGGTTCTGATAGAGGTGCAGAGACGCATCCATTTCTAGGCTATAATTACCGTATTTCTGAGTTGAACGCTGCCGTAGGTTTGGCACAAATTGAAAGGTTGGATGAGTTTCTGACCATCCAAAGAAAAAATTATACGATTTTGAGGGAAGCCTTAGCCTCTATTCCTGAAGTATCTTTTCGAAGAGTTCCGGCAGGGGGCGAAGAGAGTTACGCCTTTTTGAATTTCTTCTTGCCAGATGAAGCTTCTGCTAAAAAAGTACATCAAGCTTTAGGAAATAGGGGAGTGGATGCTTGTTTTTATTGGTATGATAACAATTGGCATTACTATCGAAAATGGGAACATTTAACGAATTTAAAATCCCTCGGAAAACTGCCACAAGAAATTTATGATCAACTTCCTGATTATTCAAAATTAGATTTTTCGAAATCTGACCACTGGGTAGGGCGCACTATTTCGTGTTTAGTGAAGCTAGGATGGAGCGAAACAGATGTTCATGAACGAGCTCATAAAATGGCAGCGGTAATTAAAGCGAATATTTAATACTTGACGTAATCCACAATCTCTAACCCATACCCCACTATGCCAACTCGTTTGGTCTGTTGACGATTAGTGAGCAACCGCATTTTTGTGATATTGATATCATGAAGAATTTGTGCGCCTATTCCAAAGTCACGCGTATCCATATCTATTTTTGGCGCCTTGAGAACTCCTTCTTTTTGTAAGGCTTTCAATTCTGTTAATCGCGATAAAAGATTTAAAGATTCTGAATCTTGGTTGATAAATACAATAGCCCCTTTGCCTTCTGTATTGATGGCGGTAAACATATCTTCTAATTTCTTATCAGGGTTGTTTGTTAAGGTACCTAAAACATCATTATTAACAAGGGTGGAGTTGATTCGTGTCAATACTTTTTCGTCTTTATTCCAACTTCCTTTGGTTAAAGCAATATGAATATGATTGTTGGTAGTTTGCTTATAGGCTCTCAGTCTAAAATCTCCAAAACGTGTAGTTATAGTAAAGTCTTCTTTTTTGTCAATAAGACTATCATGCTCCATACGGTAAGCAACCAAATCTTCGATAGAAACAATCTTTAATTTGAATTTTTCAGCAACCATCATAAGTTGAGGAAGTCGCGCCATTGTGCCATCTTCATTCATGATTTCAACGATGATACCTGCAGGCTTGAGTCCGGCTAAACGGGCAAAATCAATTGCGGCTTCCGTATGACCTGTTCTTCTCAAAACACCACCTTCTTTGGCTATTAAAGGAAAAATATGACCTGGTCTTGCTAAATCATGTGGTTTGGTAGCTGAATCTGTAAGGGCAAAGACCGTTTTTGCTCTATCAGAGGCTGAAATACCAGTAGTGACACCATTTCCTCGTAAATCTACAGAAACCGTAAAAGCGGTTTCTAAAGGATCTGTATTATGATCTACCATCATATGTAGCCCTAGATCTTTGCAACGCCCTTCCGTTAATGGAGCGCAGATCAGTCCTCTTCCATGCTTTGCCATAAAATTGACGGTTTCAGGAGTGGCTAATTCAGCGGCGGCTAAGAAATCGCCTTCGTTTTCGCGATTTTCATCATCAACTACAATGATAACTTTGCCAGCGCGAATGTCTGTAATCGCTTCTTCTATGGTATTCAGTTGTATGTTTTTTTTCATGCTAGTTATCAAGAGGTGGTACTTTTATCTTTCTTTTTTGGAAGGAATTTTTTGAAAAAGTCGATGACTCTTCCAAAACTCATCAAACCCTTATCAGCTGTTGCTCTTCTTGTTAAAATCACACCCAAAGGTAGCATAACCAAAGTAGATAGCCATGCGCCGAGCATCGGGTGAATGTTTCCTTTTTTAGAATAATTTTCTGCAAACACGCCCAAGAAATAATAGATTAAGAATAAAACTATCGCAATGACCATGGGCAACCCTAACCCTCCTTTTCGAATAATAGCGCCAAGCGGAGCTCCAACAAAAAATAAGATAATACATGAAAAAGCTAAGGCGAACTTTTTATGTAGCGAAAGAATGTGGCGCCTATGAAATTCATAACGCTTGTTCATCTCTTTCTTTTTTCCTTGTATTGAGGTCAAAACATTGGCAGTTGAATTCTTTGCGGAATTCAACAATTGAACCTGTTGCCACTCTGGATATAAAGTCGCTATACTATCTTTTAAAATATCAAACTTAAGGTTTTTAGAAAGCTCTGGTAGGGCGCCTTTTAGTGTACTGTCTACTTTTGGAATGGCAACAAATACCCCCATTCGCTCAGAAGTGACTTTAGAAAATGAAGTTACCCTTCGCAGGTTGTCTTGTTTGATAGAATCAATATCTTTTGTTAAACGAGAGATATTTTTCATTTTCTCCGTTCGTAGATCTTTTTCTTCTTCCAGATCTACATTATTGAACTCTGATAGATCAATATTCATGGTGTAGGTCTCGAATTCAGACTGTGCGAATGGGTATTTCTTTTTATCACTTTTAGTTCCTTCTACCGCCTGGTACAACTGACCATCATTTAAAACCAATTGTATAATATTAGACTTCTCGCTACTTTTTAGTTCGCCAGTTTTAGCTTTGATAACGCGGTAGTTGACATTGGTCTTGGTCTTTTGATGAATGATTACATTCTCTAAAAAGTTATCATTTTCACCATATTTTCGATCTACTTTAATATTCATATCTGCAGTTTCGAAATCGCTAAAAACACCTTCCGCAATGGCAATGGCCGGTTTTAGTTTAGCGATATTTCTTCGCAGATAAAATATTTTTTGTTCAGAAGCAGGAATGACATTATTGGCAAAGTAAAAAGTGACTCCGCCCAAACCTATCATAAATATAACAATGCTAAGCATCGCACGTTGCAGTGAAATGCCAGAAGCTTTCATGGCAGCGAACTCGTAGTGTTCTGCAAAATTTCCGAAAGTGAGTATGGAGGACAAAAGAACAGTCAAAGGAAGTACCTTTTCGGTAAGCTCTGGCATCTTATAAAAGAAGAACTTTCCTATGATAAGCATATCGAGGCCTTTGCCTGCCAAATCATCAATAAACAACCAGATTGATTGAAAAATGAAGATGAACATCATTATGACAAACGAACTGATTAAATTAGATAAAAATCGAGATAAAATGTATTTATCGAGAATTCTCAAGGTAAATGCCTTAGTTTTTTATGATGTAGTACCCGTCGCTCTTGTACTTGGTTTCATCAAAAGTAAATAAGGTTTTTGATAAAGGTTGATTTGTTTTAAAAGAATTAACAGTAATCGTCGTAGTAGTGCTGTTTTTTCCAGTGTAAATAAGTTTATAGATGTGTTTTGTTTCAGCATCCACGCCCATTAAAATACTCTTTATTTCAGCATTACTATCCATCGGAACCAGTTTTACATACTGTATTTTTCGACCTTGAACATTTTGAAGAATGTCCCAAGCATAAGTATGACCTTCCTTATAGAAGGTTAACATTTTTGAAGGCGTCAAGGCATTTTCATCTGCTGCTTTATCTTCAATCGTCACCTCTTCATTTTCAGGCACAATGGTGTATACTTTATTTCCGTCATATAACTGCTGCGTGCCCAAATAGTTGAAAAGGTATTTGTCATTTTGCAAGGTAACATCACCGCGAGTCTCAGAATTTATATCCGCTTCTGTATTTTGTAATACGTAGTTGAAGTCTACAAAAATATTCTCGTAGGCCTGAACTTTGTTGTAAACATCATCTAGTAATGTCTTTGCTTTACTTGAATTTTGAGAAAAAGAAAAATTCGCGATAAAAATTAATACGAATACTAAAACTAATTTTTTCATTACTTTATTTAATTTCATTATTAAGTAAATGTTCTAAGGCTATTAAATCCACCACTAAAACCTGTCTGGCTTTACTACCTTCAAAGGGTCCAACGATTCCGGCGGCTTCTAATTGATCTACAATTCGTCCGGCCCGGTTATAGCCTAATTTTAATTTTCTTTGAATTAATGATGCTGAGCCTTGCTGCGCAATTACAATCACTTCAGCGGCTTCTTTAAACTTAGCATCTCTGTCTGAGATGTTATTATCAATACTTGTGCCAGAATCGTCACCAGAGTATTCAGGTAATTGATGCGCCTCAGGATACGCTCTTTGTGAACCAATAAATTCTGTGATTTTAGCGACTTCAGGTGTGTCTACAAAAGCACATTGAATACGTGTTACATCGTTGCCTTGAGTAAATAACATATCACCTCGGCCAATTAATTGATCGGCTCCTGAAGCATCTAAAATGGTTCTTGAATCTATTTTAGAAGTTACTCTAAAAGCAATACGCGCTGGAAAATTCGCCTTAATAATACCTGTAATTACATTCACCGAAGGACGTTGAGTAGCAATAATCAAATGGATACCAATAGCTCTTGCCAACTGTGCTAATCGCGCAACGGGAGTCTCTACTTCCTTACCAGCGGTCATAATCAAATCGGCAAACTCATCAATTACCAGAACAATATAAGGTAAGAACATATGACCGTCATTCGGATTCAGTTTTCGTGCCTTAAACTTATCGTTGTATTCTTTAATGTTACGAACCATTGCTGTTTTTAACAATTCATAGCGATTATCCATTTCAATACAGAGTGAATTCAAGGTGTGAATCACCTTGGTATTATCGGTTATAATAGCATCTTCAGAATCAGGTAGCTTGGCCAAGAAATGGCGCTCTATTTTATTGAAGAGTGTTAACTCTACTTTCTTCGGATCTACCAAAACAAACTTCACTTCTGCAGGATGTTTTTTATAAAGTAAGGAGGTAAGTACAGCGTTAAGCCCTACAGATTTACCTTGCCCAGTAGCACCCGCCATCAATAGGTGGGGCATTTTTGCTAAATCAACCACAAAGGTTTCATTGCTGATGGTTTTACCAAAAGCAATCGGCAATTCCATTTCCGCTTTCTGAAATTTTGTAGAAGCGATCACTGAGCGCATAGAAACAATCGAGGACTTTTTATTCGGAACTTCAATACCAATGGTGCCTTTTCCAGGAATTGGCGCAATGATACGGATGCCTAATGCCGCAAGTGATAGGGCGATATCATCTTCTAGGTTTTTAATTTTAGAAATACGAACTCCCGCTTCCGGAACAATTTCGTATAAGGTTACGGTCGGTCCAATAGTTGCCTTAATCTGGGCAATACCAATTTTGTAGTTCTTAAGCGTGTTTACAATTTTAGTTTTGTTCTCTTCAAGTTCCGCCTGATTAATTGTAATTCCGCCTGTAACACCGTGTTGATCTAATAATTCTATAGTTGGAAATTTATAACTTCCCAAGTCTAGGGTAGGATCGAACTCACCAAAATCAGCAACCAATTTTTCAGCAGTATTCTTTTTGACTTCTTTTTCTTCAACGATTTTTTCGACTTTCATCGCTAAATCTTCAACCTCTTCCTCGACAGGAACGGTAACCTCGAAATCATCAATAGTTTTTTCAACTAGTGGAGGAATGTCTTGTTTATGGGTGTAGGTGTCAATGATTACTGGTGTTTCATCCTCTGATTCAACTGAAAGCGTCATTTCTCCCGAATCGTTTTCTTTGGGATTAGTATTCCCTGTGAGTTCAGTTTTTAGAGCATTTGTCTTGTTCTTGAACCAACTAGCGATTTCATCTGGCGCGAATTTGAACAAACGCACAAGAATAAAGACTAATCCGAAGACTAGCAGCAGGAGCACGCCAATCTTACCCACGTAATCTTGCAGAAAATCGTTCATTTCATATCCTATCAGTCCGCCTAATAAAGGTTGTTCATAAGCAAAGAAACCTAGGGCGATAGAAATCCATATCATGAAAATCAAACCCCAAATCCATTTTTTGAGCATTCCTTTTTGATCTAGCCCCAAGAACATGTAGAGGCCTTTCAAACATAGTAAGACGGGCAGAATTAAAGACGTTATTCCGAAGCCCTTGTACATGAAGAAATGACTTACCGCAGCACCGAATTTATTGAGAAGGTTTTTTGCTTCCTCATTACGATCGTTAAATTCAGTTAATGCACTTTGGTCATCTTGCCAATTGAAGTAAAAAGAGATAAAAGAAAAGAAAAGGGCAATGCTGAGGAGCGTCAACAAGCTTCCCAGTATAATTTTATTCTGTTTGGATAATTTAAAAGACCTTGGTTTTTTGGTAGGTTTCGCCTTGGTTTTCTTTGTCCTCTTTGCCATTCAATAGGTTATTCAGGGGGTAAAAATACAAATTTAACGCGGAAGAAGAAGGGCTAAATTTCTCAAAATATTTTTGGCAAATAAATGATGCATCCAATAATGGTTGCGGCAATCGAAACTATCATCACTGCTCCAGCAGAAACATCTTTTATGAATCCGATTTTTTTGTCAAATTCTGGTTGCACAAAATCAGAGACTTTTTCAATAGCTGTATTTAAACCTTCAGTTCCCATGATAATAGCTATTGTAAGAATTTGGAGAATCCATTCTGTGTTTGAAATTTCAAAATAGAACCCGGCAACGGTCATAACTATGGCAATACATACCTGAACTTTTATACTCGCTTCAGTACGAATCAAAAGAAGGGCTCCACGTAATGCGAAGCCCACACTTTTTATTCTGTTTACTAAGAATGAATCTTTAGGCATTTGCAATTGCTTCTAAGGCTGCTGCGTAATTTGGTTCGTCTGCTATTTCACTAACCTGCTCTGCGTGTAACACTTTTCCATCTTCATTAAGAACCACTACAGCTCTAGAGTGTAACGGCATTAATGGTCCGTCTGAAAAATCTACTTGGTAGGCTTTGCCAAAATTACCATCTCTGAAATCAGAAAGCATTTCAACACTTTCGATACCTTCTGCACCACAAAAACGAGCTTGGGCAAAGGGTAAGTCTTTAGAAATACAAAGTACAACCGTATTGTCTAAGCCTGACGCATCTTTGTTGAATTGACGCACAGATTGCGCACAAGTACCTGTATCAATACTTGGAAATATGTTAAGAACTACTTTCTTTCCATTGTAATCAGCGAGCGTGGCAGCTGATAAATCACCTTTGGTTAAGTTAAATTCTGGAGCTGCACTACCAACTGCTGGTAAAGTGCCTATTGAGTTTATTGGATTTCCACCTAAAGTAATTGAAGCCATATTTTTTTAATTTTTTGTGAAATTAAAAAAACGTTACTAAATTCTTAGCATAAAGATGTTTATTATTTTAAGCTTTGGGAAATGCTTAACTTTTTAGGCATGATTAAAAAGAGCGTACTTCGGTTGGTAGATATGCATGCCCCGCTTAAGAGATGCCTAAAAACTAGCATCTATCAAATACCGCCTCAGCTAAATTCAACATTGACAACCACTAGATTTGGAGTTTTACAAGCCCCATGTATTTCTTAAACGAAAAGTTTATTTTGAATCGGTGGAAACCAATTGTTTTATTTTAATACCAAGGCCGGCAAATATCAAAGTCATAATCGGACTTAACCAATTGAAAATGGCATAGAACATATACTCAAATACACTTACGCCAAGAACGCCACTATGGTAAGCGCCACAGGTATTCCAAGGAATCAGTACTGAAGTCACTGTACCTGAATCTTCCAAGGTTCGACTCAAATTTTCTGGTGCAAGCCCTCTATCTTCATAGGCCTTAGCAAACATTTTACCTGGTACCACGATGGCCAAATACTGATCTGAAGCGGTAATGTTCAAGGCTAAACAACTTCCTACGGTACTTGCGAAAAGCCCGAAGGTTGTTTTTGCCATACTTAATAATGATTTTGTAATTCTTGAAAGCGCTCCAATACCATCCATTATTCCCCCGAAAACCATAGCACAAACTATGAGCCATATGGTTCCAAGCATTCCTGCCATTCCTTTGGCAGAGAATAGATCGCTTAGTGTTGCATTATCTGAAGCGATAGCAGTTTTGACCGTAATTGCGGTTAATATGCCTTTGTATCCTGATTCAAAATCAAGGCTTTCACTACCTCCGATAGTGGCCACTATACCGGGTTGAAAAATCAAAGCGAAAACACCACCTAAAAGAGTTCCTATTAGCAGTGCCAGTAGGGGTGGAGCTTTTTTAATAATCATAAAAATGACAGCCAATGGCACTAAAAACAACCAGCCTGAGATATTAAAACTCTTTTCAATTGAAGCTAAAATAGCTTCGGTGTCAGCCGTTCCATTTGTTTCTATTGTAAAGCCTAAAATAATAAAGACAACCAGCGTTACCACAATTGTTGGTATTGTGGTAATGGTCATGTATTTAATATGACTAAAAAGCTCACCTCCGGCCATGGCAGGTGCGAGATTGGTGGTATCACTCAAAGGCGATAATTTATCTCCGAAATAAGCGCCAGATAAAACAGCTCCAGCGGTCATTCCAAGCGAAATTCCCAAGGCATCACCAATGCCTATTAGGGCTATACCAACCGTAGCAGAGGTTGTCCAAGAGCTACCTGTCGCTATCGATATGATGGCGCAGATTATTACGCTCGCGGCAAGAAAGATAGTGGGGTTCAATATTTGAAGTCCATAATAAATCATGGAAGGTATAATACCACTAATCAACCAAGTACCTGATAGGGCACCAACCATAAGAAGTATAAGCAAGGCCCCTGTTGTAGATTTTACATTTTCGGCAACTTCGGCCATCATTTGTTTATAAGATACTTTATTAAAGAACCCTACAATTGCAGCAACTGCACCTCCTAATAAAAGAATAAACTGATTAGACCCGCTTAACGCATCATCACCAAAAACAAACACGTTGTATGCTAACATGGCCACAAGAACGAAAACAGGTAGAAGCGCTTCCCAGATACTGAGCTCTCTATTTTCTACAATGTTTTCGTTCTCTCTGTGTTTGTTTTTTTTCTTGCTCTCCATATCTCGGTTCAATTGGTTATTCCGTAATATTACGATTTTGGATACGGCTGTGCAAGCTGTATTTTAAGAACTAAACTAGGACTTGAGCTTGAGGAGTTATATTCAATTGTTTCAGACAGTCCTGCATTTTTCGATAGGTTCGCTCAATATCGTGATCCAATCCTATTGAGAATCGAATAAGTCCATTTGAAAGTCCCATCTCTAGTTGTTCCTCTAAAGGTATTTCAGAAGAAGTCGAGGTTCCAGGAGCACTAAACAAGGTTTTGTAGAAACCTAGGCTCACTGCAAGATATCCTAATTTTTCTGCTTGCATGAGCTCCATGAACGCGTTTGCATTTTCTAATGAACCAAGGTCTAGCGTTAATAAACCGCCAAAACCATAGTCAGCATTCATTTGTTCTTTCATGATATGATGACCAAAATGCGAAACAAGACCAGGGTAAACCGCCCGAAACCCTTCCGCTTCAAATTTTTGTGCTAAGAATAATGCATTTTTACTATGCTGTTGTATGCGAATAGTTAGGGTTCTCATGTTTTTCAAGATAGAAGCTGCCCGCAGACTGTCAAGTGTGCTTCCAAATAGCATTCCGGCACCATTATTTACATCTTTTAGGCTAAGACAAAACTCGGCAGTACCACATACGGCCCCTGCGACACAATCACTGGTTCCGTTAATAAACTTAGTTAAACTATGAATTACAATATCAGCCCCTAGTTTAGCAGCAGAAATTGAAAGCGGAGCAAAAGTATTATCAACAACTAAGGGAATGCCATGTTTTTTGGCAAGCTCAGAAAGTGCTTTGATATCTGCTACTTCAAGCAAAGGGTTGCTAACAGACTCGCAATAAATCATTTTGGTTCTCGAAGTGATAGATTTTTCTACAGTTTCAAGAGATGTGATGTCAACAAAGCTGGTGTCAATAGCAAACTTCTTCACGAAATTTTTCAGAAAGGCATAGGTGCCACCATAGATGGTTCTGCTACTGACAACATGGTCACCAGCATCACATAGCTGCATGATTACTGAGCTTATAGCGCCCATACCACTGGCATAGACATTGGCAGCTTCTGTACCTTCTAAAGCGGCTAAGGCATCGCCGAGGTGCAGGTTAGATGGCGAAGAGTGGCGGCTGTAAAGATAGCAACCATCTGTGTTTCCTTCAAAGGTATCGATCATGGTTTTTGCCGATAGAAAAGTATATGTCGAAGAATCTGATATGGAAGGGTTTATGCCTCCAAATTCTCCAAAGTGTTGTAAATCTTGTAATTTATTTGCGGATGTATTGCTCATGATATCGCTGATTTTGAACAATAAAATTAGACTTTATTAGTTTTTTTTACAATAGATAATTAAATATTTAGATAATAAATCTATAAATTTGATTTTATCTTGATTTTTTATCGGAAAAGTGAATTGATTTGCTATAAATTCAGAAAAAGTATCATGTTGAAACTCGACGAAACTGATTTAAAACTTTTAGACTTACTACAGTCGGACTGTAAAAAGACTACTGCGGCATACGCGCAACAGCTGAATCTTTCCACAACTGCTATTTATGAGCGCATCAAACGATTAGAAAAATCAGGAACTATTGGCGCATATGTAGCCTTAGTTGATAAGAAAATGGTGAATAAAGCGTTTACTGTACTTTGTCATATTAAGTTGGTGCAGCATATCAAAGCATATGTTTTAAAATTCGAAAGGGAGGTACATAAATTAGCCGAGGTAGTAGAGTGTTATCATATTAGTGGTGACTACGATTATATTTTAAAGATTCACGTTAGTGATATGGAAGCGTATCGTGAATTTATGGTTACGAAGCTTACGGCAATTGATAACATAGGCAGCACGCAAAGTTCTTTCGTGATTAATGAAGTGAAGCATACAACTGCGATTGATGTTTAAAACCAAAAAATAGATTAATTTTGTTTCATACTTTTTAAAAAAAATAACATTTATGAGTTCATATGATGTAGTCGTTATCGGTTCTGGTCCTGGAGGATATGTAGCAGCAATCCGTTGTGCCCAATTGGGAATGAAAACTGCCATAATCGAAAAATATGCTACCCTTGGTGGTACCTGCCTAAATGTGGGCTGTATACCCTCTAAAGCATTGTTAGATTCCTCACATCATTACGAAGATGCTGTAAAGCATTTTGAGGAACACGGTATTGAGATTCCGGGCGAAATAAAAGTCAATTTAGAGAAAATGATTTCCCGTAAGCAAGGGGTTGTTGATATGACTACTAAGGGAATTCAGTTCTTAATGGATAAAAACAAAATTGAAGTTTTCGAGGGTTTGGGAAGCTTTAAAGATGCGACTCATATCAACATCGAAAAAAATGATGGCGAAAATGAAACCATTGAAGCAAAAAATATCATTATAGCTACTGGTTCAAAACCATCTACATTACCCTTTATAAAAGTAGATAAGGAAAGAGTAATTACCTCTACAGAAGCCTTAAAGTTGAAGGAAATTCCGAAACATATGATTATCATAGGTGGTGGAGTTATCGGATTAGAGCTTGGTCAAGTATATAAAAGATTAGGTGCCGAGGTTACAGTTGTTGAGTATATGGATAGAATCATTCCAACCATGGATGCGGCTCTTTCTAAGGAATTGATGAAGACGATGAAAAAGCAGAAGGCCAAATTTGCACTTTCGCACAAGGTTAAATCTGTAGAACGAAAAGGAAATGAAGTTATCGTCAAAGCAGACAATAAAAAAGGGGAAGAGGTTACGTTTACAGGCGATTACTGTTTGGTTGCTGTGGGAAGAAGTGCGTATACGGAGGGATTAAACCTCGAAGCTGCCGGAGTTAAAATAGAAGAAAGAGGTAGGGTAGCGGTAAACGCTCATTTACAGACCAATGTATCAAATATATATGCTATTGGAGATGTTATTAAAGGTGCAATGTTAGCGCATAAAGCGGAAGAAGAAGGTACCTTGGTTGCTGAAATTATGGCCGGTCAAAAACCGCATATCGATTATAATTTGATTCCTGGAGTCGTGTACACATGGCCAGAAGTTGCTGCTGTTGGTAAAACGGAAGAAGAGCTCAAGGAAGCTGGAGTTGACTATAAAGTTGGTCAATTTCCAATGAGAGCTTTAGGACGTTCAAGGGCTAGTGGTGATGTTGACGGATTCGTGAAAATTCTCGCAGATAAGAAAACAGATGAAGTATTAGGGGTTCACATGATTGGAGCTCGCTGTGCTGATTTAATTACAGAAGCTGTTACTGCGATGGAATTTAGAGCATCAGCGGAAGATATAGCGCGAATGAGTCATGCACATCCAACCTATGCAGAAGCTGTTAAGGAAGCGGCGCTTGCGGCTACTGGAGATAGAGCTTTACATATTTAATCACTACATCATATGAAAAAAAAAGGCAGCCATTTGGCTGCCTTTTTTTTGTTAGTTCTTATGTGACCCATCACAATAGGGCGGATTACTTGTTAGTTTACAAGTACATAAATGTGCTTTTTTTGCTTCTTCCACTTCAAAAGTTAATGGCGGTGTTGCTTTAGCAGCTCTATGTGAGCCATCGCAAAACGGCTGATTTGTGCTGTGGCTGCAAGTGCACCATGAATATTTTTTGTCTTTTTCTAAATCGCAGGCTATTGGGGAAAATGTTTTATCGCTCATGTATATTGATTTTAATCTATGAACGCTAAAAATAGAAGAAACTTATTACAGTTGAGGGCGGGAAGGCTAATTTTTAACCAATCCAAATAACTTCAGTAATACGACTCTTGCTTTTGTGAAAAGAAACCGTATGAACACTTCTCCTTTTTTGAGTATATACTTGAACGCAGTAGATAGATGGCTTTTAATACTCACTTTGTGTCTCTCGTAAAGTAGTGCAGTAAAAGAGCACACAATCATAAAGGCTAGTGCACTTGCAATAACTAGGGCAGGAGATAGTGAATGATGAAAATATTGGTATAGCCCTAAGCCAGTAAAACTTCCATATAAAAAGACAAAATGAATAATATAGATGGATAAGGTGCTTTGTCCAATTTTAAGTAAGGTGCTATTTGTTAGCCATTGTCTACCGAGCATAAACACGGCAAAAGCAATAAAAACATCCCCTAAGCGTATAAAAAGGTAATTGTTAAAAAATATATCGGCGAAAAGTCGAATTCCCGTTGCTCTAGAAACCTCTAGAAAGAAATCCGAAGAATAAAAAATGAGAACGGCCCCAATAACTGTAGACATCGTAATTGCTATTGGGTAAAAGTTTTTGTACGCCTTATAACGGGTAAACAAAACAGCGATAAATGCTCCAAAAGAAGCATAGCCAAACCAAGGAAATATAGTAAATACTGAGCCGTTAGATTTTACAAAATAATTAGCGATTGCATCTGGCAAGAATGGATACGTCCATTTTTGATATGCTGGTTCAAAGATGAATAGGAGCATGGTGATAGCAACCAATACCGTCGGAAATAAGAACTTTTTACTAGAATAGGTCAAGAGGTAAATTGCAATAATTCCTAATATCGATAGCCCAATACAATGCAGAACATCGACCAAATAGAACGAACTGTAAATTTCACCATAAAGAATACCTAAAAGGTTTATTCGCAATAGATAGCCTATGGCGAGCAGCTCTAGTCCTCGGCGAATACCTTTCTTTACTCTCGGGTTTTCAAATCCTGTTTTTGGTACTCGAATAAGCAAATAGGTAAATATAAATCCGGATACGGTAAAGAAAACGGGCGCGGTCATTCCTCTGAAATACTTCCAAATGCTATAGTACACATCTGAATTGTCGCGAAAAGCGTTGTCGAGAAGTCCGTCTATAAAATGCCCCTGTAGCATCATGAGAATAGCCCATGCACGCATAGCATCAATAAAATAAAGTCTTGCAGTCTTCTTTTCCAAGGAAAAAATCTCTTTTTAATTTAAAATCCGGTCATCTATATGCTTCTATAACAGTATGTTTAGATGCTTTAGCCTTCAAAATTAGCTAAAATACTCGCATCACAAGCCTATTTGAGGTATTTTCGTTATGCGAACTTTTTAAACGTAATTATGAGTACAATATTGGCATTTGCAGGAAGCAACTCATCATCTTCGGTGAACTTCAAATTGGTAAAACATACGGTTTCTTTAATTCAAGGGGCCGAGGTCAAGTTAATGAATATGGAGAATTATCCATTTCCGATGTATAGTGAAGACTATGAAAAGCAAAATGGATTTTCAAATTCGTTGATTGAAATTAAAAATGATATTCAAAATGCAGCGGGCCTCATCATTTCTGTAAACGAACATAATGGCCACCCTTCTGCCTATTTTAAAAATTTTCTAGATTGGTTATCGCGCTTTGATCGTGATTTTGTCAAAGACAAAACAATACTTTTAATGTCGACTTCACCTGGAAAGAGAGGTGGTGTTGGAGCTCATGAAGTGGTTAAGAATGTACTTTCAAGATTTGGAGCTGCTTCAATTATAAGCTTTTCATTGCCATTATTCTATGATAATTTTGAGGAAGGAAAAGGCATAAGTAATTCAGAACTGTCAGAAACTCATCAAGCCGCTTTATCTAAATTTTTAGCTGAAATTTAAACACTTTGCGTAAACAGCTTTCTTTTATAATTGCCGATAATATTGTTTTTAAGCAAGCGCTTTTATGCTGGTCTCAGCAGTTTAATGAGGTGGCTTGGTTAGATAGTAATGAACATTCTGGACGATATAGTTCTTTTGAATCTGTTTTGGCGGCAGATGCATTAACTGCAAAGATTACAGACGCTCAAAATGCTTTTGCAGATTTAAAGGAGTATTATCAAGAAACCAAAGATTGGATTTTTGGCTACCTCTCGTATGACCTCAAAAATGATATCGAACACTTGTCTTCAAAGAATCATGATGGCTTAGAACTGCCCGACCTGTACTTTTTTCAGCCCAAGAAAATTATAAGCATCAAAGGCAACACTGCCCATTTCAACTATCTCAATATGGTGGATGATGAAATAGAGGGTGATTATCAAGCGATTCTTGACTGTTTTAAAAATGAGCAGTTAGACCCACCTTCAAGGACCAATATTCGAATTAAAATGCGAATTTTTAAGGATGAATATTTCAAGAAGGTTCAGCAAATGCTATCACATATTCATCGTGGAGATATCTATGAGGCCAATTTTTGTCAAGAGTTCTATGCAGAAGATACTGAAATTGATGTTTTAAAGACTTACCGAAAGCTTAATAGAATTTCAAAAGCTCCTTTTGCTAGCTTTCTAAAGCTGAGCGATACCTATCTTTTGTCAGCTTCTCCGGAACGCTATTTGCGAAAGGAAGGCACAAAAATCATATCCCAACCTATAAAAGGAACAGCAAAACGCTCGCTTGATACTAAAGAAGACAAAGACTTAAAATCTGCACTAGCCCTTGACGAAAAGGAACGTGCAGAAAATATTATGATCGTTGATCTCATTCGAAATGATGTGTCAAAAAGCGCTTTGAAAGGTAGTGTGACTGTTGAGGAACTTTGCAAAGTATATTCGTTTCAACAGGTGCATCAAATGATTTCTACGATTACTGCGCAAGTTTCAGAAGATAAAAACCCGATAGAAATAATTAAAGAAACTTGGCCCATGGGCAGTATGACCGGTGCTCCAAAGATTTCGGCTATGAAAATAATAGAGGCCTTAGAATCTTTTAAA
Organism: uncultured Flavobacteriaceae bacterium; assembly: GCA_938029725.1. GTDB lineage: Bacteria > Bacteroidota > Bacteroidia > Flavobacteriales > Flavobacteriaceae > Maribacter_C. Next base: position 40,853 of record CALHGE010000031.1, read on the forward strand.
CGAGGCTTGTACAGCGGTGCTGTTGGCTATTTCACGCCAGAAGGAGATTTTGATTTTAACGTTGTTATACGAAGCATTCTCTACAATGCATCTAAAAAATATGTATCGTATTCAGTAGGGAGTGCTATAACTGCAAAAGCAATTCCTGAGAAGGAATATGAAGAATGTTTGTTGAAGGCAAAAGCAATGCGAGAAGTGCTGGAAAATGTTTGATGAAAATCACCTAACTTGAGCCCAATGGAAGTAATAGAATTTAGATTTCATACGCAAGCATGCGAAGTATATGGTTTTTATACGCATCCTGAGAATCCAAAAGGAGTTGTGGTTTTAGTTCATGGTTTTGGAGAGCATTCTGGCCGTTATATCGAGAAGGTTATACCTATGTTGCTCGCTTCAGATCTAGCTGTTCTAGCTTATGACAATGTTGGCCATGGCAAATCTAGCGGAAAAAGGGGGCATTGCTCAAGTTATAGTTCCTTGCTTAACATGCTTGGAGATAGTATAGAAGAAGCTAAAAAGAGGTGCCCAAACCTACCTGTTTTTTTATATGGTCATAGTATGGGCGGAAACTTAGTTTTAAATTATGCGCTAAGAAGAGAAGCTAAGCTGGCGGGAATAATTACTACCAGTCCGTATTTGCGATTGGCATTTCAAGCACCGAAATGGAAAATGGTTTTGGGAAAGATGCTATTGCATGTTATGCCGTCGCTAACACTTCCTTCAGGTTTAGACCCTAAGGGTATTTCTAGAATCTCTGAAGAAGTTGAAAAATATAAGAATGACCCTTTGGTTCACGACAAGGTGAGTCCTATGTTTTCTTTTCCTGTAATGGATGCTGGAGAGTGGGCCATTCAAAATGCGGACCAATTAGCGGTAAACACCTTGCTCTTACATGGTACCGCAGACCCCATAATTGACTACAATGGTACAAAAGAGTTTCATCAAAATTCAAACAAAACCCTTTTGGAGTCATTTGAGGGTGGGTATCATGAACTTCATTATGATTTGTGCAGCACTGAAATGTTGTCTACGATTCAAGATTGGATGAAGCAACAATTAGTTTGATACCTTTGTGCTGTGCTAATAGAATTTAAAAAACATATCAAAAACAACTTTCCTGAGCTTCAAGAAAAAACGTTTCTTTTAGCCTGTAGCGGTGGCTTAGATAGCGTAGTTTTGACGCACTTATGTCATGCTTGTACATTAGATTTTTCAATTGCCCATTGTAATTTTCAGCTACGTGGAACGGAAAGCGATTCTGATGAAAAGTTCGTCACAAGTCTAGCAGCTGATTTAAATTATAAATTTTATGTAACTCATTTTAATACAAATGATTACGTTGCTAAAAATAAAGTGAATATTCAAATCGCCGCTCGAGATTTAAGATATGCTTGGTTTAAAGTATTGATGCAGGAAAATGGAATTCAAACACTAGTTACTGCGCATCATGCGGATGATAATCTAGAAACTTTTTTAATCAACCTTTCTAGAGGTACCGGTATTGATGGTTTAACAGGAATACCCTCTAAAACAGATGTCATTTCGAGACCCTTACTTGCTTTTTCAAGAGCGCAAATTTTAGCTTATGCCGCTGCAGAGAACCTGAAATGGGTTGAAGATAAGAGCAATGTAGAGGTGAAGTACTTGCGGAATAAAATTCGTCATGAAATCGTTCCCACTTTGAAAGAGCTACATCCTAGTTTTTTAAAGAATTTTGAACTGACACAATCTCATTTGATTGGCGCTAACGCGGTTTTGAGTAATCAGATTGCCTTGCTAAAAGCTAGAATTTTTGAAGCACACGCTGATGGATTTCGCATTTCAATTGAAGAATTGGCCGTTTTACAGCCGCAAAGCGCTTATTTACATGCCTTGTTCAAGGTATATGGTTTTACTGCTTGGCATGACATAGCTAGGCTTCTAAAAGGAATCAGCGGTAAGGCTGTACATTCTAAAACACATCGATTGGTGCGCGATAGGGCGTACCTGTTACTTGAAGAATTACGTATTCAGAAAGTCGAAAGTTTTACGATTAAAGAGGGGCAACAGCAGATACAAACCCCAATTCACTTGATTATTGAAGAACTTGTTTCCATAAAAGATACTTCTAAGAACATACTTTATGTAGATAAAGATTCGTTAAAATACCCACTAGTCGTTAGGAAATGGGAAAAAGGCGACTACTTTTATCCTTTTGGTATGACAGGAAAGAAAAAACTTTCGAAATATTTAAAGGATGAAAAGATCGATGTCATTTCCAAAGAAAAACAATGGTTACTTTGTTCAGAAAATCAAATTATTTGGATCGTTGGAAGACGCTCAGATCAACGATTTTCAGTAACTGAAAAGACAAAAAAAATTGTAAAGTTTACCCTACCAAAATGAAATATATAATAGTTAGTATTGTTTTGTTTTTCAGCGTATTATCTGGTTTTGGCCAAAGTGATGACGCACCAGTTCTTTGGTCACAAGAAATACATCAGATTTCCGACACAGCGTATGAGTTGGTGATGAAAGCGAAAATAGCGGATGAATGGCATGTGTTTTCACAGTTTACGCCTGAAGGTGGCTCTATACCAAGCCAGTTTACCTATAAAAATGTGGGTGCTGATTTCGAACTCATCGGTAACACTTCTGAAAGTGAAACCACCAGTAAGTATGAAGAGGTTTTTGAAATTGAAGAAGTATTTTTTATTCAGGAAGCCATTTTCAAACAAAAAATAAAACTCCTAAATTCTGATGTACAGCAGATTGATATCAATCTGTTTTATCAGGTATGCAAAGAAGTCTGTATTACAGTGGAGAAAGATTTTAATTTCCGATTAGATGGGGGAGAAGCAGTAGTTGTCAATCAAAGCGTTGATGATAGAAGTTTAGCGCTGACAAAGGCCTTGAAGAAGGATTTAAAAAATAAAGAATTATTAACTGACGAAGCAGATACTCTTAATACGGGTTCTAGTATTTGGGTGATTTTTGGCCTCGGCTTCCTCGGAGGGCTCATTGCACTTTTGACTCCTTGCGTATTTCCTATGATTCCGTTAACGGTATCTTTTTTCACAAAGCAATCGCAGAATAAGGCAAAGGGTATTTCAAATGCGATTTTGTATGGTTTTTTTATTGTATTAATTTACTTTTTATTGAGTCTACCTTTTCATTTATTCGATTCTGTAGATTCACAAATACTCAATACAATTGCTACAAACATATGGTTGAACCTATTGTTTTTCGTTCTTTTCGTATTTTTTGCTTTTTCGTTTTTCGGATACTATGAACTGACACTACCAAGCTCTTGGGCTAATAAGATGGATGAGGCTTCTACTAAAATAGGAGGTGTTATCGGTATATTTTTTATGGCGGTAACACTAGCGATCGTTTCGTTTTCATGTACAGGTCCAATATTAGGTGGTTTACTAGGTGGCACAGCTCTTTCGGAGGGTGATATTGCAACGAACCTGTCAGCAGGTATGACCGGCTTTGGAGTTGCACTAGCTTTGCCATTTGCTTTGTTTGCCTTGTTTCCAGCTTGGCTAAATTCACTTCCTAAGTCTGGCGGATGGATGACTACGGTAAAAGTAGTATTGGGTTTTTTAGAATTAGCATTGGCCTTAAAATTTCTTTCTAACGTTGATTTAGTGGGCCATTGGGGTATTTTTAAACGAGAAATATTTATCGGTATCTGGATTGTATTATTTCTCTTAATGGCGGGGTATCTATTTGGTGTATTCAGATTTCCACATGACGGTCCGAAACAAAAATTATCTATCGGAAGAAAAACTATGGGCTTTTTAAGCGCAGCTTTTTCTGTATACCTAGTTCTCGGACTGGTGAAAGTGGTCGATTTGAAACCCTTGAGTGGTATTTTACCTCCTGAATTTTATAGCGTTTTCGAAACAGAGAATGATTGCCCTTTAGGGTTGAATTGTTTTAAAGATTTTGATGAGGGTGTTGCCTATGCTAAATCGGTAAACAAGCCCATTCTTGTCGATTTTACGGGTTGGGCCTGTTCTAATTGCCGAAGAATGGAAGAAAAGGTTTGGAGTCAAGCTGATATATACCCTATTCTAAACGAGGAATATGTGTTGATTTCATTATATGTAGATGATAATGTCAAAAAACTTCCAGAAGAAGAGCAGTTCGATTTTCAATACGAATCAGGGCGCGTAAAACGGATCGAAACTATTGGGCAGAAATGGGGTACTTTTCAAACCCTGAACTTCAATGCTGCTTCGCAGCCCTACTATGTATTATTATCTCCAGAGCTTGAAGTTTTACATCATTCGATTCAATATACGGATAGAGACACGTACAAAGCCTGGTTGAATACTGGCCTTGAAAAACACAAAGCCTTATCGCAATACTAGTTTGTAAAAAGAAGTTTAAGTGCCAATCAAATAGATATATAGGTATAAAAAAAAGCCACCTAATAGGTGGCTTTTTGTATTGAAAACATTTAATTTATCTAGTGTAGATTTCCTGCATTGTCAGCAGCATCTGAACCTCCAACAATACCGTCTAATTTTGAAAGAAAGGCATCATGTACTGATTGAGCAGTAGCAATTTGTCCTTTTTTCTTCTGGTTAGAAGCGAACAAGTAACCTTGTCTAGCAGCTTCTAATCGCTGATTTGGTGTACCATGGTGACCTGGACTTTCAAATCCGCAATCGCCAATGTTAAAAAAGGAAGCTAGTACATCTTCAACTCTTTTCCAGTTATAGGTGCCGCCACGCTTGTGAGTTAAATAGTAAGCTGTAAGAAAATCAGCTTCCAACTCTGTCATACGAGTTGATTCAGGAGTATTATTGAATGCTGGTACTGGGTATTCCCAGTTGCCAAAGTTTTGAAATTGAATTTGATGGCCCCACTCGTGCGCAAGAATTCCAGACCAAACTACTTTTGCATCCAAGCCTGTTTCAGCTAGCATAGAAACGATGCCATCACCAACAACAATAATTCCACCAAAGGTCGCAAATCCGTCAGAAGCATAAAGTGGATTTTCTGGAATTTGATCACTTGTTGTATTAAAATTTTCTGCGATGCCCAAAAGATAATCTATAACTTCTGGTGGAGCGCTGGAGTAATTTTCATAGACATAGCGTAGTACATTTAAATCTTCTAATGTTGAAGTATGCTGGCCTCTAACACTAATCAAATTTGGCATATCCCAAAATTTCTCGAGGCTCCTCACCCTGTTTTTTACATAATGTGTGTACTCGCCATTGGCACCAAAAGTATCTGTATTGATGTTATCAAACGCAGCAATTTGGTTAATTATGAAATAGTCATCAAGTATTACTCCTATGGCATCTGGGTTGCCATCCCAACTACCTAGGAAGCCGCCAATAAGAGCATTATTGTAAAACGATATTACTGAGCGAAATGGCGTATCTCCACACTCGCTTGGTACCACCACGTTGAAATTGTTTTTAAATTCATGTGATGTTTTTCCTGGAAGATTCCAGCTTAAATTACCCTCAATATTCTGAGGAATCGAATTAATCGATGCCGTTGCCGAAACTGCATTCAAATCTGATTCTGTACCAGATAAGGTTTCTTCATCACTGCTACAGGAAACAAAAATAAACCCTGCGGTTAAAGCAACTAGGAATTTCTTTTTTGTAATCATTTTCATATTAATTTTAGGTTTAAATATTTCATGGAAATTAAGAAAAAAATGTTAAAAAAATAACTTTCATGCACCTTTGAGTTTTAAAAATACTTCTATTAGATAGTTTTTATACTCTTCTTTTAAATGATATCTTTCCTGAAAATATAAACAACTTGAACAAAATAAAGAAACTTGGCCTTGCATTAATGGCCTTTGTAGCACTTATAGCTATTTCCGTCGCCATTTTTGCCTACACCTTAAAACCTGATTACGATGGAGAAAAAGCATTAGCTAATCTTTCTGAAAATGTTGATGTCTATTATGACGCTTATGGTATTCCTCATATTTATGGTACTTCAGAAAAAGATGCTTTCCGTGCGTTAGGATATGTGCATGCACAAGATCGATTATGGCAAATGGAATTGCTTCGGCGAATTGGTAGTGGTGGCTTGTCTGAAGTTTTTGGAAAGGATATGTTGCAAACCGATAAGTTCTTTTTATCCTTAGGAATTGATGAAAACTCTGAAGAAACTGTTTCGCAACTTGACTTGAATAGCAAGGAAATACAACTTTCACAGGCTTATTTAGATGGTATTAATCAATTCATAGCCGATGGTCCAAAACCGGTCGAATTCTATTTAACCGGTATAGAAAGAAAACCTTTTGTATTAAAAGATATCTACAATACTATGGGCTATATGGCATTCAGTTTTGCAATGGCGCATAAAACGGATCCTTTTCTTACGAACCTCAAAAATAAACTGGGCCCTGAATATCTAATGGATTTAGAAATAGATGTGGACCCGAATACTACCTGGATTAAGAATTACAAAGCGCAATCTAAAGATTCGATACAAAATACGATTACTGCAATGCTAACGGATGCCCTGGGTGAAATTTCTATTCCATTATTTGAAGGAAGTAATAGCTGGGTCATAGCCCCTAAAAAAACAAAGCATGCTAAGGTCATTCTTGCCAATGACCCACATATTGGCTTTTCGCAGCCATCTGTTTGGTATGAAGCTCATGTGAGTACGCCTAATTATGAGCGATACGGATATCATATTGCAGGGTTACCATTCCCTTTACTGGCGCATAACAGAGTGAATGCCTATGGTATTACCATGTTTGAAAATGATGATGTTGATTTTTATTATGAAGAGGAAAACACTTTAAACAAAGACCAATATAAAGGCAAAGATGGTTGGGTAGATTTTGAAAAGGTTTCAAAAGTGATAAAAGTGAAAGATACGGCAGATTATAAATTCACTTTTAAAAGAACCGATCATGGTCCCGTTTTAAACCAAATAGCAGATCAAATTACTGGCGAACGCCCCATTAGCATGTCTTGGTCGTATACGAAAGGCGAAAACCATGCGATGCGTGCTATTTATGGAATTAGTTATGCAAATGACATTCAAGAATTTGACAGTGCACTAGCTGATATTCATGCGCCAGGATTAAATATTATGTATGGTGATGCGGCAGGAAATATTGCTTGGTGGGCAACCGCGAAATTGTATCAAATACCAGATAGTGTGCATACAAAGTTCGTCTTTGAACCTGATGCAGGCTTAGATGAGAATAAAACCTATCTTCCTTTTTCTGAAAACCCACATGCTATAAATCCACCTTGGAATTACGTGTATTCTGCAAACAATCAACCTGACTCTATTGCCGGAATGAAATACCCAGGGTATTATTTGCCTGAAAATAGAGCCAAACGTATCGTACAACTTTTAGAACCTAAAAATGATTGGGATAGAAAATCGGTTGGTAAAATGATAACAGATGTCACTTCTTCAGTTAACCCTTCTATAGTAACCAATTTCGGAAAGGAAATAGAAGTAACAGACCTAGCGGAAGACGAAATAAAGCTTTTAGACCAACTTAGGGTATGGAAAGGAGACTACCCCTTAGAAAGTATTGCAGCAACTGTTTTTCACCGTTGGGAATACTTCTTTCTGAAAAATACATTTGAAGATGAGCTAGGAGTCGATTTGTTTGCGCAATTTATGGCCACCCATTTGCATAAGAGAGTTATCGCTCCTATGGCAGCTAATTCGGAATCAATTTGGTGGGATAACGTGAACACCAAAGATGTTTTTGAAACACAGTCTGAAATCATACAGAAATCGTTTAAAGATGCTGTTGCAGACCTTAGAAATAGTTTAGGAGAAGACAGCAATACTTGGCAGTGGAGCCGCGTGCATACCATAGAACACGCTCACCCCATTGGTCAGGTGGCAGCTCTTCGTTCGTTTTTCAACGTTGGCCCATTTCCAGTAAACGGAACTCGGGAGGTCATCAATAATATGGCTTTTGGTTATGGTGACACTGGTGATTACAAAGTAAGCTCTGGGCCATCAACAAGGCGCGTTATTGATTTTTCTGATATTGAAAATAGTATGAGTATTTTGCCAACTGGGCAATCGGGTAATCCGTTTAGTGCGCACTATAAAGACCAAGCAGAAATGTTCATAAATGGAGAATTTCGCAAGATGATGATTAATAGAGAGGAAATCATCGAAAAAGCTGCTACCAAGTTAGTTTTGACCCCTCAGTAGCCTAAACTACTGGTTCATAACATGCTAGTTTAAATAAGTGCTTTTTTTATCCTACACTTGTGGGGTGTAATCCAGTAGAAATCCTTTCAAATGAAGGCTTTTTCTATTTTTTGCTAATTATTTTCTTATATTAGAAAGTCAAATTCATTGAACCGACTCTTGTTTATTTGCAGCTCAAATCAAAAGTATTTGACACAGATACCATCGCGTAAATCTATTGATTAAATGAAAAATACCTGCCTTGCGCTTTTATTCGTTTTCACTTCTATTTCGGTAAGTGCTCAAAACGATACGATACCCATTTCTATAAATTTTACCGAAGCTAAGATTGGTGAGGTATTGCAGCGCATAGAGGCGCATAGCTCCTATCAATTTTATTATGTAGATGAATGGTTGGGTAACCAAAGAGTTTCTGGTTCATACCAAGATGCCGCTATCACTGAGATTTTGGAAGATCTGTTTGCGAATACAATCCTCAATTTCTATATACTTGACGGCAAAAAGGTATTATTGACACAGAATAATATTATTTACGATCAGCTTCCTAAAGGTTTTTTTCAAAGATCGAATCAGCAAGACAGTCAATTAATTGAGGCCGGTGATGACCGTGAATCTTTAAACCCTGTATTTGTTGCCGACGAAAGACTTCCAAAGCAGCGCGAGGTTGAAACGCTTCGCATTGGGAAAGAAACCTTAATTGGACAAAAACAAGAATATACGCTTTCAGGCTATGTGAAAAATGCGAAAACAGGAAAACCAATTCCTGATTTATCTTTGGTAATCAGAAATCGAAAAATAGGTGCGGTAACTGATGACAATGGTTTTTATGAAATCACTTTACCCGCAGGTGAAAACCTTTTTGAAACCAAAGCCTTAGGCATAGAATCACAGCAAAAAAGAGTTCTTATTTATAATGATGGGCAGCTAGATTTTAATCTGAATGAAAGTATAGAACAACTAGATGAAGTAGTAGTAGAAGCAGATAAAACGAAGAATGTGGAAGAAGAGATTACGGGTTCCACTACAATAGAGTCGGAAGAAACTAAAGATATACCGATGGTATTAGGTGAGCGCAATATTTTGTCAGTGGCAACCACGCTACCAGGTATCACCAATGCAGGAGAAGGAGCTTCTGGACTAAACGTCAGAGGTGGTAAAACAGATCAGAACTTGATTCTTTTAGATGACGGGGTGGTTTATAATCCGACGCATTTCTTTGGAATTTTTCAAGCATTAAACCCCTTTGTTACTAAAGGAGTAGATATCTATAAAGGGAATGTTCCGGCAGAGTTTGGAGGTCGTTTGTCTTCCGTTTTTGATATTACGACCATTGATGGCAATGTAGATACCTTTTCTGGTGAAGCTTCGCTAGGCCCCGTTACAGCGAACCTTATGCTTGAAATACCTTTGGTAAAAGAAAAATCTTCTTTGGTTTTAGGAGGTAGGGGTGCCTATTCTGATTGGATACTTCAGTCCTTAGATGAAGCATCGCTAAAGAACAGTTCGGCTTCCTTCTATGATGTGGTTGCCAACTACACGCACAAGATTAATGAAAATAATCAGATTAAGGCAACGGGTTACTATAGTAAGGATGCCTTTAGTATTACCTCAGATTCTTTGTATGGTTATAGTAATCGTTTATTCACTTTTGCTTGGAAACATAAATTTAATGAAAGAAATAATGGAAGTCTAATTCTTACCAATAGTGAATATGTTTTTGGTATTGATTTCGATGGACAAGCAAATAATGATTTTAATTTAGGCTATAGTATTGGTGAAACGGAAGCGAAACTAAAGTTCAAATTTCTTTTAAATGAGACCAATACGCTTGATTATGGAATTTCAAGTAAACTGTACAGCGTAAAACCAGGGTTTATAGAACCCAGAGGTGCGGAATCGATCATACGACCTTTTGCAATCGCAGAAGATCGTGCTTTGGAAAGCGCAATTTTTATTGGAGATAATATAAGAATAGGAGATAAGATTGGTATAGAAGCTGGTATTCGATATTCGTTGTATGCGGCTTTAGGTGAATCTACACAAAGGGTATATGCCCCTAATCAGCCCAGAAATCAAGCGACTTTAATTGATAGTGTTGCCTATAAAAAAAATGAGGTTATAGAAACTTATGGGGGGCCGGAGTTCAGAATTTCTGGTCGCTATTCTTTCTCTGATAATTTTTCTGTAAAGGCAGGGTTCAACAGCATGTACCAATACATTCATACGCTTTCAAATACCACCACTGTTTCTCCGATAGATACTTGGAAATTGTCAGATTCGAATATCAGACCACAACGTTCAAATCAAGTAAGCCTCGGCTTCTTTAAGAATTTTGAAGATGAAAGTTACGAGCTTAGTCTGGAGGGTTACTATAAAACTTCTGAAGATATTCTAGATTTTAAAACAGGAGCGCAGCTGCTTTTAAATGATGCTATAGAAAGTGAAGTTTTGCAAGGTGAAGGGCAGGCCTATGGAGTAGAATTACTAGTGCGTAAAAATTCTGGAAGATTAAAAGGGTGGTTGGGGTATACCTATTCACGTTCTCTTATCAAATTTGCCAGTGATTTTGCTGAAGAACGCATCAACGGTGGTAAGTTCTTTCCATCAAATTATGACAAACCGCATGATGTAAGTTTAGTCGCTAATTGGAAGTTTACTACGCGCTACAGTGCATCAATGAACTTTTCATATCAGACAGGTCGACCGGTAACCTATCCGATAGGGCAATATAATTTCAATAATTCCGAGTATGTTTTCTATAGCAATAGAAACGAATTTAGAATTCCTGACTATTACCGCTTAGATTTAGGAATCAATATAGAGGGCAATCATAAAATCAAAAAATTCGCCCATAGTTTTTGGAATATCTCTGTGTATAATGTCTTAGGGAGAGCAAATCCGTATTCGGTATTTTTTGTTTCAGAAGATGGTGGGGTAAAAGCATTTAAGAGCTCGATTTTTTCTATTCCGATTCCTTCAATTACCTATAATTTTAAATTTTAAAGAGTTGTTCAGCATTAAATGAACTTATATAAATTATATATCATAGTTACCTCAATAGTACTTCTACTAGTGGTAGATTCTTGTGTTGAACCTTTTCAGGTAGAGACACAAGGTTTTGCAGGAGTGTTAGTGGTAGATGCTCGAATAACCAATGAAGAAAAACAGCATGAGGTTTTGCTTTCAAGGGCTAGGCCTTTTGAGCAAGATAGTATCACACCTGAGCGGAGTGCTCAAGTTTCTATTGTAAACAATAGCGGGACTATTTATGAGTTCGAAGAGTCCAGACCGGGCAGCTATATTTCAACTATAGTTTTTGGAGGAGAATCAGGTCAAGAGTATCAACTTTTAGTTACTACATCTGATGGGCAGTCATACGCTTCAACTTCTGAAACAATGCCTGAAAATATCGCAATTTCAGATTTGACTTTCAAACGTGAAACTAATGATTTAGGAGAAGATGGCCTTAGTGTTGTTTTAGATAACAGCAGTTTTGAAAATCAACCTAGATATTTCAGATACGATTATGAAGAAAATTATAAAATAGTGGCACCCAATTGGGATCCTTTTGAGTTTGTCATTATCGATAGTGTGGCTTGTACAGATGGAGATGCTTTTGAGGTAGGTATTAAAGCTAAAAAACCACTACAAGGTCTTGTTTGTTACGGTCAAAAGTCTTCTACCGATATTATTTTGGCTTCTACCGCGAACTTAGAAGGAAATACCCTGTCTGACTTTGTGGTTCGCTTTGTGAAACGCGAAAATTATATACTAAGGCATCGGTACAGCATTTTGGTGAATCAGTACACCCAATCAGTTGATGCACATTCTTATTATCAGAGTTTACTAGCTTTTAGTGTATCAGAGAGTGTTTTCTCTGAAACGCAGCCTGGTTTTCTGCTTGGCAATATAGAGTCGGTAACGAATAGCCAGCAGCCTGTAATTGGCTATTTTGAGACAGCTACCATAAGTTCGAAGCGTATTTACTTTAATTATGAAGACCTTTTTCCGGAGGCAGAATTACCAGAGTACCCATTTAATTGCGCTACTCTTGGAAACCCTAGGTTAATTCCAAGAGGATATCATTGTTCAAATGGTTCAAGCGGTGTTTGTGATGGTAATTGTGAATCTCCATTGATCGGTCAAATACAAGCAAATTTGATAGTATTTGCTGCTGAGAAAGACCCGATTGATTTTGGGAGTCCGTATTTAACGCTACCGCGAGGCTGCGGCGACTGTACAGCACTCGGTAGTGAGATAAAACCTGATTTTTGGATAGATTAATAAATATGAAAAAATATTTAGTTCTAGTATATAGTTGTTATTTAGTTTTAAGCTGTGTCGAACCCTTCGAGTTTGAAACAGAGACCTTTGAAGACGCTTTGGTAATAGAGGCCACTTTGACCAATGAAATGAAACGCCAGCAGATTATGCTATCTAGAGCAGTACGCTTTGAAGATTCTATAAAGGCTCCAGAGCGTAACGCCCAAGTAAGCATTCTTGATGAAGGGCAAAACGTTTATGAATTTGAAGAAAGTGAGCCCGGTACGTATACATCAAGTTTAGAATTTGCTGCCCAAAAAAGGATGCAGTATACGTTGATAGTTCATACTAGTGATGGAACGATATATAATTCAGATCCAGAAAGTTTCGAATCAGAATCTCAAATTGAAGAAGTATATGCCAATAGAGAAGCTAATGAAAAAGGCGAAGATGGCATCTTCATTTTTACAGATAGTTTTGATAGTTCAAGCGAATCGAAATATTTTCGATATGAGTTCGAAGAAACCTACAAGATTATAGCACCTAATTGGTCGCCTTTAGGTTTTGACTTGACGAATTATGAACCCTGTAATCCTGATTTTAGTTCTACCCAAATTTTATATGATTTAGCGATAGTTAGCAGAGAACAAGAGGAGCAAACATGTTATAATACCATATATTCAAAGCAAATCACACAGGCCAGTACGGCTGGTCTTTTAGATGCAAGAATTGAACGTTTTCCCGTTCGCTTTATTCCAAGTTCTGATTTTATCCTTACCCATCGCTACAGTATTCTGGTAAAACAGTATGTACAGTCTACGAATGCTTTTTCATATTATCAAAGTTTAAATAATTTTTCGTCTTCGACCAGTGTTTTTTCAGAAATTCAACCAGGCTTTTTGCAAGGAAACATTAGTGTTGAGAATAACACTGATAAAAAGGTACTGGGCTATTTTGAGGTAGCCTCCGTTTCTTCAAAACGAATATTTTTAGCTTACCGTGATTTTTATCCTGATGCGCCATTTCCGCTTTATATTAAAAAATGCATTCCCTTTTCAACACCATTAGAACATATTTCTTATTGTTTTAATGGCCAGAGTGCCGGAAACCCTTGCCCTGAATCTTTGATCGAGCGTATGGCTAGAAATAGCATCACCTATGTCTCAGAAAATGACGGAAGTGTAGGCCTTACGTGTCCCGGTGATTATGTAGTTGTTGATCGTGAATGTGGTGATTGTACGGCGCTAGGTAGTAATATAGTACCTGATTTTTGGGTCGAATAAAAATATAGATAACATGAATAGGAGTATAAATTTAGTTACGTTGGTGGCGCTGTTTTTTTGGTCAGTGAGTTTTAGCCAAGAGTCAGAAGATCGTTCTTACGATCAGTTCAAGGTACTACCCAGCGAAAAAGTATATATCAGTGTAAATACTTCTTTGCTTTTTACAGGAGAATACCTTTTTTATAAGATGTACTGTTTAAATGATAAAACCAAACAGCTTAGTAAAATAAGCACAATTGGTTATGTTGAATTGATTAGCGAAGACAACGAGATCGTTTTTCATCATAAGATCCGATTAATTAAAAGTCAAGGGCAAGGTGATTTCTTTATTCCAACCTCAGTGCCATCCGGAAACTATAAACTAATAGGATATACACGTTGGATGAGAAATGGGAGTTTTGATGTATTTTTTCAAGAGGATATTAGTATCATCAACCCCTATCAAGTTAATCAAGATGCCCTTTTAGCTGCGCCTAAGGATAAGGAAACGCCGGGTACAGCACTAAGTATAGCTGTAATTAAAGAAGATAAAAGATTTGTTCTTTCTACAGATAAAGAAAGTTATGCTAAGAAATCTAAAGTGATATTAGCGCTTCAAAACTTCAGAGGTGCTTCTGGTTATGGTAGCTATACGGTTTCAGTTAGAAAAAAGGAAACCATAAAAGATAGCGGTAAGCATACCACAGAATCGTTTATCGAATGGCATAAAAAACAATTAGCAAGAGCATCTTCTTTTTATGAAAAAATCACATTCGCACCTGAATTAGATGGTGAGTTAATCAAAGGGCGTCTTTTGGCTACAGCTGGGGAGGCCTCAATTGCAAATAAATTGATTGGCGTCTCGATACCAGGTGAAGATTTTCAATTAAAGGCTGTGAGAACCGATAGTGTGGGTGTTTTTTACCTAAATATAAACAAAGATTATACAATTCCGCAGGCTCTTTTTCAAGTTTTAGAGGATGATAGCGGGGCATATAAAATTGAAATAGAACAAGAGCAAGCCTTATCTTATGCTTCGTTGAAATTTCAAAAATTTTATATCAATCCAGAAATGGAAACTAGTATTAGAAAGCGCAGCACGTTCAATCAAATTGAAAACGGATATTTCGCAGAAAAGCCTGACACCTTAATTTTAAAAGAGTTGAATGACCCCTATGGTGGTGCATATGTTGAAATGGTTACGCTAGGAGACTATACCCGATTTAAAACCTTAGAAGAGACTATTGTGGAATTGGTGCCGAATGTTTGGACAAAAAAGAATACAGAAGGAAAAAGGGTTTTCAAAGCACGCTCCTTTGATGAAACTTATGAAGAATCAAAATATGATGCCTTTGTATATATTGATGGGGTTTTTATAGCAAGCCCTGAAGAATTAATGGACTTTGATACCAGACGAGTTAAAAGTATACATACGGTACGAGAGAAATATCGTTTGGGAGGAAAGTACTATTTTGGAATGATTAATATGGTAACCAATGGGGCTGATTATTTTAACCAGATCAGTGATACTTCTATTACAAAGCTTGAATTGGACAGACCTCGTCCGACCAAGAACTATTTTAATCAAAAGTACTTGGCTGGTTTTAATCCAAGAATTCCAGATTTTAGAAATCAACTTTTATGGAAACCAACAGTTATCGTTGAAGGAAAAGAACTTGCGCTGTCTTTTTATACTTCTGAAGTTGCTGGTGAGTATGAAGTAAGTTTAGAAGGTTTTTCTATTTATGGTAGGCCTGTTGCCATTCGAGAAACATTTATAGTAAATTAAAATAGTAGTCCTTTACTTTAGAAATAAAAATCTTTACTTACATTTAAAGGAAACAAAAAGAACGATGAGCTAAGATGCAAGGGCTAAGACTTCTAAGTCTTACTATAAATAGATTTTAAAATATAAATAATCTTATCTCTTAAAGCGCAGCGGTCTTATTTATTGATATGGAACTGTGGGTTTCATGGCGATAAAATTAGAAAGCTATCTTAAAGTTTTTTTATAGAGAATCATACTATGCTTTCAAAAGTCTATGGCAGCGCGGTCTTTGGGGTTGAAGCCCAAACAATAACCTGTGAGGTAAATGTAGATATCGGGGTGGGCTACCATTTGGTAGGATTACCTGATAACGCAATAAAGGAGAGTAATTATCGTATTGCCGCCGCCTTACTGAACAATGGATATCGAATTCCCGGAAAGAAAATAACCCTCAATTTAGCGCCTGCCGATTTACGTAAAGAAGGTTCTGCTTATGATTTAACCTTGGCTTTGGGTATTCTAACTGCATCGGGTCAAATAAATTCTGAACACGTTGAGAAATATATAATTATGGGCGAATTATCACTTGACGGGAGTTTGCAGCCCATAAAAGGAGCCTTACCGATAGCCATAAAAGCTCAGGAAGAAGGTTTTGAAGGCTTTATTTTACCCAAACAAAATGCAAGGGAAGCCGCTATTGTCAGTGATTTAAAAGTATATGGTGTAGAAAACATAAGTGAAGTCATCGAGTTTTTCGATAAAGGCACCCCTTTAGAGCAAACCATAATCGATACCCGAGCCGAATTCTACAAAAATCTAGATTTTCCAGAATTTGATTTCTCGGATGTTAAAGGACAAGAAAGTATCAAGCGTTGTATGGAAATTGCTGCCGCCGGTGGTCATAATGTGATTTTGATAGGCCCGCCAGGCTCAGGAAAGACCATGTTAGCAAAGCGATTACCATCAATTTTACCACCAATGACCTTACACGAAGCGTTGGAGACTACTAAGATTCATAGCGTAGTAGGAAAGACGAAAAATACAGGCTTGATGAACCAACGTCCGTTTCGTAGTCCGCATCATACCATTAGCGACGTGGCTTTAGTGGGCGGCGGTTCGTATCCGCAACCTGGTGAAATTTCACTTTCACATAACGGCGTTCTCTTTTTAGACGAACTACCCGAATTCAAAAGAGGTGTTTTGGAAGTATTACGACAACCTTTAGAAGACCGTGAAGTGACTATTTCTCGAGCACGGTTTACAGTAACCTACCCCAGCAGTTTTATGTTAGTGGCGAGTATGAACCCGAGTCCGGGTGGGTATTTCAATGACCCCGACGCCCCGGTAAGCTCTTCACCAGCAGAAATGCAACGGTATTTGGGTAAAATATCAGGACCCTTGTTAGATCGTATCGATATTCATATCGAAGTGACTCCTGTGCCCTTTGAAAAGCTTTCAGAAGATAGAAAGGGGGAGGGGAGTGTTGAAATTCGAAAAAGAGTAACGGAGGCGCGTGAATTACAAACCAAGCGATTTGAAACCTTGGAGAATGTGCATTATAATGCACAAATGAATACCAAACAGATTCGAGAACATTGTGTGTTGGATGATACGTCTAAAACCTTACTCAAAAATGCTATGGAACGTTTGAATCTTTCTGCACGGGCCTATGACCGTATTTTAAAAGTAGCAAGAACCATTGCAGATTTAGAAAATACCGCAGAAGTTAATGGTACTCATATTGGGGAAGCTATTCAGTATCGCTCTTTGGATCGAGAGGGGTGGTTGGGGTAGCAAATTATGATTATTAAATTCGCTTTTTAGCTAAGAGGTGTTTAAAACCAAAGTAAAAAACCCCACCAGAATATCTGATAGGGTTAATTTTTATGATTTCAATATGATTAATTGCCTTCACTCATTGAAAAGCTTCCATTACCAGTAAAGCTGGTTACTTCAATGGTCACCGTCCATATACCAGAAGTCCCTGATGAAGTAACACCACCAATAGTATCAGGTTCTGTACCACCATTAATGGTACGGTCTAGTACCACAACTCCTTCGGAATCTTCTACGATCATTCTAAAAGTTCCTTTTGTAGTAGCTGTTATGTCAGCATTGTAGTCAGCTGTATTAAGGTTGTTATTCCAAATAAAGGAACGTGAGATGGTGCCATCTTTACCTGTAAAACTAGCGTCAATATCACCGTTAAAATCTGATCGGTCACCCACCAGTAAAGTGCCATTTACCGTTATGCTTGCAGATGTATCCTCATCTTTGTCGCATGATATAAAAAAGACAACTGCAAAAACAAGTGTTACTACTTTTAATAATCTTGTGTTTTTCATATATATTAATTTTAAGATTTGAAAAGATATAACGCAGTTTAAAAATAATATTATATTGATATTTCTAATAGAGAGCATAACTATTTCTTATGCTAACTATTTAATTTACCTGACAAACGATGTTTACTACAAATTTGTGCTTAGCAATCTTAAACTTAGAGTTTTTGAAAATTAGAGTTACACATTCAGGTGCATTGCAGAGGCGATTCAGTATCGTAGTTTGGATCGAGAGGGGGTGGTTGGGGTAAGGTAGAACCCTAGTGCTCTCATTGATATTGATTGTTAACCATTCGTTATTTATTTAATTCATCCTTTAAGAGTTGAAGTGCTATTTGTGTTTCTTCAAGACCATCTTCTAAAGAGTTGTTTAACCAGCCTCTGTCATCTCTACTTTGATTTAATGTATTAATAAACTCTCGGTCGTTAAATAGACTGTCATAATCATAAGGCTCGAATTTCAGTCCTTGTTTTCTCATGAATCTTTTACTTTGGAGTCTCATTGCTTCATTGTTTGTGTACGTAACCACATCCAATTTAGATTTAATAACTTGATAAGACCCTTCAAACAAATCGACAATATTCTTTTTCATCTGCTTATTTTGAATAATTTCTAAGCCTGCATTTTTTATAGATTCATAGCCTACTTCGGATATTAATGAGAGTTTTCTAATATAAAGGGACTTTGAAAAATGGTTGTTCAGGGAATCATGGTGGGGAAGTTTGTATTCGAGAGCGCTGATTATTATTTCGCTCGATCTATCGTTCTTAAGATTTGCATTTATCCAATTCTTCAATATTTCGGTATTAAACTCAAGATTTTCAACAAGTTCTTCGAGCATCCTTTTCTCTATTGACCTTTCTTTTCTTTCCTCATTCCAGTTGTTGATGGACAATGCAATAAGAATTCCAATAACAACCAGTACAATCTCCCCAATTGCATAAAGAAAATATTTACTAAACTTATTTTCAGTGAGGAGTCTTTGACGAATTTTGCGAAAGAAGTTAATCATTTGAAGTAGTGTTTAGCGGTTGCTAAAACAAGATAATGAATTATTAATTAGGCGGTTAAGTAGCTTTAAAGCTATGATTTAGAAGGCCAACACATTGTAGAGCCTAACAGATGTTACCCTTATCGGAGGCGAAGCCTACCCAAAGTCAGGTGAAATTTCATGAAAATAACGCTAGTGCGCCCAGCTTGTGCTGAACTTGTTTCAGTATGACGCTCGTAACCTCATAATATGAGCGTTTAGTTTGATAGGCGATCGCCAGCTACAAGCTATCGGGACTGGAGCTGTGCATGTTTGATTATAAAATACGCTTTCGAAATTTTGAAAGAGTGTTGTTGGTACAGTTGCTAATTAAATTTTAAACCCTGTCAAAATCTGCCTTCCAATTTTTTATGAGCTTTTTTATTTCTTTGTTCGTTAAGTTTTCTTTTAAAGCTTTTTCTACTAAGGGTAAATATTCGGCATCACTAGCAAAACGTAGGGCTATAATTTGGGCTACTTTTAGTTCTCTAGGGAATAATTTGCCTGTCATTACATAATACCTCAAATTTTCCTCAGCTTTTATGGCCCTGTCTTGTGCTTTTAAAGGAAAGCTGCGAACGTACCATGACATAATTAAAAAAATAACAGCAATCAGCACTACTAAAGAGGCTAAATACAAGTTATCACTACTGGTACGAATAAGATTGGTTATAGCACCGATTAATAAAGCTAGTATCGCAATAAACAAGAGTCCATGAAACCCTTTTACAAGTTTACCATGATTTTTAAAATTCTGTTCTTTCATTTTTTTTAGTTTGATTTAAAGATAATCTTAATAATTAGCACTTTTCTAATAAAAAGAAAGCCACTCAAACTATCGAGTGACTTTGTTATTATAATTCGTTATTTGAAGTGCAATCAAAATACCAATAACCACAAGCACAATTTTTCCAAAGGCATACAGAAGGTATTTGATGAATTTATTGCCCGTTAGAAGTTGCTGACGAATTTCACGAAAGAAGTTAATCAGAGTAAGGCAGTGGTTACTTCTCCAAGGCACGGAAATATTTAATTCATGTTTCATGATGGAAATAAACAGTTTGTTTTCATTCTAAGAACTTGTAAGGTGTTATCCTCACTTTGAATGATGTATTCAGAGTTACGCATTAGGGTGCAGTACAGAAGCCATTCAGCATCGGTCGCCAGATCGAGAGGAATAGTTGGCATGGTCATATTTATTTATCAGCTCATTGGATAAATAAATATAATCCTACGGACAGTAATTGTATGGTTTCGTCCCGAACTTCTGGCTACCGAGTATATATGCACCTATCTTTAATTTAGAAATTAAAATTATTTTTAAAAACAACCAAAACTACTATTATGAAAAAAAGTTTAGGATTTCCAGGCCTTTTGTTAAGTACTATTTTTCTTTTTACTGCTTGTTCTACTGTTGAAAAACCAGAGCCGATTGATATAGCGGGCATAAAGGTGGAGATACAGGCAATGGAGGATGCATTTGCTGCTGCTGAAAAGGCAAGAGATGCCAATGCTGTTGCTGCTTATTATGGCGACGAAGCGATTAGCTATGGCCGTAATGAACAACCTAGTGCGGGTAAAGCTGCAATTCGTGAAGCCATCGCTCAGAATATTGCGAAAGATACGCTAGGCAATTATAGCGTTTACAAGGTGGTCGATATCTTTGTAGAAGGTAATACAGCCGTTGAGATCGGCTCCTGGACAGAATTCGATGCGTCTGGCACGAAATTAGAAAATGGAAACTACATGTCCTATTTTGAAAAAAATAGTGATGGCTCGTATCAATGTGTACGTGATATGACTACCACAACCAAACCCCTTGGTTCTGGGATGTAAACTTTGAAACCATAAACCAAATTTAAATGAGTCTGCCTTTGGTGGACTCGTTTGTGTTCGGAAAGCAACTTCCAACAGCATACAAAACAATGCGACGGCAGTTGAAAAGCGCTCCGCTAGTGATTATGATAGAACTCTTAAAGTAGCGAGGCTCTTGCTGATCTGGAAAACACATCCGAGGTAAACTGCGGTAATGTAGCCGAGGCTATCCAGTACAGATCTCTTGACACAGAAGGATGGTTGGGCTAAGTTTTAAATCATCATCTCCATGTTAGAGTAGTATTAGAAATAATGGCACCAGTTGGCCTTTGTCAATTTAGGAATGAGCAGGAGCTATTGTGAAAGCAAACCTATAGGTTGTTAGACTTTCGTTATTTTTTCAATCTTTCTTCAATTAGTTTGATATCAGTTTTAGCCTCGCTCCTGTATCTTTTTAAATCTCTTAAATATTGATTAGAATACACATTATATTTTGCTGCTTTTCTTCTGAATTCATCATCATAAAAGTATTGAAACATAGCTTTATTGTATTTGTTCAACCGCCAATCATTGTACCAAGTATGTTTCTCAAATTCTTCTTCATTTTGAAATTGTAGCTTTCTCATAAGCTCATTATCTTCTTCAATAAAAAGCCTATTAACAGAATGCCTCTCTATGATACTCGCAATAAGCGTATCTTTTTCAAAATCTAAATTATTTGACATGTTTTTTAATAACGCTATTCCTCTTTTGTTCATGCTAAACAAAAAATAATTTGAAATTGCCTTAGTGAATATTTCATATTTCTTAAAGCTTAGTTCAGTTATTGAGTCTAAAGCAGATTTCGACTTTTTTCTTTCTATTATTTTTAACAAAATGACTTTTTTATTTTCATAGCCCTTTATGGGTCTTAAAATATTTAAAGTGTCTTTTATCAAATCAGCTTTAACAATATTCAAAACGGTATTTAATCTTCCTCTTTCAATACGTTTTTCATTCCAATTGTTAATAGATAAAGCAATCAAAATTCCAATAACCACAAGTACAATTTCACCTATAGCATAGAGCAGATACCTACTAAACTTATTTTCAGACAGAAGTTGCTGTCTTATTTTTCTGAAGAATTTGAGCATCGAAAGAATAGATTGGCGGTTTCCTTAACAAGATAAGGAAATATTTAGTTGCTGATTTTAAGCTACTAAATAGCCTAGGCTTTCATACCAATTATATCGTTTTATGACGGGTATGCCATCTTATCGCTTAGGATTTTGCATTTAGTTCTTGGAGGAAACCATCTATTTTGTAATTTTAGACAAAGCCATTTATATGCCGACCAACGAACAGTGTAAAAACTGCGAACAAATATTTGATTCTTCTTATGAATACTGCCCTCATTGTGGTATGGAAGCTACAGACAACCTTACCGTTGGTGTTTTGTTTAGTAATACCATAGAAAACTACTTTTCCATAGACGCTAGATTCTTTAGAAGTTTTCTTACCCTAATGATAAGGCCTGGTGTGCTTGCACGGCGGTTTGTTGATGGAAAACGCCTCAAATATTTACATCCTGCCCAGTTTTACCTCTTTATCTCGGTCGTCTTTTTTTTTATCTTTTCCTTTACCGTTCGCAAAGCGGATACTGAGGTTTCTGAGGCTATTAAAAAGAGCTTTAAGCAGGAAATCAGTTTAGATTCTATTACTGTAAATGCAGATTCATTGGATATTGAAGAGGCCAGAAATGCCCTTAAAAAAAATCAAAAGGTTATCGGCCTGTCCGATGAAGAACTTGTAGCATTAGATTCGGTAATGACCTCAGATTCTGGTATGGCAAACATATCATTAGGTTTTGAGCGCAAGTTGTTGGACTCCCTTATCGCCGTAGGAGCAACAGAACATCAAAAATTAGAGGCCATGGGAATGGAGGAGGATACAAATGCCTTTGGACGCAGGTTCTATACCCAAATACTGAAGTTTTATGAAAAACAGGGTGGAGGCATTCTTCAGGTATTATTCGATACTATTCCTATTGCGATGTTTCTTCTTTTACCGTTTTTCGCCGTATTTCTTAAAATATTTTATTGGAAACCGGCCACTTTTGCCCACCATTTAGTTTTTAGCTTTTATTTCTTCACCTTTATATTCACATCGTTCTGCGTTATGCTTTTAGTAAATAAAGTGTGGGAGATTGCCATTTGGATCGAAGTGCTTATTTGCTTCTCATTTGTCCTATATCTTATTCTAGCGCTGCGCAATTTTTATCGGAGTTCCTGGTTAGGGGCTTTTCTTAAAGCTAGCGTGATCTCATTTTTGTACATGCTTATCATTGTGCCCGTAGCAGCAATGGGAATAATTATGGTGGCCTTTATGCTATATTAAACCTTTATCAATTCAAGTTTCACGCTGTCTAAGCGCTGGTGCGTATAGATCTCTTTAATTAATGGTCATTTCCTTTCATTCAATGGTCAATCTTAGACATCGCATCATCTTGGGCTACTGTAATACCCTCTGCCTATACGATGAGTAAAGAGACCTCATGCTCTAAAAGTGAAAATAAGTTTTCGTTTTTTGAATTGTTAAAAATTGCAGCGGTGTTTGCCTCAAAATTCCTGCTATAAGCGGCATCAAATTTCAATAATGGATACGTATTGTAAGTAATAGGTCGTATGTTTCTGCTGTGAAGTTCGTCTGGATTCGCATGAAGTTCGTCATATTTGCTAATTAAAAACGCTTAGGGCTTCGTTCTAAAGGTATACCCGATTTTTAGAGAACCCATAATTGGTGCAGTATTTGTTTGGCCCCAATCATTTGCGACGAAATTCGGGCCCATATCGAATTGAAGGGTGAATCCTTTTTTTGCGACGTATTCAAACCCTATCGGAATATAAAGACCGAATTGTGATTCCTTTTTATGTGCTGTTGAAGATCCCCCATTCACGCTGCCAAAAATAGCTAGGTTGGTAAATTGAAATTCTCGTATCAAGTATAGTTGTAGTCCTCCGTACCAAGCAAAACGTTTGAGATTTCGATCAGTGAGATAAGCGTTGGTACCGATATGAATGCCTAAATCCGCTCCCAAACCTAAATTCAAAGATATTCTTTTGGTGGCATTATGATTCAGATGAATGCCTAAGGCTTCTGGCCCAAAAAACTGGAGCATTAGGCTTGTGCTTTTTTTTATCTCCTTGAAGTCTTGTTGCGCTTTGATATGGGTTTGTGTTGCTGTCAGCGTAAAAATAAGGAGGATGACAAGCATATTTTGGGTAGAAATAAAGTTTCTGTAAAATACTTTTCTGGACTTTGTCATGGTTGATTTTTTTATTCGGACTTTAATATTATTTCTCATTTTAACCCAAGCGAATAGACTGAAGGATATAAATAGATGGGTTCGGCATAAAGGTGCTATAGTTCAGCTACTAGCAGATTAATAAAAACCGAAGGGCCCGGCTTCGGTTTTTATTAATTTGCAGCGAAACTTACGACCGCGGTTTAATCGGCAGGTGAAAAAATAGCAGCTGCTATATCTGCGCATTCACCAATCATGTTTGGATATACAGTGAATGGGGCATATTTGAATGGTTCATCACAACCGCCCCTATATGAGCTAATTTGGTCATTAACTAAGCCAGAAACTTTTGGCCCATGGGTTCTCAAAACGACATGAACTTCTGCATCAAAGGTATTACCAATCGCGAGACCTCCGACAGATGGAAATCCAAAACTTGTGTTCATAGATTCTGGGGTGTCATCTCCTGCATTTAGATATGCTGAAAAATTACCCTTTCCATTGGTACCCACAACGTGCCCGCCTGCATACATAACTTCGACTCCTACTTTGCCAGGTGTTGCGAAATCCGCTTCAATACATTCTCCTGGCGTCATGCATTCTTGAGGATTATTCCATATGACCCACCATATGGTATAAGCCCCTGGGTATAAGCCTTCGGCTTTAAAATTAGCCCTAATGCCATTTTTATTTCTATGTAATGTTGAGGTGCCACTAATACCATTAAGGCCCCCTATTAGTGCCGTTTGTTTACTAGATGCTTTTGCCGTGATAGCATCTAGACTACCCGTATCTAAATCACTAGGAAGTGGATCAAGTGAAGTTTCTAAACTACAGGAAAATGTAAATAAAATTAATAGTGCATACATGAATTTAATACTTGTTTTCATAATAATTAGATTAAGATTAATTAAAAATTCGGGGGCTCATGAAACCTTAACAGTCTCAAGTGTATGTTCCTTTTTTATAAAGGATCATAGGTTCATACTTTATTTTTTCCTTGATATTCAATTTAAAAGTAGCCATACCTCAAAAGAAAGACATGTAGTATTTCTTTTTTTGCTAGCAGTATTATTGCAAAAAGCAAATAGGGCTATATGTATTTGATAATACTCAGGTTGACGAGCTATTTTGTGGCAGATGCTATTTTGAAAGTAGCTATTAGGTACGGTTAACTGGTTCACGTGCTTGATAGCTCACACACACACATCAGATCTGTCTAAGTAAGCAAGGGCAGCAGTTTAGTAAATGAAGTGTGTTTTTTAGACCTTAAGACGCAGCAAAGAATGAAGGAGGTATTTAATTATTTAAAACTTTGGTTCTAATTATCAGGTTTTGCCCCTAGGTTATCCAAAAAAAGAAATGATCAAGGGGGTACTGCAAACGCTTTAAAACCCTAAAACTTCAAAGGCTGCGGCTGGAAAGTTCTTATGTCCCAATTAGTAGCTAATAACAAGCTCTAAATAACATAGTTGCATCATAAGTTTTACTGATATAATTTTCTATTTTCGTCTCGATAAAGAATAGGTATTAAAATATGGGCGCCAATCTCAAAATTTTCACCATTTACACTTCTGAAGATGCAGATGCAATGTACAGGGTGTGTAGTCATTTGAAATCTTACCAAGAGCATCATAAACTATCTATTTGTCAGGAAGATGCAATTCGTAAAGATCAGCAGTGGAAACCGAAAGTCGAATCAAATTTTTATGAAGCTGACCTATTTCTGCTATTTCTTAGTAATGCCTTGATGTATTCTGAATTCATTCAGCAGCTTGAATTCAAAATGGTTATTGATAGATATAAGGCAGGTACTGCTGTGGTGATTCCGATACTTCTTGAAAATTGCCCTTGGGATGTTGATTTTAATTCAGATGATTATAATTTTAGTTTTAAGGAATTACATGTTTTGCCAGAGGAGGCAAAGCCTATAAAGGACTGGGTTTCATCAGAAAAAGCGTTTCGTAATGTTGACGCCAGTATTAAGAATGTAATTCAATTGTTATTTGGGGCTGATGCTCAAGATGAGTTTCAAAATGAGGAGAAATCTGAACTAAATACTTCTAAAACAGAACAGCAGAGAGACCTAGCTTTAAATGGTGAAACTGATGTACATGATCAGAAAAGGCTTGGAGTAGATGTTGCAGCAATAAAACTGGTAGAAGGGCAAAAACACAAGAAAGAAGCCAAAGCTAAAAATAGCGTAGAACAGGAGCAAAGACTTCGGGAAGAAAAAGCAGCAGAGCGCTTCGTAAAAGAAAAGCGATTAAAAGAAGAAATTGAATTAAAAACACAAACGGAAAAACAGAAAAAGTTTGAAAAGAAAAAGCACAAAAAAATACCGCACAAACCAAATAGAGAAGCTATAAAAGATGAGCAAGTAAAAGATTCAGGACATAAAAAAAGATTAGTAATTGGATCTTTGACAACCCTACTTATCATTGGTGGTGTCTGGACTTTTTCGGTGTTAAATACGGGTTCTGAAATAGATTCAAAATCTTCATCAAATCGTAAAGTAGTAGAAATTGATGCAGCAGAGAGCATATCGTTAGATACAGCTGCTATTGAACCTGGTTCGAAGAAAGAAATTCGTTCCGAACTAGGTATTGGAGATTTTCATAAAGAGGGAATTATTTTTAGTTTTGACGCGGATAATAAAAAAGGAAAAATAGTGCATATCGAAGATGCGGGCCCGATGACTTGGGAAAATGCTTTTAAAATTCATGAGCAATTAGGAGAAGGCTGGCGATTACCCACTTTAGACGAATTGAAATTACTCTATAAAACTGTTGGACAAGGGGCTACAAACAGCGCTAAATTTTCCAACCAATTGTATTGGAGCGCAACGCCATATGATGAGTACCAGGCAAGACTTTTAAGATTTAGTGATGGTAATACAAACTACCATTATAACAAAGAGGCTGAACACCGTATATATCAGGTTAGAGCAGTGCGTGATTTTAGTCGTTAAAGTTAAAAAACGGGGTGTTAAAACGAGATAATTATTTTCTTTTGTAAATGAAATGTGATTATTTTTTAGTTTTTAAACTTATTCTAAACTGAAAAGTGTTTCAGATACGAAAAGAGCTTTTTTATGAAACGCTTCGGTTGTATGAATAGTTAAATCTGAGTCAAGAAGCAGTAGCTAGTACTTAGCACTCGTGCTGTTAATAAAGAAGAATATACTTAAGTTACATGCAATTTCAAAACAACGGTAACATCAAGGTAAATTTGATCCTGACCGAAATAAAACGAAATGATTCTAAAAAGAAAATCCATTGATTATGACGGAGAAACAATAATTGAAAAAGTAATTTTAAAGCCTCCTTTTAGAATTAAACAGTTATTTTCTAATCATAGTTGTTTTATATACACAAGAGGAGTTAATCAAAATATTATATCAGGTTACACAAAAGATATTATCAATTCTGATGAAGCTGTAGTATTAAGTTGTGGGTCTTACTTGATCGATTGGATTCAAAATAATAAGAGCCACAATGAAACAGTAGAAGTATTTGCTTTACATTTTTACCCCAGTTTGATAAAAAAAATTTATGAAAATAATATACCTGTTAGGTTAGTATCTAATGGAACAGTAAGAATTAACAAGAATGAATTAATTACTCAGTTTATTGATAGTTTAGAATTCTATTTCAACAATTCTGATATAATAACGAATGAGATTATAGAGCTGAAAATAAGAGAATTAATTGCCCTTTTAATACAAGTAGAACCTTCTGAAAAAATTGATCAAATCATTTTTGAAAATTATAAGGGGATTGAATTAAACTTAAAAAGGATCATTGAAGCTAACTTATATAGTAACATCTCGATAGAAGAATATGCTTTTTTAGCTAATCTAAGTTTATCTCAATTCAAATTAAAGTTTAACCAATTGTTTAACGAAAGTCCAAGAAAACACATAAATCGAAGAAGAATTGAGAAAAGTAAAGTACTTATTGAAAACACAGAGCTAAACATAGGTGAGATTGCCCAAGAAGTCGGTTATTACGACCAAAACTATTTCACAAGATTATTCAAAAAAAAAGAAGGATTAACACCTTTGGAGTATAAAAAGCTTAAAAAAAACTGCTAAACAATAAGCTTTTTGTGCTAACAATACACCTTAATACTTGCATACTTTTGTATTTCATAATTATAAAAAATTAAAGAATGAATACAAAAAATTATTTCATTGCTTTTGCAATTTACTGGGGCGGTTTTGGATTAGTAACAACATTCTATCCAGCTTTAATGGACTTATTTCTTTCAGATAATGGTATTAAAGCTAGTACAGATTTTTCGAACCATGTATGGATGCATGGAGGAATTGACATACTTGCTTTGGTAATAGTTTTTTTAGCATTATCTCGCGAGAAATTGTCGAAAAACACGATTATAGCTACTGCTTTTGCAGCATTATTACCAACTATCGCAATCTGTTATTCATTATTATTTACATCTTATTGGTCTACTCTTTTTATCGGATCAGGTTTAGGAACTCTTTTATTCTTTGTGTGGGGTTTAACTATTGGTCTTAAAAAAGAAAAAAGCATATAACTAGGTGTATAAAAAATAGCGGTTTAGGTGAGAGCCTAAACCGTTTTTGCGTTTAAATAAGTATATTGTTTTTCGAAATTTAGTGCTTATTAAGCCGCTACTTTGCATATAGTAACCGGTATCGAACTGTTTAAGATATAGGTTTTACTCCTTCAGGAAAAAGCATAAGTTAATAAGACATGCTATTTCTTTAACTATTCACTTTTAAATAAGTAGATATGATTAATTTTTATATGCCTGCAAAAAGGAGTACATAGACAGACCATAAAATGCAAAAGGCACAATAGGCATAAACTAAATAGTCATTAATTGTAGTTTTCTCATCCATAACATCTGGGTTTTAATATAAAACGAGATGAGAGGTATAAAACGAGATTTGATTCGTGCAACGAACAGAATACTCGTTTTACTGTAAAATACTCGATTAATGGTATTTTTTCTTCTTTGAATGGGAAAAGGGAAATTTCGTTACATCCTTTAAAAACAGCACTTTAACTGGGTTTTATTTTGAACTCGGAGTCAAAAAACCCGTATTTGCTTATGTATTGATGTACTTTTTTTGTAATTATGAACGAAGACTACTTGTTCACATTAATCAAAACCGCTTCGCAGCTTTTCAAATCAGAATTAAGAATAATATTTTCGGATATTTTTCCATCAGATATTTCGATCGAAACGGTATTGGGAGGGAATTTTCCTAAGTTATGCGCATAAAGAAATAGGTCATTAGGTTTTGAAGGATCTAACTTGATTTCAAAGACCTTTTTTGTGTATTCTAACAAATATTTAGAAACAATGGCTTCTCCGTTTAAGTAAATGGAAACCACATCGCCATCTTTTCTGCCATGATCCCAGAGCTTGATACTGATGTTGGTTCCGTTTACATTCAACTCTTTCACGTAGTTGATGCTTCGTCCATCAAAACTTGCTCTGATCACAGGTTTTTCAGGAGACTCATTGGCTACAACCGAAACTACCCTTGGTACTTTCTTAATGGTAAACATTGAAGTTGCGAATTTTGCAATGCTGTATTTATCTTCAGGAAATAACTCAATACCAAATACGCGATAGTTATCACCCTCCATTCCTGGGTCGAGTTTTATTTCATCTATAAAACTCGTATTGCTAAAAATACCTAGAACTTGAACAACCATATCGTCTTTTGATAGATAGAATTGTATGGTCTTATCAGTAGGAATGTTTTCAGTAGACCACTCTAATTTGGCTTTGCCAGGAGACATCCAAACTGTACTGGTATTCGGATTACTAATAGTAAGAGCTGTTTTTAATGTGGCTTGTATGGTTTGGTTACTGTAAGACGAGCTTGAGTGACCATAACTAGAATGGAGAAAATGAGATTGAAAAAGGCATATCGCAAAGGCGAAAAGAGCTATGTGTTTCATTAGTAATGTATTACCCGGCACGTTTGAAATCTGGCAAGGAACTATCACCTTAACGAAAAATAAAACCCCATATTGTAATGAGGTTTTAATATGATCTCTTTCAGAGTGCTTAGCTCATTACTTTTTTTAACGCTTTTGCAAATTGTTCCACTTCCTCAATTTTTCCAGTACTGATACGTGCCCACTCATAAAAAGGGGGGAAAGGTCGGCCAATTTGAACATTTTCCTTTTTCATGTCTTCAATCAATGCATCAATAGGTCTGCCAGATTTAAAGAACACAAAGTTGGTATGTGATTTAATGTATTCCAAGCCTAGATTGTCCAAGGTTTTATAAATATTTTTTTTTCCTTCAGCGGCTTGTAAAATGCTGAATTTGTAAAATTCGTCATCTTTTAGTGCTTCTTTAGCCGCTGCAATAGCTAAAATATTAGTCCTAGCCATCACGCTATTTTTTAAACGAGAAGCAATATCGGGCCGGGTAACCAAATAACCTATTCGAAGGCCAGCCATTCCGTATACTTTAGAAAAAGTTTTAGAAACAATAACATTACTTCCTTCTTTTACCAGTTCAACCATAGATGGATAGTCGGGTTCGGTGATAAAATCATAATACGCCTCATCACTAAAAACTACGGTTCTTTCACTTACCGAATTGCAAAAATTTTTCAGTCTGTTTTTCTCTATTATGGTACCAGTAGGGTTATTGGGGTTACAGATATAAACAAGTCTGGTTTTAGCGGTAATCCGTTTTTCCATGGCATCTAAATCGTGATCCATGTTATCTTTTACAGGCACCCGGTGTACATAAGCACCTTGATTTTCACCATATCGAAGTATTTGCTGAAATGTAGGGTCTGCAGCGACAATTTCACCCCCTTCGTTTCCATAAACAAGCCCTGCCGTACATAAGCCTTCTCCTGAACCCCCAGTTACGACAATATGATCTTTCGTAACGCCTTCTTTTTCAGCAATCATTTGTACAAGTTCCTTTAACTCAGAGAAAGGGTACCTGCAAGCTATGTCGAAACTGTTTGTAATCGCTTCACGTACCCGTTTTGAAGGCCCGTATGGATTTTCATTAGAGCTTAATTTAATAAGTTTGTTCTTTATATCAGGTCTTGGAGTTGTTTCAAAGGCCAAGGCCTCTAATCCTCCAAGCATTGCAAAACCTCCAGAAAGACCAACGGTTCTGAGCCAATTACGGCGATCAATTGTTTTCATAAATATCTCGTTTTCACAACAGAAGATACGAATAAAAACAGTTCTCGCGATTGTCAACAAAGACTACGATGACTTTTTTAGCAAATTGTCTGCTAAAAGGAAGGACTAAAATTAAAATTAATGGTTTTGATCAACCCATTAATAGTTGTAGTTGGCTAAAATTTATAATTGATATTCCTCATCTTCTTTAGTTGACTCCGGCACGAAAACGTCTTTTAAGATATAAGCCGCTATCATGGTAATACCCAATGATAAAAGATGCAAAGAATAGTCCCAATTTAATATCTTGAGTAAGCTACCAGAGATTACACCTAAAGCACCCAGAACTAAAGCACAATTCCATAAAATATGATAAGTACTGTTTTTAGAACGACGATTTTCATCTAAAAAATAGGCAGTTCCTTCCATAATAAACCAAAGAACGAAGGCAATAGCTGTCATTGTAAGGAAGAAGAGCGTAAAAGGGAAATTCATCACTGTGAAAATTCCATACAAAGACCAAAAGGAGACTAGAACAAGTTTGATATAATCTAGAATCTTTTTTTCAGACTTGCTAATGAAACGGATGACATATAAAAGGCCTAAAGTTGCGAACCCACTTAAAATAATTTTTGTGGCGTAAGGCCATTCTAACATCTTGGCCAATATGCCAGATAGTAAAATGGCTAATGAAATACGTAAGGGTAGTTTCAAAATTTTTTTATCTGTAGACATAGCTTTTTTTTAAGTTAAATGACTTTGATGTTTGCACGAAGTCCCTCCATAATACCAATAATATTATGTACAGTTTCTTTCAAATAGTGCTTTATTAAAACATGAGGAATACGGATTGTTGTAAATCCATTTTTAAACGAATGCATGGCTTCTTCTAAATCATTAATTGCTTGTTCATGCGTCATCATATGATATTCACAATCCACAATAATATTTAGTTTTACTCTTGAAATGGCAATGTCTATTGACTTTTTTCCATCCCACCATTCTAGCATTGCGCTTACGCCTACCTCCTTAAGTCCATAATACAATTGTATGGCTTCAATGGGGGTGCCGTTTTGGTCTATCAACTTTTGCATTCGACTTCTATGTTGGTTGCATAGTTCAATCCCTAAGGAGTCCATCGAAGTTTTATGATCAACATAACCGAGTTCTATATTACATTCTAAACAAGTCATTCAAGTAGGTTAATTTTGATTTGGGATTAGTATAACCACAGCAATTTTGAATTAGTATACAATTCCGATGTATGGTATAGTACTTTTAGACGAACTGCATTATTTTAGACGAACTGCACAAAATTTGTTAAAAAATCAAAAAAACAGTTACGCCATGCAATACGCAGGTAAACGTAATCTTTATTACGTTTTTCAAAAAATGAACTTAAAAGCAAAACTCAATTTCAGTTCATTATATTTACGAAACCAATAGTAGAGTAAACCACAATTTAAGTATGCGCTATTCGATTTTTCTTTTTTTGTTCTTGATTAACACTTTGATAGGATGTAAAAACGAAGTAAAAAGGGATGCTACAAATCTTGTAAGCCATATACCTCCTAAATTAAGCTTCGAAGAAGCAAATCGTTTGGCTAAACTTCCGTTAGAATGTATTGCGATAGAATACCCGAATAAACTAAATCAATCTTTGAATGATGCTTCGTTTATAGGGGAGCCTAAAGCATTACATCCTGCGTTTTATGGGTGTTATGATTGGCATTCCGCTGTTCATGGACATTGGTCTTTAATCTCCCTTTTGAAACAATTTCCAAACCTGAAAGATGCAGGAAGGATAAGAAATAGGTTAAAAGCCTCTCTCTCGGAAACAAATATACTAGTAGAGGTAGCTTATTTTGAAATTCCCGGAAACGCCTCTTACGAGCGCACTTATGGTTGGGCATGGATTCTAAAGTTGGCAGAGGAGCTACATACATGGGATGATCCTTTGGCACGGGGTTTAGAAAAAAATTTACAACCCTTGACTGATTTGATACTGCGGAATTATTTAGATTTTCTACCTAAACTGAACTATCCGATTCGAGTCGGTGAACATTCAAATACAGCTTTCGGACTTTCTTTGGCTCTTGATTATGCAGAGAGTTTAAATAAAACTTTTTTGAAAAAAGAGATTGAAAATTCGGTAAAGCGATTTTATGCCAAAGACAATGCGATGGCCGGATGTCCTCTAGAGTGGGAGCCAAGTGGCTTTGATTTTTTATCTCCTTGTTTAGAAGAAGCTAATCTGGTTCGCAGGGTTTATAGCCAAAGCAAGTTTAAAGTTTGGGTCGATACTTTTCTGCCTCAGTTGAAAGACCCCGAGTTTAAATTAGCCCCCGGAAAAATTTTGGATCGTACCGATGGCAAACTGGTGCATTTAGATGGGCTCAACTTTAGTAGAGCGTGGTGTTTATACGGTATCGCAGAATCGGTACCAGAATATGCACATATAAAAGAAATAGCAAAAGCACATATTGAATATTCATTACCGAATATTGTTGATACTAATTACGGAGGTACTCATTGGTTGGGGTCTTTCGCCATATATGCCTTAAATAAAGCAGAGTAATATGTTTAAAAAAATAGGACCAGGAGTATTAGTAGCAGCAGCGTTTATTGGTCCGGGTACGGTTACAGCATGTACGTTGGCCGGAGTTGAATTTGGTTATTCGCTTCTTTGGGCAATGTTACTTTCTATAGTGGCAACTATTATTTTACAAGAGATGTCCGCTCGGTTGGGTATAATTACTCAAAAGGGCCTTGCTGATGTTATTAAGCAGGAGCTAAAAACCCCCTGGATTAGAAATACTGTAGTAGCAATTATTCTTGGTGCCATCGTAGTAGGTAATGCGGCCTATGAAGCTGGTAATATTGGAGGTGCTGCATTAGGCTTGGAAGCCATTTTTGGAACAGCATATATTCCTTTCTATCCATGGATTATTGGAGCTTGTGCTTTTGTTTTATTATATATAGGTAATTATAAAGTATTGGAAAAAGTGTTGGTTTCTTTAGTAATAGTGATGAGCCTTTCCTTTTTGGTAACTGCAATAATTACTAAGCCAGATGTTTTAGCAATCTTAAAAGGATTATTTGTGCCATCGGTACCAAAGGAAGGTATATTGACCATTATTGCACTGGTTGGTACAACCGTAGTGCCTTATAACTTATTCTTACACGCCTCTTTAGTTAGTGAGAAATGGAAATCTCCTAATGATTTAAAAGCAGTTAAAAGAGATACCTATTTAGCTATTGCGCTCGGTGGATTAGTTTCTATGGCCATTATTATAGCCGCAACAACCATTCAAAGTGGGGAAGTAAAGAATGTAATGGATTTAGCCAAAAGTCTTCAGCCCCTTTACGGAGATGCGGCTACGTACTTTATGGGTATTGGTCTGTTTGCAGCGGGAGTTACTTCCGCAATCACAGCCCCTTTAGCCGCTGCATACGTTGTAAATAGCTGTTTTGGTTGGAATGTAGGGTTGAAACATATGAAGTTCAAACTGGTTTGGATGATTATTTTAGGAGTCGGTGTGTTATTTATGTCTTTAGGAATTAAGCCGATTGAAGTGATAAAATTTGCCCAAATAGCCAACGGAATTTTACTTCCTGCAATTGCTATTTTCCTCTTATGGGTAGTTAATCGCCCTTCAGTAATGGGGAAATATAAGAACACAATTCTGCAGAATATCTTTGGTTTTATTATCATCGCTTTAGCCATAGTACTGGGTGCGAAAAGTATTTTCAAAGTAATCGGATTCTTATAGAAAGCGTTATAGAACAAAGAAAAATATAATTTTAAGAACCAAGAATTAAAAACCAAAAGCACAGCAATCTTGAATTCAAAAAAAATTCATATCGATGTCAACTGTGATGTAGGCGAAGGCATAGGAAACGAAGCAGTGTTACTGCCTTTTATATCTTCTTGTAGTATTGCTTGTGGGGGTCATGCCGGTGATATGAAAACAATGACCCACATTGCTCGCTTGGCAAAAAAAAATAAGGTTAGGGTAGGTGCACACCCTTCGTATCCTGACAAAGAAAATTTTGGAAGGGTCTCTATGGATATTTCTTCAGAAGTTCTTGTAAAGAGTATCCAAAATCAGCTTAAAAATTTCACATCCATATTAAAAAAAGAAGAAGTAATACTGCATCATATCAAAGCACACGGTGCGCTATATAATGATATGGCAAAAGATATTGATTTGGCGAGAACCTTCCTTAAGGCGATAACAGAATATAGGCAACTTGTTTTTTTGTATGTACCTTATAATAGCATAATTGAATTAGAAGCTTTAAAGCAAAACTTTAATATAAAATACGAAGCTTTCGGAGATAGAAATTATAATAAAAACCTTTCTTTGGTATCAAGGAAATTTAAAAATGCTGTGATAAGAAAACCAGAACAGGTGCTATCACATTTGCTTTCGATGGTCAAAGCACAACAGGTAATAACTCAAGACGGAATTGCGGTAAAACTGAAGGCAGATACATTCTGTATTCATGGAGATACACCTACTGCTTTGCAAATATTGGCGTATCTTACCAAAAAACTACCCCAACATAATATTTCTATTAAGCGTGAGTAAATTTTCTATCTCCATAAGGCCTTTTGGTATTCATGCAATCTTAGTTGAATGGCCCAATGAAGTGGATGAAGCTATTTTAAATGACATCCTAAAGTTTACAAATTACCTTGAGACAAATTGCTTGGATGTAAAGAAGTGGGAAATAGTGCCTGCATACAATTCCATTACCCTAATTTTAAGAAAAGAACCCATCGATTTTGATAGGCTAATAAAAAGGCTCAAGCAGTGGCATGATGAATGTGGTGATCGTGCGCCAAAACAGAAGTATCTGTGGCGGCTTCCGGTATGCTATGATTTGGATTTTGGCATTGATTTGGAAGAGGTTGCCAAAACTTTATCCGTAACTATTTCAGAACTAATCAAGCAACATACTGAGAACGTCTACACCGTATTTGGAATCGGATTTTTGCCAGGTTTTATGTACTTAGGAGGTTTGCCAAAATCACTAGAAATTCAACGAAGGGCAGCGCCACGATTGAAAGTGCAGAAAGGGGCCGTGGGTCTTGCAGGAAAACAAACGGGTATCTATCCTCAAGAGTCTCCAGGAGGGTGGAATATTATAGGAAACTGTTGCGTACCCATGTTTAACCCAAAAGATGAAAACCCCTGTTTTGTGAATGTAGGAGATAAGGTGCAGTTTTATGCTGTTGAACGTGCAGCATATGATTTACATAAGATTGAGATTGAAGTAGGTATCTATACCCTAGAAAAAACTGAATACGATGCTTAAAGTCTTAAAATCAGGTTTTTTTACGACTATTCAAGATAATGGTCGATTTGGCTATTTAAACAAAGGAGTGCCTGTTGCGGGTTATATGGACTCCTATTCAGCCTCTAAACTCAACAAGCTTCTTGATAATCTTAGCAACGCTGCTGTTATGGAAATCACGATGACCGGACCAACACTCTTATTCGAAGAACCAACTTATATTTGTCTTGGTGGCGCCAATATTTCGGTTACCTTGAACAACAATCCTATTGAACAGTATAAGATTTATAAAATCGAAAAGGGAGATATTATTTCTTATGGACGACTAAAAAAAGGTTTCCGAAACTATTTGGCAATAAAGAACGGATTCAAGAGCCCCGAAGTAATAGGCAGTCGTTCTTTTTACTATCCTTTAACGAGCAAAAGCCATTTAACTGATCTTACGGGTTTGCCATACGAGCGATGCGAAGCGTACAATTTCAAGATATCAGAATTAAAAGTGGATTCTTTTTTAGATGAAAAAATACTCTATGTCGCTATAGGCCCAGAATTTGAACTTCTTAGCGATAGACAACTGGAACAGTTGTTTTCAAAAGAATTTTCTGTTGCTAAAGAGTACAACCGAATGGCATACCAGCTCGAAGAAACTATTAACGGGCATTCGTATGCTATGCTTACCTCGGCAACCTTGCCCGGAACAATTCAAATTACCCCTTCTGGAAAATTGATTGTTTTGATGAAAGATGGGCAGACCACAGGAGGCTACCCACGTATTTTACAATTATCCGATAAGGCTATTTCCATATTAGCTCAGAAGAAATATGGAGATGCTATTTCCTTTAAACTTAAAGGAATAAGTACAAAATTTTAAATTCAATTTTATAAAATACTTGCATTTCATCGAGAACCCCTTGCGATGAGGGGTAAGCGACAATGTTTCTTGAAGTACTTTTCGCTACATCTACCGAATAAGTTCCAATTTCCAGCCCCTGCTTTGAACTCTTTTTAATTTTACAAGCGTAAACCTATATTAAATTCTTTTTTTATGCCCCCGAATTCAAATAGAAGCACTGACATTACCTGTGCAATGCTTCAAATAAAGAGGAGTCGAAGCTCAATAAGATTTCTACGTCAAGCTTACCGCGAGTAACCAAACTAAATTTTATAAAACTAAAAGAGCAATTCAAAACCATTAATTATGATTAAAAAATTACATAACCAATTCAATTTTAAAACAGTTTCCGATAGTCGGAATTCTAGTTTGTTAACCTCTATATTGATTATCATCCTATATTTAGGAGGGATGTCTCATATGCAGGCCTCTTTTGAGACAAGTAATCTTGATGCTGTTTTTGATACAACAATTAGCATAGAAAATCCAACTACTTTTCCGAAAATTATAAAATCATATCGCATTACTGATGCTAGTACGGAGAATAAATCTTGCTTTCCAACAAAAGGAATAGGAGTTATTTTTCAACGAGCTGATGGTTGCGCGGGCTTGCACCATATCTGGAGGGTTAAGAATGAACTAAGCTTCAATGAATATGACAATGGTACTGCCGCAATAGTTGGGTCAGTCATTGATGACGAAGGTAAAATAGGGCAAGTAAACATTATACTATCTGATAAAAATAATCAAGGTACCACTTGGAATGCAGCGTGTTATTTAGAAGGAGTAGCTGACCCAAGATCTTTATACCAATCTTTTAATGGTACTATTACAGTTGACGGAAATTCTTTTAGTGTTGAGAAACAAGAATCAGAAAAACATTTCATTTTAGCCGAAGGAGCTGGCTTTCAAGCAGGTCAATACGGTTTTGGTGCATGGACCAGTGGTTCTTTTGGTGGATGTACCGAATGGTTCGGAAACCTTGATCCTATTGATATTGATTGCGAGTTGCAAGTAGATTTAGGAGATGATATTGAAATATGTGGACAAGAAGTCGTCTTATCAGCAGCGCTTTCAGGAGAAGGCGCGTGCACAGATGTTTGTGAATATATAGTTTCTGCGCCAGTGCGCTGTAATGGATCAAATAGTTATGTATTTACCATGGGGGGGCAATTTGCTTCTGACAATGTTAGGTTTTATGAATTATCTAATGGCACCGCTCGATATACTGCTGATGCGACTAATGGCGTAGATAGGATAACTATTGATATCACCTATAGTGACAAAACATTTACCAGTCCAAGTGATAGTCCGAAACTTAACAATTGTGAAGCTACAGACGCAACCGGATGGAGGTATTACCAAACAACTACTGGAACTGTAGTTTCTGAAAACCATGGAGTTTTTAGCTTAACTAGAAAAGGACCTTCTTTTCAAATCGGAAATTCAGCCATGCATATTGCGCCAGGCTATGGAGCGTCTGGTTGGTTATCCATCAGTGGAGGAGATGGCACTTATACCAACGGAGATGTCAATATAGCGCTTGCAGAAGAGTGTATGGCAACTCCAAATTCTGGACCATCTTACTTATGGTCTAACGGAGCAACTACGCCTTCAATAACAGTATCTGAAGAAGGAGCTTATTCCGTAATAGTTACCGATTGTACAGGTTGTATAGCTGCCGATACGGTCAATGTTCAGGTGAGTAATGTAGCGGCTAATGCAGGAGATGATGTATCAATACGTTCAGGAGAATCAACAAACTTAAGCGCTACAGGGGGTGGAAGTTACATTTGGTCTACGGGCGAGACAACGGCTACGATCACAGTTTCCCCAGATGAAACTACTACGTTTTCCGTAATGGTTACTTCTGATAAAGGCTTGTGCACAGATGCTGATGAAGTTATAGTACGGGTTGACTGTGCAATGGAAGTTAATCTTGGTGAAGACTTACAGTTTTGTAAGACAGTTGAAACTACCTTAACTGCAAATCTTGAGAATATTCCTTTATTGCCTTCAATCATAGCATCTTATAATATAACTGATGCGGATACCTCAAGGGGTATTTGTGAGAATGTTCATGGAAATGAGCAAGGAGTTATGTTGCAAAAAGGAAACTCTGAGTTTGCAGTAACGGGCAGATATAATGCTTGGAAGGTTAAAGAAAGTTTAGTGCTTAATGAATACGACAATCAAACTGCTAAAATTGCAGGAACTGTTATTGACGAGCACGGAAACATTGGTGTTGTCGATGTGTTATTATTTGATAAGCAAGATCAAGGTAATAGTTGGTCTGCCACATGCTATGAAGCAGGTTTGGTCGGACCAAAGATTTTTTACCAATCTTTTTATGGTACAATTAGCGTCAATGGTAAAGAATATACAATAGAGCCAAAGGAAACAGGTCAGCATTTTATTTTAGCTGAGGGCGCGAGCTTAGAGCCTAACCAATTTGGGTTTGGTGCATGGACAGCAGGTACTTTTGGATCTGGTGGCGAATGGTTCGGTAATTTAGATCCTATTGAAATAGAAGATTGTAATGATCTTAGTTATGTATGGTCAACAGGTGAAACCACTTCATCAATAGTAGTTTCTGAATCTGGTGAGTATACGGTAACAGTAAAGGCTTGTAACGGTTGCACAGCTTCTGATAGTATTGTTGTAGAGATGTTAAACCCAAAAGCTTACGAGCTAGAAGGAGGAGATTCTTTTTGTATTGATGAAGCCGCTGATTACCTGACAGATGA
Organism: uncultured Flavobacteriaceae bacterium; assembly: GCA_938029725.1. GTDB lineage: Bacteria > Bacteroidota > Bacteroidia > Flavobacteriales > Flavobacteriaceae > Maribacter_C. The sequence continues at coordinate 80,896 of CALHGE010000031.1, forward strand.
TACGATTCAAGTTTTAGGAGATATAGTGGGTGCCAACAGTATATTTATTGTGACCGATGCTAATGGAAAGATTCTTGGCTTACCGGCAACTTTGAAAGCACTACAAGACATCGATTTCAATAGCGCAGGTACCGGTAGTTGTCTTATATGGCATTTGGCTTTTGAGGATGGATTACAGGGAGCCACAATAGACGCAAATGCAAATGATTTGGAAGGGTGTTTTGATCTTTCAAATCCAATTGAAGTTATTCGTAATGCAGCACCAACTGCAAACGCTGGTGAAGATGTTTCTATTTGTAAAGATGCTGAAGCTATTTTGACTGTATCGGGTACTGGAACATATGTATGGAGTACAGGTGAAACTACGGCTTCAATAACGGTGTCACCAAAAGCTGATACGATCTACTCAGTAATTGTAACTTCTGCTGAAGGTTGTGAAGCAACTGATGAGGTTAAGGTTAGTTTAAACCCTGATGTTGCAGCTGATGCTGGTCAAGATGTTTCTATTTGTAAAGATGCTGAAGCTATTTTGACTGTATCGGGTACTGGAACATACCTATGGAGTACAGGTGAAACTACGGCTTCAATAACGGTTTCACCAAAAGCTGATACGATCTACTCAGTAATTGTAACATCTGCTGAAGGTTGTGAAGCAACTGACGAGGTTAAGGTTAGTTTAAACCCTGATGTTACAGCTGATGCTGGAAACGATATAAGGTCTTGTGTAGGTGAAGAAGTAGAATTGACTGTATTGGGTACTGGAACTTATGTATGGAGTACAGGTGAAACTACGGCTACAATTATAGTTGCTCCAACAGTGAATACTGCGTATACTGTGACTGTAACTTCTGCAGACGGCTGTGAAGCAACTGATGATGTAATGATTAGTGTTGAAGAGAAAGTAACCATTGGTGATTTCGTTTGGTTGGATCAAAATGAAAACGGACGTCAAGATGACGCTATAACAGGAGTTAATGATGTAACAGTAACTCTTTTTCAATGTAATGGCGCTGAAGTTGATTCTACAGTAACAGCTGATAATACGAATGGAGAACCTGGTTCTTATAGCTTTGAAGTATGTCAAAATTCAGGCGAATATTATGTTGTATTCGGAAATATCCCTGATGGATTGGAGTTTACATCAAGTAATTCTGGCGATGATACTATTGATTCTGATGCAAATGAAAATGGGCGTACGGATTGTTTCGAAGTTACGACTACAGACAACCCGACAATAGATGGCGGATTAACTGAAATTTGTAACATTACTGCTGATGCTGGAGAAGATGGTGATATTTGTTCTGGTGAAGTAGTTGAGCTTACCGCAGCTATTCTTGATGATACCACAGAGTGCCCAGGTGGGTGCGTGTACCCTGTTAAAAACCAAGAGCGTTGTTATGGACCTACAGGTGATTTTGAGATTTACTTAATATCTGGTGGAGATTTTGAAAATTTCAAATTCAAAGCTTCTGAGCAAAAATTTGAAAGATATGCTGACAATACTGCTAGATATACTGCTACAGCAACAAACGGTAAAGATGTCATCAAAATTGATGCGCTATATACAGGCTATACGATAGACATACCAGTTGGCAGTCCAAAATTAAACTCATGTCAAGAGTATACTACTTCCGATTGGGAGTATTGGACTACTTGGTCGGGCACAATCACTTCTGAAAACCATGGTGTATTTAATCTTTCTGTAAAGCAAGCTTCATTTCAAATGGGCGTTGGTGCTGATGTTACAAGAACAGGTTTCGGAGCCTCAGGTTGGTTCTATGTTGATGGTGGTGATGGTTTTTATTCGGAAGGAGATGTTAATGTTGCTCTAGAGGAGTGCATTGAAGAAAACATAAGCTATCAATGGACAACCGAAGACGGTAATATTATTGGTTTATCGAATCAAAAAACGATTCGTGTAAATGAACCTGGCACATATAAACTTGAAGCGATCAATTGTATCGATTGTGTTGCTATTGATGTGATCAAGTTAACCAAAGCTACCTGTGGCTTAAATTCGAAGAATAGTGCTCCAAAAATGAGTACGGTTTATCCTGTTCCGGTGAGGTCAGGAGGCACATTGACTATTGAATTTGATATTCCTGATACCTCGAAAAATGATGAAGGTTTTAATGCAGTTCCTCTTAAGGCAACTGTTGACTACCTAGAAAGAAATGAAGAAGTTGGTATCACGCTATATGACATGACCGGTAGAGTCATAAGTATGCCAAGAATATTTAAAATTGTTAACGGAAAAGCGGTTATCTATTTAGACCTTGATCATATACCTTCAGGTAAATATATTCTGAGAGCGCAAGGCCCAAACTGGTCTGATAGTAAAAACGTCTTAGTGAAATAATAACCTTGTAGGTATCACATTAAAAAGCTGTAACCATATTTTGGTTGCAGCTTTTTTTATACTTAAATTTGAATTGTTATGAAAATTAAAAAGATTTTAGTCAGTGTCATTCTAAGTATCCCGAAACGGGGTTGATATAGATTTTCATTGATTGAAAAAGCCTGTATCAGATCCGTTTGACACAGGCTTTTTTATTGACCTAGTTTTATTTTCATTCTCGAGAATAAGAGAATCTTACAAAAGAAAAAATGGGGCGCACCGCGTGCCTGAAGGACTTAGAGAAAATAGTACGCCTTAAAACTAATGAATATGGTAAAAAAATCAACTTATAGTGCTGGTAATTAATAGTTTGAGCTAAATATGGCGCAAGTGAATTTATATCTTTTAACGATGTTAAAAACACAAGGCCTACGAAATTTTTATATTTGTTAATAAGAAGTATTAAATCGATTTTGAGAACGCTATAACCACAGAAATGGAACTGAATAAATATAGTAAAAATGTAACCCAAGACCCAACGCAACCAGCTGCTCAGGCAATGTTGTATGCTATTGGTTTTAAAGATGAGGATTTCGAAAAACCGCTAGTAGGTATCGCAAGCACAGGCTACGAAGGTAACCCCTGTAATATGCACTTGAATGACTTGGCTAAGTTGGTTAAGCAAGGCGTAAATTCAAAAGAAACTGTTGGTCTGATATTCAATACCATTGGAGTTAGTGATGGTATTTCGATGGGAACACCCGGAATGCGTTTTTCCTTACCCTCTAGAGATGTTATTGCAGATTCTATGGAAACAGTTGTTCAAGGAATGTCTTATGACGCCTTGGTAACTGTAGTTGGCTGTGATAAAAATATGCCAGGGGCTTTAATGGCAATGTTGCGATTGAATCGTCCAGCGATTTTAGTCTATGGCGGTACGATTGCTTCTGGATGTCATAACGACAAAAAACTAGATATTGTTTCTGCTTTTGAGGCATGGGGTGAGAAGGTAGCGGGTAAAATGGAGGAGTCAGAGTTTAAAAGTATTATCAAAAAATCTGTTCCAGGAGCAGGGGCCTGCGGTGGAATGTATACCGCAAATACTATGGCTTCAGCGATTGAAGCTTTGGGTATGGCGATGCCATACAATTCTTCTAACCCAGCAATAAGTGATGACAAAAAAGCGGAATGTATCGCGGCTGGAAAACAGATGCGCATTCTTATAGAAAAAGATATTAAGCCCTTAGATATTGTTACGCGAAAATCGCTAGAAAATGCGATTCGATTAGTGACTATAATGGGGGGGTCTACAAATGCTGTATTGCATTTTTTAGCTATTGCCAGAGCTGCGGATATTGAATTTACATTGCAAGACTTTCAGCATATTAGTGATACAACTCCTTTTATTGCAGATTTAAAACCTAGTGGTAAGTATTTAATGGAAGATGTTCATCGTGTGGGAGGTATTCCTGCTGTATTAAAGTATTTGTTGAAGAATGATTTGTTGCATGGAGATTGCTTAACCGTTACCGGGAATACCTTAGCAGAAAATTTAGAAAATGTTCCTGATTTGGAAGAAGGGCAAGATGTAATTATGCCTCTAGAGAATCCGATAAAAGCAACTGGGCATTTATGCATGTTATATGGCAACCTAGCAGAAAATGGTTCTGTAGCAAAAATTACAGGAAAAGAAGGTTTACGCTTTGAAGGCTCTGCAAAGGTGTTCAATAGTGAATATGCTGCGAATGATGGTATTCGAGATGGATTGGTAAAGAAAGGCGATGTAGTGGTAATTAGATACGAAGGGCCAAAAGGTGGCCCTGGAATGCCAGAAATGCTAAAACCAACGGCAGCTATAATGGGTGCTGGTTTGGGCAAAGAAGTGGCACTTATTACCGATGGAAGGTTCTCAGGCGGAACCCATGGCTTTGTTGTAGGGCATATTGCTCCAGAAGCACAAGACGGCGGTACTATTGCCTTAGTTGAAGATGGAGATAAGATTAGTATCGATGCAGAAACCAATTCTATTCAAGTTGAGGTGTCTGATGCTGAATTAGCAAAACGTAAAGAAGCTTGGGTACAACCAGAATTAAAGTTTAAAAAAGGAGTCTTATACAAATACGCACGCTCGGTATCATCCGCATCGCAAGGCTGTGTAACAGATGAGTTTTAAATAAAAAATACACACTATTAGAGGCGATATAGCGAAAGCGCTGTGTCTGCTGAAGCGAGGCGAAGGTGTTTTGTAGAATGCACGTTTGAAGTAATTATTTTTATGGAAACAGTAAAGGAAAAACAGACTAAAATAAAAACAATAGCTACTATGAAAATTTCAGGAGCAGAAGCGATTATTCATTGCTTGCTAGCGGAAGATGTGGATCTGGTGTATGGATACCCCGGAGGAGCTATTATGCCACTATACGACGAGTTTTATAAGTTTCAAGATAAATTGACACATATACTAACGCGTCATGAACAAGGAGCTACGCATGCTGCACAAGGCTATGCAAGAGTTTCAGGAAGAGTAGGGGTTGCGATCGCAACTTCTGGCCCCGGAGCAACCAATTTGGTAACCGGGTTAGCAGATGCTCAGATTGATTCCACAGCTATGGTTTGTATAACTGGGCAGGTACCGAGACATCTCTTGGGTTCGGATGCCTTTCAAGAAACTGATATTATTGGTATCTCGACACCAGTAACGAAATGGAATTATCAGATTACCAAAGCATCTGAAATTCCAGAAATCTTAGCCAAGGCGTTTTTTATTGCGAGGTCAGGTCGCCCAGGACCTGTATTAATTGATATTACTAAGAATGCACAGTTCGAAGAATTTAATTTTTCATATAAAAAATGTAAAGGAGTACGGAGTTATATTCCGACCCCAAAGCCGAATATGGGCTCTATCGAAGCAGCTGCTGAACTGATAAATAAGGCTAAGAAACCGTTTATCGTATGGGGTCAAGGGGTTATTTTAGGTCAAGCTGAACAAGCTTTAAAAGCTGTAATAGAAAAAGCAGGCATACCAGCCGCTTGGACAATAATGGGAGAGTCGGCAATACCGACAAGTCATCCATTGAACGTGGGTATGGTAGGCATGCACGGTAATTATGGTCCGAATATGTTGACCAACGAATGTGATGTTTTGATTGCTATCGGAATGCGTTTTGATGATCGTGTTACTGGAAACTTAGAGAAATACGCAAAGCAAGCCAAGGTAATTCACTTTGAAATTGACCCGGCAGAAATCAATAAGAATGTTAACGCTGAGGTTGCTGTTTTAGGCAATTCAAAGGAAACATTAGAACTTCTATTGCCCGCGCTCATTGAAAACAAACATGAAGATTGGCATAATGAGTTTAAACGATTGTATGAAATTGAATTGGATGCAGTGATTAAAAACGATATCCACCCCACCAAAGACAAACTTACCATGGGTGAGGTGATTGAAGAGATTAATCTAGCTTCTAAGAACGAAGCGGTTATCGTTACAGACGTAGGGCAGCATCAAATGATAGCCTGTCGGTATGCTAAGTTTAATACTACTAAAAGTAATATTACTTCAGGCGGATTAGGCACTATGGGCTTTGCTCTTCCGGCTGCAATTGGTGCGAAGCAAGGAGCGATGGACCGTGAGGTTGTGGCTATTATCGGAGATGGAGGCTTTCAAATGACGATTCAAGAACTGGGCGTTATTTTTCAACATCAAATTCCCGTTAAAATTGTGATTTTAAACAATGACCATTTGGGAATGGTACGCCAATGGCAAGAATTATTCTTTGATAAACGCTATGCGTCAACCGTAATGGTGAATCCTGATTTTGTAAAGATTGCTGAAGGATATCATATCGAATCAAAAAGGGTAAGTGAACGTAAAGATTTAAAAGCGACTATTCAAGAAATGATAGCGTCTGATAAACCGTATTTTTTAGAAGTGAAGGTAGAGCAAGAGGATAACGTATTTCCGATGATTCCATCTGGCGCATCGGTTTCTGATGTGCGGTTGAAATAAAGCCTGCCGCTAGAACTGATAAAATAGAAGTAGAAAAATATAATGAAGGATTCAGATATACAAGACATTCCAACTATCCATCCGGAGATAGTACGTAAATCCGCAGAAATAGGATTTACAATGCCTTCGGATGTGTATATCGGAACCTTACTCAAAACATTAATTTCAAGCAAACTAGGCGGAAAATTTTTGGAGCTAGGAACTGGAATCGGATTGTCATTGTCTTGGATGATTGACGGTATGGACGCGGATTCAAAGCTCACCACGGTTGATAATGACCCTGAATTAATTGGTATTGCAAAGCAGTATTTTGAGCATGATGATCGGGTTGAAGTTATATGTGAAGAGGGCTCGAAATGGATTAGCAATTATATGGGAGATAAATTCGATCTTGTTTTTGCTGATGCTTGGCCTGGAAAGTACAGTGAGATTGAGCAGATTTTAGATTTGATAAAGGTAGGCGGGTTTTACCTCATTGATGATATGACTGCCCAGCCGAATTGGCCAGAAGGGCACGATAGAAATGTAGAGAGGTTGGTTTCTTATTTGGAAAGTAGAGAAGATTTTAACTTGACGAAAATGGACTGGTCAACAGGATTGATAATAGCAGTGAAAACAGCATAAGTAATAGCAATGGAAAAAGAATGGTTTACCATATCAGTATATTCTGAAAATAACCTCGGATTACTGAATAGAATATCAGGAATATTCTTAAAGCGTCACATTAATATAGAAAGCTTAAATGTTTCTAAATCAGAAATTGATGATGTTTCAAAATTTACAATTGTTGTGCGAACAACTGAGAAATGGGTACATAATATTGTAGGTCAACTGGAGAAGCAAATTGAAGTTATAAAGGCTTTTTATCATACTGATGATGAGACGATTTATCAAGAATCTGCGCTTTTTAAAATTGATTCAGCTTTGTTATTCGATGAGCGACAAATACAGAATATCATCAAGGAGAGCAATTCACAAATCGTTACCGTTGGACGTGACTTTTTTGTTCTTGCTAAATCAGGAAGAAGAAACGAAATTGATGAAATGTACGACCAATTGAAGCCTTTTGGTATCAAGCAGTTTGTTCGCTCTGGCCGAATTTCAGTATCTAAAGACGAAATGCAGATATCAGCAATGTTAAAAGAATTTCAACCGAGTTGATTAAATAATAAAATAACATCCTTTGCGCAGCTAGTGGTCAGGTATGCTATAAGGTTTATGAAACTATAATTAAGAACCAATATTTAAACAGATTTTCCGTAGGGAAACGACATTAAAACACGAGTTACATGGCAAATTATTTCAAAGCACTATCACTTAGAGACAAATTAACCCAACTTGGGGAATGCAGATTTATGGAATCAAGCGAATTCTCTGATGGTGTATCCGCTTTAAAAGGAAAGAAAATAGTAATCGTAGGTTGTGGCGCACAAGGTTTGAACCAGGGCTTAAACATGAGAGACTCTGGATTGGACATTTCATACACCTTACGAGAAGCTGCAATTAAGGAGCAGAGACAATCGTTTAAAAATGCTTCTGAAAACGGATTTACCGTAGGTACCTACCAAGAATTAGTGCCAAATGCAGATGTAGTTATCAATTTAACACCAGATAAGCAACACACGGCAGTTGTAACAGCAATTATGCCTTTAATGAAGCAAGGCGCTACCTTGTCGTATTCGCATGGATTCAACATCGTTGAAGAGGGTATGCAGATTCGGGAAGACTTAACGGTTATTATGGTCGCACCAAAGTGCCCTGGTTCTGAGGTTCGGGAAGAATATAAAAGAGGTTTTGGTGTTCCGACATTGATCGCGGTACATCCAAACAATGACCCACAAGGTAAAGGTTTAGAGCAAGCGAAAGCATATGCTGTAGGTACTGGTGGGCATAGAGCTGGAGTTCTCATGTCCTCTTTCGTAGCTGAAGTAAAATCTGATTTAATGGGAGAACAGACTATTCTTTGTGGTTTGTTACAAACAGGCAGTATCCTGTGTTTTAACAAGATGATTGAAAAAGGAATCGACGCTGGTTATGCTTCTAGGCTAATCCAATATGGATGGGAAACGATTACCGAGGGAATGAAATACGGTGGTATTACAAATATGATGGATCGTTTATCAAATCCTGCTAAAGTAAAAGCATTTGAATTGTCTGAAGAATTGAAGACTATTATGCGTCCGCTTTTTCAAAAGCATATGGATGATATTATGACAGGTCATTTCTCAAAAACCATGATGGAAGATTGGGCAAATGATGATAAGAACTTATTGACCTGGAGAGCAGCAACCGGAGAAACTGCTTTTGAGAAAACACCAGCAGGAGGCAAAGAAATTAGTGAGCAAGAATTTTACGATAATGGTGTCTTGATGATTGCTATGGTAAGAGCAGGAGTAGAGCTGGCTTTTGAAGCTATGACAGATTCAGGTATCATTGCCGAATCTGCGTATTATGAATCACTTCATGAAACTCCATTAATTGCCAATACGATCGCAAGAAAGAAATTATTTGAAATGAACCGTGTGATTTCTGATACAGCAGAATATGGTTGCTATTTGTTTGATCATGCTTGTAAGCCTTTATTAGCGGAGTTTATGACCAAAATAGACACCGATGTCATTGGAACACCGTTTGGAAAAGGTAATGCGGTAGATAACGCGAAACTTATTACAGTAAACAAAGCCTTACGAGAGCATCCCGTCGAAATTGTTGGGGCTCGATTAAGAGAGTCTATGACCGCGATGAAGCCTATAATATAACTAGTAAATCCCTGAGAAATCAGGGATTTTTTATTTATCTTAAAACAGTTGTCTTGAGCGCTACAAATTTTCTAAAGTTTTGGTTTTATTGAGAATTCCCTTTACAATAGAGCTTCTTTCGATTATAATCTAAAGGCTTAAGTTGACAGACCTATGAAAAAAAGTAGTTAAATAAATCTTTATGAGCACGAAAATGCAAACAATTCCCGTAGAATTCCAAATTACTGAAACCATTAAGCAACGTCATTACCTCGTTGATGGAGAACTTAAAGAATGGAATGGCAAATCAGCAGATGTGTATTCAACGATTTCTTCCACTGAGGAATACGCACCTACATTTTTAGGCAGTGCTCCTGACATGGGAGAAACTGAAGCTTTAGATGCCCTGAATGCTGCTGTTAAAGCATACGGTAAGGGCCAAGGTGCTTGGCCAACTATGCGGGTTCGTGAGCGTATAGAGTGTATGGCTTTGTTTGTAGAGAAAATGAAAAAGAAACGTGCATTGGTGGTGAAACTACTCATGTGGGAAATCGGAAAAACACTTCCTGATTCCGAAAAGGAATTTGACCGCACCATAGACTATATCAACGATACTATTGAAAACTACAAGGCATTAGACCGCGATTCAGCTAAGTTTCAAAAAAACTCTGGAGTACTAGCGCATATTCGAAGAGGACCGTTGGGGGTGGTACTTTGTTTAGGACCCTATAATTATCCTTTGAACGAAACCTTTTGTTTGTTGATTCCTGCCATTTTAATGGGGAATACAGCGGTGTTCAAGCCTGCTAAAATTGGAGTGCTTCTAATAACACCTTTACTAGAAGCTTTTCAAGAGAGTTTTCCCAAAGGCGTTGTAAATGTATTATTTGGAAGGGGTAGAGCAATAGCTGGGCCGATTATGAAAACAGGAAAAGTAGATGTATTAGCACTAATTGGTCACAGCACATCGGCAAATGCTTTACAAGATCAACATCCGAAAAGTAACCGACTACGATTGGTGTTAGGACTAGAAGCAAAAAACCCTGCAATTGTATTGCCTGATGCCGATTTAGACTTGACTATAAGCGAATGTTTGGCAGGTACTTTATCTTTTAATGGGCAACGTTGTACCGCTTTGAAAGTGATCTATGTGCATGACGAAATTGTAGAGGAGTTTAATAAACGCTTTAGTGCAGAAGTAGATAAGCTACCTTTTGGGAACCCTTGGGAAAAAGGAGTTAAACTTACGCCTTTACCTGAAGCTGGAAAACCAGCCTATATTCAAGAACTATTAGATGATGCTATTGCTAAAGGAGGAAAAATATTGAATAAGAAAGGCGGGCAACATTTTGACAATTATATTTGGCCTGCAGTGGTTTATCCAGTAACAAAAGACATGCGATTGTATGCTGAAGAGCAATTCGGACCTATCATTCCCATTTTAGCTTTTAATGATATCGAGCAGCCCCTAGATGATATGGCTGAAAGTAATTATGGACAACAGGTTAGCCTATTCGGTAAAGATGTGTATACTTTGGCGCCATTGATTGATACCTTGGCGAACTTAGTTTGCCGTGTGAATCTGAATAGTTCGTGTCAACGTGGTCCTGATGCATATCCGTTTACAGGAAGAAAAGATTCTGCCGTGGCGACCTTAAGTGTGCATGATGCCTTGCGATCGTTTTCTATCCGAACCTTTGTAGCGTCTAAAGACAACGCACTTAATACTGAAATTTTAGAGAAGTTGTTGGAGACCCGTTTGTCTAATTTTGTTAGTACCGATTATATACTATAAGCTGATTATGCTACGTCTTCATAGTTGTTTTTAAAAGATTGGCGTTTATAAATCACATCTTTTATTTTGAGGTATAACTTATCAGGGTCAAATGGTTTACTGAGGAGTCCATCCATTTTATACTTTTTTATTTCCTTTTTGATATCCACACCGGCAGAAGCTGAAAGGGCAAATATTGGGGTTTCTCTATTTAGAGATTCTTTAGATTCTTTCATTAGTTTGCAAGAGTCAAAACCATTCATAACAGGCATTTGTAGATCCATAAGAACAAGATCATAGGTTTTATTTGTAGCCATCTCAAAACCTATTTTACCATTTTCGGCAATTTCAATGTCCACGCCCCATCTGACTAGAAATTTTCTGATCACCATAATATTTACCTTATTATCTTCTACAACCAAAACCTTAGTGCCACTCAAGTCTTGCTTTTCTTGGGTATCTTCTATCAATACTTCCTCTTCTGATACGTCAGTAGTCTTTCCAGTCCCTTTTTTAACTTGTAGGGTAAAACTAAAAGTTGCCCCCATGTTCGTGTCGCTAACTAATTTTAAATCACTTCCCATGATTTCCACTAGTTGTTTGCAAATAGCCAAGCCTAAGCCTGTACCACCATATTTTCGTGTAGTATCAGAGTTTTCTTGGGCAAAAGAACTAAATATTTTATCCTGTTTGTCTTTCGCAATTCCAATACCAGTATCAATTACATTTATTTCTATTAAGCAAAATTCTTTATTTTCAGTAATAAGTTCTAAATCTAATGTGACCTTTCCTTCTTCAGTAAATTTAATAGAGTTGCCAACTAGGTTGGTAATGATTTGAGATAGCCGTACACTATCTCCTATTAAGAACTCAGGCAATGAATTATCTTTCTTGATCGAAAATCTTATATTTTTAGCCTTGGCCTTATTATTAAATATGCCCTGTATGCCATTTAATAAATGAGTCAAATTAAATTCTGACTGTTCTAAGTCTAGAGAACCTGAAGTTATTTTATTAAAGTCTAAAATATCATTAACCAATCCTAATAAATGTTCGGAAGAATATTTAAGAGTTTGCAGATTTTCTAGTTGATCTTCTTTCGGGTTTTCTAATAAAAGTAGATGACTAATTCCTATCACCGCATTTAAAGGAGTTCGTATTTCATGAGACATAGTCGATAGAAAATCATCTTTTGCTTGGTTTGCGGCAGTTTGTTTCTCTTTGGCTTTTAAGAGCTCAAATTCTGTTTGCTTAAGTTCTGTGATATCTACAATGGTGCCGATGTAGCCTTCTTGAATTCCATCTTTATTAATAATTCCTTTTATAGAAATATCAATCCATTTCATCTCTTTATTGGCGGTTTCTACTTTTATAACATTACTTTGAATACCTAGATTTAATTGCTCTAATTCAATTGAATTTATAATGGAAGTTCCATCACTTGTATATTTCTTTTCATAAAATGGTCTCCCTAAACATTCCTCAACGGTATAGCCAGAAAGTTTCTCCCATGCTGAATTTAAGTAGGTCCAATTGCCTTGCAGGTCTATTTCAAAAATAACATTTTTAATATTTCCTGCTACTTTAGCTAACCTACTTGATACTTCTGCGAAATTAGAGGTCAACTGTTTATTAGCTAAGAAGAGCTCTTGTGAACTTTTTTCTAAGATGTTTTCTGTTTGGCATAAATCATTATCGAATGATGTATATGCCTGGTTAATTTGATTTAGAAAAGGTGTTAATTTCTCATGTGTTTCTTGATCTAGATTAACCTTCTTAAGTTGTCTTTGTAATAAACGATGGAATTTTTTCATTCTGCAAATGTTGTAATAGACATGGTTTGGTTATGCAATTCACAACGAGAAAATTTATCGAAGGGAGCAATTTCACCATAGGAATAGAACCCAGTGATATAGGTGTTATCGCCTAATTGGTCGCTTACGGCCTCTAATTCCTCCTCTACCAACTGTTTTAATACTAGCCTACGTCCGATACAACTGATAAGAAAAGCCAATTGCGGGTCATTATCTGTACTGTTTTGGCAAGTAACAGCCGATTCTTCGGCACCATTAATTAGCCGATCAATATTTGCCTTCATTAACCGAACATAAGAACCCTCTGGAATATTACCAGCAAAGGTTAAACTCTTCTCCTCTTCATTGATACCAAGTATGGTTCTAACCAAAGGGGTTTCTTGATTTTTATCTCGCATACTTAAGGGAAATAATAAACCGGAGCCTGGAAGGTCTTTGGCCTTATCACCTAAATAAGATTTATATAGGTCTAGTGCTGGCTCACCGTCAAGCTCATAAAGTATATTTTTATTTGATTTGGTAACTAATCGTTCAATACCAAAACTATCCCAACCACCTCTAGAGGCACAGCCAATTTTTAGATCTTCTCCGTATAGTCCTAGAGCCACTACTTTCCTTGATGCTATTTGATTATTGTATACAACATACGTATTATCGAAGTTTGGACCATCGCCAGCTAAGCCTCCTGTAAGGCTCACAAGCTCATCAAGGTTGCTGCGCAATCCACTTACCAATTCAGCGCCATTTACCTCTAAACCGTCACTTAATACAAAAATATGTCTTAGGTCCTTCGCGTTTAGAGCTTCACTAATTTTGTTGCCTATTTTAAAACTGTCCATATCATGAACCTCAAGGTCAACATCGACTAATTTTATTTTGGTTTTTTCAAACTGTACAGCCGTAAGAGCTACCGTATGATCTAAAACTTCCTTACCTAATATTTCACCCGCAGTAGAGCACCCAATTGATAAAGCTTGAGGGTATTTCGCATTAAGTGCTGCGATAAATGCTTTAGTATTTGGAAAAAGAGGTGATATGAATAGAAAAAAAACATCAGGCACAAAGTCTAATTGAATTTCTTCTAGTTGGTCTACCGAATTTATTTGCTTTTGGAATATTTTCATAATAGTATAAAGTAAGATAATTCTTACTCAACGTTAATAAAATGAATTTTGGTATATAGAGAAGCACTTTTTTAAGGAACAGGACGATATGAAGACCCTAGCGTATTATTTTGCTACAGCTTCTAAATTAGAGTATTCACAGGGTGCTAACTTCTCATAGTTGTTATAGGTTCTATGCTGAATTTATACGCGAAGACAGCTCTAATCAACGCATCTGATGGCTGCCAATATGATGCTAAGTTTAACGAAGTCTGGTTTTTGTTAAAACATCTAAAACGAAGATGTTACTAATTACATCAGAATACCTCAAGTACTTATATATTATTTTTCTGGTATTGCTACCAGAACCAAATTATGGTGATTGAAATGTGGCTAATTACAAGAATAGATTTCATTTAATCTTATGCACTTAGAAACCCTATAAATTAGATTAATTTATAGGGTTTCTAAGTGCATATACCGTATACGAACGCTTCTCACGCTATAAAATTTGGTAGCTCATAAAGGACCTTATTTCTTTGCTTTATAAATCAATACATCATTTTTCTATGAAGTTTTCAAATCCAATTCTGTTGTTTATGATCATGACATTCACCATGACAACAGCACAACAAAAAATCAAATATTTTGACTTTAAAAAGGGAGAACTACTCGACATCATTCTTTTGAGCCAAACCAAAAATTCGAATTCGCTGTTTGAACGGTATAAAAAGACCGCTTTCCCTGTTGCTTTTGAGTATGGCTTCCAGCCTCAGTCTAGCTTTGGTATTTCTCAACTGACCTTGGGTACTAACAAACCAGATGCATTTATATTTGGAAAATGGGCTAGCCTAGAAAAGCGAGAAGGCTTCTTAAATAGTATAACAAAACGTGTTCCAGATTTTCACCAACAGCGACGAGACCTTTTTCCATATTTCGGACTAACTTTTTATGAAATGAACCAAGACTTAAAATTTTCAATAGATGTTTCAAAGTTTAACGTAGCAACTGCCTTATGGAATAGCGCTTCACAACAGAACAGTACTTTTTTTGAGAAATGGAGAGCAGCCGTTAAAAAGTTTGGAGGTACTATTAGGCTAACGCTAGAAAATGGAACTTCCCCTTTAGGATATTACTACAATGCTGATGTATTGTGTATTGTTGAATGGCAAAACGAAAGCGCTTTTCAAGCTTTTGCTAAAAAACATCCCTTATCTTTTTATCAAGCTTTACGGAACGTTCATCAATTCGTGATTCAGTAAATTGCAACCCATGCAGGCACTCCTTAATCAACTGGTTTATTTTGGCTTCTTTCAGAGTCTTTTATTGCTGTTTATTTATGGCTTTTCGCCAAAAAATAGAAATCAAATACATGGTTACCTGGCTTTCTTTATAGCTGTGGTATCTTTCGGATTGGTAGGTAAAGTGCTGTACGCTGCCGGGGTTTATAACTATAATTTTCGTTTGGTTTCACTATCTGAACTTTCTGCCTTGCTTTTTGGTCCGACTATCTTTCTATTTACACGTTCATTGGTAAAGCGAAACTCATTTTCTAAGCAAGATTTGATACATTACTTACCCGCTTTAGTTTACGTGATTTTCGTAGCGGTCTATTTCGTGATCCCAAATGATTCAGTTAGCATAAAAAGAGCAGAAACAGGAGAATTAATGCGCGTCATATATGCCTGTCATACCGTTGGATTGGTGGTTAATATCACCTATTGGGTAAAAGGTTGGCAATTGCTAAAGGCCTTTGAGATTGAGGTTCAGAACGAACTATCCTATGAGCCACAGACTAGTTTTTTGCAAAACTTCTTAATCCTTACAGGAATATGTCTCTTAGTTTGGACAGGTTTATTAGTCGTTAGTTTCGGCGGTTTTGAAATGCTCGAGCGTCAAGCCAGACCTTATATTTGGCTACTATTGGTTTTGATAATTCTATTTATTACCTACTATGGAATGATCGCTCCGCAGGTGTTGCAATTGTTACCGATAGAAAGGCAGGAGAGTAGGAAGTACACCCAATCAAAGCTAAGTGGCGCAGATTTGAATCATTTGAAAGAACAGCTAGAAGACCTAATGGTGAAAAAGAAGCCTTATCTGAATAGCAAATTGCTAAAAAGGGAATTGGCTGGAATGTTAGGCGTCAACAACCCTGAACTCGCACGACTACTCAACGAGAATATAGGAATGAACTTTTTTGAATACGTTAACTACTACCGAATCAAAGAATTTGTAGCGCTATCCAAAACAGAGAAAGCAAAACAATTAAGCTTTTTCGGATTGGCGCAAGAAGCAGGTTTTCATTCTAAAACTACATTTAATAAATCATTTAAAAAGCTCATGGGTACTTCACCTTCAGCATATTTCAACAAAAACATATAACATGAAACAAATTATTTTGATTACGGCCCTTTTTGTGGCCATGACTGCATATGCGCAATTGCGATTACCAGCACAAAGTTCGTCTGCCAGTGTTAAAGAGACTATTGGACTAACAGAAGTAGAAATCTCTTATTCCAGACCTAGCGCTAAAGAACGCGTAATTTTTGGTGGCTTACTACCTTTTAATGAATTCTGGCGTGTTGGTGCCAATTTAGCAACTAAGATTACTTTTTCTGGTGATGTATTGGTAGACGGAAAAGTATTAAAAAAAGGAAGTTACTCTCTTTTGGCTAAGCCGAATTCTAAAACATGGAAGCTAAATTGGTATACATATACTTCATCCGATTGGAATGATTATGTAGAAGCTGAACCAGTTTTACAAGTACTAGTGCCCGCACTTCATACGGATACTGCCATCGAAAGTTTTGAAATTCATTTTCAAAACATTACGATGGAAAGTGCTAAGTTGGTATTAGAGTGGGAGCGGAGCCGTTTAGAAATTTTGATTTTGGTGGATGAAAAAAAACAAATTGCGGCTGATATTATTAAAACCTTAGCAGGCCCTGATATTTTCGATTATTATGCAGCGGCTTTGTACTTGCATGAAAACCAAACTGAATTGGCACGCGCTTTGGAATACATTCAAAAAGTCACCGAATCTCCAAAAGCTTTGTTTTTTGTAGTGACGCGAGAAGCCCTTATTTTACAAGACCTAGGAAAGCTAAAGGAAGCTAAAAAAGTGGCAGAACGCGCTTTAGCACTTTCTCAAAAAGTGGGTAATAAAGATTTTATTCGGATGAATCTAAAAATCATCAATCAGTAAACGATAAGTTTAACTGTAATCAATGCCCTGGTTCATTTTATTCAGGGCATTTTGTATTCATTATATTCTATAAAATTACCTTTCAATTGAATTTCAAATTGCCTACTTTAGAAAGTCTTAAAGTTTCTATTATGCGAAATAAATACAAGAATTAGTAGTTATGAGTATAGTTCCCAAACCAAAGTCCAAACTTAACCAAAAATAATCCGTGCATCGATTTAAAATCTTAGTAGGAACTGCGCTTTTAGTTCTCACACTTCTTCTGGTTGCAACAGCGTCTAAAACTTCAGTAAATGTTATGGGTACTGCTATTTCTAATAGTAATCCGAAGCAAATTTTAGTCAAACATAAAGACACAAAACTTTATAAACTGCGTCAACAGAAGTTGAATTTAGCGATAGCGCTCTATTTTGAGAAGGCAATCAAAGCGGGTGATATAGTGGGTGCAGGGGTGAGTATTGTAAAAGGAGATTCCATTGTGATTTCAGACGGGTATGGTAAACGAGATATCAAAGGAACAGCGAAGGTCAACGGAGAAACTGTATTTCGATTGGGCTCATTATCAAAAGGCTTTGCAGGAGTTTTAGCGGCAGATTTAAAAAATGAAGGTATAATCGATTGGAATGATAAAGTCACTGATTATATTCCTGAATTCAAGTTAGGGGATCGAGCCAATACCGCCAAAATCAAATTATCTCATATTTTATCGCATACAACAGGAACCCCGTATCATAGTTATACAAACTTGGTAGAAGACGGATTGACAGTTGCAGCGATTGCCAAACGTTTCAATGATGTAAAACCGATTGCTCAACCAGGAGATATGTATAGTTATCAAAATGCAATGTTTTCATTGAGTCAAGAGGTAATGCTTAAAACCACAGGTAAGGATGTGAAAACATTACTTAGAAATCGATTTTTCAAACCTTTGGGAATGTCAACTGTTTCTATGAATTATCAAAGCATAAGCCATAACACTAATGTTGCAATGCCGCATGCTAGAGGACGATCTGGCTGGAGAAGTATACCATTGCGAAACCGATACTACAATGCGGTCGTTGCTGGCGGTATAGACGCAAGTTCCTTAGATATGGCCAAATGGATGCGTTTTTTATTGGGGCACAACCCAGAAGTAATGCAGAAGGCCGAGGTAGCCGAAGTGTTTAGACCTTTTATAGCCGTAAATAATCACAATAAATATTACCAGCGTTGGGCAGGGCATTTACAATCGTCATATGGTTTTGGATGGAGAATACACAAGTTTGAAGATAGCGCTGATGCTTCAAAAGAAATCACCATTTGGCATCATGGCGGAAGCGTCAATAATTACAGAAATGAGATTGCTGTCTTCCCAGAAGCTGACTTAGGTATTTGTGTATTGTTGAATGGAAATTCTAAATTAGCTAGAACAGTAATACCAGATATCCGTGCTATGGTAAACAAAATCTATAAACACTAATTTTAATTTTCTTCAAGTTAATCATGTAGATTTCAAAGAAAAACTTGCATCTAATTGTCTATAAGATTTGGCGAATAAAAGCATACATATAAAATGAAAACTTAAGTGCTACACTATGTAAATTAACATAGCGCAGCATTAAGTAATCTACTACTACTACTACTAAATAGTTATGCGCTAGCGCCTATAGTAAAATTTGGATTTTCGATTGCAGATTTTTCTTTCTTAAAAGCTCTAGCTTTCTTCGCTTGTACATAGGTTACCAAGAGAATCACAAGACAAACAACAGCGGAGGCTCCATTTCCACTGTTGCTTGCTAAATGTGCAATACATCCCAAGATGAAGTTCATGAAAAAACCGGCATATACCCATTCTACTAGTATTTTATCCTTATTAAGAATAATCAAGACCAATCCAACAATTTGAGCTACTCCTAATATGTGTATGAGGTACACAGGATAAGATAACTCAATTCTTCGAAAGTTGAAACTACAGTATCGTAATTGATGATTGAATTTACAACAGTAACAATTATGGCTACGGCAAAAACACCTAGGCAAATACCGAAAATGATTTTGTTAGATTTCATAATGTATAGGATTAAGTTTAGCACAAGGTACATTCGGCATGCATTAATGAGCAGCGCTAAATGACGACTGACGCTTTTCTATAGACTAATGTAAAATACCTGTCTTTTAAGGTTTGTTGAGCTGCTAGAAAATAGACAGCTTACTCTAGAGATTACTAATAAGCAGCTGTTTCAAGTTCAAAAGCATGTTATAATTATATCTCAAAGGAAGCCCTACTATAGAAGTTATTTTTATTGAATTCAGTTATGTCACCTGCCAGTGCATTTCTAAATACCGCGCAGAATTGGTGTGAAAAACAAAATAAGACAGTACTCGTTTTTAAGTCCCTCATTTGGTTATGGGTGCTTGGCCCCATAGTCGAGACCTCAGTATTGAAGGCCTGGGTCTTTAGGTTCAAAATTTTGGTTTGTTGGTTTGAACTAAAGCTTGATATTTCAAGCCCTCTCATTTCTCATAAAAAAGTAGAAAACCTAATCCCTTATCTTAAGGAAGTAGGTATACACCTTTTTTAACTCTTATTAAGAATGGCTGGAAGTATATAATCTGTCATCATTTTGTCCACATTCGTATGTGCATTAGGTAGCCTGTAAGCGGAGCTTGTAATTACGATAACAAAGGGAAGGTCTTTGAAGATGAAAATTTTATTTCCTCCCATGCCGCTGCAGAAAGATACTTCATATTCATCATCATCAATAGTATAGGTTTTGTTCCAAAATAGATAGCCATAATGCCCCTGGTCAAGTGATTGCTCAATGTGTTTAGATAGGCTTTTTGAAACCCAATCCTCGGTCAAAAGTCGTTGGCCATTCCACACACCTTTGTTTTTATACAATTGCCCATATTTAGCAAAATCAAGTGCTCTCAGGCGAATTCCACCAGCCGTGTTGCCTATTTTTTGAGGTGTATATTCCCATCTGTAATTCGTAATACCTAAAGGGTTGAATAGTTTTTTATCAGCATAAGCTACTAAGCCATCAGGAACTGATTTGTGGATAATATCACCCAAAACTACAATTCCAGCGGTAAAATAGGCAAAGTCTTTTCCCATACGCTTCTCCTTATCCATTGGTAAGTTCAGTGCGAATTTCACCCAGTCTTTGGTTGGGTACATATTTTCTTCATTTCCAGGATTACTATAATCGTTGTCATCTCCAAGAAAACCAGAGCTCATGGTAAGTAACGATTTCAAGCTTACAGCTTCTTTTTCGGGACTATGATTTTTGAATGTTTTTAAATCGTAAAAATCTTTCAAAAGCATATGTTCGTCGGAAATATGTTGGTCTTCGATTGCGATACCAAGCATGCTAGAAGCAATTGTTTTGCCTACAGACCTTGGGTCATGCAAGCTATCGCGACCTTCACCGTTAAAATATTCTTCGATTAAAAGACTGCCCTCTTTTATTACTACAATACCATTGATGTTTTCAAAT
The DNA here is from genome assembly GCA_938029725.1 of uncultured Flavobacteriaceae bacterium. Taxonomy (GTDB): domain Bacteria; phylum Bacteroidota; class Bacteroidia; order Flavobacteriales; family Flavobacteriaceae; genus Maribacter_C. The sequence goes on from CALHGE010000031.1 coordinate 101,359, forward strand.
CGCTGTTGGGCTATTTTTTTATTCAGCGCTTCTATTTTTTGGACATCGAATTTAGCTGTTGATTTTTTCCAGCCGCTATTTGGCTGTATTTCTTGAAGATCTATTAGCCTCTGGTCTACAATAATTTCTGGAACGTCCACCTTGATACTTCCTTTTGCTAAGAGTTTACCTGTTTGTATAGTATCTTGTTTTATATAAGGTCTAATTTCGATACTTAAAACATGCTTGCCTTCATTCAATGCATCCTGTCCGCCACCTAGTTTAATAAACTTTAGCCACATGAACCAACCCCAATAGTCTAACTGTTTCGGGGCGACTAAGCGAATGGTATGTGCTAGTCGTTCTGTTTTTGAAGGTGCTAAGCCTGCGCCAGTATTTAGGTTTTCCACATAAACGATTTCATCATCTACTAGAAATGTAAATTGAAAACTTCCCAATTCAAGCAATTCGATCTCACTTAAATTCGGAGCTAAGGCTTGTAGGTTTTTAATTAGTGGCTGTTCTAAAAGAAAATGTACATTGAGATAGGCATCCTTGTTTAAAATGTAATTTTCGCAAAAGTTAGGCTTTGTAGCCGTTTCTGGGGTCACTTCCTCTTTTGAAAAGTAAATTGGGTTCGTAGTTTTCGCATCAGAATTTTTCGATTGTGCACTAGTTGTATTTTTACAAGATATCACTGAAATCGTGAAGAGAACTAAAAGATGAAATAATTTCATAAGAGCTTTTGATTTTTAGCAAGGTATCACTCACCTTTGGGGCATAATTGTATAAAATTAACCTTTAAGAAATTTGGTTTAAGAATTTGGAAGGTGTGGTGTGATATATGGCTTTAAAGGTATTGATAAAGTGGCTTTGATCATAAAAGCCACAGCTATAACAGATTTCAGTCAGTGAGTATTTTTTTGTAGTCATCAGCAGTACGGCCTTGTTGAGTTTCAAATGTCGAATATACTTCCCAAATGTCAAACCGAAGTATTTGTGGAATTCTCGTGATAGATGTACCGGATGTATACCTAGCAGTTTCGCTAATTCAGTTAGTGAATAATCGATAGTAGTTTCTAAGAGAAGGTCATTCAAGTTGTCTACCCATTTTGGTTTTTTGCAAGCAACAATAAGGTTATGATGTTTCATAGTAGTCATTATTTCAAGCAGAAGACTATCAATACTTATTTGACTATGCTTATCGGCTATTTTAGTCTCCCAAAAGATGGTATTCAATAGCTTTTTTAGCATCGGGTTTTTTAAATGTAAGCTACCTTCCAAAGCTTTGGTAGAAAGCTCATGTTTTTCAAACCAGTTCGCATTCAATTCTACATGAAAACCCCTGGTATACTCAGGTGCTTTGATATTATGATGCGCATCTTGCCAGTTGTGAAATAATAAGGAACCTGGCGCTAAGTAATAGTCTTCTTTTTTATTTGCTTCATATAATTTGCCTTGCAATAGGTAGGTGAAATAAGGGTTTTCATGATAATGCCAATCTACGCGGTCATGCGTGTACTCTGTATCTGTAATAAGGATATCTTTAAAAGTTGATTTTTTATAGTGGTGACCGAAAAACTCACCTTTTTTCAATTCATTCATGGGTTCCGCAGCTAGCTTCGTTTAAAACATGTATAAGTAGGGCCTTCTTATGCCTGCAGCATTAGTTGCTCATTTTTAGATTATGTTACATTGATTATGAAAATGCCGCAATTTGTGTGCTTCCCGATTTCTAGGTGATGGCATAAGAGCTAGCCTAGATGACCCTATTTGAGGAAAAAATAGATGCAGAGAATAGGGTGCCCAGGTCTAATTAAATTATAATAGCCTTTGACTTTCATCAAAGGCTATTATAATTTATCTACTCAATTTGAGCGATATCTAGATAATTGCTGCTGGAACTGTATATTTAAAATCTACTGGAATTAAAGGTTCTCGTTTTGCAGTGCTTTGTTAAATATGTTCTGCCAACCAAGTACCAACTTCGCTAGTTTTGTAAGCCTTTGCACCATCAGCCAAGTCTTCAGTAACAATACCTTCTTCTAATGATTTGTTTACTACTGCACGAATAGCTTTTGCTTCATCGCTTAAATCAAAATCTTCAAATAGCATGGCAGCTGAAAGTATGGTCGCTAACGGATTGGCAATATCTTTACCCGCTGCCTGTGGATAAGAACCATGAATAGGTTCGTATAATTTTGCTTTTTCTCCTATAGATGAAGATGGCATTAAACCCATAGAGCCAGCAATTACCGATGCTTCATCAGTTAAGATATCTCCGAACAGGTTTGCTGTAATCATTACATCATAAGCGCTAGGCCATTGAACTAAACGCATAGCAACCGCATCTACAAATTCATATGAGACTTCTACTTCAGGGTAGTCTTTTTCCATTGCCTGAACAGTTTCTCTCCATAAACGAGAAGATTCCAATACATTTGCTTTATCAACGCAGCATAAACGCTTTGAGCGTTTCATAGCCATGTCAAATCCTTTTTTAGCTAAACGTATAATTTCATGACGTTCATATGTCATGGTATCATAAGCTGTATTTTCATTGTCTTTTCTTCCGCGCTCACCGAAATAGATACCTCCAGTCAATTCTCTAAGGATGATTAAATCCGTTCCTTCAATACGCTCTCTTTTTAAAGGAGATTTGTCAATTAAAGAAGGAAAGGTAAAGGTAGGCCGAACGTTAGCAAACAGCCCTAATTTCTTACGCATTTTCAACAAACCTTGCTCTGGGCGTACTTTTGCTGAAGGATCGTTGTCAAACCTCGGATGCCCGATTGCACCAAATAAAACAGCATCTGCATTAACACAAATCTCATGAGTAGTATCTGGATATGGTTCTCCTACAGCATCAATAGCAGCAGCGCCTGTCAATGCGGGTTGCCAAGTGATTTCATGATTGAATTTTTTTGATATCGCATCACAAACTTTAACAGCTTGGTCGATTACTTCTGGTCCGATGCCGTCTCCGGCTAAAAGGGCAATGTTTAGTTTCATTTTTTGTGGTTCTTGTTCGTTATCCGTTGCTCGTTGTTGCGAGGTACGAAGTAATCTGTTTATTCTTAGTTTTCCTATTAGTTAGGCCCTGTTTAAAATTCTCACAAAGTTTTAACGGATTGCGGCGTCTATGATTTCCTTTAAAAATTGCCTCAGCCCAATGACGTTTTCTTAAATTATATTCAGCATTTTTTCGGTTGCCTTAATCGCTGAAACTGTTTGGTCAGAATCTAATCCTCTAGAAGTCAATTCTTTTCCGTTTAGTTCCCAAGTTATAATGGTTTCACAGAGAGCATCCGAGTTACTTCCAGGAGGAATACGCACGGCATAATCGACCAAATTGGGTAATTTCATTTTTTGGGATTCATATATTTTATGCAGGGCATTTATAAACGCATCGTACTGTCCGTCGCCAGAAGCATTTTCCTCATAAAGCTTTCCATTAATTTCTAAAGAAAGCGTAGTGGAAGGCTTTAAGCCTTTAGAGTGCGTCAATACATAGCCCTTTACAAATACCTTTTGTTGGTAATCAGTATCTAAAACATCAGAAATAATATACGGCAAATCGTCTTTGGTAACCCGTTCCTTTTTATCTCCAAGCTCTATAATTCGTGCCGTTACTTTCTTGAGATCTTCGTCATTCAGTGTAAGCCCGAGTTCCTGTAAATTCTTTTGAATATTAGCCTTTCCAGACATTTTTCCCAAGGCATATTTGCGTTTTCGGTCAAAACGTTCAGGCATTAAATCACTGAAGTATAAATTGTTTTTACTGTCTCCATCTGCATGTATTCCTGCAGTTTGTGTAAAAACACTATCGCCTACAATGGGTTTGTTCGATGGAATACCAACCCCAGTGAATACAGAAACTAATTTACTTACTTTGAATAATGCTTTCTCGTTTACGCCAATCTTTACTTCTGGTAAAAAATCATTGATAACGGCTACTGCGCTGGCCATAGGAGCATTTCCTGCACGTTCACCCATTCCGTTTACTGTTAGGTGCAATCCGTGACAGCCAGCTTTGACGGCCTCCATAATATTGGCAACACCAAGGTCATAATCATTATGGCCATGGAAATCAAAATGCATTTTTGGGTAGCGTTCTACAATTTCAGAAATAAAATTATAGGTTTCTGTATACGTGATAATACCCAAAGTATCAGGAAGCAAAATACGCTTTATAGGCTGTGTAGCTAAGAAATCTAGATATTCAAAAACATATTCCTTAGAGTTTCGCATTCCGTTGCTCCAATCTTCGAGGTATACATTGGTTTCAATGCCGTTTTTTATGCCTTGTGCGATAACTGCTTTAATACCATCAAAATGTTGTTGTGGCGTTTTTTTGAGTTGATGGGTAAGATGATTTAACGAGCCTTTGGTCAATAGATTCTGTACTTTTGCGCCAGCTTTTTTCATCCAATCTATGGAAACACCACCATCAACAAAAGTTAAAACTTCAATGCGTTGCAAGCATTTTTGACTTTTTGCCCAAGACGTAATTTGTTTTACAGCCTCTAATTCACCATCAGAGACCCTAGCAGAAGCTACCTCAATACGGTCTACCTTAAGCTCATCAAGCAATAATTGTGCAAGCGTCAATTTTTCGGATGCTGAAAAGGATACCCCAGAGGTTTGTTCGCCATCTCGAAGGGTGGTATCCATTATTTCGATCGTTCTTTTTTTCATTTCTCCAGTATTCTATGCTGGTATTTCGAAATGTCATTCTAAGTGGAGTCGGGGGTACAGCGCTAGGTTGATCCTTGCATTTCGACTACGCTCGATATAACAGTATAGTTTATAAGGGTGTGGTTTTAGCAAATTTCTGAATCGCTCCTTTGATATTCAATAAGTAGTCAATATCATCAAAGCCATTCGTGATATTATCTTTTTTGTAATCATTAATATCGAAAGGTTCACTTTCTCCAGTTGCTAAAATGCTTACTTTTTGCTCTGGAAGATTTACTTCGAACTCTGCATTCGGATCAGCTTCAATAGCAGTAAATATTTTCTGTAAGAATTCTGCACTTACTTGAACAGGTAAAACTCCAATATTTAAGCAGTTACCTCTAAAGATATCTGCAAAAAAACTAGATATAACACAACGAAACCCGTAGTCATAAACAGACCAAGCTGCATGCTCACGAGATGAACCAGAGCCAAAATTTGCTCCTCCAACGAGAATCTTTCCACTGTATTTCGGATTGTTTAAAACAAAATCGGCTTTAGGCGTATTATCTTGATTGTAGCGCCAATCACGGAAAAGGTTATCTCCAAAGCCTATTCGCTCGGTAGCTTTTAAGAAACGAGCTGGAATGATCTGATCGGTATCCACATTCTCTATAGGAAGTGGAACGGCTGTTGTTTTTAATATATCGAATTTATCGTATGCCATTTTTTATAGCTTTTTGCTATTCGCCTGAGGCTGCTAGCTTTATTTGTATTGATTTTGCTAAAGGCTAGTAGCCAATAGCCAAAGGTAAATTCGCTATGCGAATTCTTTTTGCATTAATTCTCTAGGGTCCGTCACTTTACCCGTAACAGCTGCTGCTGCGGCTACAAGTGGACTAGCCAATAAAGTTCTAGAGCCTGGGCCTTGTCGTCCTTCAAAGTTTCTATTTGATGTACTTACGGCTAATTTTCCTGGAGGTACTTTGTCGTCATTCATTGCTAAACAAGCTGAACAACCAGGCTCTCTCAATTCGAAACCTGCTTCGTTCAAAATAGCTAGAATTCCTTCCTCCTTAATGTCAGATTCTACTTGGTGGCTCCCAGGTACTAACCAAGCGGTAACATTGTGGGCTTTCTTTCTTCCCTTTACTATCGATGCAAAAGCTCTAAAGTCTTCGATTCTTCCATTGGTGCAACTTCCCAAGAAAACAAAATCAATAGGTTTTCCTATCATAGAATCACCTTCATCAAATTTCATGTATTGCAGTGATTTCTTATAAGTAGCAGAACCTCCTTGAACCGCTTCGGAATTTGGAATGTCTTTTGAAATTCCCATTCCCATACCAGGGTTGGTTCCATACGTAATCATGGGCTCAATTTGCGAGCCATCAAAAGTTAATTCTTTATGGAATTCGGCTTCTGGATCTGTGTACAGCGTTTGCCAGTAATTCATTGCAGTATCCCAAGCTTCTCCTTTCGGAGTGAATTCACGCCCTTTTACATAGTGAAAAGTAGTTTCATCTGGAGCAATCATGCCACCACGAGCACCCATCTCAATACTTAGGTTACAGACAGTCATACGGCCTTCCATAGTCATACTAGTAAAAACATCACCAGCATATTCAACGAAATAGCCGGTTGCTCCGGAAGTCGTCAACTGTGATATAATAAATAGTGCAACATCTTTAGGCGTAACTGCGTATTGCAATTCTCCGGTAATGTTAATGCGCATGCTTTTCGGCTTCGGCTGCATGATGCATTGCGTAGCCAACACCATTTCAACTTCTGAAGTTCCAATACCAAAAGCAATAGCTCCGAAAGCGCCATGAGTAGAAGTATGTGAGTCACCACAAACAATCGTAGCTCCAGGTTGGGTAATTCCGTATTCTGGTCCAACTACATGAACGATTCCATTTTTTTCATGACCTAAGCCCCAATATGAAATACCATGCTCATTTGCATTTTCCTCTAGCATTCTCAGCTGATTCGCCGATAAAGGATCTTCTACGGGTAAATGTTGATTGATAGTTGGGGTATTATGATCTGCCGTAGCAAATGTTTTTTCAGGATGCATTACCCTGATATTTCTGTTTTTTAGCCCTAAGAAAGCAACCGGACTTGTAACTTCATGTACCATGTGACGGTCGATGAACAATACATCAGGGCCGTTTTCAATTTTATGAACCACATGAGAGTCCCATACTTTATCAAATAATGTCTTTTTTGCACTCATAGTCTTTCAATTCTAAGCTAACAAAGCTAAACAAACAAGGGGTTCTTAGGAAATTATTGCTATCGAAAATTACGATGTTCAACATGCAGTGCCAAAAGTAATCAACTAATATAATTCCAAATATTTTTATATTTCACCAATTGTGAATAGGCATGACGAATAACTAAATTCTCTGGTTTCTCTAGCGTTGGATCAGTTTTAAGCAGTTGAATAGCCTGGTAACGTGCTGTCATTAAAATATCATTATCCTTTACAATATCTGCAATTTTTAAATTTAGAACCCCACTTTGTTGGGTACCCATAATATCACCAGGGCCTCGGAGCCTTAAATCAACTTCGGCTATTTCAAAACCATCATTGGTGCTTACCATGGTTGCTAATCTGGTTTTCGCTTCCGCCGATAACTTATGACTTGTCATAAGAATATTGTAACTCTGATCAGCGCCACGGCCAACACGACCTCGCAATTGATGCAACTGTGATAAACCAAAGCGTTCTGCACTTTCAATAATCATAACCGATGCATTGGGTACGTTTACACCAACTTCAATAACCGTAGTAGCTACCATAATTTGTGTTTCCCCCTTTACGAAACGTTCCATTTCAAAATCTTTGTCCGCTGGTTTCATTTGTCCGTGTACTATAGATATTTGGTAATCGGGTAGGGGGAAATCGCGCGCGATACTCTCATAGCCATCCATCAAATCTTTATAATCCAAAACTTCTGATTCTTGAATTAATGGATATACCACATAAACCTGTCGCCCCTTTTTAATTTCATCACGAATAAATTGAAATACTTTTAAACGATTGGAATCAAAGCGATGCACAGTTTTAATCGGCTTTCTTCCCGGAGGCAGTTCATCAATTACCGAAATATCTAAATCTCCATACAAACTCATCGCTAAGGTTCTAGGAATAGGCGTAGCTGTCATTACCAAAATATGAGGTGGAAATTCATTCTTATGCCATAATTTGGAACGCTGCGCTACGCCAAATCGATGCTGTTCGTCAATGATTGCTAGTCCGAGATTTTTATATTTTACTTTATCTTCTAGAAGGGCATGAGTACCTATTAATATTTGAAGTTCTCCGTTTTCTAGCTGTTCATGAATAGGTTTTCGTGCTGATTTTTTTACAGAACCAGTTAACAATGCACAACTGATTCCTACTTTGTCTAACAATTCTTTAATGCCTGTATAATGTTGATTGGCTAAAATTTCTGTTGGCGCCATCAAACAGGCTTGATAGCCATTATCGATGGCCAAAAGCATTGCCATGACAGCTACAATTGTTTTTCCAGAGCCTACATCGCCTTGTAATAAGCGGTTCATTTGGGCATTACTACCCAAATCATGGCGAATTTCTTTGATGACACGTTTTTGTGCTCCTGTCAATTCAAAGGGAAGATGTGTTGCATAAAATTCATTGAATAATTTACCAACTTGGTCAAAGTTGAAACCTTTTATTTTTTTCTTATGCATCATATTTTTAACAATAAGTTGCATTTGAATATAAAAGAGTTCCTCAAATTTTAAGCGGAATTGCGCTTTGGCTAATAATTCTTGATTTTTAGGAAAATGGATATTGAGGAGCGATTCACTCTTAGGTAGCAATTTCAATTCATGTAGTAATCCATCAGAAAGAGTTTCAGAAAAATTGCCTTTTGTTTCTATAAAGAGCTGTTGAATGAGTTTGCTAAGCACTCTATTTGTGACACCACGATTACTTAATTTTTCTGTAGACGGATAAATAGGTTGCATCCCTATTTTTAATCCTTTTTTATGCTCTTCCAACAATTCTAAGTCAGGGTGTGGCATTGAGAATACACCATTATACCAATTGCACTTTCCGAAAATCACATAGGCTGTATTGAGTTTTAGGTTTTCGCGAACCCATTTTTGACCGCGAAACCAGACCAATTCCATTTTGCCTGTCTCGTCTACAAATGTTGCAACTAGGCGTTTTCCTTTCTTTTGTTCAACAGTTTTTATGTTAACGATTTTGCCAACTATTTGAATGTCGGCGCCACTCCGTTCTAGCTGAGCAACCTTATAGAATTTTGTTTTATCTAAATAGCGGTTGGGAAAGAGGTTGAGCAAATCTTGATAGGTATGAATACCAAGTTCTCCCTTTAAGGTTTCGGCTCTATTTGGGCCTACACCTTTTAGATAGGTTATAGGGGTCTGAAGGAAGTTAGAATTCACTCGACTAAATTAGGGGTTCGGTTATTCAAGTGCAAGTGTGTTATTAGTTAAGATGAAAACCTCAGCAAAAAAAAAGGTGTAAACGCAAATGGCGCAAAGACCTAAGGAAGCTTCTCAAAGAATCTATAAGTTTACTGCACATCGGTAGCCAACAGAAGCATCTTGTAATAATAATTGTTATTCGCTATCGAAATGCTGATATATTTGTATCATGAAACACCTGTTGCCAACCATAGCTTTGTTCAGTCTATTTTGTTTAAATGCGCAGCATCAGACTAATGTCGATTTTACGCGCTGCAAAGCACGCATTGAACCGATGCCTTCAGAGAAAGCTATTAGCGGCAGAATTGCCTACGAATTTAATGTTCTAAAAGATATAGACTCCCTCTTTCTAGACGCTAAGAATATGACCTTTTCGGCGGTTACTTTAAATGATACCCTGGTGGATTACAGCTACGATGGAAAACGAATTTCGATTTTTAAAAAATTCCAAAAAGGAGATAGTGATACCTTAAGATGTACTTACAAAGTTAGGCCCAAACAAGCGGTATACTTCTCTGGATGGAATGATAGTATAGAAGGTAACGAGCAGATTTGGACACAAGGTCAAGGTAAGTATACAAGCCATTGGCTGCCTAGTTTTGATGATATGGAGGAGAAAGTAGCGTTTGACATCACCATTAATGCGGCCGCCCCTTTGCAAGTCATCGCTAATGGAAAACTGACTGAGAAGGCTTTTAGAAATTCTGAAACTCTTGATTGGAGCTTTGACATGCAAAAACCTATGAGTAGCTATCTGCTCGCTTTTGTTATAGGAAACTACAAAAAACAAGAACTGACTTCGCAAAGCGGAATTCCCATAAAAAATTATTATTACGAGCAAGACAGCTTAAGAGTAGAATCTACATACCGGTATACCAAAGAAATTTTTGATTTTCTTGAGAAAGAAATTGGTTTTCCATATCCATGGCAAAATTACAAGCAAATACCCGTTCATGATTTTCTGTATGCAGGAATGGAAAACACTACAGCTACTATTTTTTCAGATGGATACGTTATTGATTCTACAGCCTTTATCGATAAGAACTATGTCAATGTGAATGCCCATGAGTTAGCACATCAATGGTTTGGAAATCTAGTCACCGAAAAAGATGGAAACCACCATTGGCTGCATGAAGGTTTTGCAACCTACTATGCCCAATTGGTCGAAAAAGAAATCTTTGGAGAAGATCATTATTATTGGAAGTTGTACAACTCTTTCATACAGCTTAAAAACGGAATTGATCGGGGAGAAGGTCAAAATTTGATCGATCCAAAAGCAAGTAGTTTGATCTTTTATGAAAAGGGAGCTTGGGCGCTATTTATGCTACGAAATCAAATTGGTGATAAAGCATTTACAAAAGGAATGCTTAGCTACTTAGAAAAGTACCAATTCAAAAATGTTACCGTGGCTGATTTTCTAAAAGAAATGGAATCCGCTAGCAAAGTAGATTTATCTGGTTTTCGAAAAGAATGGTTAGAAAGCACTGGTATTCCCTTAGAAAAAGCAAAGAAACAGTTGAGAACGAACTCGAGATCCTTAGATAGACTGTTTACGATAGTTGAAGAGCAACAAAAATCACAAAGTAATGCTATTGGTTATCTAAACCATTGGAATGCTTCAAATTCGATCCATTTAAAAAAGTATTTGTTAGCAAATTATTACGCGTTTCTTCCTGAGGAAATCTATGCAAAAGCATTTGAATCCGATACTGTACCAATTCGACAAGCACTTTTGTTGGGGCGTGATTTACCCAAGTTTCTAGATCAAGAAAAATTGGAATCCTTTCTTGAAGATGATAGTTATGTTACTAAAGAAAACATTCTTTTTAGGCTGTGGCAAAACTTTCCTCAAGATCGACCTAAATACCTCGATGCAACTAAAGATATTGTCGGGCTACCCAACAAGAACTTGCGAATAGTTTGGTTAACATTGGCGATGCTGTCTGATAATTATAAGGGACGAAAGACCAAAGACTATTTTGATGAGTTGAGTTCATATACTAGTCCTAAATATAATTTTGAAATAAGACAGGGTGCATTTTTCTACTTAAAAGAAGCATTTGGTTTGAATACCGAAAGTTTGATTAGTTTAGTAAAAGCTTCTAACCACCATTCTTGGCAATTCAAAAAATTTGCTAGAGATTTGTTGAAAGAATTACTTAAAGATTTCGACTACAAAACACGCTTAAAAAAACTGGCAACTGAAATTGATACGAAAGAATTACGCTATTTGAAAACTGAATTAAATAAAGAATGAGAGCACTAGTCATATCAGGAGGAGGAAGTAAAGGCGCTTTTGCAGGGGGTGTTGCACAATTTCTTATTCAAGAATCAGGCAACAAATATGACTTGTTTGTTGGTACTTCAACCGGCAGCCTGCTTATTTGTCATCTAGCTTTGGGTAAACTAGATAAGATTAAAGAAATCTACTCTAATGTCGACCAAAAAACCATTTTTAATAATTGCCCCTTTGTAGTTAAAAAGAAATATGGAATTGATGAAATATCTATCAATCACTGGAATGTTCTTTTGAATTTTATAAAAGGAAAAAAAACCTTTGGAGAGAGTGAGAACCTCAGAAAATTGATAAGAAATAGTTTGACCATAGAAGAATATAACGAACTCAGAGAGGGGCCCAATGATGTTGTTGTAACAGTTTCTAACCTGTCTTTAAATCAGGTGGAATATAAATCTATTATGGATTATAGTTACGATGATTTTTGCGATTGGATATGGATGTCGGCAAACTATACACCTTTTATGAGTTTGGTGCGAAAAAACGGCTGTGAATACGCAGATGGCGGATTAGGAAGTATAGTACCTATCGAGGAAGCGATAAAGCGTGGTTCAGATTATGTTGATGTGGTCGTTTTGCATACTGAGATTAATTATATGAACCGCATGCCTTCTAGAAACCCTTTTGAGCTCCTAACCACCATGTTGAGTTTTATTTTAGACAGAATTGAAAACCACAATATTCGTATTGGGAAATTAGTCGCCAATCAGAAAAATGCAATCATAAATTTGTATTATACACCAACAATTTTGACGACAAACTCTTTAATCTTTGATAAGGTGAAAATGACCCGATGGTGGAAGCGTGGATATTTGTACGCTAAAAATAAGAATGAAGAAACCAACCCTATTCAGCCGAATGAACATGAATAGTTAGTGTTCTAAAGCATTTCGAAAGAACAAGCATTACCTTACTTCAATACAATAATCTTGTTTTTTATGAACTAGAACCCATTTACCAGAGTTCAGAAATTTCCTTTTTAACAAAGGCGAGTGCAGTTGCTGACGGGTTTTGTTTATCCATCGTCTCCGTAAGCACATCTTCACGTAGTTTATCTGCAGAATCAGTTTCGCTCATTCCTGCTTTACGAATCATTTGAATGGTCGCTGTTTTCGCAGCCTTGATAACATTCCATAATTCATCTGTCAAATAAATTTGTTGTGAAAGGTTGTGTTCGTACTCGTTTTCGATACTATTAATTAATAAATTTTCATAGGCTGCTTTGTCCGCATTTTTAGGAGCTACGCGTAAAACTAAGCTCGGTATAGCAATGCGCTCTAAAAATAGGGCCATGCGTTCATAAGCTTGCAGTCTTATAGGTAATGTGCTTGCTTGTGAATCTTTATGCAATAAGTAGCGCCTTCTATCTTCTTCATTATTGGTATGCATTCTGAAAAAATAAAATGCAATAGCTCCTGTAACTACAGATGGAATTAAATACGCAAAAAGTTGAAAAACTTGGTCGCCTGTCATGTTTGGTTTTTGATTTTGATTACTGGATGTAGAACGTTGTTTTTTACGAAAAAGTATGGAATTTTATTTAGATATTTTTTGAGGAATACAATGTGCTTTCTTCTTTTTAATTTATGAGAATTCTATTTCTAAGGCTGTAGTTTATACTTTCGTTTAAAGCGAAACCGATTTGGCGAATATTTCTATTGTTTAATGATGTGAAGCTGATGACTCAAAAGGAAGACCAACCACATACTTTTTTTGCTATACCCGTCGGAGGCCTCTTGTTAGTTTTTGAGTTTTAGATACTGTCCAAGAAATCAGTCGAACCAACTAGGCTGCCATAGTTGAGTTTCTCTTCGTTAGTGAGCGTATTTCAACACTAGCGATGCCTCGTTTGACTTTTGCTTAGAAGACAGAAAAACAAGTGCAGCGAAAAAAGGCTAGTCTAAGCGGCGAACTTGTTTTATTTTTTGCTTAGAATACCTATTAATTTACATGCTTCATATTTTCCTTTACCATAAGGTAAAATTCATCAAATCTGGGATGAATTTTAACCAGAATACCTTCTTTTAAATTCCCATCTTTTCCTAAGGCAGTGATCCGATCAGAAGCAATAGAAAGTCTTTGCAAAGCGCTGCTAATGGCCGACGCTTGTTGCGCTGGAAGCTCTAAATCACCTGTCATACTTAAGCCTTCAATAGTAACGGCCATATTAGGGTTAGCAGCTAGTATCTGACCTATTTTTTGAACCCAAGGCTCTGCCTCTGTTGTTAGGGTTGATTCTGTATCACTGCCAAAAAGAGCAGCCAAGCCAGAAGAAATTATGACGATACCATTTGAGAAACCGATCATTGCACTTTCTCCTAGGGTCTGTTTTGCATTGGTAAGAACCACAAAGGCTGTTGAGTCATTAGTAGCTATGGCATCGTTAATTGATTTAAGCTGACTTTCTTTACGATTAAGACTTTCCATAGCCTTGTTCATATTGGTTGAGTTTTGACTTGATAATTGCGAAAAACTATTTAAGTTCTTCATCAATGTTTTATTAGCATCACGCAGGCCTAGGGCTTGATCTTCAAATGATTCAGCTTTTGCTAAACTTGCTTTTTCATTGCGTTGTGCTTCTGCAACTTTCGTGTTAACGGAGTCAAGTTGAGATTTCAAGGTATTAATTTCGGCAATTAATTCACTCTTTTTTTGAGCGTTTAGAGCTGTACTACAGAGTAATATGAAACTAAAGGAAAATAAAATTCTCTTCATAAGTTTGATTTTTGGGATGTAATCATGATTAAATTCGAGAACAAAAGTATATCATTTAACCGATTCAGTGAAATCCTTTCCTCCGAGGTACTCACAGTCGTAAAGTGCTTTGGTTCCTTTAAAGGGAACTAGGGTCTTATTATACCCATATGCAGAACGTAGGTTTCGTGTTAAATCGATATCATCAATATTTACCTGAACATCTTGCATATTAAATTGACATGGATGCTCATAGCCTGCGGCATGGGTTATTTCAATAAATTCCTTACGAAATGTTTTAAAGTATTGTGCTAATCGGTCTGATTTTAAGGGAATGTTTATTCCGTTTTGGCGCCATTTATTTTGGGTTGCAATACCGGCCGGACATTTGTTGGTGTGACAAACTTGGGCTTGAATACAACCAATACTCAACATAGCTTCACGTGCTACATTAATACAATCAACGCCCATGGCAAATGCCATTGCTGCTTTCGCAGGAAAGCCTAATTTTCCACTGCCTATAAATACAATACGATTTGTGAGGTTTCTAGCTTGAAAGACCTTGTACAAACTTGAAAAGCCATATACCCAGGGTAAAGAAACATGATCTGCAAAAGATGGGGGAGCGGCCCCCGTTCCACCTTCACCTCCATCAATAGCAATGAAATCAGGTCCTTTTCCTGTTTTTAGCATGATATCTGCTAAATCTTCCCATTGGTCTAATTTTCCTATTGCTCCTTTAATTCCTACTGGTAAGCCTGTCAAATCTCCAATTTTCTCAATCAATGCTAGCAATTCTGAAACATTGCTAAAGGCTTTATGAGTTGCCGGAGAAAGGACATCTTTACCAACTTCAACACCTCTAATTTTAGCAATTTCTTTAGTGATTTTTGCGCCCGGTAGTACCCCACCTTTTCCTGGCTTTGCACCTTGAGATAGCTTAATTTCAATAGCTTTTATACAGGGATTCTCATTGATGAGTTTTTCTAATTTATCTAAGGAGAGGTTGCCATCAGAAGAGCGTACTCCAAAGTAGCCAGTTCCGAAATGAAAAACGACATCGCCACCCTGTTTGTGATAAGGTGAAAGTCCGCCTTCACCCGTGTTATGATAGGCTTGTGCCTTGCCAACACCTATGTTCATAGCTTCAACTGCAGCAGCAGATAAGGAACCAAAACTCATTGCAGAAACATTGATTATGGAAGCAGGGCGATAGGGCTTTCTTCTTTGATTGTAAGCACCCATAACTTTTGCACAGGGCATAAAATTACTATCTCTTGTATTCGGATGATTTTCAGGTAGTTTAAAAGCCATCATCTGATTTTTTATAAAAATGTGCTGATGGGCATAGATATCTCGATCTGTTCCGAAGCCTTCGTAATTATTTTCCTTTTTAGCAGAAGCATATATCCAGCTGCGTTCAATGCGATTGAAAGGTAGTTCCTCACGATTATTTGCTACAAAATACTGCCGAATTTCTGGACCAATACTTTCAAACAAATAGCGTAGGTTGCCTATTATCGGATAGTTGTGAGAAATTGTACGTGACTTTTGAATAAATATATCGCGGAAGCCAACTAACGCGAGCGCAATTAGAATAAACCCCCACCAAGGGATAGATGAAATGGTATGTAAAAAGGTTTCCATATTGATTGTTAAAATTCCAAGATTTGAAGAAGTATCTCAATACATTGAAACTTCAAACCTTGGAATATAAATTTTTAGAATGCTGCTGTTCAAAGGACTACATTTTTATTTTCCTTTGATTTTATTTTGCAGAACAGGGGTTAAATCACTGTTTAAGTAGTCAAGGCTCATTTCAGTTAGTGTCTTAACTCCTAAAATCAAACCGCTATCATCAATTTTAAAATCTGGAGTATGATGTGGAAATGACGCTGTGTTTCCAGGAGTCATTCCACCTAAGAAAAAGAAAAAACCTGGTGCTTCTTTCTGAAAATAAGAGAAATCTTCTGCTCCTGTAATCGCTTTTTGAGTTTGTACATTTTCAATTCCTGCTACTCTCTGCATAGTAGGTAACATTTGGTCTACCAATGCGGGTTCATTATAGGTAATGTCAGTAGCCTCCTTTATTTCACAAGTTGCTGAACCTCCGTATGCTTTAGCAATAGTCTCAACCATTTCAATCATACGCTTGTTGAGTTTGTCTTTCATGTCATAATCCAAGGTTCTTATCGTTCCTATCATTTCAGCAGTTTCTGGAATAATATTAAAACGCACACCACTTTTAATTTTACCGACAGTAATCACTGCAGCCTCGTTGGTCAATTCTGTTTCTCTACTAATTATGGTTTGTAAGCCATCAATAATTTTTGCGCTAATCAAAATGGGATCGACACCTGACCAAGGTTGTGATCCATGACTTTGCTTTCCTTTTACGTTAATCGTAAAACTTTGCGCAGCAGCCATTGTTCCGCCTGACTTGTAGCGAATTACGCCAACGGGGGTTTGTGAATTGATGTGCAATCCGAAAATGGCATCTACTTTAGGGTTTTCCATTACGCCCTCTTTTACCATTAGTAAAGCGCCGCCTTCTTCACCAGGTGGTGGTCCTTCTTCTGCGGGTTGAAAAATAAACTTTACAGTACCTTTTATTTTATCCTTGTTTTTAGATAAAACTTCTGCAACACCCATTAATATGGCCGTGTGCGTATCATGGCCGCAGGCGTGCATCACACCTACTTTTTCACCTAAAAACTCAGAGGTAACCGTTGATTTGAACGGAAGGTCATTGCGTTCATAAACAGGTAATGCGTCGATGTCAGCTCTTAAAGCAATTACTTTGCCCGGTTGATCGCCTTTTAGAAGCCCTACAACTCCAGTATGTGCCACGCCGGTCTGTACTTCAATGCCTAAAGATTTCAAATGTTTGGCAATTTTTTCAGCAGTTTTGAATTCACGATTTCCCAATTCAGGATTTTGGTGAATATCTCTACGCCATTCTACTACTTTGCCTTCAATTGCAGTATAGTCTTTTTGTAAATTAGCACCTTGCGCTATGGCAAAGCATCCTGAGCATAGCATCACCGCTATAAGTACTTTTTTCATTTGAGTGTATTTAAAATTTAATTAGTCTATAATCTTCATCTTGCAATTGTATTAAGGCGGTCATCGCTGAAAGTGATAGCTGAACTCCTTCAATCAGATCTTCTCTTGGAAAACCTCTTGAAACCGATGATTGTCCGCAAAAAATAATTTGTCCTCCGGAGTCCATTAATGCTTTGATTAGTTCTTGATTCGGATTGTCGCTACCATACTTTTTTTGATATGCTTCGTTTGTGATTATGTCTTTAGAAGCTTTGTTATGCACCACCAAAGCGAACTTTAAGTTTTTTAAAGGAACACCACTTTGTGCATGCATATTTAAAAAACGGGCTGCAGTTTCAATACTAGCATTTATGGCCTCATGACTTTCAGGACTATTCATGATGTCAAAAACAGCTTTATACTCCTTAGAGGTATCAACTTTAAAATCAGGATGCTCAATACTCCAAACTTTTCCGTAGTCGTTTATGATCGGGCCAGTTTTTTTAATTTGAGCTACAAGATAAGTTTGAAAAAGGAGCCCAAGAAACAGGGTTGAAATAAATATATTTTTCATTCAATGTGGTTCAGTCTTTAAATATATTCAAATTCGTTAAAACCCCATGCTATTGTTCATAATTATTGAAATGAAGTTTTTAACATAAGGCTTATTATAGCTAAATTTACTATCCTATTTAAATTCAATTTTAGCTACTATTTTGGAAAATTTTATTGACAAATTAAATGAGGCCCAAAAGGCGCCTGTATTGCATAAAGATGGACCTTTGATGGTTATTGCCGGAGCAGGCTCTGGTAAGACACGTGTACTAACTTTTCGAATTGCCCATTTAATGGCCCAGGGGGTAGACTCCTTCAATATTTTAGCATTGACCTTTACCAACAAGGCAGCGCGCGAGATGAAAAAGCGTATTTCTGATATTGTTGGAACCTCAGAAGCTAAAAATTTATGGATGGGAACTTTTCATTCCGTTTTCGCAAAATTGCTTCGTTTTGATGGAGATAAATTGGGTTTTCCAAGTAATTTTACGATTTATGACACTCAAGATTCTCAGCGACTGATTTCTTCGATCATAAAGGAAATGGGGTTAGACAAGGATATATACAAGTACAAGCAAGTACAGAATAGGATATCTTCTTATAAAAATAGTTTAATTACGGTAAAGGCGTATTTAAACAATCCTGAATTAGTGGAAGCTGATGCTATGGCAAAACGACCACGAATGGGAGATATCTATCATAATTATGTAGAGCGCTGCTTTAAGGCGGGAGCTATGGATTTTGATGATTTGTTATTACGTACCAATGAGCTATTAAACCGTTTTCCTGAAGTGCTAGCAAAGTACCAAGAACGTTTTCGCTATATATTGGTAGATGAGTATCAAGATACCAACCACTCACAATACTTGATTGTAAAGGCCTTATCTGATAAATATGAAAATATTTGTGTGGTTGGTGATGATGCGCAGAGTATTTATTCATTCCGAGGAGCAAACATTAGTAACATTCTGAATTTTCAAAAAGATTATGATGATGTGGGTATGTATCGTTTGGAACAGAATTACCGGTCTACCAAAAACATTGTTCAGGCGGCGAACTCCATTATTGCCAATAACACGGAACAACTAGAAAAGGTGGTTTGGACTGCGAATGATGATGGTCCGCCGATTATTATACATCGAAGTACTACAGATGCTGAGGAGGGGCGCTATGTGGCGAATTCCATTTGGGAAAACCGCATGCAACATCAAATGCCAAATGGTGATTTTGCCGTGTTATATCGCACCAACTCGCAATCAAGAGCGATTGAAGATGGCTTACGCAAACGCGATATTCCGTATCGTATTTATGGAGGATTATCATTCTATCAACGAAAGGAAATCAAAGATCTACTTTCTTATTTGCGATTGGTAATCAATTCGAAAGATGAGGAAGCTTTAAAGCGGGTTATAAATTTTCCTGCGCGTGGAATAGGGCAAACTACAGTAGATAAATTAGTGGTTGCAGCCAATCATTATGGACGTTCGATTTTCGAGGTAATCGAAAATATAAATAAAATAGATTTAAAGATAAACGCAGGTACAAAACGAAAGTTGCAAGATTTCGTTACTATGGTTCAGAGTTTTCAGATTATGAACGAAACTACCGATGCCTTTGCCTTAGCAGAGCATGTTTCAAAGAAAACCGGAATTCTTTTAGAGTTTAAAAAAGATGGAACTCCCGAAGGAATTGCCAAAATGGAGAATATTGAAGAGCTCCTAAACGGGATCAAAGATTTTGTTGAAGGACAAAAAGAACTTGACGGAGCTACAGGAAATATCTCTGAATTTTTAGAGGATGTAGCTTTAGCAACTGATTTAGATAAGGATACCGGAGACGATGATCGCGTTGCATTAATGACCATTCACCTGGCAAAAGGTTTAGAATTTCCGCATGTTTATATTGTTGGAATGGAAGAAGATCTATTCCCTTCAGGTATGAGTATGAGTACACGTAGTGAGTTGGAGGAGGAGCGAAGGCTTTTTTATGTCGCCTTAACTAGAGCCGAAAAACAAGCATATCTCACCTATACGCAAAATCGCTATCGTTGGGGCAAATTAATAGATGCAGAGCCTAGTCGTTTCTTAGAGGAAATTGATGAAAAGTATGTTGAAAATTTAACACCAATTGACAAAGCTTCCTATCGCTATAAGCCTTTAATGGATACTGATATTTTTGGCGAAGTAGATAAAAGTACCTTGCGACAAGCAAAACCTCAAAACGGAACACCGCCACTGGTTGGTAAGCCTAATGAAAATCAGCTTCGTAAGTTACGAAAGCTCAGGCCAGAAATTGCTTCACCTGTTGCAAATACAAATGTTATCGATCCTAATTTAGCAGAAGGGTCTTTGGTAAATCACACCCGTTTCGGAAGAGGTAAAGTACTTAAAATAGAAGGTGTAGGGAATGATAAAAAAGCTGAGATTCAATTTGATAAAGGCGATATTAAAAAGCTTTTGTTGCGTTTTGCCAAATTAGAGGTTTTATAAAGAATTTATATCCTTCAAAAATCAAAAGCCCTAATTTCAGGGCTTTTGATTTTTCAACTTTTATTACCTATTTTTTAGTCTTTTGATTTGCGTGAAAAAATCAAAGGTGGTTTTTCTTTTATTCCTGTGACTTTAAGATATCTCATAATATCAGCTCCGCCTTCTTTGAAACCGATAACAGCTTCTGATGCCTTTAATTCAAACGGAAACTTGTTTTTAGATTTTATTTCTTTTGTGTCAACTTCTGTTGAACGGGTTGTTTTATACTCAGAAAGCACGATGAAGTTAGCTCCATCCGCTACAGTTTTACATGCTAATAGCTGTTCTCTAAAGTATACTTCTTCAAATGTTACGTCATCTAGTTGTTTTGAAATTACGATTTCTAATTTCACGCCAGAACCGCTTTCGGGTCTTCCACCGACCCATTCTTGAACCGAACTCTTCGCTATTTCAAACGAACTACTTAAGGTTTCGAGTTTTTTTTGGGATGAGCAACTTAACAAACCAAAAATAAATGTGAGAATTAAAATAGGTTTCAACATATGCCTGTTTATTTTTTTTTTATAAAATCAAGTTATACACGATCTAACTAGATACTTTAAATTCAAAAATTTCAGATTGTGATGTATTTTCAGCACTATCTGAACTTACTACTCTCCAATAATACGTTTCTCCAGGGCTGACGGTTGTTTCAAAAGCTTCCGCTGCTGTTGTACCAATACTTTGCGAAGGCTCAGCATCGGTTCCAAAAAAGAGTTCATAGCCTGTAATATCATTATCAATATCACTTCCGGTCCATTCTAGAGTAACTGTGGTTGTCGTAGGAATCGATTCTCCTCTCATAGGTTGAACCACTTCGGCTGGAAATGGGGCGTAATTTTCAATACCCGGACCTTGATTATAGAATTTAAAGGTTGAACTAGTTGCAGTTGCAGTCGTACCAGTAGCCTTAGATATGACGAACCACTCATATGGCGTACCTCTATCTAAGGTTACTAAAGATTGTGTATTAATAGAATTAAAATTAATTGAAGTGTTTGAATTTAAATTTCTTAAAGTTACTTCATAACTGTCAGTGTCTTCAGCTACATTCCATCGAAAAATCACGTTGCTTGTAAGGTCATTGACAATATCACCCTCATTACATTCTGTATTATTTTCTGGAAAGACTAGCGTGGTAGCCTTTGGTTCAGCAATCAGAGTAACTTCAGGGACAATAACTTCTGGGCTATCATCACTTCCACCACCGCAGGCGGTCATGGCGAACAATGAAACCATTGCTGTTTTATATATTAATTTCATTTTCTTACGATTTTATAGGTTAATAAAACATCATCTGCCCTTAGGTTTAATATGTAAATTCCTTTTGATAGTGCATCAATATTGAATTTGACACGGTTATCGTTAACTGAGAATTTTTTCTCAAACACTGTAGCTTTACCCGTTATGTTATACAAGGAAAGTCTAACTTCTTTTTGGCTCATATTACCCAAGTAAAGATTTAAATCGCCGCTTTCGATAGGATTCGGATATATTAAAACTTCATCACTAAGAAAAACCGTTTGGATATATTCTCCTTGACAAGGGGTATCTGTTTGAATTGATAATTGATTTTCGACACGTTTTAAAGGCAATGTAATTTGACTTTCACTAGTTACGAATATTTCATTATTTAAGTTTATAAAGTATTTTTCACCCCCAGTCAAATCAATAGTAATTTCACTTTTTAGGCTACTTACTTTTGACGAAACGGATAATGACTCAGGTTCAGTGATGGTAAGGTTAAAACAATTTTCGTAATCAGGTGCTTCTGCGATCGTAATACATACCTTATAATTACCTGCTTCTAAATCAGTAAATGAAATCATCTCAGTAAATGGGTTCGAAATTGATTCATTTCCACCGGTCAAAATTGCGGTATATGAAAAAGCTTCTATAGCTTGAATTTCGATACTCCCATTGTTACTTCCAATACAGCCGGTTCCTTTGGTTAAGACGCTGAAATTAGCAGTAGCTAATGAGAATACTTCGCAGCCACTTACGTCGATTGGAACATCAAGTAGAGTCTCAGGGCAAGTATCAGCAGTATTTGCAAGGCCATCATTATCAATATCTTCATCACAAACATCACCAATTCCGTCACCATCAAAATCAGCTTGATCGGCATTTGGCGTTAAGGGACAATTATCATCAACATCGGCTATTCCATCATTGTCATCGTCTGTGTCACAGGTGTTACCTTCATTGTCGTCATCGGTATCTAGTTGGTCTGCGTTGGCTATTAAAGGGCAGTTGTCGTTTACATCAAGAATTCCATCATTGTCATCATCATCATCGTCTTCTAAACCAATCACTACAAAATCATCAATAATAACGCCCTCTTGGTTTAGGTTAGGATCTGATTGAAAAACAATACGAAATAGAACATTAGTTTCATTTGTCAAATCTTCTTCGCTGTTTGCTGCATTTATAGCAAAATCATATGCATATTCAGTTAACGCAGTATCTGTGCCAGTCCATTGCGCTCCCGGGCAATTCTGGCAATCATTAGCTGCGCCTGAATTTTCGTTTGTTCGATCACTGTTATACCAATTCGGTTGGCTATTTAGGTTTCCTAAAACATTCCAGGTAGCGCCACTATTTATTGAATATTGAACATAAACAATATCAAAGTTGATTTCGAGATCAAAGCCCATGTTGAATTTAAGGGTAGGCGCAAGCATACTAGATAAATCATAGCACCTACTAAGCAGAATACCCTGGGTATTATCAGGGTGATTACCGTTTAATACGGTGCCAAAAACTTGAGTACCTGAGCTAGTTTCATTAAGTAAGTTGCCCGTAGGCACCCCTCTTTCCCAAACACTACCTTCACTACCGTCATTAAATGAAATTAAAGCGTTGTCTTCAGTTTCAAATGCGAATACAGTAGTTGTCGCCTCGAATTCGTTTTTTATAAAATTAAGACGAATCGCATTGTTGTCATCAAATGCATCATTCGCGATACTTAGGCTTGCATTTAAGGTAACTTTTCCAAGAACATTTAACGCTATAGCGGGTAAACTTATAACCGTTGTTTGAGCAGGAGCTAAATCGCCTGTCCAAGTAAAGTTTTCAGTAGTGCCTCCGGTGATATCATAGGTGATATTTACTTCAGTAATTTGATTAGTCCCTTTATTTTCAATAGTAATTTCAGGAAGAACAAGGTCACCACAAAATACTTCGCCTTCTTGAGGAGTGATACTCACCAAGCGTACATCATTGTCGGGCACTTGAACTGGAATTGCAGATTGCCATACTCCGCGGCCATAAGTTGATGCAGATATTAGTTCATCTTCAAGACTTATTTCTAAATCACTTACTGCAGTATTCGGAAGGTTTGTAAAATAATCTTCCCACTCAGTTAAGGTATCATCTAGCCTATATACTCCCAAATTCGTACCTACGTAAATAGGATTTTCACTATGTCTTCCTTGATGAACAATAGATAAATATGCTTGATCGGTAGGTAAATTAAAACTGATGCTTTCTACGCTAACGTCAGTTTCATTTATGGTCAATTTAAAAACACCTCTAAGTTCTTGTTGAAAACTTTGAGGAACACCAACTCGATTTGAAGTTGTAACATAAATTATATTTTCATTCACAGCAATATCTGATATATCAGATTCGAACTCACTTAGCTCTGTAAATGTCACCCCCCCATCTTCGCTACGATAGATAAATTCACCTTCTACCGCATACATAATTAATGGGTTAGTAAGGTCTACTTCTAAATCATCAATATTGCCTGTTCCTATATCATCTGATATCTTTTCTAATGTATTGCCAATTAATTTGTAAACAGCATTATATCCTGCATATACTTCACCAATGCTGTTAACGGTCAATGGTGTAATCCAATTTCCTGCAGCAGGCCCTTGGATAGCACCAACTGATTGACCTGTGTCAGTTGAAATAAACAAGTTTCCTCCAAATTGGGTGAAACCGTAGACTATATTATCATTTGACGGGTCTACTTCATAATCCATGCCATCACCCCCGGTATAAACGTTCCAGTCTCCATTATTTCTTACAAATCCAGCGTTATCTTGAAGTCCGCCAACCATTTTCGAGGCGTTATTTTTAGCTACTGATAAACGATAGAATTGACTTATGGCAATACCTTCGGTATGATCAACAAAGCTATTTCCGTTATCTTCAGAAACATATATTCCACCATCGCTGCCGCAGAAAAGTTGATCATTGAAAAATTTTAAGGTATGAATATCGGCATGGGTATAGGAAGGTGTATTTAAAAACCATTCGTTCAATTTTGTGAAATCATTCCCTCCATCTACACTTTTCCAAATATTTAGGCAGCCAATGTAAACTTCATCAGCATTTGTAGGTGATATTTCTATGGCCAAATCGAACCATGCTTGACTAGACTCGAATATATCGACACTATTGGAGGTTTCTATAAAAGATTCACCACTATCCGTAGACTTAAATAAACCTTGATAGGCAAAATCGTTTTGCCCGGTATTGGCACTTAGCAAATAGAGTATTTCAGGGTCAGCAGGCGATACGCCTAGCACTAATCTGCCCGATTGAGCAGGAAGGTTGCTATTAATTTGCACAAATGTGTCACCTCCATCGGTAGACTTGTAGTACAAACTGTTGGTAACGGCGTATACGGTTTGACTGTCTTGTGGTTTTAGTTTAAAATCGGTGACATTCCCTATTCTTTTAATAGTCCACGTATCACCCCCATCTTCTGATTTCTGAAGTCCATCACTAGTACCTACCCAAACAATATCTGAATTTACTGGGTCAACTACGATTTCGTTCATTAAACTATTTATAGTGCTGTTTGCTGGGTTTAGACCGGTTTCATTCCATGTGGTTCCGCCATCCAAAGATTTGAATACACCTACGCTATATGAATCTGCAGCATCATCATCGCCAGTTGCAACATAAATAATATTTGAATTTTTTGGGTCTATTGCTATCCCAGACACTCCTATTTGTGGAAAGTCGTCAAATAAGCTAGCCCATGTAGTTCCTGTATTTGTAGACTTCCATAATCCGCCAGCGGGTGCACCAACATACCAAGTATTCTCATCATTTGGGTCTACGGCAACTGCATTTACCCGACCTTGACCAGGTAAGGATCCTGATAGCGTGCCTGTCGAAAAAGGACCAATTGATGACCATCCACTAATCGGGTTTACAGCCTTATTAATTCTATCTCTTTTCTTTTTCCAACTATTCCATAAATCTCCTGATGTTGGTAATTTTCCATTAGAATAGGCAAGTTCTTTCCATCGATTTTCCCATCTCATGAATGGTTTATATCCACTTCCCTTTTTATTCGGATTCCGATCTTTCCAGTAGGCATCAAAAGAATCAGATATTTCGTAAATAGTAAAAGGCGTGTTTGTACTTTTTGAAACAGAAGAAGATTGTTTTTTATCCAAACCTTCCATCCAGGGGGCATTTTTATTATACTGGGCACTAGTTAGTAATGTGGAAAATAAAATGAATGTGAGTATTGGTTTTTTCATATTATTCTTTTTTCATAAAAATGAGGTAAATAAGTCACGCACGCAAATTGTTCGTTAAAAAAAGGGACACCACATTTGAACAGATCTCCTCTATAGCGTTAGTAGCACTTTTTGTTAGTTTTAAATCAATTTTAATTTATGAACCCATAGTACCCTAGAACTCGGTAGGGCTTCTAGTGTTATTGAAATAATTAAGTATTTTAACTCTGGTAACGAATCATTGAGATATCTTAACTTAGTAATCGCAAAGCGTGTATTATGGCAGAGTTTATTAAAATCTATAAGGAGAATCCTAACCCTAAAGAAATTAGGCGGGTGGTCAGTGTATTGCGTAAAGGCGGACTTGTAATCTACCCTACCGATACGGTCTATGGTTTGGGTTGTGATATTACAAACACAAAGGCTTTAGAGAAAATTGCCCGTATTAAGGGTATAAAACTGGAGAAAGCCAATTGGTCATTTCTTTGTGCCGACTTGAGCAATCTTTCTGATTATGTACGTCAAATTGATACAGCAACTTTTAAGATTTTAAAGCGAGCACTACCTGGTCCATATACCTTCCTACTACCTGGTAACAATAATCTACCAAAAGTTTTTAAGAAGAAAAAAACGGTAGGAATTCGAGTCCCAGATAATGCCATAGCTAAAGCTTTGGTAGAAGAACTAGGCAACCCTATAGTTTCTACATCTATTCATGATGAAGATGAAATGTTGGAATATACTACAGACCCTAGCTTGATATATGAAAAGTGGGAGAATCTTGTAGATATTGTGATTGATGGCGGTTATGGAGATAACGTAGCATCAACAGTAATTGATCTTTCAGGAGATGAACCAGAGATCATACGAGAAGGAAAAGGCAGTATAGATATCTTATAGATTAGAAGAGAGAAACTCGTCTTGAGCGGGGTCAAACCGCTGTAGCGCTACAAAAATAATTCTCAAGCAATAGTTTATAAAAAAAATAACTCTTCAAAGCTAATAGCGTCAAGGGAAAAATATAACAATAAAAAAGTGCGCCGTTTAGCGCACTTTTTACATTTCTAAAAATTTTAAAGTCTAGTTGCTGATAGCAGGATCTTTCATTCCTTCTTCAATCATACTATAGAATTGGTCAATTTTTGGAAGAACAACAATTCTTGTTCTTCTGTTTCTAGATTTCTCTGTACTCGAAACGGGAACATATTCAGCTCTACCTGCTGCAGTCATACGCTTAGGATCTACTCCATAATCGTTTTGAAGAATGCGAACAACCGCTGTTGCGCGTTTTACACTTAAATCCCAGTTATCTAAAATATTACCTTTTTTAGTGTACGGCACATCATCAGTATGGCCTTCCACCATAAATTCGAAATCAGGTTTGTTGTTCACTACTTGAGCAACTTTTCCTAAAACGGTTTTAGCTTTACTTGTGATATTGTAGCTTCCGCTGCTGAATAATAACTTATCAGAAATTGAAACGAATACAACTCCTTTTTCAACGCTGATTTCTATATCCTCATCATCTAAATTACCAAGAACACCCTTTAAACTCTGTACTAGAGAAAGGTTTACAGAATCTCTTCTTGTAATAGCATTATTTAATTTACGAATGGTAAGATCTTTTTCTTGAAGACTCTCAAGAGATTTTTCCAAGTTTTCAGCACCTTTGGTAGTTAATGTAGTCAAGTTACCCATGTTGTTGATGAGTTCTTGATTGTTTGCTTTTAAAAATGAATTTTGATCTGCTAAAGTTTGCATTCTTGACGTTGCAGAAGCTTTTTCTTCTAAACAGGTATTCAACTTCACTGTAGCTGAGTTCAATAAATCTTGGGCTTCTTTTGCTTTAGTCTCCATATCAGCAAATTTCTTTTGTGATACACAAGAGGATAACAATAAGGTAACTCCTAATGCTCCTAAAATCAGTTTTTTCATAATGATGCTTAAGTATTAATTTTTATTATTTGTTTTCTGGTTCTTTAATCAGTGCTAAATTATAAAATAGCACTCCGATACTTTTCTAAAATTAGTTAATCTTTTTCTAAAACCGTGAAAACATTCTCTTGATGTACGAAGTGTGACCACACAATGGACTTCTTTGTGTAGTAATTTAATATAAAATTAGCTTTTTCTCTTTTGCGATATATTTTTCTAAAGTGCTTATAAAAACTTAGATGGGCTTTTAGAATTGCAAAGCAATGTTTAAATTTTAGTTGAAAAATAAAGCGTAGGGCTGCGATTGCATCCAAGACCAATCGAATAAAAATTATTAAAAATGCCTTTCGCCGAGGAAGGTTCTTGGTAATAGAAAATAATGAATTCCTAAAGTTTAGGAACGTCTTTTTAGGATTCATATTACTTAATGTAGACCCCCCTAAGTGATAGACTTTTGATGCACCTACATAGTATACTTTATGGCCTAAATTCTTTGCGCGCCAGCACAAATCAACCTCTTCTTGGTGCGCAAAATAATCTTCATCAAACCCGCCTAATTCATGAAACACACTACTCTTTATGAACATACAGGCGCCCGTTGCCCAAAAGATTTCTCGTGTGTCATCATATTGCCCCTCATCTTTTTCAAGAGATTGAAAAATACGTCCACGACAGAAAGGGTATCCGAGTTGGTCAATAAAACCGCCAGCTGCACCAGCATACTCAAAATAATCTTTGTTTTTTAAATCTAATATTTTTGGCTGTAAAATCGATACATTGGGTAGCTCTTCAAATGATTTTTTTATAGGCTCTAACCAA
Source organism: uncultured Flavobacteriaceae bacterium (assembly GCA_938029725.1). Lineage (GTDB taxonomy): Bacteria > Bacteroidota > Bacteroidia > Flavobacteriales > Flavobacteriaceae > Maribacter_C. The sequence goes on from CALHGE010000031.1 coordinate 129,861, forward strand.
TTTGGAGCGACTTCTACATCAGAATTGAGAAGACAATACACTTCTGTATTAACATGTTTGAGCGCATCATTATACCCTTTTGCAAAACCATCATTATCAGTATTTTGTATGATTTTAATTGATGGATAATTTTCGGTAATAAAGGCAACTGAATCATCAGAAGAAGCATTGTCAGCTACATAAATTTCTGCACCTTCAGAATAGGACATAACAGCAGGCAGGTAACTTTCTAAAAGTCCCTTTCCATTCCAGTTTAGTATGACTACAGCTATTCGCAAAACGGTAGCAAATTAACGCTTAAAATCAGGAATATCCTTCAGAAACTCATACTTTTCTTGCTCGAAATTCATTTTACAATAAAAATGTTCCAGCCCATTGGTGACCATAAGGTAATTCGCCTTTAAGTTCATGTTATATCGAGCAATTTGATTGAAAGTAATTTGATTTATGGTAATCTCAGGGGCTTTGCACTCGACTAAAACTTCGATAGTGCCATCCGAATTAAAAACGACTACATCGTATCTTTTTTTTAGGCCATTTACGCTCAGTTGTTTTTCGACATTAATATGACTTAAGGGATAGTTTTTATTTTCGATTAAAAATTTAACTACATGTTGTCTTACCCATTCCTCAGGTTGTAAAACCACAAATTTTTTGCGAATAACATCGAAAATCTGGACTTTATTTTCGCTATTTTTGAAACGGAATTCGTATGCTGGAAAATTCAGTTGAAGCATGTAGCAAATTTGATGATTTTTTTTGAATGGATGAAGTAAAACAAATTGTTAAGGACATCAAAGAAGGCAAGATCAAACCTATATATTTATTGACGGGTGAGGAGCCGTACTATATCGACCGTATTTCTGAATTCATTGAACAAAATGTGCTGTCAGAAGCTGAACGTGGTTTCAATCAAATGGTACTTTACGGAAAAGAAGTGACTATTGAAGATATTGTTGCTAACGCCAAAAGATATCCGATGATGGCTGAGCGGCAGGTGGTTATTGTAAAAGAAGCACAGCATTTAGCACGAAGCATAGATAAGTTATTTTCCTATGCAGAAAACCCACAACCTTCAACCGTTTTGGTGCTATGCTATAAATACAGCAAGTTCGATAAGCGTAAAAAAGTATACAAGCAAATTAAGAAAACAGGAGTTGTTTTTGAAAGCAAGAAACTTTATGAAAATAAGGTTTCTGATTGGATTCGAAAGGTGCTTCAGGGAAAAGGATATCGTATCACTCCAAAAGCTTCTAGTTTATTGGTCGAATTCCTAGGTACAGATTTAAGTAAAATTAGTAACGACCTTGAAAAACTCCAATTGGTTCTTTCCAAGGAAAAAGAAATCACTGCAGTAGCTATTGAAGAGAACATCGGGATTAGTAAAGATTATAATAATTTTGAATTAAAGAAGGCGATAGGCGAGCGCAATGTTTTAAAGGCAACTCGCATTTTAACCTATTTTGCTCAAAACCCAAAAGACAATCCTTTCGTAGTAACGGTTACTTTACTAAATACTTTTTTTACTCAGTTACTGAAGTACCATGGTATGAAAGATCATAACCCAAAGAGCGTTGCGAGCGCATTGGGTATTAACCCCTACTTTATAAGTGAATTTCAAGTGGCTGCAAGAAACTACCCGATGAAAAAGGTAAGTTCCGTTATTTCGAGCTTACGCGAACTAGACCTTAAAGCTAAAGGTGTAGGTTCGGCAAACATTTCGCAGGCTGACTTACTTAAAGAACTCCTGGTAAAGATCATCTAGACTCTGTTGTGAGTAGGTCATTAGAAAATAATAAACGTATCTTAAAACAGGCTTTGAATTACTTTTTGTCGATACTGTACTTGCCAGGGCCTAAAAATATTACAGCAATAAAAATAACTAAATAAAGTAGCGCCATTTCTTTTTTAGCAAAGGGGTCTGCACCGTGAACTAGTAGACCAGCAACCAACATGGTTACAGCAGGCAGTACAGCTGACCAACGTGTTTTAAACCCTATGATAATCAATATTGGGCAGACAACTTCAGCAATTACAGCAAGAAATAAGGTTGGTGCTGCGCCTATTCCTATGGGGTCAGCAAACCCAAAATCACCGCCAATCATTTTTTGGAGTTTAGGAATACCATGTGCCAGCATAAATGCAGCGGGAAGAATTCTTAAAAGTGCTAAGCCAATATTGCTTTTTAAAGTCAAAGTCATTGAGATGTTGTTTAGTTTTTATAAAAGTAGTATTATATTTTTATTTTTTCAAAAATATACTGAGTTGCTGCGAAATATGAAAGACCAGTTTGTCAGCGTCTAGCAGATTAAAGGTCAAAGGAGGCTTAATTTTTAGAACATTATCATAGGGGCCGTCGGTACTTATTAGAATATGGTTTTCTCTAAGACCATTTTTTATACTTGCTGCTAACTGGGTGCTTGAACCCTCTTTTGACTCCGCCAATTCAACACCTATAAAAAGGCCACTTCCCCGAACATCTAAAATTTCAGAATGGTGGGTTTGTAATTTCTTCAATCTTTCCATCAGATAATCTCCCACTGTCTTAGCATGCTGTTGTAAGCCTTCTTCTGCGATAACATCTAGAACCGCCTCACCGATGGCACATGAAACCGGGTTGCCTCCAAAAGAACTAAAAAATTCTAATCCGTTATCAAAACTTTCAGCAATTTCAGAAGTAGTTACAACAGCACCAATCGGATGCCCGTTTGCCATGGGCTTTCCAAGGATTATCAGATCTGGTACTACGTCATACATTTCATATCCCCAGAAATAATCACCTAAACGTCCGAAGCCCACTTGTACTTCATCACTGATGCAAATTCCGCCTTGCGCTCTTATGGTTTTATATACTTGTTTTAAGTAGCCTTTTGCCAGTGGCACCTGTCCGCCACAACCTATAATTGGCTCTGCAATAAAGGCTGCGATTTGATTTGTATTGCTACTAATCTGCTCTTTTGTTTGTTTGAAAAAGTGGTTGCCAGCATCTCCATTATCTTTAAATCCAGAATCGAATGCTTTCGGCATAGGCGTCGCGATAATGTATTCTTGTTTTCCAGTACCACCTTTGTGGTCGTATTTGTAATGACTGATGTCAATGCCTATTCTGGTATTCCCATGATAGCCATGTTCTAAAACCATAACTTTATTTTTTTTGGTGTGATTAGTCGCCATACGAATCGCCAAATCACTGGCAGCACTACCAGAATTAACAAAGAAAATTTTATTGAGTTTTTTAGGAAATTTCGCTAATAACTTTTCACTATACGACAGCAATTCATCATATAAATAACGCGTATTGGTATTTAGTTTTACCATGGTGCTTTGGCCAGCCCTAACCACTTTTGGATGACAATGACCGGCAAGCATGATGTTATTATAGGCATCTAGAAATGTATGCCCTTCTGTATCATACATGTATTGAAATGCAGCCTGCTGCATTTGAATGGGACTGGCATAGCTTAATGAAAGTGCAGCACCGAAATTGGTCTTCCTTCTTTTAAGTTGCTGCGTGTTTGTCTTTTTTTTCGAAGGATGAAATTTTGTCGCCTCTCGAAATAAATCTTTAGCTTCTATAGGGTTTATTGCAACCCATTTGCCTAGTAATTCCCAAGCAGGTTTCTCGCTAACAGTTATGTATTCTGAATCGGGCTTAAGCGTTTTTGCATAGGCAGAGTTACAAACACTAGTACATAACCGTGCAGCTACTAAATAATATAGAATATCGAGCTCTTTCTCTTGAAGCGGAAATATAGCATGGTATCCTTGAATAACATGAGAAGCAACTTCCAAGGGCTTTTCTTTACCCATCATAACGTAAGTGATAGCAATGGCAACTTCATTTATGATCCATGAATGACACATATCTCCAAAATCAATAATTCCAGATACTTTGCCATACTTTGTTAGTACATTCCAGTCGTTGCCATCATTATGAATAAGCCCCGTACGCAGCTGATATGCTATAGGAGAAATATGCGCGTCGAATTGTAAAAAGAAATAATCAACAAGGCTTCTATCTTTTGGATTTGAGATGTACTTTAAATAGCTATGATTTGTTTTGAAGTGTTTTAAATCCCATTGGGTCTCTTTTCCAACTAGGGCACTCTGATAGGTACTATGGATTTGATTACCCATTTTGGCTAAAAATATACCAAATGAATGCAGTAGTTCAGCGGTATGCTCAACATCACCTAGAAACGCTCCTTCAACAAAAGATAGTAATCGAAATATTTGGTCTTCTACAACAACTACGGTCTTATTTTGTACAGATGAAATTGCGATAGGAAAATCATAATCCTTTAAAACTTGAAGCCCCTTAAAAATTTCATTTTCAGCTTTTAATATACCTAGAGTTTCTTCAGAATAGGAATTTTGTTTTAGAACGTAGGTTTCATTCTCACTCTTAACTTTGTAATTGGTGCTGTCGTAGCCCTCTAAAGTAGTTACGGTCGCATTGGTAATACCGTAATAGGATTGCAAAATGGAGTTGATGTGCATTCAAAATTTATTTGTGCTATAAATTTAGCACAAATCATCGTATTCTTTAATATTGATATTAGAGAAGAAATACTATTTAAGAAAAACAGTAGCTATCTTAAATTGGGATAGTCTTCAGGATTGGCTTCATGAATAATGGAATATACTTTTTCAAAAATATCTTCTGCGTTTGGCTTTGAGAAATAATCTCCGTCTGTACCGTAAGCAGGTCTATGGGCTTTCGCCGAGAGGGTTTGTGGAGCACTATCCAAATGTTGATAAGCCCCCTGCTTTTCTATAATTTCATTTAAAAGGTATGCAGAACATCCACCAGGTACATCTTCATCAATAACTAGTAAACGATTCGTTTTTTTAATACTTTTTACTACGTCATGATTTATATCAAAGGGAAGTAGCGATTGCGCATCTATAACTTCAGCATCAATACCAACCTCCAGCAATTCTTTGGCCACTTGCATAACTATTCTTAGTGTAGAACCGTAAGAAACTAAAGTGATATCTGAGCCTAGCTTCATTGTCTCAACGATTCCGATAGGTGTGCAGAACTGTCCAAGATTATTTGGCATTGGTTCTTTTAGGCGATATCCGTTTAAGCTTTCAATTACCAAGGCTGGTTCATCACTTTTCATAAGGGTATTGTAAAAACCTGCTGCTTGTGTCATGTTTCTAGGAGAAAGAATATACATTCCTCGAAGCACATGAATCAAACCACCCATCTGCGAGCCAGAATGCCATATACCTTCTAATCGATGCCCTCGCGTTCTAACAATTAAAGGTGCTTTTTGCTTTCCTACGGTTCGATATCGAAGTGTAGCTACATCATCGGTAAGGGTTGCCATGGCATAAAATATATAATCTAGATATTGAATCTCTGCAATTGGACGTAAGCCTCTTAATGACATACCTAATCCTTGGCCTATAATTGTAGCTTCTCGTATTCCAGTATCAGCTATACGAATTTTACCGTACTTGTCTTGAAGCCCCTCAAGTCCTTGGTTTACATCACCAATAGTTCCTGTGTCTTCTCCAAAAATTACAATTTCTGGGTATTTTTCTAAGAGTTCGTCAAAATTTTCTCTTATAATAACTCTTCCATCAACTTGCTCTGCATTTGTCTCATATTCGGGTTTTACTTCAGCGATATTCGTTGCCTTGTTCGCATTTTCGCTATACAGGTGTTGGCTATACTTGGGTTGTTCTTTTTTAAGAAAATTATTTGTCCATGCTAGTAAAGCATCTTTTTCTGGGGTGGTTTCACCTAAAAGATGGCGTAAAGCCCTTCTGGCTGTTGATGCTAAATCCTTCTTTATAGGTTCTTCAATGGCAATAAGGTTATTTTTCAGCTTTGCGATGAAGGCTTTATTTGGACTGCTATTGGCTGCATGGTCAAGTAAAATTACTAAAGATTTTTTCTGAGACAAATGCGAGGCTAAAAACTCCGACCAAGCTTCTTTTTTTGCAGTTCGCACTAATTTTTTTAAAGATGCTTCTGTTGCATTCAACTCTTCTTCAGAAGCAATGCCAGATTCTATAATCCACTCTTTAAAGCGCTTATTGCAGTCATTTTCACGCTCCCATTCTAAGCGTTCCTCGCTTTTATAACGTTCGTGAGATCCAGAAGTGGAGTGACCCTGTGGCTGTGTTAATTCCTTAACGTGCACTATAACAGGCACGTGCTCCTCGCGAGCAATATCAGATGCATTTTCATAGGCATGCATTAAAGCGGTATAATCCCATCCTTTTACCTTTAATATTTCATAGCCTTTATGATTTTCATCGCGCTGGAAGCCTTTGAGCGCTTCCGAAATATCTTCCTTAGTGGTGTGGTATTCTTTGGGTACTGAAATACCATATTCATCATCCCATATACTTACTACCATTGGTACTTGTAAAACGCCACCAGCATTTATGGTTTCGAAAAATAAACCTTCGCTAGTACTCGCGTTACCGATTGTACCCCAAGCGACCTCATTTCCATTTACGGAAAATTTTGAGGCATCAATATCTTTCAGATTCCGATACATTTTCGATGCCTGTGCCAAACCTAATAATCTCGGCATTTGCCCAGCAGTGGAGGAGACATCAGGAGCAGTATTCTTTTGTTTGGTTAAATCTTTCCATGTGCCATCTTCATTTAAACTATGTGTCAAATAATGGCCAATCATTTGCCTTCCGCCGCTCATAGGTTCTTTTTCAATATCTGTCGTTGCGTACAAGGCATGAAAAAGTGCTTTTGGCGTAAGTAAGCCCAATGCCAGCATGAAAGTCTGATCACGGTAGTAACCACTTCTAAAATCACCATTTTTGAAAGCACGTGCCATTGCCAATTGTGGCAATTCTTTTCCATCACCGAAAATTCCAAATTTTGCCTTACCCGTTAGCACCTCTTTTCTCCCCATCAAACTACAAAGACGACTTAAAACAGCAGTCTCATAGTCCTTTAGGATTTGTGATCTGAAGTCTTGAAAAGAAATGTCATTGCTTGTTTTAGGCGATATGTCCATATAGAGCTGAAGTTTTAGCAAAATTACTCAAAGGCAACGATTAATGCAACCCCATGGGAGTCATATCTATTGAATTATCGCTAATAAAACAGAAATAAAAATGAATTTTTGTTAGAAAAACAATAATTCATGCATATTGTACTGAGAATTTGCTAAAGAATTAGAACCACTTTCTTGTGAATAAACCTGTAAGTGTTTTAATATCTACAGTAACAATAAAACGAATTTTTTCACCGTAATCAGGTTGTGAAACTTCCCAACCATTATTGGAATATAGGGGCAGGTAGAGTTCGAAATAATCAGTGACCAGATTTAAACGAACTCCTGAGTCATAAACGAATTTTTCTTTTAAACCTCTATTTTTAACTAAACCTAGATCTCCATATAATTCAATCCATCGCCATAGGTTTACACTTGAGTTTGCAGTTACAATCCAATCATTGGAAAAACGATAGCGCTCATCTAAGAAAGATTTAAAACCTCCTTCGGCTATAATAAGTTGTTGGCTGTACAAACCAGAATCTTCAGAACGGCCTAGGTAGGCATAATCAAAAAGGTAATCGGTTGGTCTATCAAGTGCAAAGCTGAAGAAGTCCGAGTTGGTTTTATTTCTCAAAAATTTTCCTGCATAGAGTCGAAGGTTAAATTGGGTATTGTTATCAAATAACTTTCGATATTCGTATTCTGCTGATATTTTGGTAAACTTACTTGCTTGTTGAAAGTCCAATAGCCAAGAGGAATAATTCAAAATATTATTATCTACATTGAGATACCTTACGTTGAAAACGCTGTAGTCAGGGTTTTCAGCATCATTACCTAAATCGATTAAACTTTCATCGATATTTCTAAAGATATTAAGATATCGAAAGGAAAGGAACTGTCTTTTATTAGAAATTAAATTTTCAGGTCGCCACCCAAAGCTTATTGATGGTGTTATCGTTGCGAATCGAGAATTCACATTGAAATGTGATGTAGAACCACGAATTCGATAATTAGCTACGTAAAGTCCGCTTTTGCTTAAATATTTTCGATACCCAAGACTAGCACTACCAACCAATGCTTTTTCACGAAAAGAGTAGGTGGGTGAAATATCATAAACAAAAGGTCTTTCGAGAAATGTTTTGTTATACAACCGAAGGCCTGGTGTCCATCCATCATAAATATTAAAATTGACTATGGGTACATAGAAAATCTGATTATGATAAGGGTTCTCAGAATCCCTAAAAAAAGTAAATTTTAATTTCTTGTTCCCTGATAAAAACCCACCAAGTGATTTCCAGTTGTCACGCTGATTTAATTCAGGTATTTTTCTATCGTAGTTTAAAACAAGTTTATCTTCCTCGTTTCTTGGAATAGTTACCGTTCTTTCTCCCTGAATATTAGAAAACCAGTATTTTGATACTACAGAATCATTTTTCAGGCCAAACATAGAAATAGGAACAACGGTGCCTTCTTTGTTTTTTAGAGTAACCTTAAGCGAATCTTCAGTTTTTTCTACTCTTTTGATTTTGTAATCAATTTTTCGGTCAGAATACACATAGTTGTTGAAAAACCAATTAATATCTTGGTCTGCAGAACGCTTTAAAATAGATTCAAAGTCTAAAACTCGAACTCGATTTAGTTGATAATATCTATAGAAGGTTTTTATACTTTGATCAATCTTTTCCTTACCTATATAACTTGCTAAGTAAGCTAAGCCAAGGCCTGCTTTATATTTATTCCCTACTTTTTGATTTGCTACAATCAGTGAGTCATTGGGTGTGATTAGAGGTTGGTCTAAATTTTTACGTGCTAAGCCAAGGTAAACAAAAGGGTATTGGTCATTGAAGCCCATTTTCGCTAAGTTGAAGTTTCGAATACCCCAAACAGTGGACAACTTGCCTAATAGCTTTTGGTTTGGATAAAATTCTTCTACATAAGCGATCATTAAGTAATTGGCGATGGCATCATTAAGCCATTGCTCTTTTCTAGGATCTAAATAGATGGTTTCTTGAAGAATTTTGTTTAAGGCAGTTTTAAGAATTTTCATTTCATATTGAAATCGTTCTTCGTAAGGCCTTATAAATTTGGGCAGTGAATTGAGGCCATAAAGTGGATTTTTACTATAGTCAATTTTGCTTATCAAAAGCTCTTCATGTGGATATTTTCCGAGGTTATCATAAATAAATTTTGTGACTCTATTTATGGATAACCCTTGCAACACGGCCTCGTATTTTCTCGCAGTGATGTCCGTTTTTATCGTCATGTCAGGAGTTACATGAGTGGTGAAGGTGTCTTCTTTCGATAAAATCAGCTCGCAACTTTTATGTTTATTGCCTTCCAATTGAGCCTGTTGCCCATTTGGAAATACAGAATTTCCTAAAATTCTATAATTTGAGGTCAAGTAAATACCTTCAGGATAAATAAGATTTAATTCTGTTTCAGTGACATCTGTATGTAAATCTTCTAAATTTTTATTCGAATATAGATGCCACTTACCATCAAAAACGGCAGGGGTTAAATACCAGTCTTTTAAATAATACCCTCCTCTGCTATCATAGCCATAAGGAGTATATTTATTAGGGGGGAGTTTCACCGTATAGGTAATAAATATCTTGGCTGACTGATTTGGGAGTAAAGGTTTATTTAGGTGTAGCTTGATAATATCTTTTCCAGAAGCGCGCTCCCAAGTGATTCCTCTATAGTCATCATCTACAACGGTCATGATGTTTGTATAGCCCCTTTCCTCATCTTTCGCTAAGTGCAAACTTTTTTTGAACTGTTGAGCGAAACTCTTGGCTAGAGCTGTATTCTTATCAGAATATGCATTTGCCCAATCATTAAAATATAGCGTTTCAAGTGTTTTGTTAGAGGTGTTTTGATAGGTGAAATCTTGTTGAATATTTAGTTCTTTGGTTTCGTTGTTCAGCCTAACATTTAGCGTGTTCAGATGCTGTGCCATTACTGAGTAGGTGCTCAGTAATATCATTATTATAACAATGGCGATATTTGATAGCGTTCTGCGCTTCACTATAACAGGTTTAAAAATTGGGGCTGAGTGACCGTCCTTTATAGAATGCATCAATAATATCAACGACTTCTTTTTCAGTGTCTACCAAATGGATAAGTTCTAAATCTTTTGAGCTAATGGTTCCAGCGACTAGCATGGTATTTTTTATCCATTCAAGTAAACCTTTCCAAAATTCGGTACCTACAAGAATGATTGGAAATTTTTCAATTTTGTTCGTTTGAATTAAGGTAATTGCTTCAAAAAGCTCATCTAAAGTACCGAAGCCACCAGGCATAACTACGAAGCCCTGCGAGTATTTGACGAACATCACTTTTCGCACAAAGAAGTAGTCGAAATCTAGACTTTTATCATTGTCAATATACGGGTTGTCATGTTGTTCAAAGGGAAGGTCAATATTAAGCCCTACTGAAACGCCACCTGCTAAATTTGCTCCGCGATTACCAGCTTCCATGATACCAGGCCCTCCACCAGTGATAACACCATATCCGGCCTCAGCTATACTTTTAGCGATGCTTGTCGCTAATTTATAGTACAGGTCATCTTCTTTAGTTCGAGCTGAACCAAATATGGAAACACAGGGGCCAATCACACTCATTTTTTCAAAACCATTGACAAATTCGCCCATAATTTTGAATAGAGCCCATGAATCATTCGTTTTGATTTGATTCCAACCTTTGTGATTTTGTTCTTTCCTCATGCCTGGTATTTTAATTTTGATTTGCACCGTTCGTATATCTTGGAACAAACTGCTGCATTTTTTTTTTGATTTGTAACCACCTACAAACCTAGTTCTTTCTTTAAAAACTTAGCGGTGTAACTTTTTTTGTCTTTAGCAACCTGCTCTGGTGTACCTTTTGCAACTACCTTACCGCCGCCTCGGCCGCCTTCATAGCCAATGTCGATAATGTAATCTGCTATTTTAATGACATCCATATTATGTTCTATAACCAAGATGGTGTTTCCTTTATCTACCAAACGATTTAAAACGTCCATTAGTACGCGGATATCTTCGAAATGAAGTCCCGTTGTTGGTTCGTCAAGGATATAAAAAGTATTGCCAGTATCTCGTTTAGAGAGTTCGGTCGCTAACTTTATTCGTTGTGCTTCTCCACCTGAGAGGGTAGTGGATTGTTGCCCTAAAGAGATGTAGCCTAAGCCAACATCTTGAATGGTTTTTAATTTTCTATGGATTTTAGGTATTAATTCAAAGAAATCAACTGCCTCATTAATAGTCATTTCAAGCACATCGGAAATTGATTTTCCTTTGTAACGAATTTCTAAAGTTTCTCTATTAAAGCGTTTGCCATTGCAGGTCTCACATTCTACATAAACATCGGGCAAAAAATTCATTTCTATAACGCGAAGTCCGCCGCCTTGGCAAGTTTCGCATCTTCCGCCTTTAACATTGAAACTAAAACGGCCTGGCTTGTAACCCCGAATAGCTGCTTCTGGTGTTTTTGAAAAAAGAGAACGAACTTCACCAAAAGTACCGGTGTAGGTCGCCGGATTGGAGCGTGGTGTTCTACCAATCGGACTCTGATTGATATCAATGACTTTATCAATATGCTCCAGACCTTTAATCTTCTTGTAGGGCATGGGTTTTTTAACGCCATTGAAATAATGCGCGTTCATAATAGGGTAGAGGGTTTCGTTGATTAATGTAGATTTTCCACTACCTGAAACTCCAGTTACTCCAATCATTTGACCTAATGGAAGGTCTATTGAAACATCTTTAAGGTTATTTCCTGTACAACCAGAAAGTGTAATTTTCTTGCCATTTCCTTTTCTGCGTTCTTGAGGAACAGCTATTTGCTTTTTACCTGTAATATAATCTGCGGTAAGGGTGTTTTCTTTTTTTAAATCTTCTGGTAGTCCTTGAGAAATAATTTCACCACCATATCTGCCTGCTTTTGGACCAATATCGATAACATGATCAGCTCGCTCGATCATATCTCGATCATGCTCCACAACGATAACTGAGTTGCCAAGGTCACGTAAAGCTTCTAAAGATTTAATCAAACGGTCATTATCTCTTTGATGCAAGCCAATACTTGGTTCATCTAAAATATAGAGAACGCCAACCAATTGCGAACCAATTTGTGTTGCGAGTCGAATTCGCTGAGCCTCTCCGCCTGATAAGGATTTTGAACTTCGGTTCAAGGATAGATAATCTAAGCCTACATCTAACAGAAATTGAATTCTTGTCTTGATTTCTTTAATGATTTCTTCTGCAATCTTTAATTGATTGCCCTTTAGTGTTTTTTGTAAATCCTTAAAAAAGTCAGCTAATTCGGCGATATCTAAATGAGCTAATTCCGCAATGTTCTTTTCGTTAATCTTAAAGTTTAGCGATTCTTTCCGCAGTCGAGAACCTTCACATACCGAACAGGTAACCTGGTCCATATATTCTTTAGCCCACCTTTTTATAGAAGTTGAAGCAGCCTCATCAAATTGATTTTTGATGAAATTTGAAATTCCCTCGTAATCGATTTTATAGGTTCGCTTTACGCCTAAGGTCTTCGAATCAACTTCAAAATTATCGACGCCACCATTTAGCAAAACGGCCATAGCAGCTTCTGGAATAGTTGATATTGGGTCGGTTATTTCAAACTCGTAGCGTTGGGCAATAGTTTCAATCTGTTTGAAAGCCCAAGAATTTTTGTATTCTCCTAAAGGTGCGATTCCGCCTGATTTAATAGATAGTTTTTTATTCGGAAATATTTTTAATTCATTTACTTCATGTACGTGACCAAGTCCGTTGCAATACGAACACATTCCCTTAGGAGAATTAAATGAAAACGTATTAGGTTCAGGACTGGGATAAGATATTCCTGTGGAGGGACACATCAAGTCACGACTAAAATATCGGGCTACTTTAGCACCTTCTTCTAGAACCATTAAAACATTGTCGCCACTATACATAGCAGTATGTATAGATTCGGAAAGCCTTTTGTCTAGGTCTTCCGTATCGGTTACTTTTAATCGGTCTATTACAATTTCAATATCATGAACTTTATAGCGGTCGACTTTCATTCCCTTAGAAATATCAACTATAACACCGTCAACGCGCACTTTTATAAAACCTTGCTTTCCGACCTGCTCGAAAAGTTCGCGATAATGCCCTTTTCTAGATTTGATGATAGGAGCGAGAACATTTATTTTTTTACCATCGTAATCTTTTTTAATAAGTTCTTTTATTTGCGCATCGCTATAACTAACCATTTTCTCGCCTGTGTTATAGCTATATGCATCACCGGCTCGCGCAAATAGTAGACGTAAAAAATCATAAATCTCGGTTATCGTGCCAACTGTAGAGCGGGGTGACTTTGAAGTTGTCTTCTGCTCAATGGCAATTACAGGTGAAAGCCCATCAATTTTATCGACATCGGGTCTTTCTAAGCCACCTAAAAACTGACGCGCATAGGCTGAAAAAGTTTCTATGTATCTTCTTTGGCCTTCTGCATAAATGGTATCAAAGGCTAAGGAAGATTTTCCGCTGCCCGAAAGCCCTGTTATTACCACTAATTTTTCTCTAGGAATAGTGACATCAATGTTCTTCAAATTATGAACTCGTGCCCCTCTAACTTCTATGTTTTCTTCGTACTTAATCATTTTTTTATAGCAAGGTTGCAAAAATACGATTTTGACATCTAAAACGAGAATTGGTTTCAATTCCTTTTTGTTATTTGAAACTTAGATTTCAGCTTTGAGAATTAAATCAAAAAACACAACAAATGAAGGTACTAGCAATAGATTCGTGAATCAATCACAACGAATTTGGCAAAGGTGTTGTCACTAATATTAGCGCTAAATAGTATTGAGTTACATTTTTAGTTAAAGATTTGTAAATCAAATAGTTAAATCATAATTTTTAAGTTATAGTAAAGGTTGGTGATGAACTTTTTAACATAAATTTTTCAGAAGTAGAACAATCCTTAAGCCCTGTTTTAAGAAAATGGAGTGATGCCTCTTCGATTAGTGCAATAGTTGATAATTGAAAAGGCCGCAAGCTGCTATTAGAAACTAAAGTTTCAAGTATTTCAAATAAAGAGATTCTTACGGAAACATTTTTTTAAACAATAATAACGGTACGCGACGTACATTCGGGTAATGGAGCAAAGGATTAGGGCGAATAAAATAGTAATGACCTAGCAGAGGTATACTTGGCACAGTACTGCACGCCTATGTATAAAAGTAAGCACCTTCAATAGGCTCTTAGGAGTTAGAGTGATTATTTTATAGGGGAGAGGTCTAAATGAGTTTGAGTAATTCGCAGGCAGTAATTAAAGCATCTTAAGAGTTTACACCAAATTTCGAACCGAGCTTTTTACTTGTACTTCGCAGAAGTAGCTAGAACAAAGGCTGCTTGAAACTGACGCCTGCAAATGCCTACTGCGCGCCTTCAAACCGCTGCTCGTTCTTGGATATAACCAATTCTTTTCTTTTGCATGGGTTGTCTGTGTAGTTTTCTAACCAGCAGCGATTTAATATTCAATTTACTACAGACCATATCTTCGTGTAGGGCATCCGTATCTAAAGAAATAAGTTCGACTGATTGTAAATTATAATACAAGCCATAATTTCTTTTGCTATCAAATATCAACCAAGGGGTTTCTGAAATTTGAAATCTATAATGTCTTGATATTAGCGGTAGAACATCATTAACGGGTTTTATAAAAGCAAATTGAACCTTATCTTCTGTGGTATTGAATTTCACTGAAACTTCCAAAGATTGCTTTTCTCTTGCTACTGTTTTCGCCAATTGGTTTATTCGAGGCTCCAAATCATCTGTAAAATTCAAGGCTAACATATCTGAAGGAGAAAATAATTTCTTTATGTATTTATAGAGTAGTATTTCAATGCCTTTTTGTTCACTTAAAAAGGCGAAATAGATATTGCGTATGGCAATATGACTTTTAGTTTGAATACCGTTCCAAACCGATTTTGCATTAGCCATTTCTGTAAAGACGGTCTCTGTATCAGAAAACAATCCGTTTTGAGAGATCGTGTTTTTTTGAATATCCGCTATCTGAATATTTTCATCAAAGGCTCTATAAACTGTCGTTAAGAAACCATTGAAACTTCCATCGTAAATTAAAATTTTTGCATTGTCCATACTGTGTTGCTTTTAAATGAAACGAAGACTATTCTTGTAATCATTCCAAAATTATGGAATTATTCCCAATTATGGAAATAATCCAAATAATATTTTGGATATATTCCAAATTTCGTATATTTGAGAGTGTTGAAAGATCAGTTTTTAGCATAGTATGAATCGCACCGCATTGAAAACGAGTTACTTTCGATTCATAGATTAAACAAGAACAACATATGGAGAATGAAATCACTTTAAAGCGTTTTATTGAAATTAGAAGAGATTTGGGCTATACTCAAGCCGAGTTTGCGAAACTTTTAGGTATTTCAAGTACAACCGCTGATATTGAGCGTGGTCGCACCAAACTTTCGGGTAGAGTGGTGGTGGAGCTGTTCAAACAATTTAAAGTGAATCCGCTTTGGCTTTTTGGTGAAAGTGAAAACAAAAACTTAGCGACTTCCAATACAAGTGTGATTCCAAAAGTGGTTACCGTAGATTCTTCTGATCAAGAGAATATGGTGCTAGTAAATGCTAAAGCCGCTGCTGGATATCCTCAAAATATTCAAGATACTTCTTGGTATAAAGAATTGCCTGCTTTTGACTTGCCCTTGCCAGAATTCAGAAATGCTACTTATCGTGGTTTTCAAGTGGAAGGCGATAGTATGTTGCCCAACTTGAAACAAGGAGAGTGGGTGCTCGCAAAAGCTATTGACAACATAGATGAAGTTAGCCCCAATAAAATGTATGTCGTGGTTTTGGAGGATGCGGTGCTTGTTAAAAAAGTGATTCGTAAGCCTAATTCGAATAATGTGACTTTGGTTTCTCTTAATGAGACCTATCCGCCTTATGAAATCAAACCTTTTCAAATTCAAGAAATCTGGCAAGTCAACAGCAAGATCACTTTTGGGGTAGATGCAACTACTGAAACGGGTTTGCTGAAACAACTACAGGAGTCAATGGAGGAATTGAAAAGTCAATTTAAGAAGCAACAGGCGAGTTAGTTTAGTTTAAGGTTGTAAATGCCGCTCTTCCGCAAATGAAAGCCTAAACTTGTATACAGCGCAATTGCAGGGGTGCGATGATGGCCGGTAAATAACAAAATTTCATCAAGCCCTATTTTTTTTCCCTCCTCTAAAAGTTTTTGCATTAACTTTCTACCGATGCCTTTGCCGCGGTGTGAAGCGTCGACAACTACATCATCCACCATCCCTCGATAACCTGAAATTACTTTATAGGTTGATAGTAATGCAGTGCCAACAATAAGGTTATTTATTTTACAACTAATAAAAAGTACCTGGTTATCGGAATCAAGAATTTCTGATAAAGGTCTTTGACTATTGTTTGCATTCAATTGTTGGTATAAGTCTGCTACTTGGTTTTGAATCTCAGGGGTTAGTTCAGAAAGCGTTAAAATTTCTATTTGCATACAGAAGAATTTTCTCTAAAGTTAGGAAAGATGAACTGATTTAATACTTTTTTGAATTATTGTATATTTAGAAAATAGAGCTAGTCAAACCATGAAGAAAGTCCTTATTATTTTTGTTTTAAGTCTATTCAGTCAGCCGGTGTCTGCCCAAATCGTAAAAGATACTTTGCGCGTAGGGTATACAGCAGCTCCACCTTTTATTGTGCAAGAAGAATCGGTATTGGAAGGAATTAATGTTTGGCTTTGGAAAAGAGTTGCTAGTGATCTTGATCTCAATTACAAGCTTATGCCTATGGGTTTTTCAGAGATGTTAGATTCTCTTAGTGTGGGCAGTATTGATGTGAGTATAAACCCCCTGACCATTACAAGTGAGCGAAGCAAGAAAATGGAGTTCACACATTCGTTTTATGCTTCGAATTCCACTATTGTTGTCGCTGAGGCTTCTTCTTTTCAAAAGTTCACACAGTTTATTAGTAGTTTTTTTAATCAGAATTTTTTAAAGGGATTGTTAGTGTTGTTGTTTATTATTTTTCTCTTCGGATTGATAGGCTGGTATTTTGAACGCAAAGACGATGAACAATTTAGAAAAGGCTATCGGGGTATTTGGGATGGTGTTTGGTGGTCTGCAGTAACCTTGACCACAGTAGGTTATGGCGATAAAGCACCCAAAACACGGATGGGTAAAATCGCTGCACTAGTCTTAATGTTTGGGGGCCTCTTGTTTATATCAGGTCTTACTGCTAGTATCGCTTCTAGTCTCACTGTAAATCAATTGACGCGCAACCCTGAGGGTTTTAATGAATTTAAAGAGCGGGGGGTGGGGACAATTAAAAACTCCAGCTCCAATGATTTTTTGAAAGAACATTTTTTTAAAAATATTGAATTATATACTAGTATTGTTCCCGGCTTAGAAAGCCTACGTGATGGTAATATTGAAGCTTTTATGTATGACGAGCCGATTTTGAAATATCGCATTCAGAAGGACTCTAGTTTTCAAAACCTACAAGTATTACCGGTTAAGTTTGATGTGCAGTTCTATGCTTTTGGTCTTGCTAAAGAGAAAAATAAACTAGAGCAAGCCATATCACAGCGTATACTTGAAATAATGGAAACCCAAGAATGGCAAGTCATTTTAAACGAGTATGGCTTAACGGAACTTTAGAGCGTTTTGAAATATTTTGAATATTTTCTCACAAACTGTTTCGCTGCTACTTTCGTTGAAATTTTAGACCAGAGCTCCGCTGGTTTTAAAATCAGGTCTCATTCTTCCTTTAAAATAGAAGGTTTCAAAGCTGTGAACATATTTTAATACCCATTCTTAACCTTTTCTTCTTTCTAGAAGCACCATCATCATTAAACCAAGAATAATAATGTCGTCGTCTAGACCGTCTAATTTTTTGATTTCACTCAGCTTAAATCTGCGCCCTACTAGAGATTTTTCTTTGGAAAGTCGAACAACGATTTCATCTCGATTATTCATAACATTATAAGCCGGGTTCAGAAAGAGACCAGTAAATAAATTAAGAATAGGAATTTGCCCAACAAGCCCGTCTAAAACTTTTACCCAGGCATTTTCTTCACGAACCGTAAATTTTAATTGTTCATGCTTGTCGTAGATTTCGTAATGTGCTTTCCATAAGGAAACCCATCCTTTGCGACCTATTTTACCTAATTCCTCTCCTTCGGCACTTGAGAAAGAATAGCCAGCGGAAAAATCAATCCATTTATCCGCTTTTATTTTGTACAAAACTTTGGTTTGACTTTCATTTTCAAATATGCTGACATCTTCTTTGAACTTAAATAGTTTTTGTTTTACATACGCCACCGTTCTTTGGTTTGCATCTACAGCTGAGAAATCGTTAGAAAATGTACCGATGTTAAAGGTAAAGTCAATAGGAAATTTAAACTCTTGCATCATGATGGTTTTGAAGTGGTTGTAGGTATAGAAAAGTATAGCGAAATTAATAGCGCAAAACCAATGATATCAAGTTAATTAAATGCTCTAACTGATCTCATATAAAATGTCATAGGTCCAAGTTTGTGAGATGCTGGTAGTGCGAGTCCATTCTCCATAATTTTCCAATCGTCCCAAGTAGCTTCTATGCCTCCTATGGGAATGATCTTAACCCACATTTGATAGCTTTGAGGAAAACCGTTTGGGAGTAATTTCCATAAATATGCGTCACCGGGTGTGGTACCGCCAGTTGTATAACTCACTAGTAGGCCATCAGAGCCATCTTCAAGTCTAACTATGCTTCGTGAAGTTCCTTGGTCAAAAACCTTAAAAGGGGCTACTAACCAAAAAGATTCGTTGTTGAAATAATCCCAAGCAGTGCTGATCAAATCCTCAGAGTCTTTTTTTGAAACCAGTTTACCGTCTTTACTGACCAAACTTTTTGTTGTGTCATTGAGATTTAGATGCACCTTATACGCATCCCAAGCTACTTCAACTTTTCCGTTTTCTTTATCCCATTTATAATGATGGGCACCACCGGCGAAAGACCATTCTAAGTAAGTAGTGTTTTTATACGTCTCATTATTAATAGCTTTTAGCATTTTTGTGGCCAAAGCATCTGCCAAAGGGCCTTCTTTTCCTTCTGGAAGCGGTTCGTTGTAAATAGCATAGAGTACAGCAAACACAGCCAGCCCTAAAACAATAAGGCCTCCTGCTATTTTTAAAAGAAGTAGAAGTAGTTTTTTCATTTTAATAAATTTTTGCATTTGTATAAACAAATTGAAAAATATTCCTAAAGCCGCTCAAAACGGCCATGCAACAAATACGCCTCTTGAGTACGCATGAATGCTCTTTTTATGAACTTTAGTATCCAACAGCGGTATCATCCCCTCGTTTATCAGCACCACCCTCTAGTCTTCCGTCTGGTAAAACTCGAATCGCGTCAACTTTTCCAATGATAGGCGTTCGCTCTTCGTTGATAATATATCCTTTTGCTGAGAGTTCAGTTTTGAGCTCTTTTGAAAAACCATCCGGCTCAAAAATGATCATATCAGGAAGCCATTGGTGATGAAAACGGGGTGCATTCACAGCTTCTTGCATGCTCATGTCGAATTCATATCCATTAAGAATAGTTTGAGCCACTGCAGTGATAATTGTAGACCCTCCAGGCGTACCTACAACCATCCAAAGTTTGCCGTCTTTTTCGACAATTGTGGGTGTCATGCTGCTCAACATCCGCTTTTCAGCAGCAATGCTATTTGCTTCAGCACCGATTAAACCAAACATATTAGGTATGCCAGGCTTAGCACTGAAATCATCCATTTCATTATTTAGAAAGAAACCCAGTTCATCAGAGTACAGTTTAGAGCCATAGGCACCGTTTAGCGTAGTTGTTCCAGAAACAGCATTTCCTTCAGCATCTACAATAGAGTAGTGGGTGGTTTCCATACTTTCAACAATTTCGATATTGCCACGCTCAACTTCCGATGACTTCGTGGCTTTATCCCAAGAGAAATTTTCCATTCTTTCCTTCAGATAAGCATCACTTAAAATTATATCTAAAGGAATATCAACAAAATCAGGATCTCCGAGAAAGTAATTTCTGTCTGCATAAGCACGTCGAGAAGCTTCTGTAAATAACTGAACCGTTTTTGCAGAGTTAAACCCGTAGGATGCTACATCATGAGATTCCATCATCTTAAATATTTGATTCATAGTAACACCTCCGCTACTTGGCGGGCTCATTGAAACTATCCGCAAATCTTTATAGTTAAAGACAATAGGCTGTCTCCATTTAGCTTCGTATTTGGCTAAATCTTCTTCGGTTACAAACCCACCGTTATCTTGAATCAACGTTGCTAATTTTTGTGCCACTTCACCTTTATAGAAACCATCACGCCCGTTTTTGGCAATACTTCTGAAAGTGTTTGCTAAAGCTGGATATTTAATACGATCTCCTTTCTTAAATTTTTGCGCAAACTTGGTGCTATCTCCATTTATAGCTATAACTCTATCGCGCAGCGTGGCTAGTCTTTTTTCTTGATTTTCGGTAACTACAACTCCGTTTTCCGCTAAGGCAATTACGGGTTCAAAAATTTCTTCTAAAGTTAGTTTCCCAAATTTCTTATGAACTTCGATAATTCCAGCAACTGTGCCAGGCACTCCTACTGCCGTTCCACCCTTGGTACTCATTCCAGGAATAACATTCCCTAAAGAATCTAAATACATGTCTTTGTGCGCTGAAAGAGGCGCTTTTTCGCGATAATCAATTCCGCCTACAGCACCACCGGCTTTCCGATACACCATAAAACCTCCACCTCCGATACTTCCGGCAAAAGGGTACGCAACTACCAGAGACATTTCCATGGCCACCATAGCGTCAAATGCATTGCCGCCTTTCTTCATAATTTCAACTCCAATAGCTGAAGCCTCTTTACGTGCTGAAACGACCATTGCTTTTTCGGCCACTACGCCTAATGGGGCAGCGGATTGCTTTTTACAAGTAACGAATAGAGTTATGACTAGCAGTGTTACGATGAATTTTTTCATTGAGAATTCTTGTTTTTTTGAGTTAGTTGAAATATTTTTTAGTCTAAAGAGAATTATATTTTTGCTTAGAAAAGGTGGTTAATTCTTCAAAAAAAGAAGTAAACTCTTTTTGGAATTCATCATAATGCTCTTCCAAATCTAGAATAGCAAAGTTCATTTTTGATTTGTTTTTGGTTCTGCGATTCATTCCGTGAAGGACCTTCGCAATACCTTCCATTTTAGCGTAGTTAAAAATCCAATTGTCTGATATCATATACGGCATCATACGATGAACCCCGATGGGAAGTATTTCGTAATTGTCCTCCAATAAATCATAGAAATTATCAACGAATATGTCTAAGGGGGTATCGGAATAAGACTTCCAATTCTTTGCCAGATAGTGGTCGTAAAATATGTCTACAATGATTCCGCTATAATGACTATAATTCTTATGTAAACGTTTGGTGCTTTGTCGAACTGTTGGGTGCGCATCGGTGAACGAATCTATGTGACGGTGCAGTTTGATTCCTTTTTGAACGCGTTCAGGTAAGTGCTTGTATTTATTACCCCGAATACTATCTGCAATAAAATTTCCTATAGTAACCTCTTCATCTCCAAAGGATAAATAAATATGGGCCAAAAAGTTCATAAATCGGAATTAATAGTCTTAAAACCGAATTTACAAAGAAGCACAATAGGTTTAAGAGCGATACGTTTATATTTGTAAAAACTTTTCAAGATATATGACACTTATCAAATCTATTTCAGGAATACGAGGAACTATTGGAGGTGCTCCAGGAGAAAATCTAACACCAATTGACGCCGTTAAATTTGCAGCTGCTTATGGTGTTTGGCTAAAAGAGTATTCTAAAAAGGACAAATTAAAAGTGGTTATTGGTCGTGATGCTCGTTTATCTGGAGCAATGATTCAAAACTTGGTGGTTTCAACCCTATTAGGGCTTGGGATAGATGTTATTGATTTAGACCTGTCTACCACACCAACGGTTGAAATTGCTGTGCCTTTGGAACAAGCTGATGGTGGAATTATACTTACTGCTAGTCACAATCCGAAGCAGTGGAATGCTTTAAAGCTATTAAACGAAAAAGGGGAATTCTTAAATGCTGCGGAAGGCGCTTTAATATTGGAAATCGCAGAAAAAGATGCTTTTGATTTTGCAGAAGTAGATGACTTAGGAACGATTACAAGAAATGACGCTTATATTGATATTCATATTGATGAAGTATTAAATTTAGCCTTGGTTGATGCTGATACTATTCGAAAAGCAAAATTTAAAGTTGTTGTAGATGGCGTAAATTCTACTGGCGGCATCGCTATTCCTGCTCTTTTAGAAGCGCTAGGTGTGGAGGTGGTAAAATTATATTGTGACCCAACAGGTCACTTTCCGCATAACCCTGAACCCTTAAAAGAACACTTGGGAGATATCTGTGATTTAGTGCTTAAAGAAAAAGCAGATTTCGGAATTGTTGTAGACCCTGATGTAGACCGTCTTGCTTTCATTAGTGACGATGGAGAAATATTTGGAGAAGAATACACCTTGGTAGCCTGTGCGGATTATGTTTTAGGTAAAACCAAAGGAAATACCGTTTCTAACTTATCCTCTTCAAGGGCGCTTCGTGATATTACAGAAAAACATGGAGGCATATATGAAGCAGCGGCAGTAGGAGAAGTGAACGTTGTTACTAAGATGAAAGCAAACAATGCTGTTATTGGCGGTGAAGGTAACGGAGGTATTATTTACCCAGAAAGTCATTATGGTCGTGATTCTTTAGTAGGTACTGCTTTGTTCTTAATGTTAATGGCTGAAAAGGGTGGAACCGTTGCGGAACTTCGCGCAAGCTACCCGTCTTATTTTATGAGTAAAAAGAAAATTCAATTAACTCCTGGATTGGATGTTGATGGAATTTTAAAAGCTATGGCTGAAAAATATCAAAATGAAGATATCTCCACTATAGATGGAGTAAAAATAGATTTTTCAGAGAACTGGGTACACCTTAGAAAATCAAATACCGAACCAATTATTAGAATTTATACAGAAGCGAAAAGCCAATCAGAAGCTGATGGCCTTGCAGATAGAATCATTGGAGAAATCAAAGCCGTAGCGGGTATTTAAGTAGCATTGTCTTACCGAGGCAGTTGAAGATTTAAAAGCGCTTAGTCTTTAACTCTTCAACTAGCTTAGGGTTGACAACTAGGTGTTTACTGAAACTCAGGAGGCACCTTGTCACGATGTTTCCAGCGCTTATGACTCCATAAATAGTATTCTGGCTGCTCGTAAATCTGTTGTTCTGCAAGGGCTATGAATTTTTTGGTAATTTCATTAGGTTCTGTATTCTTTCCTGATAGCGTAATAGGAATAAACTCCGCCTCGTAATACCCTCGCTTGACTTTGGTGACTTTTAGGAAAACAACAGCCAAATCTAATTTGCGAGCTAGAACTTCGGTGCCGTTAT
Organism: uncultured Flavobacteriaceae bacterium; assembly: GCA_938029725.1. GTDB lineage: Bacteria > Bacteroidota > Bacteroidia > Flavobacteriales > Flavobacteriaceae > Maribacter_C. Next base: position 153,351 of record CALHGE010000031.1, read on the forward strand.
AAATGGGCACGGTAATTCCCATAAATTCACCCCAATAATGGGCATGAACCACCATCGGTGATTGATCGCTGACCATTCCATAAATAGCCTTGGTATCATTCCTTTTATTGCGCATGACCGTTTTAACCGTTTCATGAGTAGTTATCAGCGCGGTATTCCATCTAGACCTAAAATCTTTCACTAGCTTATCAAAGTATTTATTTGCTACGCGTTGGTAAACAGCATACCCTTTACTCTTTACATACAAGTTCAAACTAACGTTCCATTCCCAATTAGCGTAATGAGAACATGGAATAAGAATACTCTTCTCTTTTTCAATTTCTTGAATGAGTTCTACATTCTTGATGTGATACCTTTTCTTGATATCCTCTTTTGAAAGGCCCATAGTTTTCACCATCTCAAGAAACATGTCACACATGTGTTTGAAAAATTCTTTTCGAATTCGTTTGATTTCCTTTTCTGGTTTCTCTGGAAAAATCAATTTCAGATTTTCATAAACTACTTTTTTTCGATAACCGACAATGTGGAATACCAAGAAAAAGACAAGATCAGAAAAGAGGTAGAAAGCGCGAAATGGAAGTCTGGAAATTACCCAAAGTGCAGGATACACTAAAATAAATACAAGTAGCTGCATGCAAAGAATTATGAACACAAATATAATGCTATATTTGAGTCCAAACCGAATAAGATATTTTAATGGACGGAATTGAAATAGTGACTTTAGTAATAATAGGTGCCAACGCGCTATTCTCTTTCAAAGGTTTTAGTGATACCGCTTTTTTTGAACGCTATAAATTTAGTATTGGAGGTATAAATTCTGGTCAAAAAGACAGAATGCTGACGTCAGGCTTTTTACATGTCGACATTTCTCACCTGCTTTTTAATATGTTAACGCTCTATTTCTTCGCAGATGTCGTTATTGGTGGCTTCGGGCCTATCAAATTCCTTATTATTTATTTTATCAGTTTGGTGGCAGGTAGTTTGCTGGCACTTTTCTTTCATAAAAACGAGCCTCAGTACAGCGCTGTTGGTGCAAGTGGTGCCGTTACCGGCATACTGTATTCTGCCATACTCTTACAGCCTGGTATGGATTTATACCTATACTTTATACCCATTCCGATACCTGCATATGTTATTGGTATCGGCTACCTTCTGTATTCTATCTACGGTATGAAGAAACGTTTGGGTAATATTGGTCATACTGCGCACTTTGGTGGCGCCATAGGAGGTTATGCAGCAACGCTATTGTTTAATCCTGATTTGGTGTTTACTTCAACGTTAATGGTCGTTCTTCTAGCCATTCCAATTATTATTTTATTTGTTATGGAAAAAACAGGAAAAATATAGATAGTTTGACCACTCATCTTTAGAAAACCTACTAAAACACAGTAAAAGCTGCAGTTCGTCGAAAATGTTACAATAAATTATACACTTCATCTAAATTTGCCGTTCAATTAGTCCCAAATCTAATTGTATAACCTACTTAATCAATGAGAAAAATTTCCCTCGTGGCAATCGCCACCCTATTCATTGCTGTATCTTGTAGTGACGAAACTACGGTGTATAGTGACCCCCAAAGTGATGTATCAATAGAGAGTAATCAAGCGATATTAGAAAGTAGTATACTTTATGATAATGCTGGTGTACTTGACATTACTGATGAATCAACAATTTCCGGCAAATTTTCTAAGAGTAATGCCGATCAACCTGCAGGTGATTACCCATTGACCTTAGTTGCTCAAGTGGCAGCGCCCTCTAGAAGTGGTGCTGAGAACTTAACAGCTTCTCATGTTCATGTGGTAGATGATTATGCCTATGTGTCTTATAATACTGCAGAAGATGGGTATTCGGGCGCTATTGATATTATCAATGTTAGCGATCCAACAAACCCAAGAATATCTAGTCGTGTATATTACACAAATGCTGATGTGAATGCTGTAAAATATGATAACGGATATGTCTATGCCGTTGGTGGTGTAGATTCTGAAACATCTGTTAGGGCTGATTTTAATTCTTTTCTAGCCAAGATTCCTGTTTCTAATGGAAGGTTTGACCTTAGTTCCATAGAATATGGCTTTCAAGAAGGTTTTAATGCTACGGACGTAGAAACTACTTCAAATTCAATTTTGGTGACAAGCGGTAAAGATGGTTACTTAAAATCTTATGCTAAAAATGACCTAAGCACTCTTAATGAGGTTCCTTTCGCCGATTTACGTTCTGTGTCTATAGATGGAAGTAGTATTGCAATATTGAATGCGGATACCGGTGTGAATATACTTGATAGTAATTTTAATATCACTAAAGAAATCTCAATTAGTTCAGATTTTGGAGACTTTAGCAAACGTACTGTAGCATATTCAGGAGGAAATATTATAGTTGCTGAAGGCGCTAGAGGTGCTGGTATTTATAATGCAAGTACTGGAGACCTAATAGAATATGTTCCAATATTAATAAACCCTGAAGGAGTTGATCAGGTAAATATTGTAACCAATGCTGTTGCTAAGAATGAAGAAGTATTACTAATGGCTAATGGTGGAGCCGGACTTTGCCTTTCAGAAGACCAAGGAAGTAATACCAATTTAGTTGGTATCATCGAATTATCTGGCTCAACAAATTTTGTGGCCTCTAAAGGAGATTACATTTTTGCGGCTACCGGTACATCTGGCTTGCAGATTATAAAACTAAACAGGCCAAGTGATAGTCTTGTGGCGAGTTGCGCTGATATACCAGTTTACTCTGGTGATAAAAATCTAAATGTAAATACCGGAGAGAACTTGTCTTATAGAGGCTCAAAAAGATTCAATAGCATCACAGTTAATGGAGCGTTATTGTTATGCGGTGCGTGGACAGTTAGCAATCAAACTAATATTAACGACAATGCTTCTTTTTCAATGAATGGAACGTTTGTGGTGGGAAGAAACAATAAAAGAAAAAATATAACTGTGGGTGAAGGCGCAACTTTTATAGTAGAAGGTAACCTTACCGTTTATGGTGACCTCATCTTAAACGATGGTGCTACCATAGAGTTTTTAGGTGTTGATTCAGTTGTGAATATTTTTGGGAGCGTAAAAAAATCAACAACTGCTGTAGTTAAAGGATCTTTTGACGATGTTCGAAACAAATTCTAAATCAAACCTTATATAGAAAAAAAAAGCCCTGATGATAAATCATCAGGGCTTTTCTTTTCTAATTTTTTTCTTTAATCGAGTAACTCAGCTACTTTAGCCTCCAAAGCAGGTCCTCTCAAGTTCTTTGCTACAATAACTCCGTTTTCATCTAAAAGGAATGCCGCAGGAATAGCGCTCACATTATAGAGCTTTGCAATTGGATCATTGAAGTATTGTACATGCGAGACATGGTTCCAGGTAAGTCCGTCATCGGCAATTGCTCTTTTCCAGTCCTCAGCTTTTCTGTCTAGTGAAACACCAACAACATTCAATCCTTTGGCATGGTATTTTTTATACACAGCAACTACGTTAGGGTTTTCTCTGCGACATGGTTTACACCAGGCTGCCCAAAAATCTACTAAAGTAATTTTTCCAAGCATGTCTTTAAGTGCTAACTGCTGTCCGTCGACGCCTGGAGCAGTGAATTCTGGTGCTTTTGCTCCAACCTCGGTAGCTTTATCTTTTTTAGCTTTTTCTTTAAGCGCATCTAACTGTTCAGAAATCTTTTTTGCAGCAGCGGTCTCTTTCATTTCAGGAGTGAATGAATCAAAAATACCCTGAACATCTTCAGCCTTTATAGCTCGAGTTGCAATGCCCTTATCCAGTAATAAAACGGAAATCAATGCACTCGGGTTTTCTTTTATAAAATCCATTTCAAAAGTTTTGTACTCCTCTTGAAAATCTTTCATTTCATCGCTTAGCGATGCCATAGCTGCTTCATTGCCGTTGGCCGCTTGCATATCTGATTGAATAGCAATGGCCTGTTTAGACATTGATTGTGCCTTCGTAATATATTTAGAAAATAAATCGTTTTGGGGTGTTCCTTTTATTTTGGCTAAGCCCAAGCTATCCTTGTGGGCTGTTATTTCAATTTCGCCATTCTCAATTACAATAGCAGTATAACTTTTTAGCTTATCTATAAAGATGTAATTCACTTCAGGAATTCCGGCTTGCCCGGTTAAAATAAACTTTCCATCAATAACTTCGGTAGTATCAACATCCATAGGCTGGTTGTTTGGACCTTGTTTCTTTAGAAAAACCTTTGTGCCGTTTTCTAATTCTCCAGATAGGGTTCCTTGAATAGTATAGCCTTCAGGGGCTTGATTACAAGCAACTAAAGCAATCAAAATACTTAAGGATAAAATAATTTTTTTCATTATATATATTTATAAGCGGCAAAGGTAATATTAAATATTAGGACTAAAAAAAGCCCTTCTATTGAATTCAGGAGGGCTTTCTATAGATTGTAAAGATTCTTTCAGAACTGGTACCGCAGACCAAGCCCCACATCGAAATCGAACTTGTCATCAAAACTTTGGTATCCGAGAATTCCAATTTCTGGCCTAATATCTAAGGAAATCAATAGCGGTAAATTATCGAAATTGAACTCTATGCCAATATCTCCAGCAGCTAATACGAAGAGCCCGCCTTCTGGTTGCACTATGTTATTGCTATTATTCGGGTCGGGTAAGGCTTCGAATTTTGCGGAGCCTGCGCCTCCACCAAAGCCGTAGTACCAGTTTAATCCGCCGCTAATGTTGTGCACCCATTGTAAAATAACGACTGCTTTTACGCCATCGTATTCGCGACTATCTCTATAGCCTAGATTGACTTCAGCTCTAGTATATCTTCCAATTGATTTTTGATACGAGATTTCAGCGCCAAAACCGTCACTATCTCCTAATCTTAGTCCAATGGTGCTACTGGCAATCTCTTGAGCACTTGTTGATGCGGTTACTAAAAATAGCATAGCAATAAGTAATTTTGTGATTTTCATGTGTTCTTTTGATTAAGTTGTAGTTTACCAAATTGGCTCTTTATATCTTTGTTCTAGTATTGAAAACTTTACTTTGTATCCAAAAATTGTTCCGTATTGAATAAAAATTTGCTAAAAGAATTAGAACAGTACCTTGATGGAGAGCTCAAATTTGACTCTTTAACAACAAGCCTGTATGCAACTGATGCTTCTGTTTATCGTAAAATTCCATTAGGGGTAGCCTTTCCAAAGACGGTCTCGGATATTCAAAAGTTAATCTATTTTGCCTCGAAAAACAAGGTGGGGCTGATTCCTAGAACCGCAGGAACTTCTTTAGCAGGGCAATGCGTGGGTGAAGGAATTGTTGTTGATGTCTCTCGAAATTTCACAGAAATCATTTCTTTTGATGCTGAGAAGAAACAAGTAACAGTGCAACCCGGGGTCATTCGTGATGAACTCAATCAATATCTAAAACCCCATGGTTTGTTTTTTGGCCCGAATACTTCTACCTCAAATCGATGTATGATGGGGGGTATGGTTGGCAACAATTCTTCTGGAACGACTTCCATTCAATATGGGGTGACGAGAGATAAGGTTGTTTCTATGAAAACTATCTTGTCAGATGGTAGCGAAGTGGAGTTTAAGTCACTTTCTAAGAAAGAATTTGAAGCAAAGCCACACGGAAACACACTTGAAGCATTACTTTATAGAGAGATACTTAAGGAACTATCAAATAAAGATATACAATTTGAAATATTAAAAGAATTTCCGAAAGAGAGTATCCATAGACGAAACACCGGTTATGCTGTTGATGAGCTTTTAAAAAGCAATGTTTTCGGAGATGAATTTGAGAATTTTAACCTTTGTAAGTTGCTTAGCGGAAGTGAAGGTACTTTAGCTTTTAGAACAGAAATAACCTTGCAACTTGATGAAGTACCGCCAATTCTTGCAGCAATGGTGGTTACACATTATAAAACCTTAGAAGATTGTTTGAGTGATGTTGCGCCCAGTATGCAGCACAGTCTGCACACTTGCGAAATGATGGATAAGGTTATTCTAGACTGTACCAAGAATAATAAGCAGCAACTAGCCAATCGATTTTTTGTTGATGGAGACCCCGCAGCTCTATTGATGCTTGAAGTAAAGGCGGCAACACATGAAGATTTAGAAAAACAACTAAGCGAGCTACAGGCAACCATCAAGAAATCTGGTTTAAGCTATGCTAGTCCTGTGCTGTACTCAGAAGATATTAGCAAAGCTTTAGAGCTTAGAAAAGCAGGACTCGGACTTCTTGGAAACATGATAGGTGATCGTAAAGCGGTTGCTTGTATTGAAGATACGGCGGTTGCACTAGAGGATTTAAAAGATTTTATTGGCGAGTTCTCTGAAATCATGAAAGGTTACGGGCAAGATGCGGTGTATTATGCCCACGCAGGTGCTGGAGAATTACATTTAAGACCCATTCTTAATTTAAAAAAGCAAGAAGATGTAGCTCTTTTTAGAGCTATTACAACAGATGTTGCCAAGCTGACAAAAAAGTACAAAGGTTCTTTTAGCGGAGAGCACGGCGATGGTATTGTTCGTGCAGAATTCATCTCCTTGATGATTGGAGATGCAAACTATGAATTACTCAAACGTATAAAGACCTATTTTGATCCGAATAATATATTTAATCCGGGTAAAATTGTGGACGCCTATCCGATGGATGAGTCTTTGAGGTATGAGATTGACAGAACCGAGCCAGAAATAAAAACGCTTATGGACTTCTCTGATAGTCAGGGAATTCTAAAAGCAGCTGAGAAGTGCAATGGTAGTGGCGATTGTCGTAAGACTGAAAAAATGTCTGGTGCAATGTGCCCAAGCTATCACGCTACCCGAGAGGAGAAACACACCACTCGAGCCAGGGCTAACGCTTTGCGAGAATTCTTAACCACATCTGATGAAAAGAATAAGTTTAATCAAGAGGAATTAAAAGAAGTCTTTGATTTGTGTTTGAGCTGCAAGGCCTGTGCTAGTGAATGCCCCAGCAATGTGGATGTAGCAACTTTAAAAGCAGAATTTTTATACCAATACCAAGAAGAGAATGGCTACCCCTTGCGAAGTAAATTGTTTGCTTATAACACGAAATTGAATAAGTGGGGAAGCGCTGTTTCGGGGCTAACAAACCGTGTTTATGATTCTAAATTGCTAAGCGGTTTATTGAAAAAATCTGCTGGAGTAGCCAAAGAAAGAAGCTTACCTAAAGTCTATAGCTTTAATTTCGATAAATACCTTCAAGAAATTGAAAAAGAGCATGCTGTGACTAAACGAAAGCTTATTTTGTATATTGATGAGTTCACAAACTATCTTGATGTAGAATTAGGAAAAGATGCGATTGAAGTACTCACTAAATTGGGTTATGAGCTAGAATTATTTTACGCAGAAAGTGGCAGAACCTATCTGTCAAAAGGTTTCTTGAAACAGGCGAAAAAATTGGCTTTGAAGAATATTCCACGGTTGAAAATTTTTGCAGATAATGGGCTTCCCGTTATTGGTTTAGAGCCTTCAGCAATTCTTACTTTCCGTGATGAGTACAAGCGCTTGTCGAATGATAAGGTAGCTACAGCTGCTATTGCTAAGAACGCCTTTCTTTTCGAAGAGTTCCTGTCAAGCGAAATTGAAAAAGGTGTACTAAGTAAAGAACAGTTCACCAAAGATGTAAAAACGGTTAAGATACATGGGCACTGTCATCAAAAGGCTTTAAGTAATCAAAAAGTAACCTTTGATGTTTTGAATCTTCCAGAGAATTACAAAGTAACTATTATAAGTTCAGGTTGTTGTGGAATGGCGGGTTCCTTTGGTTACGAGAAAGAACATTATGAAGTCAGTATGCAGGTAGGAGAGTTGAAGTTATTTCCATCGATACGAAAATCGGAAGAGGCTGTCATTATAGCTGCCAATGGAACGAGTTGCCGACATCAGATTTATGATGGCACGCAACGGAAAGCAAAACATCCTGTTACCATTCTAAAAGAAGCGCTTGCCTAAAGCGGTGCTACTATCTTTTATATTTTGAAATTTAAGATTTACCTTTGTTAATTACTTTTAAGCAACTCAAATGGCTGGAAATACTTTCGGAAACTTATTTAAACTTACCACTTTTGGAGAATCACACGGTGTCGCTATCGGAGGGGTTTTAGATGGATGTCCTTCAGGATTGGAAATCGACCTTGTAGCGATTCAAAAAGAGTTAAACCGAAGAAAGCCCGGTCAGTCTGCGATTGTAACCCAGCGAAAAGAGCCAGATACCGTTGAATTTTATTCCGGAATATTCGAAGGAAAAACCACAGGAACGCCTATTGGGTTTGCGATTCACAATACCAATCAAAAATCACACGACTACTCGCATATCAAAGACTCATACCGTCCATCACATGCCGATTATGTGTATGACCAGAAATACGGTTTTAGAGATTATAGAGGCGGAGGACGCAGTTCAGCTCGTGAAACGGCAAGTAGGGTAGTGGCTGGCGCCATTGCCAAACAAATGCTAAAAGGTATCAAAATAAACGCTTTCGTATCGCAAGTGGGTAACATGCGACTAGATAAGGCTTACCATGAATTAGATTTATCGCTTACAGAATCTAATGATGTTCGTTGTCCAGATCCTGAAATGGCAGCGCAGATGGAAACGTATATCAAAGAAGTCAGAAAAGAAGGTGATACCATTGGAGGAATAATCTCCTGTGTGATTCAAAATGTGCCCGTCGGATTAGGCGAACCTGTATTCGATAAACTTCATGCTGAGCTAGGTAAAGCAATGCTCTCTATCAATGCGGTAAAAGGTTTTGAATACGGTAGCGGCTTTGAGGGTGTGAAAATGAAAGGTAGCGCCCACAATGACCAATTCAATTCAGACGGAAGTACCAAAACGAATCATAGTGGTGGCGTTCAAGGTGGTATCAGTAACGGCATGGATATTTACTTCAATATAGCTTTTAAGCCTGTCGCCACTGTTATTCAGGCCTATGAGACCATTGATAAGGAGGGAAATAAAGTGCAGACCAAAGGAAAAGGTAGGCATGACCCCTGCGTAGTACCGCGCGCGGTTCCTATAGTGGAAGCAATGGCTGCTCTTGTTTTGGCAGATTATACACTACTCAATCGAACGATAAAATTATAGTTTTTCTTTTCTAGAAATTATCCCTTCAAAATAGTATCTTACTTGCCTAAATTAAACGAGGTATGAAGAAGCTTGAACTGCATTGGCAAATAATGATTGGAATGGTACTAGGGCTACTCTTTGGTTTTGGTATGACCTACCTAGATTGGGGTAAAGAATTTGTAACCAATTGGGTTGCTCCATTTGGTACCATCTTTATCAAATTGCTTAAACTTATTGCGGTTCCTTTAATTTTAGCCTCGCTGATAAAAGGAATATCAGATTTAAAGGATATTTCAAAGTTTAGAAATATCGGCTTACGCACCATCGGTATTTATGTTGGTACTACAACAGTTGCTATTATCTTAGGTCTTGTATTAGTAAACCTAATAGAGCCTGGAGTTGGTATTTCTGAAGAAACCATTGAGAAGCTTACATCAACCTTTGCCAATGATAAGGGAGTTACCGCTAAACTAGAAGAAGCTTCTCGTCAGCAAGATAGCGGACCTTTAAAATTTGTTGAAGATATGGTGCCTGATAATGCAGTTGCTGCTTTAGCAAATAACCAATTGATGTTACAGGTTATTTTCTTTACCATTTTTATGGGAATTTCAATGTTGCTCATAGGCGAAGACAAAGCCAGACCTTTGAAAAATTTCTTTGACTCTCTCAATGATGTCGTGTTAAAAATGGTCGATTTAATTATGTTGTCTGCACCTTTTGCTGTGTTTGCGCTGTTGGCTAATGTGGTAGTTTCATCAAGTGACCCTGAAATTTTATTGGCCTTGCTTAAATATGCAGGAGTGGTTGTTTTTGGGCTCTTTTTGATGATTGTTTTCTATTGTATATTGGTATGGGTATTTGCTAAAAAGAATCCGTTTTGGTTTTTAAAGCAATTGAGTCCAGCACAATTACTGGCTTTTTCAACAAGCTCAAGTGCTGCTACACTACCTGTAACAATGGAAAGAGTAGAAGAGCATATTGGTGTAGATAAAGAAGTGTCTAGTTTCGTACTGCCTGTGGGCGCAACGGTTAATATGGACGGTACAAGTCTGTATCAAGGTATTGCAGCGGTTTTTATAGCGCAAGCCTTAAGTTTTGAATTACCACTAATGGCACAATTGACTATTGTGTTTACAGCGCTATTAGCATCAATTGGTACCGCTGCTGTACCTGGCGCGGGTATGGTGATGTTAGTTATTGTATTAGAGTCTGTGGGTTTTCCGCCAGACAAATATGCCATAGGTTTGGCTTTAATATTTGCTGTAGATAGACCTTTAGATATGTTGCGAACTGTAGTAAACGTTACCGGTGATGCTACTGTTGCGACAATTGTAGCTAAATCAGTTGGTAAATTACATGATGACCCCAAAGCTGATAATTGGGATGACCATTATGACGAGGTAAAGTAGAATCAACATCTAAATTAGCATCAAGATTGATCTTGAGTAAAGACGGGCAAAAATATGAGAGCAAGGCATTTTTTGAAAGTTTTGCCGATCGCAATAGTAGTTATAATAGGTATGCTTTATTTTTTTCAGGAAAAGCTGATTTTTCAAAGCAGTACACTTCCGCAAAATTTTGAATATAAATTTCAAACAAAGTTCGAAGAGCTATTTCTTACTGCTGAGGATGGTGCGGTTTTGAACGGACTTCATTTTAAGGCTAAAAATCCCAAAGGAGTTATTATTTACAGCCATGGGAATGCAGGAGAGTTGGATTCCTGGGGTAAATTTGGCGAAACCTTGGCCAAGCGGTATTCATATGATGTAGTAGTATGGGATTATCGTGGCTATGGCAAGAGCACCGGAAAAAGAGAACAACAAGCCATGTTGGACGACGGATTTTTATTCTACAAGTATTGCACGCAATTGTATGCTGATGGCGAAATAATACTCTATGGTCGCTCTCTCGGGGGATTCTTTGCAACGCATTTGGCCAAATCAAAATCAGTAAAGCGATTGGTTTTAGAATCAACACCAGCAACACTTTTAGAAGTAGCGAAAGAAAAATATCCATTTGTTCCCATTAAATGGCTATTGAAATATAAATTTAAGAATATAGAAAATATTGCGGCTATCGCAACACCCACATATTTAATTCATGGTACCGATGATGACTTAGTGCCTTTTGAGCATGGGCAGCGCTTGCTTGAGCTTTCAAAAGCCAGCAAGAAAGAGTTCTTTCCAATTAAAGGGGCTAATCATAACGATTTATCGAGTTTTGAAGCGCCCTACTTTAGTGCTTTAGATCGTATTTTAAAATAAAATAGTAGTCCGGAACAGCGCGTTTTGACGTTTCGGACTGCTATAGGTTTTAGATTGAAATACGTTTGTATTTCGGGTACTTTACTTGAAAAGAAAAGCTTTTGGTTTGTGTTTCTTTAGGATCAAGATTCACTTTCCAAGTTAACAGTCCTGTTTTAGTTTCATAATCGGCATCATCAGTTTCGATATCATCGACTTTAATTTCCTTCTGCTGAGATATCGGTATTCTATCCATCAGTTTTAAATCGATAGCAACGGCCTTGTTGTTCTTAACCGCGACATCATACTTTCGTTCTAAGGTGCGGTTGCTTCCTGTGAAAGATTTACTTTTAAAATTCTTGTTTTGTTTTCTGGTAACCGTAATGTTTTGGTCGATTCCCAAGGAAATAGTCATTTCTTTTTTTGTAGTGTATGGGTCGATGGTGGTTTTACCCGCATAAGTGCCTTTAAAGTAAATACTAGCTTCTCCTGGCAAAAGATTGTACTGTTCCCAATCACTGAATGTTGTGGTTAAGAATACATTTTCGTTTACAATAGGGGCTGCAAAGTATTCGTATTTGGCATCTAATTTAAAGGTGTTGATTTCTATAGCTGTGATATCGCCATCCGATAAAATAGAGTAGGGTTTTTTGATTACAAATTTGGTACTGGTTACATCATCTTGAACACTACTCTTTTTGGTGGTAATTACGATTATACCCCTACTACCTCGGCTTCCATAAAGGGCTAGTGCTTTATTTCCCTTTAGTACTTCTACGGATTGTATTTCATCCATGTCTAGGTCTCCCTCCTCAAACTCTTCTTTAATTACCCCATCAATTAGATACAAAGGCCTTGAATTTCCGTTTAAGGACGAAGCGCCTCTAATTCTAATGCCATTTGAATTGCTGATATGAACACCCGCTGCTTTACCTTGCAAAGCTTGACTTGCATCGACCGAACTTACGGCATATCCAAGTGATCTCTTCTCTCTTTTGACGCCCATTGCGGTTACGATAACTTCATTTAAGGCCTCCATGTCTTCATCCAATCGAATATTCATTACAGAAGAGTAGATGGGCAACTCCTCAGGCCTAAAACCAATATACGAGACCATTAGTTTTTGTCCGTTTTGAATGTGAATAGAAAAATGACCATCAAAATCAGTTTGAGTACCATTTGTGGTTCCTTTTACCAAAATACTAGCACCAGGCAGTGGTGCTCCAGATTCGTCAATAACTGTTCCGGTAACCTGTCGAACAGCTGGGTTGTACACATAGCGGCTCTTCTTGGTTATATTGACATTTTTGTTTTTATAACCATTGGTGAAATTGAGGTATTTCGTGCCTAAATTCGGTTTGGCGACATTTATATTGGGGTTTCCGGTGGATAAGATTATGTACACATTATTCCAATCGTTTCCGGTCTTTTGATATACATGCGCCTTATAACTTAAGAATAATGGCGTATTGATATCTTTAGATTTGATGTCATAGTTGGGAATCCAGCCTGCATCTTGCACTTGGTATGATACTATTAAGTTGAGTCTGCTTGCTATGGGGGCATCGAACTTAATTTTGATTTCACCCTGTTCTTTTTCGGGAGTGTTATTGAGTTCTGTCATTTGTCTTTGAACGATTCTAGTTTCCGTATTCAGCTTTTTAATTTCTAAGTTGGCTTTAAAAATCGCATTCTTGATAGCGGTGATACGTTGCCGGTAGTAGGTGCTTATTTCTTTTAACTTTTCAAGATTTAAACCTTGCGTTCGTGCACTAATTAAGCGATTAGCATAAATTACTTGTTCTTCTTCTTCGAGTCCAGAAATGTTATTTTTCAATACAGCAACTTCTGTTTCGATAGCAGTCAGTCTTTGCTGCAAAGGCCTCGAAGCTGTTTTGTTTTCAACGATTGGCATAAAATTGATGTTATAAGACATAGCCAAAATAGTAACTGCTTGCAGCCCTGAAATTTGTATGCTGGTTTCATCGATTTTAGTGGATAATCCGCTAAGTGTAATTTCAGAAGCGCCGGCGGCTAGGTCACATGCTGCAGTGCGAGTAATACTAGCTCCGTTTAAGTAAACGGTGACCTCTTTTATTTTAGAAAGCGTTTTTTTATCGTTCCCAAAAATCAATAAGGGGCATAATACAAATAATAGAATTAGATTTTTCATAGTGGTGGTTGTTTAAAGTTTTGGTAAACATAGAACCAACTATAAAATGTGACAAGGTGAAATAGGGAAGAGGTACGGTCTAATTAGGGAAGTAGTGGTTTGGGTTAGTTAGGCTAAAATATCATTTCACGTAATTTTTATGAAACGCATTGAAACAAAAATTGTATCGAGAAGTCTTTCGTGGTATTACTTCAATTTAAAATTGGTGCTACTAGGCAACTCAAAACCTTCAAGTTCAAAATAAGGCACAGCTGCTAATAGGTGATCGAATATATCAGCCATGATGTATTCGTAATTTGCCCAACGCTTATCGGTACTAAAGGCATAGATTTCTATTGGAATACCTTGAGATGTTGGATTTAGTTGACGCACCATTATCGTCATTTCTTCATTCACTCCAGAATGACCATTCAAATACGCATCGATGTATTTTCTAAAAACACCTATATTCGTCAGGTTTCTTCCATTGATTAGAAGTGACTTATCAATATTATTTAGGGTATTGTAGCTAGCGATATCTGCGCTTTTTTTATGGATATAGGCTGAAATTAATTCTATTTTCTTTAGTGACTCGACATCCTTAGCGCCTAAGAAGCGAATGCTTTCCTGTTTGATAAGCAAAGCTCTTTTTATACGTCTGCCGCCCGAATCTGTCATACCACGCCAGTTCTTGAATGAATCAGATATCAAAGCGTAGGTAGGAATAGTAGTTATGGTATTATCAAAATTCTGAACTTTTACCGTCGCCAAATTTATTTCGGTAACATCACCATCTGCACCGTATTTATCAAAAGTGATCCAATCACCAATACGCACCATATCATTGATAGAAACCTGAATACTGGCAACAAAACCCATAATGGTATCTCTAAAGACAAGTATAATAACAGCAGATGCCGTACCTAGCGCCGTAAAGAATTTCCATATTTCAATTTCTGTAATAATTGAAAAGGCAAAAAAGATTCCGAATGCCCATAGAAAAAGCATGAATACTTGAATATAACTATCTATCGGTTTATCTCTTAAGCTTGGCAGCGTTTTTAGAAAGTCTTTAATCGTATGGAGCAGGCTTCGTACAATCCATAGAAAAAGAAAAATACCAAAGACCTCAATGATTTTTAATAAAATAGGTTCAACCACAGGAAAATCTCGAAAAACAAATGGAATTGTTTTATATAAGATGATCACAGGAATAATGTGTGCTATATTTCTTGGCGCACGATTTTTAACTAATAGATCATCAAAATGAGTTTTGGAGTTTAGCGATAATCGTGTAAATAACTCAACTAATATTTTTCGAAATATAAAATCAATTACAAAAAGAACGGCAAGAAGAGCAAAAACAAGAATTACGGCGTTGATTATAGCTGCCCAATCTGATGACAGCCCTGAATCAACTAAATAATTATAGATTTTATGTGATCGTTTTTCCATGGGTGTTATGAATCTAAAAATTTGGACTTCAGTTCAGGGGTGGGAATCATGCATTGATCATTTTTGCCAAACCAAGCATAGCGGTATTGAGCTATTAAATCGTATACGAAGTTGCGTAAACCACTAGGAATCAAGTTTAGTACCTTTGAAAATGTGCGATATCCTTTGAGCTGTTTTCCAATCTGTAAAGCAGCATCTGATTTGATGTAGTACGCGATGCCCGGCTCAATCAAAACAACTGAATCTATAGTTTTCGTGTCAATTCCACGCTCAGAAACTAGCTGTTGTCCGATGTCACTTTGCAAAGAAGCATAGCGGAAGACATCAGTTGCATCATGCTTTATGACAAACTGAATAAAGCCATTACATAAATTGCAAACGCCATCGAATAAGATTATTTTTTTATTGCTTTCCACAGCGCAAAGATACGATAGCGCTTTGGCCTGACATTGAAGTTTGTGACGTATTTAATACAGTGCTTAAATCATTGCGAATAGGTCAGTACTCGAGCGGCACGACCGAAGCAATATTTTGAAGAAATAAACTAGTATATCGCATATCGAAAGTGCTCTTCGAAGCGGATGATAAAGGGTGTGTAATCATATACGATTTAAGGTAACTCACTGATAATCAAATTAATTATGAGTTTATTTCTTACGTTCTACTAGCTCCAGTTGATCAACGCTAACATTTGTAGTAAACATACCGTAATTCACAACTGCTTTTCCCTTTTCAAGCTTGTCAATACTGCCGACAGCCTTGCCATCGGTCATGCGTACGCGATCATCAATCTTAAAAACAGGTCTCGGTTTGTTCTCTTCTTTGATGATGGCTTTTTTCTTTGCGACTATCTTTTTTTCGCGAATTACTTTGACTTCTTTTTGCACCTCTTGCGCTACTTGGGCCTTTTTGCTGCGCTCGGTCTTGGCTTGACTGGCAGTTTTCTTCTTACGTTTGCTATTTTCTGTTTCAACTAGCCTCAGTAGCTCTGAAACCAAACTGCGTTTCTTGTTGTCTTGAAAATACTTGTCAGCTGCAACGTTGACTCTATTTCCCAACTGAATCATTCGTTGATCATGGTCGTATAATTCTTGATAATTCTCAAGCTTTGATTTGACTTTTGCATTCAATTTTTCCAATCGGGCTGCTTCATCTCTTGCTTTAGACTCCTCTTCTTTCAATCTAGAGCCTGTTTGAGCCATTTTACTGCGTTCTTTCTGCATTTTGGCTATAGTGGCATCAAAACGGACTTTTCCCCGCTCTATCTTCTTCTTTGACTTGTTAATGAGCGAGTAGGGGATGCCATTCTTCTGCGCTACCTCAAAAGTGAACGAGCTTCCTGCTTCTCCCAGCACCAATTGAAAGGTCGGTTCTAAAGTTTTTCCATCAAAAAGCATGTTCGCGTTTGAAATTTCAGGCAATTCATTTGCTAGGAGTTTTAAATTCGCATAGTGTGTCGTTATCACGCCGTATGCGCCACGTTCGTAAAACACCTCTAGAAAAGTTTCAGCTAAAGCGCCACCAAGTTCAGGATCACTTCCTGTGCCGAATTCGTCAATTAGAAAAAGTGTTTTATCGTTACACTTCTTTAGAAATGAGTTCATGTTCTTAAGCCGGTAACTGTACGTACTTAGATGGTTTTCAATAGATTGGTTATCTCCTATATCTGTTAGTATCTTATCGAATAAACATACGGTACTCCGCTCATGAACAGGTATCAATAAGCCGCTTTGCAGCATCAGCTGCAGCAAGCCGATGGTTTTTAGTGTGATGCTTTTTCCACCAGCATTCGGTCCTGAGATAACGATAATCCGGTTTTTAGGATGCAGTTCTATGGTTTGCGGGTGGGTCGTTTCTCCTTTTAAAGTATTATTGAGGTATAATAGCGGATGGTATGCATCCCTTAAAAACAATCGTTTATCTGTATTTATATTAGGAAGGAGTGAATTGGTATCTGATGCGTACCTTGCCTTGGCGGCGGTAACATCGATTTGTGCTAAAAATTCTTGATAACTAGATAAATCGTTAGCAAATGGGCGTATTAAAGCTGTAAGTTGATTTAATATGCGTTGAATCTCCTCTTTTTCATCAAACTCTAAGTTGTTTAATTCTCGGCTGTATTTTAAGGTCGCCTCAGGTTCAATATAGACGATACTTCCGGTTTTAGAATTCCCCATCACCGTGCCTTTTACTTTTCGGCGATACATTGCTTTAACGGCTAATACACGACGATTTTCATAAACCGATTCTCGTATATCATCTAAATAATCAGACCCATTGTAAATATTTAAAGCGGAGGAGAAGCTTTGACTGATTTTTCCTTTGACTTGATTCATTTGTCTTCGGATGTTAAAGAGTTGATCTGAAGCTCGGTCTTTTACTTCGCCGAAGCGATCTATGATGCTATCAATTTCTTTAGGAATCTCTGTATTAAGCTCTATTTCATGCGATGCTGCGAACAACAGCGGATAGTATTCCTTGAATTTTTTAAAGAATTTTTTATGGGTAGCAATAGTCGTGCAGATATTTCCAATTTTTCGAAAACTACTGACCTCTAAAGTTGTGTTTTCAATTTTGAGAAGACTCAATTCCGTATCGATGCGGTCGAATCCGTGATTGGGAATTCGGTTTTCGCTTACTAAGGAAGATAAATACTCAGAAGTTTGACCAAGAACCAATTGAATGGTTTCGGAATCTGACAAAGGGGCTATTTCTAAAGCACGTTCCTTGCCTAGCTCCGTATTGCAGCGAGAAGCTAGTTGTTGCAGAACCGTTGAAAATTCTAGGTCTTGAAGCGTTTTTGTTTGTATTGAAATCATCAGTTGCGTAAATCGATTACAAAGGTATGCAATAGGGCTAAGACTAAAAATAATCAACATCCTGAAGTGTGTAGTGTTCTTATTTTGATCATTAAGGCATTCCTTTTTGGGTAAAAAAGAGCTTGTGATACAATATATACACCGTAATAGTTGTTTTATACTGACTATTATATTTTAATTTAAGACATTCAACCTTAGCCTTATCCCTTCTGATTATGAGACAATTATTAAAACTCTTGTCCTGTTGCACACTCTTTTTTGTGATCTCAAGTTGTACTTCAACAAAACAATTAACCATTAGCACCATAGAGCCTTCGCCTGTTGATTTTTCTAATCAAATCAGGAAAATAGGAATTATTAACAATAGTAAATTTTCTGCTACGGAGACCTATTCAACGCGATTAGAGCAACTGATAGTTATGGAAGAAAGATGGCTTTCTGAAAAGGGAGCAGAAGCTGCATTGACTGGACTTTTCGATGAATTAGCTCAAGATGAACGCTTTGATACGGTGCGAATTTTGGATAATTTAAAAGATCAACAAACGGGTTTTGGAGCCAAACCAAGTTTGCATACATGGGAAAAAATTGCGCTTATTTGCCAAGAAAATGGAGTAGATGCGATTTTCTCATTGGCTTCGCACGATAGTGAAACACAGTTCTCTTTAAAGAAGACCAAAATTAATCAGCGTGACATGATGCGTAATCGAACAAAGGTATCTGGGCAAGAGATAACATTAGAGACACTTATTGAAAATGGCTGGCGAATTTATGACCCTAAACAAAGAATATTAGTAGATGAGTTTACTTCAAACGAGCAAATAACTGCTTCGGCAAAAGGCCTTAGTCCGGTAGACGCACTGCAGGCAATAGACAAACGAAGAGAAACACTCATAGAGCAAAGTAAGAGTTCTGGAAATACCTATGGGCAAAGAATGCAACCTCAAAAATTAGATGTTCAAAGAGATTACTATGTCACTGGTACGCGCAACTTTGTACTAGCTGAGGATGAGATCCAAAATGGCGCTTATGGTCAGGCTATAGCACTATGGGAAGAAGAAATAGCGAACCCCAAGGCTCGTATAAGTGGTCGTGCCTGCTATAACCTGGCTGTTATGAATGAATTTAACGGCGACTTGAATGCAGCACTGGATTGGGCTATCAAATCATATGGTCTTTACAAAGAAGACCTTACTCTTGATTACATCACAACTTTAGAACGTCGTCAAGCACAAACTGATGTGTTGAAGGTACAGCTAGCACATACTGCATTCCACGAAGACTAGCAAGGTTTGTTATAAAGGGAATACCAGCAGTATAACTGGCCTAAAACTGCTAATTTTGTTTTCCACTGCAAAAGGTGTATTTTATATGGATAATCGAATATATGAAAGTTGGAGGCAGCAACTACAACAAGAATTTAAACAAACTTATTTTCTTTCTCTCCTTGATTTTATAGAAAGAGAGTATGCTGAAAGTACTTGCTACCCGCAGCAAAATCAGATTTTCGCATCATTCAACAAGGCTCCTTTTGAGGCTACTAAGGTGGTCATTATTGGTCAAGACCCATATCATGGTCCGAACCAAGCCAATGGTCTTTGTTTTTCAGTAAAAGAAGGTATTGCGCACCCACCGTCGCTAAAAAATATCTTTAAGGAAATTGAAAATGATTTGGAGTTGCCTTATCCAGAAAATGGTAATCTTGATCGTTGGGCCAGACAAGGAGTTCTATTGTTGAATGCGACCCTTACTGTTCGTGCGCATGAGCCCGGAAGCCACCAAAAACAAGGCTGGGAACAATTTACAGATGCCGTTATTCGAAAATTATCTGATGAAAGAGAAAATGTAGTTTTTTTACTTTGGGGTGGCTTTGCCAAAAGGAAGGCTAAACTCATCAATACAAAGAAACATCACGTGCTTAGTACAGGGCATCCGTCACCATTAAGTGCAAATAGGGGGTATTGGTTCGGAAATAAACACTTTAGTAAAACCAATTCTATCTTGTCTGGTTTGAAAAGAAAACCTATAAATTGGTAGGCTCAGCGCAAGTAAATAATGTTAATTCTGCTTAGTTTGTTTAAGATTTGGGCTTAATATGTTAATTTATGATAAATAAGGTGAAACAAAATAAGATATATAAGCTAGGAACTACTGTAATAGAAAGAAAAGTACTACTTTAGGTAGACCAAACCACCTATTCAGTTATGAGTTACCCTATTTTTAATTCGATTCTTTTCGTTGATGATGATGAGATCAGCAATCTGTTCAATAAAATTTTTATAAGAAAATTAAATTTGAATGTACAGGTAGATTTTGTTTTAAATGGAAGGGAGGCTATTGATTTACTTAGCCCTTCTGAAGAATATCCAACCATCTTAATGCCTTGTTTGTTGCTCTTAGACATAAAAATGCCCGTAATGAATGGCTGGCAGTTTTTAGAGGCCTACGAAGAACATGTGAGTTCAGAAATCCGTGATAAAATTACCATAGTAATGCTTACCACAAGTGAGGATGAGAAAGATATCATTAGAGCAGTGAATGACCCTAACGTGACGGAGTTTATTCAAAAACCGCTTTCTGAAAAGACTATTAGAGGATTGGTAACTAAGCATTTATCGAATACTGAGATTGATAAAATATCATAGAGCCAATTATAGCACGATGTTTTGAAACGGTAGAATGCGATCAATGCGATTTAGCTCTTTTAATGTATTAGAGACTTTATCAATAGCAGTTTCTTCTATTTGTTTTTGACTCCACCTAGTAAGTGATAGCCACTCTTTAATGTCAGTTAACTGTTGATTATAGCGATTAGACAAGGTTTTGTCGATGCTTGGAATATTCTTAAACTCCGAAGTATAGACGTTTATAACTTCTAAGATGTGCTTTAAGGTGGCTGGACTTTCTGCAGTAAACTTATCGGTAGCAGCAACGACAAAGCAAGGCCATGGGGTAGGGCAGTCTCCTAATCTGCGAAAGACTCCTTTATCAACAATGGGTTTCGTGGTAAAATGCTCCCAAAGAAAGTAGTCTGCTGTGCCATTGGTTAATGCTTCAATGGCCCCGTCGAGGTTGTTGATTATCTCAAATTGTAATTTGTCTATATCCCAAGATTCGCTTTGCGCATTTACGTAAGCCATAAGATGACTTCCGCTTCCGAATCTACTGATCGCTGCTTTTGTGTCTAAAAGCTCTGCAATGGTCTTATATTTACTGTTAGCACCAACGTGTACGCCCCATAAAAGCGGAGTGGCTATAAATTCTTGGACAATCTTGGAGGGGTTACCCTCGGTAATACTTTTTACGATTCCTTCTGTTAAGGTAATCGCTAAGTCTGTTTCTTCCTCTTGAAGTAGTTGACACATTCTTCCGGTTCCTTCGGGAATATTCGTCCAGGTGAGTTCGATACCTCTCTCTTCAAAGGCCCCTTCTTCAATGGCCATATGCCAAGGCAGGTTAAAATGCTCTGGTACACCACTAATTTTTACTTTTTTCATAGGGAATTTGATTGGGAAACAGCACAACAATTTGTGTGTTTTCTGTTTTAGTAGCTAGTCAATTTTTGCAAGGTGTATCTTATGAGTTCATCCACTGCCTTTTGCGGGTTTTGAGAGAACGCTCCGGTAACCCGATTAGCCAAAATACAATTCATAGAAACGGCGCGATGACCCAAGAGTTTTGAAAGTCCGTATATACCAGAAGTCTCCATCTCTAAGTTGGTTATTTTTAAGGAGTCATGACGAAAAGAAGTGATTTTGCTATTCAAAGATTCATCGGCTAAATTCAAACGTAGTTTTCGGCCTTGAGGCCCGTAAAAACCAATATTTGTTGCTGTTGCGCCTAATCGTATACGATTTGATGTCATTTTTTTAGCTAAATATTCATCGTATTTTACCACGTAAGGCACTGATTTGTTGGGTGACCAATCGGTATGCTTTACAAAAGCATCTGAAATATCTTTATGTTGAATTTTAGTACTTTGATAACTGTGTAAAAGAGCGTCAAAACCTATAGCATATTCGCTAATTAAAAAGGAATCTATTTCAATATCAGATTGAACTGCTCCTGAGGTTCCGATACGCACAATATCAAGTTTGGTTTGAAGAGGTTTTAAAGTACGCCTCTTAAAATCTATATTTACCAGTGCATCTAGCTCATTGAAAACGATATCTATATTGTCTGTACCAATCCCTGTCGAAATAACAGTAATTCGCTTTCCATTTAGCGTACCAGTATGCGTATGAAACTCCCGTTTGCCTTTTTTTACTTCTATAGTGTCAAAATATTGGGAAACATCAGAAACCCGGTCAGGGTCGCCAACCGTAATTATAGTGTTAGCAATATCTTTAGGGAGTAAGTTAAGATGGTAAATGCTGCCATCAGCATTCAGAATAAGCTCCGATGGGCCTAACTGCATTCTATAATTTTAGAATTCTATCCGAATTATTATTGTAAAGAAAGTTGTACTTCAGCGCACCGCCTAAATATACATTGTTATCTTGAATGTTAGCGTAATAATTGGTTTGCCCTTCCAATATGGACTTTCCTTTCTGGGTAAGTTTAACTGGATTGAAAGAATTAAATAAGGGTTTAAGCCTAGAAATGGCTCTTTCATACTGGCTATCTCCAAAACCTAAGGTGCCCTGATTTTTTAAAACAGTATCTAAAAGTTCTTTTTTATCTTTTAGATTTTTGTCAAGGCTAAGTTGTAGAATGTTGTTTTCCATTGCATTTAGTCCATTTTTAATGGAAGGAAAACGATGTAAATGAGAGGTAACAGCTTCTGAAAGATAGTCGAATTGATAATTTTTAAAATCCGTAAGATTTTCTAAACGCATGGGGTTATCACTGCAATACAATTGCCATACGTAATCTGCATATTCTATGTCATCTTGTTTGAGAACTACTTTGTTCTCGTAACGTTTTAATAACTGTTCATCGCTGAGTTCATTTAGTCCGTACAATTTATCTGAGCTATCTTCCTTGCCGCTACAAACCAGTGTTATTTCGGCATATTTACGATGTGTTTTCAGCCAACTGATAACGGCAAGCATATTCACTTGACAAAAAAGATCATACTCAAACCAAAGTACAATTTGGTCTTGTTGTTTATGATTGCAAAGCGAACGATATTCTTTTAGTGTTTTTTCAATAAATGAAGATTTACTAACCTTATAATTCTTGTTTAGGAACTCAAAGCGTGTTTTCCAGAAAGATTCGCTACCGACGTTGGTAAGTGTTGGTCCTTCACAAAGCATTTCGCGCCATGTAATAACATCGCCTTTAAGTCTTAGATTGCCTAGCCTTTGTGTAAAACTATCTCCATTTGTTATGTGTAAAAGGGAACTCATTAAGCAAGTAGTTTAGGTTGTAAGTACTAAAAGTAATGTTTATTTGAAACTGGCAAAATAAAATTAACAGAAAATCTACAACTTTTTTCTAAAAAATAACAGGGTGGTGAAGGGCGCCATATTTTTTAGGAGGACTTATCCTCCAACACGTTTTACGTTAAAGCCTTTGGCTTTAAGCATCTCCATTATGTTATCTCTATAATCACCTTGAATAATTATTGCGCCATTTTTAAAGCTACCCCCAACACTTAGTTTGGTCTTGATTTCTTTGGCGAGTTTTTTAAAGTCAGAATCGGCACCATTGTAGCCCTCCAAAATAGTAATAGGCTTGCCTTTTCGTTTTTCATACTTGCAAATAATGGGCTCATCTTGCAACCAGATCGTGCTTTTTTCTGGAGACTTCTCTTCTTTTTCAGGGCTATGCCCTGGGAAAAGATTTTTAAGTTGGTCTTGTAAGTCCATTTAACTATTTTTTTATTAGGCCCAATTCAATAAGGCGTTCGTGTAAGAAGTCTCCGGCACTAATATCTTCATAGCTTTTAGGGTTCTCAGAATCAACACAATTTTCTAAACAATTTAAAGACATTTCACTTATCGGATGCATAAAAAACGGAATGGAATAACGAGAAGTACCCCAAAGTTCTTTTGGAGGATTAATAACTTGATGAATGGTTGATTTTAGCTTATTGTTGGTGAGACGAGCAAGCATATCGCCAACATTAATCATTACCTGGTCAGGTCTGGCAATAGCATCAACCCACTCACCTTTGTGATTCATTACTTGTAAACCGCGGCCATGAGCACCCATCAACAAGGTAATCAGATTGATATCTCCATGAGCAGCAGCACGAACAGCATTTTTAGGTTCAGAACTAATAGGTGGGTAATGAATGGGGCGTAAGATGGAATTTCCATTTCTAATATAGGCGTCAAAATAGGTTTCTTCCAAGTCTAGATGCAAAGCCAAAGCCCGAAGTACATATTTCGCTGTCTTTTCAAGCATTTGATAGGTTTCTTTACCAATGGCATTGAATTTAGGAAGTTCTTTTACTGCTACGTTATCAGGGTATTCAGCTTCTAATTCAGCATTGTCTTCAACGTACTGTCCAAAGTGCCAAAACTCTTTCAAGTCTCCCACTTTTCTGCCTTTCGCATGTTCCTTTCCGAAGGAAGTATAGCCGCGTTGCCCTCCAATACCATCAATTTGATAGCTATCTTTGCGATCTTGGGGTAGCGCAAAGAATTGCTTTATCTCCGAATATAAATCTGCTACCAATGGTTCAGATAAAAAGTGACCACTTAAAGCGACAAAGCCTATTTCTTCAAAGGCTTTTCCGATTTCCTTTATAAACTTTTTTTTTCTTTCGGAATCACCTGAGGTAAAATCCTTTAAATCAACACTTGGTACGATACTCATGCGAACAAATTATAATGTTTCAATCAAAGTTAATAAATAATGCTACTGCTTCTCACATCTTTTAGCTGGTTTTGTATTCTTTATTGTTAAATTTATATCGCTTTTCAATGAAACTTCTTTAAAATATAACATGAAGTACCAGAACTCTAAGATTACCCATAAAACACAAGTTAGCCTTTACAAGCGGATGTTAAAGCCGCGAATGATTGAGGAAAAGATGCTTATTTTATTGCGCCAGGGAAAGATTTCAAAATGGTTTAGCGGTATTGGCCAGGAGGCCATTTCAGTGGGAGTGACCAGTGCTATGCAAAAAGAGGAGTACATTCTACCCATGCATAGAAACCTTGGTGTTTTTACCACACGAGACATTCCTTTATATCGACTTTTTGCCCAATGGCAAGGAAAATCGAGTGGATTTACAAAGGGGCGAGACCGCAGTTTTCATTTTGGTGCGCAGGAGTTTAATATCGTCGGAATGATTTCACATTTAGGGCCACAATTGGGTGTTGCCGACGGCATTGCTTTGGCAAATGTATTAAAAAAACAAAAACACGTTACTGCGGTATTTACTGGAGAAGGAGGTACTAGTGAGGGCGATTTTCATGAAGCATTGAATGTAGCGGCTGTGTGGAACCTTCCGGTTGTATTCTGTATTGAAAATAATGGCTACGGATTATCCACACCTACAGCAGAGCAATACAAATGTAAAGACTTAGTAGATAAGGGTATCGGCTACGGAATAGAATCTCATATTATAGACGGAAATAACATTTTGGAAGTTTACGAAACGGTCGACAAGCTCTGTAAAAAGATGCGTGAAAATCCAGCGCCTGTGCTGCTAGAGTTTAAGACTTTTAGAATGCGAGGGCATGAAGAGGCAAGCGGTACAAAATATGTGCCGGCCGAGTTGCTTGAGGAGTGGGCAAAGAAAGATCCTATTGCGAATTATGAAAAATTCTTGTTAGATGAGAAAATTCTCGATACCGCTAAAATAGAAGAGATTAGAAAAGGAATCGAGACCGAAATTATTGAGAATTTAAAACTAGCCTTTGATGAAAGTGAGGTTGAATTAGATAAAACTAAAGAGTTAAGTGAAGTTTATAAAAAATTTGATTATCAGCATTTTAAAGAAGGAAGTGTTGTAGAGAATATTCGTTTAGTAGATGCCATTTCTAATGGATTGAAACAATCGATGCAGAAGTATGATAACCTTGTAATCATGGGGCAAGATGTTGCGGATTATGGAGGTGTTTTTAAAATCACAGATGGCTTTGTAGCTGCTTTCGGTAAAGAGCGTGTTCGTAACACTCCCATTTGCGAGTCTGCTATTGTTTCCGCTGCAATGGGACTTTCTATTAACGGTATGAAAGCTGTTATGGAAATGCAATTTGCAGATTTTGCAAGCTCAGGTTTTAACCCGATTGTAAATTATTTAGCGAAGTCACATTATAGATGGGGAGAAAAAGCAGATGTGGTTATTCGCATGCCTTGCGGCGGCGGCGTAGGTGCAGGCCCATTTCATTCACAGACCAATGAAGCTTGGTTTACGAAAACCCCAGGTTTAAAGGTGGTTTATCCAGCATTTCCTGTAGATGCAAAAGGCTTATTGAATACCGCGATTAATGATCCTAATCCGGTATTGTTTTTTGAGCACAAAGGTTTGTATCGTAGTATTTATCAAAATGTACCCGCAGATTATTATACCATCCCATTGGGGCAAGCTAGTCTTTTAAAAGAGGGCAATGACATTAGTATAGTTTCCTATGGCGCAGGGGTTCATTGGGCTTTAGAAACTTTAGAGAAGCATCCTGAGGTTAAGGCTGATTTACTTGATTTAAGAACGTTATCACCTATGGACATGGATGCCATATATACCTCGGTAAAGAAAACAGGCAAACTTATCATATTACAAGAAGACAGCTTGTTTGGTGGTATTGCTAGCGATATTTCCGCTTTGGTTATGGAGCATTGTTTTGAAGCATTAGATGGACCTATAAAAAGAGTCGCTAGCATTGAAACGCCGATTCCATTTTCTACAGTTTTAGAAAAGAACTACCTGCCTAAAGATAGGTTCGCCGAAGAACTTCTCAATTTACTGGCCTACTAGAATAGCAGTCAATTTTTGGTCTTACAGCTCCTAAAAAAGGCGCCTTAAACAAATGCTTTTTCATTAGATTATAAACAAGTTTACGCAATAGGTCATCCTTTTTGCTGTGCTGTACGTATATAGAAAAACCTAAATCTAGTATATGAAAAAATCAATTTTAGTAGTAGTTGTTTTTGCTCTAATGGCAAGTTCCTGTTCTGTTTCCAAAGCAGCACGAGCACAACGAAACCTTCTAAGTGGCTCCTGGACACTTAATAACATCAGTTATGAAAACAATGCAGGAAATTTCCAAGCTACTTTGTTTAACGATGCTAAGGATATCTGTTTTGAAGGTAGTGGTTGGTTTTTTAGAGATAACAACAGCACAGGTCGTTATACCATAAATCAATCTACACTTTGTACCGGTGGTGATCGCTTTATTCGATGGTCGGTAGTTGACGGAAGTCCCAATCAATTACAGTTCAAATTTATTGATGAGAAGTTGAAAGACATTTCAGGTGGAACCGGTTATAAGCTTAATATAACTGAATTGACGGTGCAATCAATGACCTTAAAGTCAAATGTGACTGTGGAAGGCGAACGAATTACTGTTGTTTATGAATTTACAAAAAGATAGAAAGATGAAAAATATACATGTTAAGAGTATCACAGTTTTAATGACACTTACCCTGTTATTCAGTTGTAACGCATATAAAAATACCAATAAAACTCAAAGAGGTGCGGGAATAGGAGCTGCTGGTGGCGCTATAATTGGCGGAGTTCTTGGTAATAATGTTGGAAATGGAAACAATACAGCTTTAGGAGCAATTTTAGGCGCTGTAGTTGGTGGAGCAGCGGGTGGTTATATCGGTAATCGTATGGATCGTCAGGCCGAACGTATTGAAGAGGAAATACCTGGTGCTGTAGTAACGCGTGTCGGTGAAGGAATTAATGTAACTTTTAATGAAGATGCAGGTGTTTATTTCGATACAAGTAAGTCTAACGTAAAAGGAACTTCGGCGACTACACTCGATAAATTAGCAGGTATTTTTAAAGAATATCCAAATTCTAACGTCTTGGTAGAAGGCCATACTGATAGTGCTGGTGCGGATGATTACAATATGCAATTATCTGAGCAGCGTGCGTTATCAGTAACCAAATACCTTATTGCGCAAGGTATTGGAGGCGAGCGATTCACCACCAAATGGTATGGTGAGAATCAGCCGAAAGGAGATAATTTAACCAAAGAGGGTAAAGCAACCAATAGAAGAGTTGAACTAGCTATTGTAGCAAGTGCTGAATTGAAAGACGAGGCTAAAAGAAAATCAAATTAATATCAAAAATTTGATATGTTTTGTTGAAATCCCGACCATTAGGTTGGGATTTCTTTTTATCCCCTAAATACCTATCTTCCCTCAGTGTACAACTATGACCTTATTATTGTTGGTGGAGGCCTTGCCGGCTTAACGGCCGCAATCCATTTATCTCAAGAAAATCATTCGGTTTTAGTCTTAGAAAAGAAACCCTATCCACATCACAAGGTTTGTGGGGAGTATGTATCGAACGAGATTATTCCGTATTTAAATAAACTGGGGGTTCCTATGAGTTCTTCAGGTGCCGTACAGATAGATAATTTAGAGCTAAGTACAGCTTCTGGTGCATCTACTAAAACAAAATTAGCTTTAGGCGGTATCGGAATAAGCCGCTATGGCTTCGATAATCTATTGTATGAAAAGGCTATAGAAAGCGGAGTGGCGTTTGTTTTTGAATCTGTAACTGCTATAAATTATGATGATGATTCATTTCAAGTTACTACAGAAAGTAATACCTGCTATAGCGCAAGAATAACCATTGGTGCATACGGAAAGCGAAGTGCCCTAGATAAGGAGTTGCATCGCGATTTCATAAAACAGAAATCTGGTTGGCTAGGTGTAAAGGCACATTATCAGTTTGATGAATTTCCTGAAAATCAGGTGTCACTGCATAATTTCAAAGGTGGATACGGTGGTTTGTCTAAAACAGAATCCGGAGCGGTTAATTTTTGTTATTTAGCATCGTATAAAAGTTTTCAAAAGCAAAAGAACGTTCGTAACTTTAATGAAAAAATTGTTGCAAAGAATCCCTTTTTAAATGATTTCCTAGAAAAGGCAAATCCTATTTTCGAGGAGCCTATGAGCATTGCGCAAATTAGTTTTGATCAAAAAAAATCCGTAGAAAACCATATAATCATGTGTGGAGATACCGCAGGGCTCATACATCCACTATGCGGTAATGGTATGGCAATGGCGATTCATTCAGCAAAAATAGCCGCTGAGCATATCGGCGAATATTTTAAAAACAAGGGTTTTGACCGGCAACAGCTAGAAAAAAATTACGAAAAAGAATGGAACAACACCTTCAAAAAACGCCTATGGATGGGCAGGCAATTGCAAACACTACTTCTTAATGAAGACTTGTCGAACTTGGCACTAAAATGCGTCACGACCTCGCCTGTTTTGCTCAGAAAACTAATTAAACAAACTCACGGGAAGCCGATTATATGTTAATAAACCTAAAAGAAAGAAGCAATCAGCCCGAATTGATGGATGATTTTCAGGAAGGTAGTGAAAGCCTTCAAATCGTCTTTGACGATATCAATCGGGTCAATACCATTTTGGGTGGAAGCAGTATTACCGTAAATGCTGTTGCAGATTTGATTAAGGCAAACCCTCAAGAAAGCTACACGATTGTTGATATGGGCTGTGGTGATGGGCATATGTTGCGTAAGGTAGCGGCCTATTGTAAAAGACATGCGATAGCTATTCAGCTAATAGGAATTGATTTGAATGCCGAAGCCTTAGAATTGGCAAAAGAAGCTTCGAAAGCTTATCCTGAAATTAAGTACCAACATCGCGATATTTTAGAACTGCAAGTCGCCGATTTGAATTGCGATATTGTTATTAATACGCTGACGATGCACCATTTCACAAACAAAGACTTACTCATTTTTCTTAAAAAATTCAATCAATTGGCGCGAATTGGGGTTGTTATCAATGACTTGCAAAGAAGTCGCTGGCCATACTACCTTTTTAAAGCCTTTAGCCTTATTTTTATAAAAACAAAAACCGCTAAAATTGACGGATTGATTTCCATCAGTAAAGGTTTTGTAAAATCTGATTTAATACAATATTCGAAGAGCTTGCCAGAGATTGAACACGATATTCAATGGAAATGGGCCTTTCGTTATGTATGGATTATGCAACCCAAGCGACTTACTTAGACTATGAATGAGACACGAATTGTTACGGTTGCCAAAGAATTGCCTAAATATTGCCGTACAACTGATGATATTATCCCTTTTGTTGAATTATGGCTGGCTGATAAAGATGAACGTTTTCGCCGTAAAGTGGTAAAGATATTTGAAGGTGCTGCCGTTGACAAACGCTATGGAATTATGAATATTGAAGAGGTTTTTACGGCTACTTCTTTTGAAGAAAAGAACGCGATCTATGTTCGTGAGGTTAAAAAATTGGGGAAAACAGTTTTACAAAAAGCGTTGAAACAAAGTGGTTGGGAAGCGAACTCTCTAGACTATATTATTACCGTAAGTTGCACGGGAATAATGATACCTTCTTTGGATGCGTACCTGATCAATGATTTAGGTTTGAGGCAAGATGTTGTGCGCTTACCCGTTACAGAAATGGGTTGTGCAGCAGGCGTATCAGGATTAATTTACGCCCAGAATTTCTTGAAATCAAACCCCAATAAGCGCATTGCTTTGGTAGCCGTTGAGAGTCCGACTGCGACTTTTCAAATTAATGACCATTCTATGGCGAATATGGTAAGTGCTGCTATTTTTGGTGATGGTGCGGCTTGCGTATTGTTATCTTCAGAAGCTGACGCGGTGGGCCCTAAAATAATAGGTGAGGAGATGTATCATTTTAAGGATGCCACAGCAATGATGGGTTTTGATATGACTAATTACGGATTGAAAATGATTCTAGACCCAGCTGTTCCAGAAACAATTGCTACTCATTTTCCAGATATTGTTCATCCTTTTTTAGAACGGAATGGAAGTTCTATTGATAAAGTTGACCATTTGATTTTCCACCCGGGCGGGCGAAAAATCGTGCAAACTGTTGAAGAACTATTTGGCAAATTAGGAAAGAATATAGATGACACCCGAGAAGTACTGCGCGAATACGGAAACATGAGTAGTGCTACTGTTTTATATGTGTTAGAGCGGTTTCTTGAAAAAGATATCAAAGAAGGAGAGCAGGGCTTGATACTTAGTTTCGGTCCAGGGTTTTCAGCCCAACGTGTTTTATTGGAATGGTAAACAGCTGCTTATTTTTTTGAGAACCTCTGCAGCGAAATTTTTAGCCATGATGAAGCCTAACACGCTTTGATTGATCAATAACGGTACGTATAAGTCAAACAAGATATAAAAGCAGTGATTTGAATTATAAAAACATCATACAAAAACTACCCTACACGAAACCTTTTCTTTTCGTTGATGAGTTGGTACATGTCAATACGGAAGGGGCTAAAGGCAGCTATACATTTGATGAAAATTCGGATTTCTACAAGGGGCATTTTAAAAATAAGCCGGTCACTCCAGGGGTGCTACTTACGGAATGTTGTGCTCAAATAGGCCTAGTTGCTTTGGGTATTTATCTGCTCAATAAAGAGGAGGATGTTGCTGTTAATACACTACAAATAGGCTTAAGTAGTTCTGAAATGGAATTCTATGAGCCCGTCTTTCCGAATGAAAAAGTAGTAGTCTGTTCTGAAAAAGTTTATTTCAGATTCCATAAGTTAAAATGTAAAGTGAAAATGCATAATAGCGCCGGTAAATTAGTGTGTAAAGGCACTATTTCTGGAATGGTTAAATCAAACAAAAATGGATAAACGCGTAGTAATTACAGGGCTTGGCGTTTGTGCCCCTAACGGAATAGGAATAAAAAATTTCACCATAGCTTTACAAGAGGGTATTAGCGGAATTCGGTTTCACCAGCAGCTAAAAGATTTAAAATTTGGCTGTCAAATCGCAGCTGAACCTCAAGTTAATGAAGCGTTAATCAATCAATATTTTACGCGCCTTCAATTGCGTGGCCTGAATGCTACCGGTATACGCTATGGTGTTATAGCAGGTAAAGATGCTTGGGCTGATGCGGGGCTTTCCATTTCAGAAAAAGATACGCCCGATTGGGATAGTGGTGTCATCTTCGGAACCGGAATTTTGGGTGTAGATAAATTTCGCGAATCTATTCATTTGGTAGATGCTCAAAACGTGCGTCGCTTGGGTAGCACAACAGTTATTCAAACGATGGCAAGTGGTATTAGCGCTTACTTGGGAGGTATTTTTGGCTGTGGTAATCAGGTGACAACGAATTCCTCAGCTTGTACTACGGGCACAGAGGGTATTCTAATGGCGTATGACCGCATTGTTTCTGGAAAAGCAAAACGAATACTTACAGGAAGCTGCAGCGATAGCGGTCCTTATGTCTGGGGTGGTTTTGATGCGATGCGCATATTACCCAGACAATATAATGATAACCCGACAGCGGCAAGTCAACCCATGAGTGCTACTGCTGCAGGGTTTGTTCCTGGTAGTGGGGCAGGGGCTTTAGTATTAGAATCTTTGGAAAGTGCTTTAGCCCGGGGCGCGAAAATCTATGCCGAAGTTTTAGGTGGTGCGGTGAACAGTGGTGGGCAACGTGGAGAAGGCAGTATGACTGCTCCTAATAGTGTTGCAGTACAACGTTGTATTCGTGAAGCAGTTGCAAATTCAGGGATTCAAAAATCAGCAATAGATACCATTAATGGGCATTTGACTGCCACTACGAAAGACCCTACCGAAATTGAAAACTGGAGCAAGGCGTTGAACAGAACTGGCCCTGACTTTCCGTATGTAAATTCTTTTAAAGGGCATTTCGGACACTGCCTTGCAGCTTCTGGCAGTATTGAATCTGTAGGTGTAGTGCTTCAGTTTAAAGAGGGTCAGGTTTTTGGAAACCTAAACTGTTCAGCCATACACCCAGAGATATCAGCATTGGTAGACGAAACGAAAATTCCAAGAAAAACGATAGCACATTCCCCCAAAATAGTAGCAAAGGCAAGTTTTGGTTTTGGAGATGTAAATGCTTGTGTTATTTTTAAGTCCTATTCAGATGGAATGAAAAGTTGAAAATTTTAAAAAAAAAGTTTATAATACCCAATTAATCCCATACGATAACAAGCTATTTAATGACGAAAGAAGAACGGTATCAAATATTACACAACATTATAAAAATATACCTTCCTGAAGATGTGGCTTCGGAAGACATATCTGAAGAGAGCCACTTTATCAATGAATTGAATATCAATTCTGCTAACCTAGTAGACATCGTACTTGATGTTGAAGATGCTTTTGACATCCGTCTTGAAAATGAGGATATGGACCAAATGCAAACCGTGAAAGATGCGCTTCAAATTATAGATACGAAGCTTTCGAAGGACTAATTAAAAAGTAGAAGTGGGGAAGTTAGCTTTAAGCACTTTAATATTTCAACAATCTAATCTAGCTAATGACTGAATTTATAGAATGGGCGAAGTCCAAATTAAAGGTCGATAAACGCCTTATTGCAATTTACTGTATCGTATATTTTTTATGGGGTATGTTAATGGACTGGTTTGGTGCGCAAATTGAAATTGCTAGATTCACCTATTGGTGGCAAGTGATTACCTGCTATATTTTATATATGGTACCGGTTTCACTTTTACTAAGAGACCTTCCTTTTCATAGACAATATGCCTACGGATTGGTTGCTATGTGTCTTTTGGAGTTTGGAGGTTATGCTTTTGAAACTTCCTATGCTTATCCGAATAACTTGTTAGACCAATTTTTTAACGAGCGCAATTTTGCTTTGGGAATGGCGCTGTTTTTTGCTTTGTACTTTCCTATCGGGAATTGGGCTGTGCAAAAGATATACGATTCTATTTTTGGAAAAAAATAGCCGTTCTATATCCAAAGCCTAAAAGGATATTGAACAAAGTATAAAAGAAGCAGCAAACCTGTACGCCGCTTTCGTGGTGCTAGCGATCAGCGGAGGTAGGTTTATTCTTTAAGCTCCGATTTCTCTGGAATGGTCAATGAAGTAAGCACACCGCCCACAAGTGCCATTGAAATAACGGTTAATGAAACCCATTCTGGCAGATGAATGTAATGTGATAAGAGCATTTTTAATCCCACAAATGCTAAAATTACCACCAAACTATAATTGATATATCTGAATTTTTCTAGCATTCTAGAAATCAAGAAGTACATTGAACGCAAGCCCATTATTGCTAAGATATTCGAACTAAAAACAATAAAAGGATCTGCCGTAATAGCTAGTATAGCTGGAATACTATCTAAAGCGAAAAGAATATCGGTAAGTTCGATAACGATAAGGGCTACAAACAAAGGCGTAGCAGCCTTGATTCCCATACGCTTAACAAAGAAGTTTTCTCCTTGAATATTTCCTGTAATTGGATATATTTTCTTAATCTGTCTAAATACGAATGATTTTTTAGGATTAAATTCCTCTTCTTCTCCTTGCAGCATTTTGAAAGCGGTGTACAGTAGAAATACACCAAAGACATAAATAATCCATTCGAAACGCGTAATCAAGGCAACACCAAAGAAAATCATGCTAGCCCGAAATACAAGGGCACCAACAATACCCCAGAACAAAACGCGATGCTGATACATCGCTGGAATCTTAAATGCAGCAAAAATGACCGCAATAACAAATACATTATCTACACTTAAAGATAATTCAATGAGATACCCTGTGATGTATTTGAGAACGGCATTATTAGGAGTGAGCCCCGTGGGGTTATGAACCATTCCGTTACTAAATAACCAATAAATGACAGCACTAAAACTCAGCGCGATAGTTACCCATATCGCTGTCCATATACTGGCTTCCTTTGTTTTTATGACATGGTTTTCCTTATTGAATACTCCTAAGTCGATTGCTAAGAAGATTAATATAAAGGCAATAAAGACAATCCAAACCCACATAGATGCGATTTTAAGAGCGCAAATGTACCCATCATTTTAGCTTTAAGTCGCTAGTAAGATGAAAAATAACAAAACTAAAATTTTAAGCCTAACGCCTTATTTCAATTTAAAAATGAGGACAACTAAAACTTTATTTTTCTCACGTTCACTTTTGATATGAATGCCAAAATCAGAACTATAGACTGTGGTTTTGCCAATAAGTTGTTTGTCTTTTTTTTCAAAGCGGAAACTGATCTCTTTGCTACTATTCTTTAGGCTTAGTATGCCCTTTACTACAATGCTATTTCCTTCTTGTTGCACGGAAGTACTTTCAAATGCGATTCTTGGGTATGTATTTGCATCGAAATATTTACTGCGCCTAAGAGACCAATTTCGAAAGGAATTACCTGTACTAATCGTTTCGACCTCTACTGAACCACTAAACCGTGAATTCTCAATTTGTTCAAAATCTATTGAAGACTCAGAAGTAAAGCCTGTTAGCGTACCAGTGACATCATCATCTACAAAAGTAAAGCGTACTTCGGCAGATGAAATTTGCATGGAGCTTTGCGCATTGGCAAGAAGCATTGAAAAAACCAGTAGTACTAAAGTGATGCTATATTTCATAGTTAGGGCTATTCAATTTTTATACCAAAGTTAATTATTTTTTAGTTTCGTTCAACGGTTTGGTTTAGTCGTTGTCGTGCAGCCTTTCTACTGTTTTTAAGGTGGCTTCAAATGATTTTTATACCTTGTAAACAGAACAACTTTACCTTTTGACGATGAAAAAAAAATCACTTGTGCTTTTATGCACTTTCTTTTGCCTATTCCTAAGCGTATCAACCATAGCTCAAGATACTACTAAAAAAACAGATGCACCAAAGGCCGTTGAAGAGCATGAGGGGCCTATCGTATTTAAGTTTGAACCTGATTTCACTTCTAAAAACAATAAGCGAAAAGCAGAAATTGCACATACGCGAAGTATCATTGATACCTTATCTATAACGGAACGCAAACGCGTCAAATTATTAAGAGACCTTTATAGAAAAGGGGTTTCAAAGCGATTAGAAAAGGCGCTTCTTGCTGATAATACCTTTGAAGATAACGAGCAATAGTACCGTTCAAGCGGTTTATTCTTCGCTTTTTAAAGCATTACGATGCACTCTTTTAAAATATTCGTCTTGACTTATATCATAAAGAAACCTCGATTAAAGGGCTGTAAATCTCGGCAGATGTATCCCCGAACAGTATTTTATGGTTAATTCAAGCTTTTTACTTATTTTGGCTGTAGACACACTATTTAAAATTATATGAAAACTTCACGTATTTGGACGCTATGTCTTTGTGCTTTTCTTTTTGGAACAGTAGCTATTAGTGCACAGCAAGAAATTACAGCACCTGCAACGGTTAAAAAAACTGCTAGCCTGAAAATTGATAAAAGTAATGTTAAAGTAAAACGGCATACAGTAATGTCACGTTTTGACTCTGAAATTGCTAGTTCTGAGGAGGTACGTATGAAAAAGAAGCAAGCGAGAATAGCTGACACCGAGCTTAAGCTAAGTATCTTAGATACCTTAGACATATCGGAACGCAGAAGAAAAACGCTACTTCGTGATTTAAAGTACACTCCGTTCTCAAACCGCTTAAATAAAGCGACTCTTGTCGATACTAAATTTGAGGATACTTCAGAAAATTAAGAGGCCTAGTTCTTTGTGATTAACTTCTCTTAAACTAGAAGGTTTTCATTTTTGCTTTACGTCTATCAAGTTGACGCTCTAATTCAGATACAGATTCTGCGATAGAAGCTTCAAAGGCGCCATTACTTGATTCTGCAAATAGTCTTGGCCCTGGGGTGCTTAAACGAATACTACAAATCATTCCCGTATCTGGTTGACTTGTATTTTCTATTTTAAAAAATACATCTGCACGTACTACAAAATCAAACTTGTTCAATAGCTTATTTAGCTTTTCCGCAGCCAAAATTTCAAGGCGATTGCTAGCTTTTACTGCGTGGTATTCAAAGTTGATATTCATAGCTTAAGAATTTTCTTTAAATTAAGAAGGTTGTATCTTAAATCCAAATTAAAGAAGACTAAAAAGGGATCACTTCTTCAAATAATTGTTAAAGTCTGATTTTATGGATGTTACAAACATACTTTTATTTTAATTTATCGTAACTTATAGTATTCTCCAAGCTTATAAACATTTTTTAAGCCCTGTTGACATGGAATTAGATCTAAAAGAAGTTGAAAAAAGCGCGCTGGTCATACGATTGGAGCGCAATCAGAATGACTTAGATCAATTAAGGAGCAAACTCAATTCTTATATCTGCGAACCTAAAACATATACCTTGTTTGAACGAATTGAAACGCTAAGAAACGGGCTCGATACTCTAAGCGACTCGAACACTCAAATTATAAGTTCTCTAAAGAATCATAAAAAAGCGATCGAAAAGCATTTTGAAAAAGGAAAAGAGCAGCTGATAACTTTTAATAATTTGCAAGAAAGTGTTGAAGACTATGTTGCAAGTGTGCGAAACTGTTGAATATGGTCTCAGAATTATTCTTTTGTATTAAACCAAACTTTATAAAGGCGCATTTTCAAATGCGTCTTTTGTTTTTCTGCGAACTTCATATTCAGCTATCTTTGTCGCATATTTAATTCACGGTATTGAACTTAAAAAAAGCCATCTTTTTCATGGTGCTAAGCACCATTGCCTTTACCGGCATGAACGGACTCCTTAAATTTCTGACCGATTATAGTGGCCCCCAATTGGTGTTTTTTAGGTCAATGGGTTCGTTATTCTTTACTTTCGGATTTCTTGTGCGTAGCGGAATTCCTATTCTAGGTACAAATCGCAAGCTTTTAATCACCCGGGGGGTGTTTGGCTCCATTTCAATGCTCTTGTTTTTTATAGCGGTTCATTATATGCCTATAGGTTCTGCTGTAGCCTTGCGGTATATCGCGCCGATTTTTGCTGCCGTCTTTGCTATTCTTATTTTAAAGGAGAACGTACACCCGCTGCAATGGTTCTTTTTCGGACTTTCCTTTTTAGGTGTATTGGTTTTAAAGGGGTTTGATGATAGTATTCCGCTAATCGGTTTGATTTTAGTGCTTTTGGCTTCAGTTTTTAGCGGATTAGTCTATGTTGTTATTCGGAAGATTGGCACTACGGAACACCCCGTAGTTATCGTGAATTATTTTATGTGTATTGCGACCATAGTAGGAGGTGTGCTGTGTATTTTTGATTGGAAAACTCCGAGTAGTCTTGATGTACTGCTGTTATTAAGTTTAGGTATTTTTGGTTTTTTTGGACAGCTATTTATGACCAAAGCATTTCAGATGGGAGAAACCAGTGTAATAGCTCCTATCAAATATGTGGAAGTAGTATTCGCAATAATTATTGGTGTTGGTTTCTTAGGAGAAACCTATACCTTGTGGAGTTTTGTAGGTATCGCAATAATTATAGCAGGCCTACTCTTAAATCTTTTATTCAAGCAATGGCTGACTAAACGCAGCTGAACTAATATACACCTTAGCCTTCATTTGTAGGCCTTAGGCCTGTGCTATAATTGCCTTTTTCTCTGCCCGTCTTAGGTAGCCTAAAATTAACAGAGCAAAGAAAGCGCAAACCGAAAAGCCTAAGAAAAGGGGAAGTACCGTATCATTAACAAAACCACCAATATAGGTGCTAATAGGAACCGACATCAAGGTAGAGATAAACCCTGTGATGGCTGCTCCGATACCTGCAATATGTCCTATAGGTTGCATTGCTGCAGACCTAAGGTTTCCGAAAAGAAAACTTATAGAAAAGAACTGCGCCGCCAAAAATACGAGCAAGACTTCAATAGATGGGTTTGATTTTCCGAAGAACAAAATAACATAGGTCAAGGAAATCAGAAAAAACGAAATTAAAAAGATGTTAATTAATTTAGTCATACCAAACCTGAGCACAAAGCTTCCATTTAAAAAAGTAGCTGCTCCGATAGAAATTGCTAAGCCTGCAAAAATATAAGGAAATTCCTCTTTTAACCCATATTGTTCTTGAAAAACCTGCTGCGCGGTACTGAGGTATACTAAAAAAGAGCCTACTATAAACCCAGAAATAAAAGTATAGGCCATGGTTTGCTTGTGTTTTATGAGTTCTCGCAGTCCGTCTGTGAAAATACTAGGGGTAAACTTCACGGTGTTTTCTTCGCGCAAGGTTTCTGGTTGGCGCCTCCAAAACCAAAGCCCAACAAGTATGGCAAATATAATCTGAACATAAAAAATAGCTTGCCAATTGTAAGCATCTAAAATCAATTTGCCAAGCGCCGGAGCGATGACTGGAACCAACAGAAAAACAACGGTTACAAATGACATAATTCGTGCCATGTGATCTCCGCTATAGGTATCACGCACAATAGCAATACTAATCGTTCTAGGAGCAGAAAGGGCAATACCCTGTAAAACGCGTCCGATAATTAAAACGGTCATGCTGTCGGCGTAAACGCACATAAAACTAGACAGTATAAAAAGAAAAAAGCCCGCATAAACGACAGGCTTTCTACCGATACTGTCCGAAATGGGACCGAATAGTAAAGGACCGATACCTAAGCCTAAAAAAATCATGATAATAATCTGCTGATTATCAGCTGTAGAAGCACTTCCCAGAGATAGGCCAATGATATCAAGAGCAGGCAAAAGCGCATCAATTGCAGAAGCAACAGTGGCCATTAAAGAGGCCATTAGCGCAATAAATTCTATCTGCGGAATGTGTTTTTTAAACATCCAGCAAAAGTAGAACAAAAACGAATAAGTGCTAGTGCCTTTGAACTATTTCACCACATATTAACCGAGCATATGATCGCATAAATAAAGCTGTAATTTTATGAATTCTCTTATATTTGGCACTTTTACCACAAATACCAACGAAACCTAATATTCTATGGAAGATCTTTTTACTATCGATAATTTCGTCACCCTAGCAATGCTAACCCTTTTACAGGCGGTTTTGGGCTTAGACAACCTCTTATATATCTCGTTGGAGTCGAAACGGGCACCTGAAAAAGAACAAAGTCGGGTACGTACCATTGGTATTGCAATGGCCATTGTTCTGCGAATCGTATTGTTGTTCGTTCTTATTCGTGTTATCGCTTATTTCCAAGATCCTATTTTCGGTTTTGATTTCACTGGTATTTTGGAGGGGCATTTCAACATTCACAGTTTGATCGTACTCTTAGGAGGAGTTTTTATTATGTACACTGCTGTGAAAGAAATATGGCATATGCTGAGTATGGAACAGGCGCATGGTGAACTTGAGGGGAAACCAAAGAGCGTGAATATGATTATATTCTCTATCGTTATCATGAATATCGTTTTCTCTTTTGATTCTATTCTAAGTGCTATGGCACTTACCGATGTATTTTGGGTAATGGCCACTGCTATCATTATTGGTGGGGTGCTTATGATCTGGCTATCAGGTAAGGTATCAGCATTTTTGAAGAAGAATAGAATGTATGAGGTGCTGGGGCTTTTTATTCTATTTATAGTAGGAATTATGTTGTTGTCGGAAGGCGGCCATTTGGCACATTTGACGCTGTTTGGAAATGCAGTTACGCCGATGAGTAAAACCACATTCTACTTCGTTATTGTAGTCTTAGTGATTATTGATATCATTCAATCTAAATATCAAAAGAAGCTTTCGAAAAACTTGTAACATATCTTGCAAGGTGGCTTTAAAAAAATGCTAGAGCCCTTAGTTTTAAATACAAGTAAATTTGGGTACTTTAGATTGAAATTAACAAGGAACGTTTTATGAAATTCAAAGCCACTTTATTTGCGATTTGCCTGCTATTTTGTTTTGGTTGTAAAGAAGGCCCTAAAGAAGCAGAACAAAAGGAAACTAACCTTGTTACTGCTCCTGAAAATAGCGAAGTCTTAAGTACTTTCGAAGATTTAGAAGGTAATCTGGTAGAACTTTCAGATTATAAGGGTAAAAGAGTGCTCTTGAACTTTTGGGCTACTTGGTGTAGACCTTGTATTGAAGAAATGCCCTCGCTATTGAAAGCCGAGGCGGCCTTGGCAAATGAAAACTATGTTTTCGTTCTGGCTTCAGACCAATCGATCGAGAAGATAAAAGCTTTCAAAGAAAAGAAAGGTTTCGACTTTAGGTATTTAAAATTCAACGGAGCTATGGCAGATTTTGCTATAAACGCTTTGCCCGCTACATTTATCTATAATGAAACAGGTGAATTGATACAGCGTATTGACGGCGCCACAGCATGGGATTCTCCTGAAATTATCAACCAGTTAAAAGCCATAAAATAATGCGATATACCGCTGTTTTCTTTCTCTCATTTTTACTATTTCTAAGCTGTAAACCCGAACCTAAAAAAGAAGTAGCACTGCTACAAACGATGCTTTCTCCTGCAGGAAGTTCCAGTTCGTTACCATTTTTATTTTCGAATGACGATACCACACTTTTATCATGGGTAGAAAAAGTCGGAGACAGCCTTACAGAATTAAAATATGCTGAGCTGCTGAATGATAAATGGCAAGAGCCTAAATTAATTCATCAGGGTACAGATTGGTTTGTAAATTGGGCCGATTTTCCAGCGATAGCCGAAAATAAGGGAAGTCTAATATCACATGTTTTAAAAAAGTCTACCGTCGGCACCTACTCCTACGATGTTAAACTAAATCTTCTGCAAGCAGGGCAAACGGAATGGAAGACTGATGTACCGCTGCATACTGATGGTACACCTACCGAGCACGGTTTTGTAAGTGTTCTACCCTATAAAGACGGATTCTTTATGACTTGGCTAGATGGCCGAAATACGGAGGAAGATGCTGATGGTAACCGCGGTGCAATGACTTTAAGAGCTGCGGAGGTGTCTGTGACAGGTGAAATACGGAACGAAATAGAGTTGGATACCCGTATCTGTGATTGTTGCCAGACTACCGCTGCAATTACTACAAACGGGCCTGTGGTCATGTATAGAAATCGTTCGGAAGAAGAAGTGCGAGATATGAGTATTGTACGATTACAAAACGGATCTTGGACCGCTCCAAAAATGGTATATGATGATAATTGGAAGATAAAAGGTTGCCCTGTAAACGGACCCAAAGCAGCAGTTTTAAAGAATACTTTAGCGATGGCCTGGTTTACGGCAGCCACTAATAAACCAAAAGTGAAACTAGTTTTTTCTTCCGATGGTGGAGCCAGTTTTGATATGCCGATAGTAGTTTCTAAAGCGAATGCTATGGGAAGAGTAGATGTGTTGCTATTGAATGAAGACGAAGCTATTATTAGTTGGATGGAGGCCCATGATAAAAAAGCACAACTAAAAATAGTAAAAGTAACTCAAGATGGAACTTTAGGAAAAGAGCAGGTCATCGCCGAACTCGATGCTTCGCGAAAAACTGGGTTTCCGCAAATAGAAAAGGTCGGAAATAAAATCTATTTTGCTTGGACGGATTATAGTACAAATGAAAGTCAAATAAAAACAGCTGTTATAAGCACCGACGCTCTTTAAGTATAAGTAACAGGTCAGCACACCTATTTAACAGTTGGGTAGTTTTTTTATGGCTAGGCTAAGATGAAATGGCATCTTTGGCACATAGTCATAGCAAACAGAAAACCACCATGAAATCAGCAGCTATTTATTTCACAATTGTATGGGCCATTGCCCTGTATTTTATCACTACAGAAGAAAGCTTTGCACAAGAAAACATTAGCGCGGCACAGTGGCAAGAAGATTTAAGATTCCTTCAGAAAACCATTCATAAAGACTACGCTTTCCTATTCAAGAAAGTGACCGCAACGTCATTCGATACAGCAGTAGAAAAATTCCATGCGGCCATACCATCTTTGGAAACTCATGAAATTAAAGTAGGCCTTGCACGTATGGTTTCCTTTTTTGAATACGGACATACGCAAATTCCGTTTAGAACGATAGTTGATGATGGGGTGTTCGCTGTTAATCTCTATGATTTTGAAGACGGTATATTTATAGAGGGGGTGCAGCAAGGGAATGAAAAAGCTTTAGGAGCCAAAGTATTAAAGATAGGCAACATGCCAATAGCGGATGCACTCAAAGCGATACGGCCGGTGGTACCCGCAGAGAACGATTTCTATTTTAAGGGATACGGTCTTCGCTTTCTAACGTCACCTGCAGTTTTGCACGCCCAAGGTGTGATACCTGAATTAACAGATTCAATAGGCCTAACCCTCGAGAAAGACGGTAGCGTTTTCGAGCATAGGTTTAGCGCGATACCCTTAGCTGAAGTGTCGAAGGGCTATGGCTTTACTATTGCTAATGATACCTGGGTGAGTGCACGTGAACAGACCCACACACCTTTGTTTTTAAAATACCTAAATGAGAAGCTGTACTTTTTTGAATATTTGGAAGACAGTAAAGTATTGTATGTACGACAGAGCTCGGTATTCAATGATGAGAAAGAATCTTTAGTAGATTTTTACACCCGCCTTTTTGAATTCATAGACACTAATGCCATTGAGAAATTGGTGTATGACGTTCGCCTAAATGGTGGCGGAAATAATTACAACAACAAGCCCTTGATTAAAGGCATTATGGCACGTCCTAAAATCAATAAACGCGGTAGTTTTTTCTATATTATTGGGCGAAACACGTTTTCTGCAGCTCAGAACTTAACCAACGAAATTGAGAATTACACGGAAGCTATTATCGTAGGAG
This sequence comes from uncultured Flavobacteriaceae bacterium, assembly GCA_938029725.1. Lineage (GTDB taxonomy): Bacteria > Bacteroidota > Bacteroidia > Flavobacteriales > Flavobacteriaceae > Maribacter_C. The sequence continues at coordinate 196,645 of CALHGE010000031.1, forward strand.
AGCCTAGCGCTGAGAATACTAATTTTTATGGTGATGCTAGAAAAGTACGTTTGCCGAACTCCGGAATTAATGCCTATTTATCATTCGCATGGTGGCAAGACAAACCAGCATGGGAAGGTAAAGACGCTACCTTACCTCACATCGCTAAAGCGATGACTTTTACGGCCTATGTCAGTAATGAAGATGTGGTTTTAAATGCCGCTTTAAACTACACTGAAACAGGCTTTATTTTAAACCCTTTAGAGCACCTTACACAATTGTTTATAGCAGGAAAATATAAAGAGTTGAAAGAAGTAGGCTTTCTGTTAGCAAGCGACCCCGCGTATAAATATTATGATTTTCAGGAAGAATTCGGAACGACAGGCTATAGATTGCTAACAAACGGAAACCCAGAAGGAGGCCTGTTCATACTAGAGCTTGTCGCAGAATTTTATCCAGAATCTGTGGGCGCACTGTTAAATTTGGCTTCAGCTCAAGAGCAACTGAAGCAAGTGGAAAAGGCTAAAGAAAATTATAAAAAGGTTATCACCTTAGACCCTGATGGTATGACTGGGCGTTCAGCAAAAAATAAACTGAAAAATTTGAACAAGCAATAGCCTGTCGACACCTATCTAGTTGCTATTTCTTTATATCTTAGTTCACGATGACTAAAATAGACCTTACAGATAAAACCATTCTACTAACAGGTGCTTCAGATGGAATAGGAAAGGGGCTGGCCTCCTATTTGCTAAAAATGGGAGCGAAGGTAGCGGTGCATTACAATAGCAATAAAGCCTCAGCTGATAGCCTTGTTGCGAAATATCAAACTAGGGCAAAAGCTTTTCAAGCAGATTTATCTCAAGAAAAGGAAGTTTTTTTACTTTTTGAAAGGGTAGTGAAACATTTTGAAAAAATCGATGTTGTAATTTTAAATGCTGGTGTTTTTCTGTCGCATTCTTCGCGGTCTGACCCCAAAGATTGGCTGGCGGTTTGGAAAAAAACAATGGCTATTAATCTAGATTCCGTTGGCTTATTGACCAAGTTAGGACTAGATCATTTTCTAAAAGTAGGAGAGGGGCGCTTCGTTTATATTGGCAGTAGAGCCGTATTTCGGGGAGAAACCGAAGAGTATTTGGCCTATGCAGCCTCGAAAGGTGGATTGACCTCTTTGGCGCGCAGCGTTGCACGATCCTTTGGTAAACAAAATATCAAGTCTTTTATCGTTTCCCCCGGATTTACGCGAACTCAAATGGCAGAAAGTTTTATCAAAACCTACGGCGAAGAACGGGTGTTGAATGAGATAGCCCTAAATTCGTTAACTACGCCAGAAGATTTGGCACCTTTAATTGGGTTGATGTGCAGTGGCGGTATGGACCATGCTACCGGAGCTACAATTGACGTAAATGCTGGAAGTCATATTAGATAGCTTGACCAGGCCAGGCCAAGTATGCTAGTTAGCTGAATTGCCATGGGTTAAGGATATATAAACTAGAGACGATGAGAATCGAAAAGATAGTAATCCTACTAGTCGTAATACCTTTATTTGTCGGATGTACTTCCGCTCAAAAGATCTATGAAACGAATAGTGTTTTAGATGAAATGATGTTGCAAAAGCGCTTTGAAATTCAAGTGAAATTTGCACAGCCGATGGCAACTCGAGCTATGAATACTATCGCTTCGAGTGGTTTAATACCACCAGGAAGTAGCATAAATCAAATTGATTTAAACGGGTCCGGATATTTTCTAAGGCTAAAAGGTGATTCGATAGCTGCGAATTTGGCCTACTACGGAGAACGACAAATGGGTGGTGGGTATACTGATACTCAAGCTATTGTTTTTAAAGGCGTAGCGGCGCATATGGAAATTGTCAAGGATGAAGTCAAACAGAAGTATACGATCAAGTTTACAATACAAGACAAGACTGAAAATTATTTGGTCACAGCAACGGCAGGAAGAACGCTCAACGGAACAATTAGTGTTAGCAGTTCGCAGCGCTCTATAATTCGATATGTGGGTGATGTGATAGCTTTAAAGGAAGAGTAACTACTGCAATGAAACGAACTTAAAAACCAAATGTATAAAAACCTAGGCATCAAATTTTTCGCAATACTCCAACTTCTAGTGCTTTTGAGTTTACCTGATACTACTATGGCGCAAGAAGATAGTGTCGAGGTATGTATTGAGTATATTGCCCATGCAAGTTTTCGAATTAGTTATAAAAATACGACGCTATTGCTAGATCCATATGCGGATAAAATTTGGTTGGGCTATAATTTTCCAAAGGGAGTAGTGGCCGACGCTATTTTTAGTACACACCCACATTATGACCATGATGGGGGGCAATTTCGGGGGTATACACCCTATTGGAAGGATGAAATTCCCTTTTATCAAGATACTGGAGACTACAGCATTGGAGATTTTGAAATTACAGGTTTTAAAGGAAAGCACTGTGATCCATATGGTAAAGAATTTGATCAAAAGAATACGATTTGGAAAATTACAGTAGGAGATGTTACCATTGCTCATTTAGGCGATAATGGACCATTGACCGAACAAAATTACACTGATTTAGGAGCAGTAGATATCTTGTTAATTGCTATTGATAGTCAGTATCATATTCTTAAAAAAGACGAATTAAAAACGGTCTTAGCGACTATTGGTGCTAAGGTGATTGTGCCAATGCATTATCGTATTCCAGAATTAGAGACGCTTGCCGATAAGCCAGAAGACCTAGGAGAAATTGAACCCTGGTTGCAAGGAAAACAGCATGTTCTGCGACTAGCAGGAAATACATATCGTTTTAGCAAGGATGCATTTGATACGAACACCCAGATTATTGTTTTTAAGCATGATGAGCGTATTACCAAATAATGCTTGAAAGCATAAAAGTGGAAATAAAACCAACTAAGCCGTTCACAGGTAGAGCTAGTTCACTCTGTTATAAAATGATGCCTGACCTAAAAAGAAATGCGCTCGAAGCAGCCGAGGTATCGCCAAAAGTTAAGAAGAAAAATAACTAACTTACATTTGTGGCATCATATTTGAAAAGAACTAAGTAATTATTAATATTAAATTACAATACATTATGAGTACAGGAACAGTAAAATTCTTCAACGATGCAAAAGGCTTCGGATTTATAACAGAAGAAGGTTCAGACAAAGAACATTTTGTTCACATTTCAGGATTAGTAGATGAGATTCGCGAAGGCGATGAAGTTGAATTCGAACTAACCCAAGGAAAAAAAGGATTAAACGCGGTTGACGTAAGAGTTATAGAATAATACGCTTAAATTTTAAAATTGAGGCCCGTCAGTAATGACGGGCTTTTTTTGTGTGAAAAATTATTAGGATAATGCTTTGATAGCGGCACTTTTTATGAATCCGTAGCAGGTCTGAAAAGGGGAGGATCGTATTCCAGCCTCGTCGTATTAAAGTGAGCATAGCAATGGTTATCGCAAACCTCGTTATAGCCTATTGGAAATGATTTTTAAAGTGGTTTAAATAAATTCGTTTTTAGTAGTTCACTTTGCCCGTTTTTTGCAGGTTAGCTAAACCTCCTATACACTGCAGCAATCACTTTTTTAGCGCGATCGAGTCGCGATTGCTTGATGTATTGATAGCTACGATCTAGGTAATACTGTGCTTCACTATTTTTAGCAAATAATTTTCGGGCTTTATACAGATCTAGAGCAGTGGTAAGGTGATCAGGTGTATAGCTTACACCTGTATACTGTTGTAGTATTTGTAGATTAAAAAAGCCAAACTCCTCTGTTGGTTCTATCATTGTACCTTCACCAAAATCATTCCATGTAACCAGTTGTATAAAATCGGCATCTTCATGGTGGGTATAGTTCAAGGTTTCTACGAAAGTATTGCCATTGTTGGGAAATATTTGCCAGTCATGTTGTAAACCCCAACCCCCTTGATTATAGAAACTTTCAAAACCGGGGTAACTGCTGCCAACCGTAACAAAATCTGTATTTAGATAGGTGTCGTAATAGTATTGATGTGCCAATAAGTGATCTGGAGCCACCCATAAAAATTCACCAGAAGCGTTGGCACCTACATTTTGGTTTGCTGCCCATAAAGTTACAAAATGGGGCTTTTCTGCTTCTGGAAAAACAGAAAATATTTCATCCCATTGGGCCGGTTCAGTAATGCTGCCAGGACCAAAAACGAACATTAGTTTTCTGTTGTCATAAGACAAGTAATTAGCCTTATTTAAATAATTGGTTTGAATATATTCGAAATCGCTCTTTGCCGCCTCAGTAATAGAAGTAAACATGCCGAAATCAACAGAATTTTGAGCAACCCGATCTTCATACATTATAGAAAAGTCTAAATCTAAATCTACAAGCCTTGTCATAAACGATTCTGTAGCTTGTTTAATGAGTTGATAATCGTAGACATCTTTACTTCCATACCAATCAAATATGACACCGTCAATACCCGCAAGTTTCATCATTATCATATGGTATTCTTGCAAGTCTGGATCGATCGAAGAGTAAGGCCCAATGATAGGGTAGTAGTAGGAAGCAATTTCTCTAAGACCATCACTGTTGATAAGATCAGGATTTTGATTCGCCATAGTCCAATGCTGACCCCAATAACCATCATAATCTTTGCTTTGATACCAAGGCATATAGTGTACATATACTTTTTTAGGATTGTCTTTGGCTACGGTCATTCCTGAGATATCCATAATCTTACCAGCCGCAATAAGAACTTTTATACTGTCTTCTTCCGTAAGTAGTGCTCGTAGTTCTTCATCGGTATAGGTTGAATCTTGTACGATAGAGTTAAGGTCAAGTGGTTGAGAACTTATAGGATCAAATTGTAAGTCTTCATCTGGTTCACAAGAGTTAATTACAGTTAGTAATAACAAGAGAAGAACAACATAAAGAAAGCTTAGCGATTTCAGATTTAATTTGTTTAGCATAGGTTTGATCTATTAAAGCGTTGATATTACATCTGTAGTAAAATTCCTACAAGTAAAACGATATCTAATTGGCTTTATTAGTTAAAGTATCGCCTAGCAGTTACTATTCGATGAATAACACCGTTAAGACTGTTAAAAAATCATGAAACCATTGATAATCAAGTACTTAAAATATCGTGTATTTGGTCGAAAACTAAGGAGCGCGAGTGGGAAATACCAGACCACTGGCTTTTTAATACCTTTTTTTATATACCTAAGATTCTAAATTGGGGCAGATGCTGCTGTTAATGTATACTTTAGACCTATCGGTTTTGTAGAATTAGCCAAGTAGGGTTTTAACCTGAGCCAGCAGTGGTGTTTTTACGACATCAGAGCTAGAGATGAAAGCATACCATCTCGAACAAAATATATCGAGCTAGTTGATCTCTAAAAATGCTGAAGTATTGTGCATACGCGAGCTTTTATACTTATCCTGTGGATTATTTAAAAGCGGCGAGAGTTAGCGTTTGGCTTGAATAGGTGAGGTTTGAAATATTCTATTTTACATAATATAAATTATAGTACAGATTGATATATAAGTAGTTTTGAATCAACCGCATAGCTGTAAGCTATAATTACATTATGTAAAATATCCCTCACGTTTATAGCTTTTAAGAGAATTACTAACAGGGTCATCAGCCTGTTTAATTTACGTAGCTACAATATTTGTACACAGAAAATATTTTTTGGAAAATTTCAAATTCTCAGAACCCAGCGATAAATCTTGTAGCTGTATCTATAATTTGTCATTATGTCAAATTGCCGCTTGCCAATCACTCGATTGCTTTTTAAATTATAAAATACTGAAAAACGCATTTTAAATTTAAACTCAATTTGCCAGCGCTTGCCAACGCCAAAAAAAGCAAAACTTTTAGATTCTATTGAAATTTGCGATTTATGAGAAACTGTTAGTCAATAAATTTTTTACAGCATTCTCCAGCAGCTTGCCGCAACAGCTAAAATTTTCTCTGCGAGCAAAATTCTTAGCCCTTGCTAACCTCTAGTCATGTTTGAAGCTTTTCTTTAAGTACTTCTAACATTATGTCAAATAGGACATAAATTTTAGAGATTAAGTATCTCTGAAATTT
>CALHGE010000032.1 GCA_938029725.1 uncultured Flavobacteriaceae bacterium
ATGTGTATTTGTGCCTAATAGTCCGCCGGTAAGCTGCAAATAATCATTGCCACCATTAAAATCTAAGGCGGGGTTAAAATTAACCTGATCTGTTCGTAAATCTGGAGCATCGCCCACTTGAATCGCATCTACTGTGCTTCCGGTTTGGTTAGCCCATGCTGTTACCGGAGCTATGCCCGTAACACCTGCATCAGCCTTAAGCCATAATTGTAGGTTTGTGCTAACATTACCAGGTGAGGATTGTGCATGCCCAATACTTGTGCAAAAGTAAAAGCAAAAGCAGATAAAGAGATATTTCAAAGGGTCAGTAATAATGGTCGGGGTTATTTAATCACTATATCAAAACTAATCTTAGTACAGTCATCATGCAATTATATGTTGTCAAAGGGTGGTATTCTGTTACCATCGGTAATAATTTGATAGCTATAGCGTTTAAGCTCGCTAAATCTGTGTAATGCTACCCTAACAAAAAGCTTATGAGAAAGTGCTCTAGCTAATTAAGGTTTCATAATTTTCATTATGAGGTTGGTGAAGTGTATCATGCTAAAAGAATCTTATAGAAATCAAGAACAAGTCAAGAAAGATAATATACCAAAGGTTGTAAACCATTGAAAATAAAAGTGTAGTGAAACTTTTAAGCTCATAACTGCCTTAGTGAAACTAAATAAGCCCTTTGTAAATGTGAAGCGTAGAATTAATTCTATACGCTACGTATGAACTAGAATTCTTTAACTGTTATTTAAAGGTATGGCGTTGCTCTTCTGTTGAAGAAGCTTTTAGTAATTGATTATATATTTTGATTGCATCAAAATTTTGAGTGATTTCTTCGGATAACCTAAGTCCTGAAACACCCGTTTCTAATATAGCAGTAACATCTGCAATGCGTATTCCTCCAAAGCCAATAATTGGTATGTCTGTTTTTAAAGTTTCAATGATGGCTGTATACCCGTTTAAACCTAAAATCTTGAGGCTATTGTCTTCCACTTTTGTAGCTCGAAATGGTCCTAAACTAATATAATTGACCTCTTTCGCTATTAATGTTTCGCAATTTTGAAGAGAATTTGCTGTCCCGCCAATAATTTGCCAAGGGTAAAGCTCTTTCCTTGCTTGGCTAGGGCAGATATCCATTTTTTCTAAATGCACGCCATCTGCCTTTATCTCTTTTGCAATTTTTAAATTCCCATTTAGGAGCAATCTGGTTTGATAATGAGATGTGATTTCTCTAGCTTCTTCAGCCAATTTCAAAAATTTTTTGTCTGACAGATTTTTTAAACCTAATTGCACTAATTCCGCGCCAGAAGTACAGGCCTTTTGAATGTTTTCAAGAAGCTCTTTAGCGGAGTTGCCCTGCGGTATATAATGTAGTTTAGGTATCATAATATCTTCATTTTTCGGCTATGTATTTTCCGTTTTCAGAGTGGTCATCCAAATGTTTTACAAGTAAAAATGCTACGCATTACCGCGAAAAATCAAACTGTATTTGTGTTTTTTCTAACACTAGTCGCGTTAATATTAAATCGCATTTTAATATAATTAATAACTGAATTATAGCTATTTACAGGTCAACGGAAAACGATCTGAGAGCTCATTTTATTTTTTGAATACCGATAACGAAGTAACGTATTTATTAGCGAATAGCGGGTCATCTGAACAGATAAATATAATAAGAACCTGACGCAAATTGGCTTTTGCAAATGCCAGAAAATGAATTGCCTTGAAACGGACTGTTTTTTCGCTGAGAAGATTTTTGGGTGATGGTATACGCTATACCAGCGATAGCTCAACCTATAGCGCGCACTACTGCGATGATTGATCTTCTAATTTTAATCATACCTTTCTAGTGCTGTCTTGCAGTTTAGGGTGTAAAAAATTAAAGATCTAGAAAATGTTAATCTCCTATTCATAACTTCTTAAATTTTGTACTGAGATCGAACACCTTCTTAAACGTGATATTCTAATTGAGACATGGAGTCTTAGTTTTATGCACTTCAATATTAGGAGCCAAAACCTAAGTAGGCATAGCATATTGCAATTCCAAAAAGTGATAACAAACCAAGCGCAAGCATTTGAATTGAACGATTGACATACTTAAATTTAATCGAGGCTATTTTTGAGTTTATAAATATTTGCTGCCCCAATTGATGGAATAATTCATCTTGGTCAAGGCTTATTTTATAGAACGTTTTAGAAAACTCATTAATGTCTCCATAATTAGAAATTACATCATTGAAGAAAAAGACATTTTTATCAAATTTTCCTTCAATTCGAGGCATAAAACAACGAATACTAAAAAAAATAGATGAAATTGTTAAAATGAACCAAAGCGTAAGAAGTATATAGAGAAAGTGGTGATCTACTGCTCTGTCCATCACCAATTCTAAGTTTTTATAAATAATATTGAATAAAATACCATAAAAAGATAGAATCAGCCCTGCCTTAATTTCCGAAGCTTTTATTAATCCGGCCACATAACCGATACTACCCCAATAATGATCAACCAAGTCCTCAGCGTGACCTTCGAGTATCGGTGAACTCGGAGCTACAATAGGGGCTTCTTTCTTATGGTCTTCAGGTGATTGTTCCATACATATACATATTTAAAAATCTGTGGGGCAACCGATTGATAATGATTATAAGTCTTCGTGGAAAGATAATACTTCTAGTGCAGAATTTTTATTTGAATATGGCATATTCGAATATTATACCTGCGATATAGGCCTCGGCTAGTTTCAAAAAAGCACCTATAAATAGTAGAATATAGAATCTCAATCATAATAAACTTCGCACACTAATGAGGTTTTGAAAAATAAATATACCCTTTCGGACAGTATTTAAGGGCGTTCATCCTTGATACTAAATAGAGTTTTATTTAACCGAGGTATATTAATACCTAGTAATTAACCCAACTAAAACTATGTGTTATGACAACTACTTATTTGAAATTACAGGTTAAAAGCAGTGGACAATATTTAAATATTTCTGGGGGAGGGAACAGTAATGGCACTATTGCTTGTCAAGGTAATACTCCAACAACGAATAATTTTTTATGGAAATTAATAGATGCCCCTGGTCATTCTGGTTGGTACGTAATACAGGTTGAAAGTAGTGGCCAGTACTTAAATATATTAAATAACGCAACTAATAATGGGGCAACTGCTGGTCAAGGTATTTTATCTGATTTAAACGCTGCACCCTCTAATTTTTTATGGAAACTAACAAATGCATCTAAAAATCCGGGATGGTGCTTCTTACAAGTAAAAAGCAGTGCACAATTCTTAAATATATTTAATGGAGGTAATGCGAATGGTACCCAAGCCTGTCAAGGCAATATTCCTACAACCGATAATTTTTTGTGGAAAATACTTTTCGAAGCGGCTACACCTGTAACACATACTATTACTGTAAGTGCAACGATTCAACAGAAATTTCCACCTAGTTTATCTGATGATGAGGGGCATCAAGCAGATACCGCTGAAGGAGATAAAAACATGGCTACTTTAGTTGGTCCTGGAGATGTAGTAACCTGGCAAAAAGGAGGAAATGTTTCTAGTCTAGATAATATTTTTGAGCCCACAGGAACAGATCTTTTTATAGTTGACCCTTCACAAGAAAATAATGGAAAATGGGTGGGAATAGTTGGGTCATTACCCTCTGGTGCTGAGGAAGCCTATAGTATAACCTATACCGTAGGAGGAGAGCAGCAGCCTACCCAAGACCCTAAAATTAGAATGCATTAATTAATGATTTATGCATCATAAAAGAAAAGCCTATTTTTTAGCAATAGCCACCTTCAGTTTCGCTTTAACTACCATTTCAAGTCAGGACCAAAAGGTAGCTGACAGTCTTATTGTTGTATATGATTCAGGGATATATCAAGATTCCGAAATGGATATATTACTAAATATTACTGTTAATGAGATGAACCCTGACCGAAGACTTGTGTTTTCTGAAAATTTGATTGAAAAATCTTCCAAAAGTTCAGCGTATAAGTACCTTCATAAAGGATATTTGGAAAAAGGAAATGCGCTTAGGGAAAAGGGTAATTATGCCTTGGCATTACAGTCATATTTTAAAAGTATCAATGGTGCAAGAAGTATAGGCGATTCCTTAGAAGTAGGCAAATTGAATATTTCTATAGCTGACACCTACTCTGAAATGGGGAATTCAAAAAATGCTGAAACCTATTATACCAAAGGAATTCAAATTTTAAGAAAAGCTGAAGCTGATGTATTTCTAGCCAACGCTTTATTAAATGCGGGTGATGAAGCGCTTAATAAAAAAAAGCTAAATACCGCTTTAGAGTTTTTTGAAGAATCAGGAGCACTATATAGAAAGAAAAATTACTTAGTGGGTATTGCTTATAACAAAGGTAATATTGGAATGGTGTATGCTGAACAAGGAAAAGATATACTTGCGGAGTCTCATATTAACGAGGCCATTAAATTACTAGAAGAATTGGAGGATTATTATCCTATCAGCGTGTATTTAATAGCCATGTCCGATATTTATTTACAAAAAAAACAACACCGCACAGCAATTGATTATGCACATAAAAGTCTATCACTAGCAGAACAGTACCAGCTAAAAGATCAAATTAGTGAGGCCAACCTTAAACTTTCACAATTGTATCAAATTATAGGCAACCAGGTAGTTTCTTATAAACATTATAAATCCTATATAATTTACAGAGACAGTCTTATTAATGTAGAAAAAGTACAGCAAATTGCTGAAATGCGAACAGATTATGAGGTTTCTCAAAAGCAGGTGGAGCTCGATCTCATGGGCGCTCAAAACGATTTATTGATAACCCAAAAAAGAAATCAATTGATCATTCTTTGTTTTGCGGGTGTATTATTGATAGTTGCGCTATGGTTTTATCGTGTTATTTCAAAAGAAAAGAAAAAATCAGAAAAATTATTATTGAATATTTTACCCGAAGATACCGCAAAGGAGCTGATGCTATATGGGAAGGTAAAAGCAAAACAATATGACTCCGTATCAGTGCTATTTACTGACTTTAAAGGTTTTACCAACTATTCAGAAAATCTATCACCTGAAGCGTTGGTAGAAACCGTGGACTTTTATTTTTCCAAATTCGACACTATTATTGACAAATATGGTTTAGAAAAAATCAAAACTATTGGAGACGCTTATATGTGTGTTGGAGGATTGAATCACAACAAAGAAAATCATGCCAATAATACGATAGCGGCAGCTTTTGAAATTGCTGAATTTGTTAAAAACACAAAAAATGATACCACAGCTATTGAATTGAGTTTTGATATCCGTATCGGCATTAATTCTGGCCCTGTGGTGGCTGGGGTAGTGGGCACCAAAAAATTCGCCTATGACATTTGGGGTGATACCGTTAATGTGGCCTCTCGTATGGAATCGATGTCCGAACCCGGAAAAATTAATATATCTAACAGTACTTTTGAGCTTATAAAAACCGATTTTGATTGTGATTATCGCGGAGAAATAGAAGCCAAAAACAGGGGTAAAATAAAAATGTATTTTGTTAAGGCTGCTAAAAGCGATTTGCTTTCGATTGCTAATGAGCTATAAAAGAAAAAAGGTGTTTCAATAGGCGCTCTTTTTTGTGGTTTTAAAATCACGTTCAACTTCCAAGTAATTTTACGCTACTGTTAATCGATTACTTATCAAATATTTATGTAGTTCATCGAATACCTGAAATTTTAGGTAGGGTCTTAGCGTTGGCTATTGTTTAAAGGTACTATGCCTCTGTCATAGAGGTTAAACATATACTCGTAATCTTAAACAAAACCTATGAAATTCAACTTTTCAGCTATCGCTTTAATTACCGTTCTCGTGCTATCTAGCTCCTGTTCAGATCAAAATGATGCCAACAATGCAATCGGAAGACTAAAGGTTCAACTAACAGACGCTCCTTTTCCTCATGATTTGGTCGCGGAAGCAAATGTGACTATTTTCAAAATCGACGCCCGCTACAAAGCTAATGAGGAATTGGATACTCAGGCAATTGATAGCACCAATATGACTATTGAAACTGACAAAGGCAAGCCTTTTGTTGTACTCATGGAAGATGAGATGCCGGTAAACCTTTTAGAGCTTACCAATGGGGTTACCAAGACTTTGTTAGATATTGATGTGCCTGCGGGTTCTTATGATTTGATTCGCGTTTATGTAAAAGGAATTAATGTTGTTCTAAAAGATGGTACCACGCTCAATTTAGATATTCCGAGTGGTTCACAATCAGGCATCAAAGTTTTCATCAAGCCAGAACTTGTAGTAAGTGGTGGTCTTACATCTGATTTATTACTTGATTTTGATGTAAGCAAGTCCTTTGTTCAAAAAGCAAATGGATTTAATTTTAAACCGGTAATCAAAGCCAGTAACCTGTCTACCGCAGGAACCCTATCAGGCCTTATAACGGCTATAGAACAAGATTCGATTGTTGGCATAGAAGGTGCTCAAGTAGCAGTTTTTGTTGCAGACACTCTAAATACGACCACCTTTTCAGATATTGATGGTGGCTACATGATTATGGGATTGGACGCGGGTTCTTATACCGTTGAAGTCGAAAAAGAAGGGTATATCATGCAAACCGCTGAAGAAGTACAACTAAGTGCCGCCAATAAAACGGTTCAAGATTTTGAACTTCTGTTAGAAGAATAGCAAGACCCTACCAAAAAAGATGTTTCTAAGTGATATTTTAAAAAGTACAATACTATATCTTTAAAAGGATTCGTATTTTAAAATATCACTTACTTCATCTTATCAGCAATACTATATCCATTCGTATAGCGTTTAAAATGTAAGGTTTTATCTATATTTTAGACTAAAAATTTCTAAACTTACTTTAAGTAATGGGTTATCAGCTAGTATTTTTGTAATTTTGTTTGATAAGTGAAAGAAATCATTCGTAAAATAGCGTCTATAATAATGGCACTCACCGTGCTGTTATCCACAATGTCCTTTTCTGTGGATATGCATTATTGTGGAGATCATTTGGTAGATTTTAGCCTCTTTGATACTGTAGATACCTGTATGATGAAGTCGGAAGTATCGAAAACTTCTAGTTCATGTGAGCTTATGAAGCTAGAAATGAGCTGTTGTTCCGACGTTGAAATTAGTTTTCAAGGTCAAGATGATTTGAAAGTTTCATTCGACCAGCTTAGTTTTGATCAGCAATTATTCATTACTTCCTTTAGCTATTCCTATGTATATCTTTTTCAGAATCTGAATGAAAACGCAGTTTCTTATACCGATTATGCACCCCCTCCTCTGATACGTGATATTCAAGTCTTAGATCAGACCTTCCTCATTTGATTTTTAAAGAGTAGAAAATAAGCCCAATGGCCCGTGCCATTCTAGGGCCAAACTTGTTGTTTGAAATATTTCATTCCGCACGACTTCTAACTGTTTAATTATCAGATTATATGCTTAATAAAGCTATAAAATTCCTTATCGAGAACAAACTTGTTGCAGTTTTAATGCTCACCTTATTTATAGGTTGGGGAATTGTAAATGCGCCCTTTGGTTGGGATACTGGGTTTCTACCATCAAACCCTGTGGCAGTAGATGCTATTCCTGATATTGGAGAGAACCAACAAATTGTATTTACCAAATGGGAAGGGCGTTCGCCTCAAGATATTGAAGACCAGATTACCTATCCTTTAACCGCAGCACTAACAGGTATTCCTGGTGTTCGAACGATTCGTAGTTCTTCGATGTTCGGTTTTTCAAGTATCTACATCATTTTTGAGGAAGATATTGAATTTTATTGGTCACGTAGCCGGATTTTAGAGAAGTTAAATTCGCTACCTGCCAATATATTACCTGAAGGCACAAATCCAGCTTTGGGTCCTGATGCTACAGGGTTGGGGCAAATTTATTGGTATACTCTAGAAGGGCGTGATGAAAGCGGTAATGTTACCGGCGGTTGGGATTTACAAGAACTGCGTAGCATTCAAGATTACTATGTGAAGTATGCCCTTTCTGGAGCAAGTGGTGTTTCTGAAGTTGCTTCTATAGGAGGATATGTTAAGGAATATCAAATCGATGTTGACCCAGAAAAAATGCGCCAATACAATATTGGTTTAAGTCAAATTGTAAAAGCCGTTAAGGAGAGCAATCAAGATATAGGGGCACAGACCTTAGAAATCAACCAAGCAGAATATGTAGTGCGCGGTTTGGGCTATGTGAAGTCTATTTCAGATATAGAAAATGCGGTAGTTTCTTCAGAAAATTTCACATCTCTACGCATTAAAGATGTAGCGAATGTTACCCTTGGACCCGCAGCGAGACGGGGTATTCTAGATAAAGAAGGAGCAGAGGTAGTGGGTGGTGTAGTCGTAGCGCGCTACGGTGCAAACCCTATGGAGGTAATTACCAATGTAAAAGCAAAAATTGATGAACTCAAAGACGGCTTGCCTTCAAAAGTATTAGCAGATGGTCGTACATCTCAGCTTACTGTGGTTCCTTTTTATGACCGAACAGAACTTATTGTAGAAACGCTAGATACGCTCAAAGAGGCCTTGACTCTAGAAATTTTAATAACAATTTTGGTAATCATTGTAATGATTTTCAACTTAAGAGCATCCGTACTTATTGCTGGATTATTACCGGTAGCGGTGCTGATGGTTTTTATAAGTATGAAACTGTTTAATGTAGATGCAAATATTGTTGCGCTTTCAGGTATCGCAATTGCTATTGGCACCATGGTCGATGTGGGGGTTATTCTAGCCGAAAATATGATACGTCATATGGATGACCCAAGGCTAAAACTAAATAAAAAAGGCGATCCATTTAGCACAAATGAGATCATCTATAATGCGACTTCAGAAGTTTCAGGAGCTATCTTAACGGCAGTTCTAACGACGATTATAAGTTTTGTACCAGTATTTACCATGATAGGTGCCGAAGGAAAATTATTTAGGCCTTTAGCCTTTACAAAAACAATGGCACTTTCAGCATCATTGATTATCGCTTTATTTATAATTCCACCCATTGCAGCGTACCTCTTCAGAAAGAAAAAAAGTACAGCTTCGATGGGCTATCTACTTGATATTTCTCTTTTAATATTGGGCGCTATAGCCATAATTTCAGGCTATTGGTTGGGCATTGTTTTAATAGCTTTTGGTTCAACAGCCATTTGGTTCCGATACTTTCAACAAAAAGAATACAAGTTTTCAATTTTTAGTTTTCAATTTTCCCTTGGTAAAAACACCCTCAATATTATAATAGCTTCTGCCGCTATTGTAATACTGCTGGCTAGCTATTGGCGACCATTGGGCTTTGATAGAAGTGTAGCTATTAATCTGATTTTTGTAGCTATACTTTGCTTCGGAATTTTAGGAATATTTGCTGTTTTCAAAAGCTACTACGCTCAGATTTTGAGCTGGGCATTAGCAAATAAGGTACTGTTTCTTATCATTCCAGCAACCGTATTGATTTCAGGTTTTTGGATAATGAATACAACAGGAAAGGAATTTATGCCATCACTTAACGAAGGCTCATTCCTTTTGATGCCTACCTCATTACCACACGCTGGCGTAGAAGAAAATAAACGTGTTTTACAGCAACTTGATATGGCGGTAGCTAGCATTCCAGAGATAGAAACCGTAGTAGGTAAATCAGGTAGAACCGAAAGTGCACTTGACCCAGCACCGCTATCTATGTATGAGAATATGATTCAGTATAAATCTGAATATATGCATAATGCAAAAGGTGAAAAGCAACGCTACAAAGTAAATGATAATGGACTTTTTATAACAAAGAACGACAAGCTTGTTATCAATCCTAATATGGATATGGATACTGATAATTCAGCGTACGACGCGTCAAAACTAAGAGACCCATTTAACATTCACAGTAAGCACCTAGTGGCAGATGAGGACGGAGAGTTTTACCGAAATTGGCGCCCTGAAATTAATAACCCTGATGATATATGGAATGAAATTGTTAGGGTAACCAAGTTACCTGGGGTCACCTCTGCTCCAAAACTACAACCTATAGAAACCCGCTTGGTAATGCTGCAAACAGGAATGCGAGCACCGATGGGAATCAAGGTAAAAGGTCAGAATTTGGGGCAGATAGAAGCTTTTGGCTTAGCACTAGAAGCCATACTAAAACAAGCAGAAGGCGTTAAAGAACAAGCTGTTTTTGCAGACCGTATTGTAGGAAAACCCTATCTATTAATTGATATCAAACGCGAGCAACTCGCACGATATGGACTATCGATTATGGATGTGCAGCAAGTGTTGCAAGTCGCTGTTGGTGGCATGCCACTGACTCAGACGGTTGAAGGTCGCGAACGTTACGGAGTGCGTGTGCGCTACCCAAGAGCCTTACGTAGTACCCCTGACGATCTTAAAAAGATCTATGTTCCTGTGGAAAAAGGTAGTCCCATTCCACTTGGTGAGTTGGTGGATATTCGATATGAGCAAGGGCCTCAAGTGATTAAAAGTGAAGATACTTTCTTGATTGGTTATGTATTGTTTGATAAGCTAGATGGTTTTGCCGAAGTAGATGTTGTAGAAAATGCACAAGCTTTATTTAAAGAGAAAATAGCTAGTGGTGAATTAAGCGTTCCTAAAGGAATCAGCTATCAGTTCACTGGAACCTATGAGAATCAACTAAGAGCAGAGAAAACACTATCAGTTGTAGTGCCATTAGCGCTTGCCATTATCTTTTTGATTCTGTATTTCCAGTTTAAATCTGTGAGCACATCACTAATGGTATTTACGGGTATTACGGTGGCTTTTGCAGGTGGTTTTATCATGATTTGGTTGTATGGCCAAGATTGGTTTTTCAACTTTAGCTTGTTCGGAGAGAATATGCGCGATCTATTCCATATGAAAACCATCAATCTAAGTGTGGCAGTTTGGGTTGGGTTTATAGCTCTGTTCGGAATTGCTACCGACGACGGTGTTGTAATGGCTACCTATCTAAAACAAACCTTTGACCGCGAAAAACCTACAGACATAAAAGGCATTCGTAAGTCAGCTCAAGAAGCTGCGGAAAAACGAATCCGCCCGTGTCTAATGACTACCGTGACGACAATTCTTGCTTTACTACCAGTATTGACTTCCACCGGAAAGGGAAGTGATATTATGATACCCATGGCGATTCCTATTTTTGGAGGAATGGTGATTGATATTACATCGTATTTCATTGTGCCAGTTTTGTATAGCTGGAGAGAAGAATTTTCTCTTTCTAGAAACCGAAACAAGAATCAAGAACCAAGACTAAATAACTAAAATGATAAAAAAGCTAAATAAATACTATGTATTGCCTCTTGTCTCTTGTTTCTTGAGTCTTTTTACACAAGCCCAACAATTACAAACTTTTATTCAGGAGGCGGAAGAAAACAGTCCGAAGATTCAGGCATATACCCTTCGCCATAATATCGCCGAAGAGAAAGTGAAAGAAGCGGACTGGATTCCGAACACAGAATTTAGTGCTGGCTATTTTGTCAGCGAACCTGAAACGCGAACAGGAGCGCAACGCGCACGGTTTTCGGCAAGACAGATGTTACCATGGTTTGGCACCATTACAGCCAGAGAAAATTATGCGAGTTCAAGAGCAGAAACGTCATATGTAGAAATTGTCATTGCGAAGCGCAAGCTTGCCCTTTCAGTTTCTCAAACCTACTATAGACTTTATGAAATTAGAACGCAACAAAAAGTGCTTGAAGAGAATATTCAATTGTTGAAAACCTACGAAAAACTAGCCCTAACATCTGTAGAAGTAGGTAAAGCATCAGCAGTTGATGTATTGCGATTACAGATTCGACAGAACGAGTTGCAACAACAAAAAGATGTGCTAGCCGAAGCGTTTTCAGGAACGCAAATAGCTTTTAACACGCTTCTCAATCGAGAAACAAGCACAGCAATCACAATAGTAGAACAACTATCATTGCCAAATGAAACCACGGTGTATTCAGCAAATGCGCTTAGGCTTAACCCTGAGTTA
The DNA here is from genome assembly GCA_938029725.1 of uncultured Flavobacteriaceae bacterium. Taxonomy (GTDB): domain Bacteria; phylum Bacteroidota; class Bacteroidia; order Flavobacteriales; family Flavobacteriaceae; genus Maribacter_C. The sequence goes on from CALHGE010000032.1 coordinate 11,959, forward strand.
CTCGAGTATGATAAACGCTATGAATCGATAGCCAAATCAGAATTATTGAATCAAGCTGAAGGGCAACCAATGATCGGTTTTGGATTGGATTATGTACCCGTTTCGGAGCGTTCTGATTTGAATTTAAGTGATAATGGAAAAGACATTTTTATGCCTATGGTATCGGTATCTATACCCATTTTTAATAAAAAATATAGTTCAAAAAGTAAACAGAACGAGCTTCAACAATTAGAAGTAGTAGCCCAAAAAGAAAGTCGTCTTAATGTTCTAGAGTCCGTGCTTGCAAAAGCCATATCGCTGCGTAATCAAGCTCGAATTAAATACAATACGCAAGAGAAAAACTTGAAACAGGCAAATGATGCCGAAGAAATTCTCGTCAAGAATTATGAAACCGGTACTATAGACTTTAACGATGTACTTGATATTCAAGAACTACAATTAAAATTTCAAATTAATCAAATACGTGCCTTAACAACATACCATACGCAAAGTGCAGTGGTCAATTATTTAATAACTCAATAATAAAGAATATGAAAAATTTTAAATCAATTTTAGGTTCAATAGTACTAATTGCAGCAGTTTCAATACTCTCTTGTAAAGACAAAAAAGGAGAAACAAAAGTCGAAACAAAAGTCGAAGCTAAAATAGAAACTGAGATAACTACTGAAAAGCAAGGAAAAGAATATACTTCGGCTTATGTGTGCCCTATGCATTGCGCAGATAGCGGCAGTGATGCAGAGGGTACTTGTGATACCTGTGGAATGACACTGGTAAAAAACGAGGACCATAAAGCAAATGGACATAGCCACGAATAGTCAATTATAAAGTATGAAACACACCTATCACATAGAAGGAATGACCTGTAATGGTTGTCGTAATCACGTGGAGCAAACACTTTCTAAGGTGGACGGTGTTATCGAGGTTTCTGTACATTTAGAAAAAGCTCAGGCTAGTATCGAAATGGAAATGCATATTGCTATAGAGGCTTTCCAGAAAGCATTGCAGGTTGATGGTGGAGCGTACAGTATTCATGAGATTGGAGCACATCATACTGCTAAAGATGCCAAAAAGAAAAAGCCAAAGGGCAAAGGAACAGGAACATTTTACTGTCCAATGCATTGCGAAGGCGATAAGGTCTATGGCAAAGCTGGCGATTGCCCGGTTTGTGGAATGGATTTGGTGGAAGAGCAGAACTTATCTGTTAATACAAGTCAACAATGGACCTGCCCAATGCACCCAGAAGTAGTGAAAGACGAATCTGGATCTTGCCCTATTTGTGGAATGGATTTAGTACCTGCGCAACCAGACCTTTCTGCGGAAGATAAGACGTACAAAAGATTATTGAAGAAATTTTGGATAGCTGTTGGTTTTACACTTCCAATTTTCCTAATCGCCATGAGCGAGATGATTCCGAATAATCCACTCTACAATGTAATGGAACAGAAGTGGTGGAATTGGATTCAGTTTGCTCTTTCTATTCCGGTTGTATTTTATGCCACCTGGATGTTCTTTGAACGCGCTTATAAAAGTATAAAAACTTGGAACCTCAATATGTTTACACTCATCGGTATTGGTGCAGGTGTCGCATGGCTGTTTAGTGTATTCGGAATGTTATTTCCAGACTTTTTCCCTGAACAATTTAAGACAGAATCAGGTGCAGTTCACGTTTATTTTGAGGCAGCAACGGTAATTTTGACCTTAGTATTAATGGGTCAAGTGCTAGAAGCTCGTGCGCATAGTAAAACCAATTCTGCAGTTAAAGAATTGCTGAAACTTGCACCTAATAAAGCAATACGCGTAGTTAATGGAAACAATGAAGAGGTTTCTATTGACCAAATTGAAAAAGGAGATTTGTTACTTGTAAAGCCGGGAGATAAAATTCCTGTTGATGGGCTAATTACGGAAGGTCATACCACGGTAGATGAATCAATGATTTCCGGAGAACCTATACCTGTAGACAAGAGTACAGATGATAAAGTGAGTAGCGGAACAATCAATGGCAATCAGTCATTTTTAATGAAAGTAGAAAAAGTGGGAAGTGATACCTTGCTTTCGCAAATCATTCAAATGGTAAATGATGCTAGTAGAAGTCGTGCTCCTATTCAAAAATTAGCGGATACGGTTTCGGGCTATTTCGTACCCGTAGTAGTAATTATCGCTTTAATAACCTTCGCTGTTTGGGCAATCTGGGGTCCAGAGCCTGCTTATGTCTATCCGCTTGTAAATGCTATTGCTGTATTAATTATTGCTTGTCCTTGTGCATTAGGTTTAGCAACGCCCATGTCTATTATGGTAGGGGTAGGTAAAGGTGCTCAAAATGGTGTGCTAATAAAGAATGCAGAAGCCTTAGAGAAAATGGACAAGGTTGATACTTTGATCGTTGATAAGACAGGAACCATTACTGAAGGAAAACCGACCGTGGTAAAGGTGGGTTCGTTTAAAGATTCATTTTCTGAAAGTAAAATTATCCAACTTATAGCATCTTTGAACAGTTCTAGCGAACACCCCCTTGCTGAAGCTACCGTGAAGTATGGAAAAGAACAAAAGGTAGCGATCCTTAAAGTAGCTGATTTTAGTGCGATTACCGGTAAAGGTGTCGAAGGAAAAGTAGCTGGAAAAAAATTAGGCTTAGGAAATGTCAAAATGATGGAATATACCAAGGCGGTTATTTCATTAGATATGGAAAAAGAAGCGCAATCCTTTCAAAAACAAGGAAAGACCGTGTCCTATCTGGCGGTTGAAGGAGTGGTGACTGGTTATGTCGTTATAGGTGATAAAATTAAGAAAACAAGTGCAAAAGCCATCGCAGCACTTCAGGCCAAAGGCATCTCTGTACTAATGCTTACAGGAGATAATCATGATACTGCACAGGCTGTGGCTAGTCAACTGAATCTAAGTAACTTCAAAGCAGGAATGTTACCCGAAGACAAACTCGAGCAAGTCAAAAAACTACAAGAACAAGGTCACATAGTAGCCATGGCGGGTGATGGTATAAACGATGCCCCAGCATTGGCAAAAAGCGATGTAGGCATTGCTATGGGCACGGGTACCGATGTGGCTATTGAAAGTGCCATGATTACGCTTGTTCAAGGAGATTTACACGGCATTGTAAAAGCAAGAAATTTAAGTGATAAAGTAATGCGAAATATAAAGCAAAATCTATTTTTCGCTTTAGTATACAACACGCTAGGTGTTCCCATCGCGGCAGGAGTATTATTTCCGTTTTTCGGAATTCTCTTATCACCAATGATTGCAGCCCTAGCAATGAGTTTTAGTTCAGTTTCCGTAATTGTGAATGCCCTCAGACTCAAAACAAAATCAATTAACTAATCAATTATTATTATGAAAAATGCAGTACTTTTTTTAAGTCTTATTTTACTAGTTTCTTGCAAAGAAATTTCAAAAGAGGCAACAGTTCTAAAAAAGAAAGAGCTTACCGAGCAAGAACCAACAAGTGCTGAACCTGCTAAGAAAAAATCATTAAGCCCACATACAAGTGCCATGGTTATGATAGGTGATGCACATATCCATTTTGATTATTCTTCACCGGGCGTTCGTAAACGCATCATTTTTGGAGGTTTACTTCCTTATAATGACGTTTGGCAGGCAGGGGCACATATGGCAACTTGGATGGAAACTAACAAAGATTTAAGCTTTGATGGAAAAAAATTGAAAGCAGGAAAATATGGTTTCTTTGTTATACCAAATCAAGAAGAATGGACAATCATTTTCAATACCACTTGGAATCAACACGGTAAGGATGACTATGATGAGAAAAATGATGTATTACGATTTAAAGTAGTTCCCACAATATCGGATGATATTCAAGAACATTTAGAGTATAGAGTAACAAAGAATAGCGATGTATCAGGTACAATTAGTCTGAGTTGGGAGAAGGTCAGTATTCAATTTCCTTTTGATGTAAACTAAATTAAAAAAAACCTCAAAATCAGAAAACAGATTCCTACTTCGATGTTTTTAGGACTTCAGTTTTTGATACTTATAATACGTAATATGTGCTGTATTCACTAAGCTATTGATTATATGCGGAGTGAACATTTAAAAATACCTGAGTAAATAAGCAGTGTTTTATATTGCTAAACAATTGAATTGGTTTTTTACTTAAATAAGTCAATTCACTTATGACTAGAAAAATATAAAAAGGATTAAAAATGAAAAATACTATTTTATATATCGGTGTTGCGGTTTTTGTAGGGCTACTTGGTGGTTATCTTATCTTCGGAAATGATACTAGTTCGTCTAATCAAGAAATATCGGAAGGTCACAATCATTCAGAAGCATCTGATAATCAAATATGGACTTGCGCTATGCACCCACAGATTATGCAAGCAGAGTCTGGAGATTGCCCCATTTGTGGTATGGACCTAACTCTTGCTGAATCTAGCGCAGAAGGTTTGGCTGCCAATGAAATAAAAATGACAGCAAATGCAATGGCATTAGCAAATATTCAGACAAGCATTGTGGGTAGTAATGAAACAGCTGATGCGGATGGTATAATTTCGCTTTCCGGTAAAATTGCCGTAAACGAAGAAAACAACGCTGTTCAAGCTAGTTATTTTGATGGTCGTTTGGAGCGATTGAATGTTAGCTACGAAGGGCAACAAGTAACTAAAGGGCAAGTATTAGCTACTATTTATGCTCCTAAACTAGTAGCGGCACAGCAAGAGCTAATTACGGCAGCTTCTTTAAAAAATTCGCAACCAGCCTTGTACTCCGCGGTTCGTAATAAATTAAAATTATGGAAGCTTTCAGAAAGCCAAATCAATAGTATTGAATCTAACGGAAAAGTAAACGAAAACTTTCCAATATACGCTACAGTTTCAGGAACGGTATCTATGGTAATGGCAGCAGAGGGTGATTATTTAAAGCAGGGGCAACCGATACTAAAAGTCAGTAACCTTAGTTCAGTTTGGGCTGAATTTGATGCCTATGAAAATCAAATTTCTCAATTTAAGAAAGGACAGAAAATCAAGCTTACTACAAACGCATATCCGAACAAAGAATTTGATGCTATTATTTCATTTATAGACCCCGTTATTAATACTAGTACAAGAACAGTAACCCTACGCAGCACTTTAAAAAACAAAGAAAACTTATTTAAACCTGGCATGTTTGTTACTGGAAAAATTAAAAGCGCCAGACAAGACACTGAATCGTCATTACGTATTCCTGCGAGTGCTGTATTATGGACAGGAGAACGCTCTTTGGTCTATATTAAAACCAAACCTAACGAAGCTATTTTCGAAATGCGAGCGGTAACTATTGGTGCTCGTATTGGCGCTAACTACACGGTAACTTCAGGCTTGGATATTGGAGATGAAATTGTAACAAACGGTTCATTCACCGTAGATGCAGCAGCACAGTTGCAAGGCAAACAATCAATGATGAATAAGCAAGGTGGAAAAACGATGACTGGTCACGAGGGCCATATAGGAATGCAGCCTGGTGTGGCAAACCAGAGCGACGCCGCTTCAGATATAAAAATACAATTACCACAAGCGTTTCAAAAGGCGTTTGAATCTTCCTTAAACGCCTACTTTAAAATGAAAGATGCTTTTGTAGCCAGTGATGCAAGTCAAGTATCCGCTTTTGCGAAGAAAGCGTCCGAAAAAATAAAGGCTATTGACCAAAGTGATTTAGGTAAAACGGAGCGAGCGCAGGTATCAAAGAGTATTGAAATGCTCGAGGCCATGTACAAGCAGCAAGATTTAGAAGGGCAAAGAGCTTATTTAGTCATACTGAATGAAAATATGGTGTCGCTTGCGATGCATATCCAATCTCCTTCAGAAACGCTCTATATTCAAAAATGTCCTATGGCCAACATGAACAAAGGTGCAATGTGGTTAAGTGCTGAAAAAGAAATTAAAAACCCCTATTACGGAGATGCAATGTTGACCTGTGGTAGTGTAATTGACAGCTTGAAATAAATAGAATTTGACATTTCGACAAAGCATGTATTCCGCTAAGACGAAAAGCCTAAATGCTCATGCATGAGTCATTTGGCGCAGCGGAGTGTTCGCTATGCTATTGCCTTAGCTATGATAAAATGGAAACTAATTTAGCCCCTGAGCTTGACTACTTTAAAACCCGTTTCCAGTATCTCGCCATGGTCTCTCGCAGGTGTAAAGAAGTATTTTTACGCTCATTTATGCCGTGTGAGCGCATTGGATAAGACATCATATCAAACATTTTGTTATGCTTTATGAGTTCATTCGCCAATCGTTCAAAACTCTGATAGTGCACGTTATCATCTGCTGTACCATGCATAATCATAAGATTACCTTCTAAGTTTTTCGCATGACTAATAGGAGATCCTGCGATATAGTTCGCTTCGTTATCTTCTAATAAACCCATATAGCGTTCTTGATAAATGTTGTCATAGAGTCTTTGGTCAGAAACGAATGAAACTGCTAATCCAGCATTATAAATCTCTGGGTATCTAAACAAGCAATTCATGGTCATTTGACCACCACCACTCCAGCCCCAAATACCCACCTTCGCTGTATCAATAAAGGGGTAGTTTTTAAAAACTACCTGGGCAGCTAAAACCTGATCTTGTGCCGCCAAAATTCCTATTTGCCGATAAATAGATTTCCTCCAATTTCTTCCTCTGGGCGTGCGTGTTCCTCTGTTATCAATACTAACAACTACATAGCCTTGTTGTGCTAAATAGTGATGCCATAGGTCGCCACCTTGCCATGCGTCTTGAACTGTAGCGCCTGCTGGTTCGCCGTATACATAAAAGATAATGGGGTATTTCTTTTCTGAATCAAAATTGGATGGTTTAATCATCCAAGCATCTAAAACCACTTCTCCAATATCTAGTTTAATGAATTCTTTAGGGTTTAGCGCTAGTGCATTTACTTTATTCAAAACTTCTTTGTTGTTCTCCAATACCCGAATAGTGCTATGCTTCTGAAGGTTTATAAGTGCTATTCTATTGGGTGTTTTTGAGTTTTGAAAACTATGAATTGCATATTTAGCGTCGGCAGAAATTTGATATGCATGTTGCCCAGTTTGTTCTTTCGGACTAACTCTTTCAGGTGCTGTACTGCCGTCTATTTTACTTCGGTACAAATACCGTTGCGTGTAATTTTCAGGTGAAGCGATGTAGTATACATAACCACCTTTGGGGTCGATACAATTAATTCGAACCACATCTATATTTCCTTTGGTAATGGTACTGAATTCTTTTCCATCTCGCGACACTTTATATAAGTGCAGCCAGCCATCCTTTTCGCTAGTCCATGTGAAATACTTCTCATTTTCTAACCACATAATATTATCATGAACATCTAACCAAGCCTCATCTTTGTCTGTAAAGATGTTGTTAAGGGCCATAGTTTTTGTATTTCCTATCCAAACGGTATTCGTGTTTTGTTTTCTATTCAGCTGCTGCAGCAGTACCTCATTAGAATTTGGAATAAAATCCATCCGAGCCAAATAATTATTTGTAGGGTCTCCGGGGATTTCAAACCAATTTGTAGCACCCCCTTTTATGGATACAACTCCCACCTTAACTTCAGAATTTTTAGTACCTACTTTGGGGTAGGGAAGGGGTATGGGTTTTGAATAAAGAGAATCTACATTATTGATCATATAGAAGGTGCCAATATTCTCGGTATTTGACCGCCAGTAGGCAATTTGCGTTCCGTCTGGGCTCCATCGAAAACCATCTCTACATGACAATTCTTCTTCATAAACCCAATCAAAAGTTCCATTGATAATAGCATCATTGCCATCAAAAGTAATTTGTGTTATTTCGCCTGATGCGATGTCTTCTGTATATATATTATTAGCACTCACATAGGCAACCTTAGAGGCGTCTGGTGAAAATTTAGCAAACATCATAGTGGTTCGCCCAACAGCTATACCCAGTTGCGTTAAACTACCAGATGCCATATCTAAAACCCAATAATCACCTCGTGTATGGTAGCGCCAAACTTTTCTTGTATTGGTAAATACCAATAGTTTTGAATTGTCTACTGACCATTCATAATTTCGAATGGCTAATGGCTTTGTTTCTCCAGTGGGTATTAACTTGCTTGCAGCTACTAATACCGATCTAGTACCAGATTTAGCTTCATATCTAATAATATCGCTACCTCCAATGTCCTTATTATTCTCTAGGGTTGAATAGCCTTTATTATCTTTCATCCATCGAACGGGGCCGTAGGTTTTTGAACGATAGGTTCCTTTATTAAAAATATCAGCGAGTTGCAATTTTTCCTGCGACCAAGAAGAAACTGTAACTAGTAAAACTAGGGCGCTTAGAATTATACGTATCATATCTAATTATATTTAGTTGGCTAGCTACAATGTAAATAAAAATTTTCTAAAACCATAGTGCTGATAAAGACATGCGATAAGATCAGATCATTAATTTCACTAGAGAATCTAGCGGCTATGTCAGGTGTTTTTGAGTAATTTAATGCAATGGCCTAGTAGTCAGATTTTAACAAGGCTTGCTACTTAAGTTTAAAAACCTTAAGAATAAATAGATTTTAACTGGGCGCTTGCCCCAGCGGTAGTTAAGCCCAACAAGGGCTAGGATGAAAGAGAGTTTATACTGTTAATTAATACGTTCGTAGTTCATTTTTTTTCTCCTGCTTAGAGTATAGCAGCTAATCTACTGGCTTGATTTATCGCCCGTTTTGCATCCAATTCGGCGGCAACATCGGCACCTCCAACGACATACACTTTGATGCCTTCTGCCTCTAAGGGGGCTAATAATTCTGCGAGGGGTAGTTGCCCAGCACAAATTACAATCGTATCGACTGCCAACACTTTTTGCTGATCATCTTGCACATAGTGCAAGCCTTCATCATCAATTTTCGTGTATTGTACTTCGTTGATAAACTGTACTTTTTTCTTTTTCAATGAAGATCGATGAATCCAGCCTGTGGTTTTTCCTAAATTACCGCCAAATTTACCCTTGCTGCGCTTGAACATAAAAATTTCTCTAGCTGATGCGTCAACTTCAGGCTTCACACCTTCAATACCGCTTCGAGCTTTTAATGTTTTATCAATGCCCCATTCTTTTAACCAAGCGTCAATATTCAATGCCGTACTTTCCCCTTCGTGGGCTAAATATTCTGACACATCAAAACCAATTCCTCCGGCTCCAATAACGGCAACGCGTTTACCTACTGGTTTTTTAAACTTTAAAACGTCAATGTAGTTTACAACTTTAGAATGCTCAATACCTTCAATTTTTAAGACTCTTGGTTTAATTCCTGTCGCTACTACAACTTCATCAAAATTACCCTCCTTTAAATCTTTGGCAGTCACCCGGGTGTTTAATTGTACATCTACCTTATGTAATTCTAGCTGAGTATTGAAATAACGAATGGTTTCATAAAATTCTTCTTTACCCGGAATTTGTTTCGCGAGGTTGAATTGACCTCCTATTTCTTTATCGGCATCAAAAAGAGTGACCTCATGTCCTCGTTGTGCTGCAATACTTGCCGCAGCTAAACCTGCAGGGCCTGCGCCTACCACTGCAATTTTTTTCTTTTCTTCTGTCGGAAGATAATTTAACTCTGTTTCATGACATGCTCTTGGGTTTACCAAGCAACTGGCTACTTTCTGTTCAAAAACGTGATCTAAACAGGCTTGATTACAACCAATACAGGTATTTATTTCACCCGATTTATCTGCTGCTGCCTTATTTACCCATTCTGGATCCGCTAAAAATGGCCGTGCCATCGAAACCATATCCGCGTGACCTTCTGCCAATACCTTTTCAGCCGTTTCTGGCATATTAATTCTATTTGAAGTCACTAAAGGAATTGAAAGTTCTTCTTTCATTTTTTTAGTAACCCACGTAAATGCCGCTCTTGGTACTGATGTTGCAATGGTTGGTATTCGTGCTTCATGCCAGCCAATACCAGTATTTATAATAGTTGCCCCAGCTTTTTCAATTTCTTTACCTAAGGCTACTACTTCTTGCCATGTGCTTCCTTTCTCAACCAAATCTAACATTGATAAGCGATAGATTATGATAAACTCTTTACCAACGGCTTCACGTGTTTGCTTTACTAATGCTATTGGTAAACGCATTCGGTTTTCATAGCTTCCACCATAAGCATCCGTACGTTTATTTGTTCTTTCTGTAATAAATTGATTGATTAAATACCCTTCTGAACCCATAATTTCAACGCCATCATAGCCCGCTAATTTTGATAGTTTAGCGGAGTTCACAAAATCACGAATCGTACGTTTGATACCTGATTGTTTTAGTTGAAAGGGTTTAAAGGGCGAAATTGGTGATTTTAGTGCTGAAGGTGCCACGGCAAACGGGTGGTATCCATAGCGCCCGGCGTGTAAAATTTGCATGCATATTTTGCCCCCTGCTGCATGTACAGCATCTGTAATTACTTTATGATTTTTTGCATGTTTTTTAGTGCTCATTCGAGCCGAAAAAGGACCTGTCCAACCTTGAACGTTCGGTGCAATTCCACCAGAAACAATCAAACCAACACCTCCTTTTGCGCGTTCTGCATAATAGGTCGCTATTTTTTCTAAACCATTTTTTTCTTCCTCTAAACCGGTATGCATTGAACCCATTAAAATTCGATTTTTAAGGGTGGTAAACCCTAAATCTAAAGGTTCGAAAATATGTGGATACTTGGTCATTTCTCTTTTGGTTTTAAATGTTTTTATTATGCACGCATAACAACTGGGAAGATACGTTTTTTTTAAGATGAACAAAGATGAAAGCTGGCAGTTTTTTGAGATGCGATATGGATTCTATGCTGCCGTCTTCGGGGTATCTTTAACCAAGGCAAGCTGACAATCAAAATATAAAAGGCGGCTACACATAGCTGCCTACAACTAAAAAAGAGCCTCGTTCAATAGTTAACCATCCGTTCAACTTAAAAAATACCAAAACCTCTTTTTTTTAATGATATAATAGGGTAATGAGAGTTTCAGAATTAACCGAAAACCTTGTGCTTATTTAACATACAATTTCGTCAGAAAATTAGTACCTTTAAAAGAGTGTAGAAATTTAGAAGATAGTACCAGAACAAAAACATGTATGTTAAAAACAATACTAGCAAGAAATTATATAAACATACATGGTGATGGAAGTAAAGTCATATTATTTGTTCACGGATATGGATGTGATCAGCATATGTGGAGATTCATTACGCCTTACTTTAAAGACGATTACAAAATAGTTCTTATAGACCTTGTAGGCTCAGGCAAGTCTGATGAAAAGGCCTATGATTTCGACAAATACGGCTCTTTAGAAGGCTATGCTGATGATATTTTAGAAATTTGTGAAGTCCTAGACCTAAAGGATGTGATTTTTGTTGGTCATTCTGTGAGTGCCATAATAGGGCTGCTTACTGCTTTGAAAAGACCTTCTTTATTTAAAAAACTAATCATGATTGGGCCATCTCCAAGGTATATTAATGACGATGAATATTTTGGGGGGTTTTCTCAAGAAGATATTGATGAACTTCTAGAAACTCTAGATGCTAATTTCTTAGGTTGGTCTAGTGCTATGGCTCCTGTCATTATGGGTAACGCAGATAGACCCGAATTAGCAGAGGAATTAGAACACAGTTTTTGTCAAAACAATCCTGAAATTGCAAGACATTTTGCAAAGGTCACTTTCTTAGGAGATAATAGAAGTGACCTTGACAAGCTTAGAACTGAAACGCTTATTATCCAGAGTAAATCAGATGCTATTGCATCACTAAAAATAGGACAGTATGTACATGCTCATATCGCTGAGAGTAAATTGGTAGTTTTAGATTCCACAGGTCATTGTCCGCACCTTAGTGCTCCTGACCAAACCATTGAGGCCATGAAACACTATTTAAAATAAGTGCCTGTAAAATAAAGTTCAAACCTACAATGAGCCACACCATAGACTATAAAGAACTGTGTAGCATATTTCCTAGCGGTTATTTTTGCTCACAACCTGATGGTACCATCATTGATGTGAATCAAAAGTTTTTAGAACTCATAAGCTATACACGAGAAGAAGTTGTATATAAAAAAAAGTTTACAGATTTGCTTTCCAAGGGAGGTGAAATATACTTTGAAACGGTTTATTCTAGCATCTTAAAGTTAAGTGGGAAAGTAGAAGAAATAAATTTTGATTTTATAAAAAAAAACGGCACTAAAATTCCTGTTCTTATTAATTCAGTAGAGGTAAAAGATATAGAAGGGCATCACGTGTTGACCTATACAAGCGTTTTTAATATTTCTCAAAGAAAAAGGTATGAACAGGAGCTTTTGATTGCTAAAAGAAAAGCAAAAAATCTCTCTGATGACCTGATGCAAGCGAATAAAGTATTAATAAGCAATTCTGAATTAATCATTAAACAAAAATTACAACTAGAGTTAAACAATCATTTGGAACATAAAAATAGACAACTTTCAAGTTTTGCCCATATAGCATCTCATAATTTAAGGGCCCCTGTTAGTAACCTTATTTCATTGAATGATTTTTATAATGAAAGTAGCGATCTAGAAGACAAGGCGATGCTTTTTACTAAAATCGAAATAGTTATAGGGCATCTAAATGAAACTTTAAATGAATTAATTGACTCTGTAAAAATACAGGAAGATATAAATATTACACATGAGCCAACGCTCTTTAAAACTGTTTTCAATAAAACATTAGAAATTTTAGAAGTTCAACTACTAGATTCAAAAGCGCTAGTAACATCGAATTTTTCTGAAGCACCTAAAATAGAGTATCCCAAACTCTACCTAGAGAGTATTATGCTAAACCTTTTATCAAATTCCATTCGATATCGCTCACTTGATCGTATACCTAAGATTCATTTCTACACAGAAATCAACTCCAATGAAATAACGCTTATCGCTACAGATAACGGACTAGGAATAAATTTGAAAAAACATGGCCATAGACTATTCGGACTCGGTAACACATTTCATAGGCATCCAGATTCTAAAGGAGTTGGACTTTATATGATCAAAACTCAAATAGATGTATTAGGAGGTTGTATAGCGGTAGAAAGTGAAGTAGATAAAGGAACTACGTTCAAAATAATTTTAAAAAAAGTATCTGATGATAAGTAAGCGACCTTTGATAGCGATTATAGATGATGATGATATCCAACATTACTTGTTAACTAGGATTATTGATGGACATAACTTAGCTGAAAGCATTCTTACTTTTTTAGATGGGGAAAAAGCACTACAATTTCTTGCTGATAATAGTAGCACTAATGAAAACATCCCTGATATTATTTTTCTTGACAATAATATGCCAATCATGGATGGTTGGCAGTTTCTAGAAGAATACCCTAGCCTAGAGTGTAAAATCAAAAAAAAAGTTCACATCTTTATGGCAAGTTCTTCAGTTAATCCTGAGGATATCGAAAGAGCAAGAAACATAAATCAAATCTCTGGCTATATCGAAAAACCAATCACCTTAGACAAGTTAAAAGGCGTTATTGATGATCTTGGGTTTTTTTAATCAACCCTTTTAATTCGTGCTGACTTCACCATAAGAGAAATTGTGCTCAAATAGGTATCATTGATTCTAAAATCACTTTTAAGTGCGCTATGTGATGATGTCATCCCAAAGCTGAAATCCTATAAAAATAACATGGTTACATGAGCTTTTTTTGTTATTAAATTAACCAATACCTAAGTAAATAGCACCAATTATTTTATGTCGTAGGCCTAAAAAAGGTAGTGCCTACATTTGCTTATCTATTGACAATTTGGAGCGTTCCCTTCAAGGTACATTAGATTCCAAGCGGTTTCATAGCCTATTTTATGCGCAGCCCATGATTTCCATTCCGCCGACGCTTGATCTACAGGCGCTGTGCCCAAATCACAATCGCCCGTGAGTAAAGTATACATGTACCCTGCTATAGCTTTGTCTAAATCACGATTCATATGCCAGTTGTCGCGATAAGCAGATGTAATAATATTCATTTCTTTAAGCTGTGCAAATAAGGTACGTACAGGAATAGCTCTGGCGTAAGGCAGTTCAGATTCTCGCACCATGTGTAAGGCAACACCTAGATCGGTTCCGTTTTCGGTTTGCGACCCTCTTTTATCAATACCATACAACTGTGACACATTACCAGTACTAGACCCATCTTGCATAGGAAATCCGAAGGAGAAATCAAACGCTGAGGCATCAACCCGATAGCGCTTGCTGGCTTCAAAATTGGTATTTGCCCTACCAAAGTTAAAGTTGATCGGCGAGGGGCCATCGCGTTCCAATACTTTGTCTGATTTTCCAAACACCCAGTTTAGTCCTCCGAGAATACCATTTTCAGAGCTTGTACCTGTATGATTATAGTGAATTACTATATCGTTGATACCACAACTTTTGAATGGTGAAATAAAGTTGCGGTCGCCAGAAAAGTGATTTTTATTGGCAGCATTCGCTACACTTAAAAATACGGTTTCAGCAATTGCTGCATCATAAACGTATTCAGAATCTGAGGCGCTTTGACCATAAAGTTGCGAGTATATGGCCGCTGCTGCCGTATATGACCCGTTAGGCGATGGATGTATGACGCTTTCATCTTTCTTTTCGTCTGACAAGGCTTCCCAGGCCAAACCTGCGGGTATCGTTTCCAAAGCCACTTTTGCTCCTTCAGCCGTACGGTATGTGAATTCTTCAAAAAGGGCTAGCGGTGCCAAAGAAGTTTGGTTCTTAGGCCACATCATCATCAGTACTGGTTTGGCACCACCTTCAGCTACTTTCGTAGCAATTTTATTCACGCCCAAAGAATAATATCCTGGTAAGGTAGAGACGATATAAGGGTCTGCAGCAATAACCACATAATCCCAATTTTTATCACCTTTTCCTGAGAGTTTATCCATACGGGTTTCCATGCCCTCTGGCCAATAATAATACTGCACCAGCGAATGGCTGTAATGTGTATAGTTGTATTCATTTCCTCCTGAACCTAGCGCTACTGAAATTTCCTTGCTCTTGTAAATATCTTCGGCTTCTACATAAACTGTGGCGGTACTGTTCACATCTTCCGATAAGATCTTATTCAATTCAGCAGCTATATTGTCTGGTGCAAAGGCTTCTGCACCGTTATGTATAGATTTGCTAGTTCCTAAGATTAAAATGTTGAGCTCGCCATCACCATTGATATCAGCATCAAAAGGCTCCGCTTGATTATCTTCTACTAGCATATCTTCTATCGCGCCCTCGTCGTTAACTAAAATATCAGTAACAGCGTCGGAACTGCAAGCAGTGAGGAAGAATGTAAAAATTAAAAGAGACGTTGGTTTCCAAAAGTAAGCATTGATTTTTATATTTTTTTCGATACGTTTCATAGGCTATTTCATGGTGTGGTTAAGAAAAAGAATCGCAAAAGACAGCAAACTGTTTGGTGGCAAACGCAAGTAGAAGCAGTAAAGTGTCTCATTAGCGGTCTAATCGTTGAACTGTAACCATAAGAACAACTAATCGCCTACACGTGTTTCAATATTCGAGGTATTACCATAAGAGAGGTGGTGTTTATTAGAGCATGCTAGTATGCTACATAAATTTCTGAAAGCCAGTACTATAATTTTAAAATCCCCAGCTTTGTTTACTACCGCAAGAATTATTTTATTAATTCATTAAGTTTTAATTACACATTCTTTAACACCAGTGAGCCCCTTATAAAGATACATTCGTGCCTACAAACAATAATTGTAGCGTACATGACATCAAAACTACACTTGCTCATTCTTACCGTACTATTGATTTCAAAAGTAGGTTTTGCACAAGATTTAAAGAGTACAATTAGTGCTACAGACATTGCACAAATACCTTTTTTAGAACGCACCGAATTTAAAGTCAGTTATTCAGGCAATGTTTTTTGGAACAATGGGCTCAATTTTGGCGCCGAATACCTTTTAAAAGAAAATAAGAAAACAAAAAATAGAAAACGAGGACAAAGAACAAACACACATCAGTTTCTTTTAAATGGAACGCTAGGCTTTAGTACTAATTTTTCATCCAAAACAGACACCGGTATTTTCACCAATTATGGCCTTACTTGGCGAAGAACAAACAAGAAGGGCAAACAATTTAGCTTTGCCGTTAATCCTTTGGGATATTACCGCTCATTTTTACCAGAAACCTATGCCGTTAATGGCGATGCGGTAGCGAAAGTTTTTCTACCCGGCAGAGGCTACTACGCACCAACGCTCTCTGTTGGTATAGGCAAACAAAGAAAAGGCAAAAAAATAACTGGGCGCTTCTTTAATGTAGAACTCCAGTTACGAACCCCTTTTAATGCAGGTACTTTACCCGCTATTAATCTTCAATATGGGTATCGTTTTCAATTTAAAAAGAAAAAAATAGATGCAGATAATTATTAAGGCTTACTCAAGAATAGTACTCATACTAGTGGTTTTAGCTACTGCTTTTTCATGCGCTAAAGAAGAAAATAGCAGCCTCATAAACGAAACCATATTTGTGCGTCATAAAGATGCAGATATGCCGGCCTATATTCATGGCAATGCCTCAGAAAATATATTTCTTATCATCTTACACGGTGGACCTGGTGGTTTCGGATTAAGCTATCGCTCCAATACTATTAAAAATGACATTGAAAAAGAATGTGCTGTGGTATATTTTGACCAACGAGGATCTGGTATGGCCCAAGGCAGCTATTCTGAAAACGGAATAAACATTGACATCATGGCTGAAGATGTTTTAGCCCTTGTAAATGTCATTAAAACCAAATATGGCAGTGACGCTCGATTTTTCTTAATGGGGCATAGTTGGGGTGGTGCATTAGGGCCTGCAGCCTTATTAAAAGATCAAAGTGATTTTCTAGGTTGGATTGACGTAGATGGGTCTCATAACCCCAAAGGAATGTATTCAGAGTACATCGCTAATTTTAGACGCGTAGCTACCGAACAAATTGAAGTTGAAAATGATATTAAGTATTGGGAAAGTGTTATCGATTTAGTCAACAGTGTCAATACGCAATATAATGCCGATGATATCGCAAGGTTGAATAGTGAGGCTTTTGAAGCAGAGCGCAAACTTGAAAAATCTAATCTCATTAATAGCTACGTTCAAAGCGATGAGAATACGATATTAAAATATAACCTATTAACCTTGTTTTGGAATATTTCGAATACACAGTCTATTTTAGACACCAATCTTTTTCAAACGATAAGCTTTACCGATAGACTTTCAGAAATTACCATCCCTTCTCTAGTACTTTGGGGCAAACATGATATGGTAGTACCCATACGATTTGCACAAGATTCTTATGATAATTTAGGTTCTAGTGAAAAAAAATTAGTGGTTTTTGAAAATTCTGGGCATTCTCCAATGGCTACGGAACCTCAGTTATTTGCTGCAGAAGTTATTGCGTTTATCAAAGAAAATAAGTAAATCTGAGTATTCCTTATTTTATGGGCAAACGGCTAGTAAAACTTTTATACCTCGCACATGAAGCCAAGGCATAGATACTAGCGAAATTTGAGCATGGTTTAAGAACATACTGAAGTTACTTATAGCTTATCACTATTTTGCCTAATGTCTTGACTTAGGCTGCATATCACAAAAAGGTCTTGTAGGCCTTCTTTTTCTTGAACGATTTGGTGTGCTGACATTGGGTATAGCAACGTAATTGGGATTATTTTTTTTCTTTCTAATAACTTCTCTTAAAGGCAATAGAATACTCTTTGCCCGAAGCGACGATAGGAGTGCATTGGTAATTTGTATAGAATGGCTACTTATATTCTAGTTTAATACTGTCTTTTATTAAATAGGATGAGGATATTTAAACTTTCAACATAGGATACACTTTACCTATATTTTATATAAAATCGGTAAAAAAAATAAAAGAGTTGCACTAATTTTGCGCATTATTTACTTTTTATAAAATCTGAAATTTGTTAAAGAAAAGACAGCAATTACCTCAAGAACAATGTATAGATGCAGCTAATTTCATTTACTGTTTAGAAGCGGTTCATGATATAGAAATAGACCAAGTTACCGAAGCACAAAAAAATCTAGAACAATTGACCCTACAATACGGAGTAGCTAGTATTTATAAAACATGCGATACTATTGAAGGGCTTGAAGCTAGTTTAAACACATTGGTTTTGGAAGATCATAACTTTAAAGACTATGAAATAATCTACTTGGTTATAAAAGGAGAAGCAAATAGTATTTGTTTAAATGACTATTACTATAGTCTACAAGAAATTGCAGAAATTTTTGAAGGAAGCTTAAAAGGAAAGATTTTACATTTTTCAAATGCGAAAGTTCTAGATTTAGACGAAGAAGAAGCCCAATATTTTTTGGATATCACTGGCGCAAAAGGTGTTTCTGGGTATGGTAATGAAATTAATGGAATTAGTAGCTCAAATCTTGATAAAGCATTCTTTAACCTATTTAAAGAAGATGACGATATGTTAGCTGTTGTTGAAGAATTGCATCAAAGACATTACAATGTCTGTAAATTACTTGATTTTAGATTGTATTATTAAACCAAGATGACAACTAAAAACTATTTAAAATAGCACTGAAATACACTATGCACTAGTTAGCTACAGTTCAACTATACTGTCTTGCAGTATGCGTCATAAAAGAGAAAGGGCTAGCAGACCATTTGTTTTGAGAGAGCCGCAGCGCTGGCCTTGTTTTGGTACTATACTTTATTTTTGCTACCGCTTCCTCTGGCCTAAAAAGTAATCACCCATCAGGTCATCTTTTTTTCATGCGTCTTAAAAAGGTAATGGAACACTTATTAACTAAACGACGGTAGGAGGGAAGATAAGGTGTGTGGAATGGTATTTAAACGTCAAAAGATGATTTTCAAAAGGTAATATTATCTTTCAAAGACTGGTGTAAACAAATATCTACATAATCCATTTTTGGTTCACTGGTTAATTACAGCAACTAGAACCCTCTTGTATTGGAGGACATTTTACCGTTCCATAGGAACAATAAACACAGCAATCGCCTTCTTTGGGCTTAAGTAATGTTTTACAAGTTTTGCACTCGTAGAAGAACTGGCACGCCGTTGTGGGCATTTTCTCTTTTGCTTTATGACTACAATTAGGGCAGGTAATTGTAGATTCTAATTGTATCACCATTACCTTATTATTTTGTATCCTGTGCTTAAGATGGCGGTTTCTATTTTTTCAAGGTCGACTTTGGTTTCATCATATTTTACGATGGTATTAGCCGCTTCATAATCTGCTTTAACATTGAGTATTCCATCAAGTTTGGTGACTTCACTTTCAATATGTGCTTCGCAACCTGCACAGGTCATTCCTTCAATGGTTACCCTGATTACTTTAAGGTTCGATTGCTCTACATAAACGATTTGCTTACTTGAATCTATACTGGAATAAAACATATGGGAATAGGAGGGAAATGCGAGCATGGCTCCTGCGAATAGTGTTATCAAAAACAAAAAGCTCTTGGAGTTGATAAACTTTGGTTTTCCTGCCTCGCCGACAGGCAGGTCATCATCACATTCACAATCAATTTCGGCTTGTGTTTTGGGCTTAAATTTTTGGTACCATGCAAAGGCCAGAACCAAAACAGTAAAACCGATTAAATAAGGTCTGAAAGGTTCAATCCAAGAAAAGGTGGTCGCTAAACCCGTAGTTCCTGCCAATACTGCAAGTACAGGGGTAATACAACATATAGATGCTGCTAGGGCAGTTAGAACCGATGTGCCAACCAATTTTTTATTTCCAATCATACCGTTATATTTTCCTTTTTCAACAAATCGAGAATGGGGTTTAATGTTGCTAACTTGTCTTTGTTAAGTGCATAGAATATTGTCTGAGCTTCTTTTGTGGCGTAGATTAAATCTCTATCCTTTAGTTTTCTTAGGTGTTGTGAAATTGCTGAAACGTTCATTTCCAATATATCACTCAAATCACAAACACATAGTCTATTTTCTCTTTGAAGCAAGAATAGAAGTTGGAGTCGAACCTTATTTCCTGCAAGGTTTAGAACCTCGGCAACATAACTTAACGGTTTGTCTACTGCTGCAATTGAAGACCTACAGTCCATTATCTGCTTAGCATCGGCTTCTAGTCGAATACAAGTATGATTTTCCATACCTCAAAAATATGTATTTTAGCATTTGCTTAAATAAAGGAATACGTTAAACTATCGGAGTTGATTCTAACACCTTCAATTTCACCTGTTTTAAATAGTGTAGAGATTGCGTGAAAACAGCAATTATTCAATCTGCTGACTAGAATTTTGTTGTATTTCAACGAAGTCATGAGGGTAAATATACTTGCATGCCTATTGCTGAGTTATACTTACACTTTTATAAGGGGTGACTTACACTTCATTAAGGTGAATCTATAATTTTTAAAAACCGAAAAATGTCAAAAACTCACTTTCTATATTTTATGTCTCTAGTATTTTTGTTTTGTGGTTCATGTAAAAAAGATAACGATGCTTTTGACAACCTTGTGGGTGAAGTTGTGGATTCAAACGTTTCTTTTGGGGCTGTCTTCTTTGCCCAGACCCATGTGCAACAACCTAATGATGAAATGTTCAAACTAGTCAGCAATCGGGCTGTATTAATAAAAGTTAATATACTTTCCGAAAACGATAAAGATATAAGTGCGGTTAAGGCCACGTTAACCTTAAACGGTAATTCTGAAACTATATCGCTTGAACCTCCGGCATTAGCACTGGAACCAATAAATCCTGACCCTGGAAAAATACAACATAGTTTTAATGATAGTTTTACGGCTGTCATACCAAAGGAATGGGTAAAACCAGGTCTTTCAATTACTATAAACGCTGATGAGATAATCGAAGAGTTGGGTGAAATTAACATAGGTGCCCCAAACAAAATGATACTGAATATGTTTGATGTTAGCTTTTTTAGTGAAACTTCAGGTGATTATCCACAGGGTTGGAAAGAAGAGTTGGAGTCTAAATTGCCTGTATCAGAAATTGAATTGCGCAGACTCCCAAGTATTGTTTTTCCGGAGTTAATCATGGCACCTCGTAATGGGACAGCAATTGCGGCTCGTGTTAGTTCAAAAGACCAGTATACAGAAATAACAGGTCTTAGTTTTGATGGAGAACAGAGTACGGCCCAAAAGTGGATGAATGCTTTAAAAAGCGCTGCTGGAATTAGGGGGCAATATGCGCTATTTTATGTGAATATATATGGCGTTCCATCAGGTGGCCAGGCCGGTGGATATGGTGGCGTTGGGAACGGAAATAGTATAGGCATTCTGCACCATGAGCTTGGTCATGCCCAATCTTTACCACATTGGGGTAATAAAGAGAACTATCCGTACCGCAAAACCATGCATGGCATACCGGCCCCGGAAGTATACAATGACGTACATGTAGGCCCTACTTGGGCATTTGACATGCCAACCATGACATTCATTCCGCCGACGGTCCAAGACAATGCAGTTGGCGGTGTTGCTAGCACCTATAAAAAAGATCCAATGCAAGGTGGCGGAACAGGGGATCAAGAAGAGGGTTTTTTAATGCGCCATTTTTCAGATTATTCTATGAACCAAGCAAGGAACTATATTGAAGGTCATATTGTAGTTAGTGGGGATGGTGGAGCTACCTACAACAAATGGGACGATACGGCAAAACAATATTCAAAAGCTGTTGAGAATAATGGAGTACAATATGCAGTAGAACTTAATATGGAGGTGATTAGTGTTATGGCTGCTGCTAGTGCAGTTACACCACAGGCAACAATGGTGTACCCACCTATTGGTCCTTACCTGAGTGGACTTACACAAACTTTTGATCCAAGAATAGAAACGGACCGCAACCGGGCCAATGAAGTTTATTGTCCGGATGGAGGTTGTGATATGAGTTTGAGAATTACCCAAGGTGGGCAGATTAAGGTATATATGTTAGCCTTGGAACTAGACTCCACAGCTGACCCTTTGGATGCAAAGAGTCTTAATACTAGGGCGGTGAACTTGCGGGCGTCAGATGGAGCAGTGTCTATGGTTGAACTATTAAGTACACCTAATGCAGAAGTTAATGGAATACCTCAAAATGTTTCTATTTTGGATGTGTGGGAAAATTAGAATTATCTCACACATTTACAGATAAAAGTATATTCAAATCCAGCGCTACGGCTTTCTTGATTATCGCTTCAACCTTTGGGCTAAACCAATATTACAAAGTGTACTATAATGTCTTGCGCTATGACACTTTGCTTGGTCGGCATAAAAAGTAAAGATTGAGAATCTTTACTTTTTTGAGCGAGTTGCAGCGCTGGCCTTGTTGGATACTTCACTTTCTTTTTGCTACCGCTTTATCTCGTCGAAAAAAGTAATCATCCACTGGGTAATCTTTTTATCATGCGTCTTAAAAAGGTAAGGGAACACTTATTAACTAACCAATGTTAGGAGGGAAGGCAATGTGCGTGGAATGGTATTTCCATACAATTTTGAATACACTACGGAAAACCATAATTGGATTCCTGTTATTTTTTTCTATATTTAGATTCCTCAAAGATTTAATACCTGAGTTTTTCTTCCCCATAAACATATTCTCAACAAATTAGGCATTGACAATATCAAAATAATGGGTATTGTTTAGAAGTATATTTTAAAAGACTTTTATCAACAATTCTAACAAGAATCTAACTTATGAAACCTATTCCAATTTTGTTATTCCTATTAATACTTGTTCAATTGCAATTCTGTATAGCACAAAAAACACCTAAAATTGAGGACTATTCAAAAGGTGAATTAGAAATTAAAGTAACTCCTTTTGGTTTAGAAAATCCAATACATGTAGGTAAAATTACTGCAGACGGAAGCATCCATTTTAATTGGAATAATGATATTTCCTCAATAAAAGACCCTGAATTTTTCATGTCTACTATAAAGAATACCGTTGGCATGACTTTTTGTAATGACAAAGAAATAGATCAAAACAATGAAGATGCCAAATCTTTAAATTCCAATGACTTATTTTTATATAAAGATGGGCAACAGGTAGGGGCCTTAATGGCGGGTACTGAGAAAGGAATAGAAGACAACAAAGGTTCAAATAGGAGTGCGAGTTTAATTTTGGGTAGTACTATTTCATGGGTTTACGCTGATAGTGATGTAATATTCAATGGAAAATGCAGTGTAAATTTTGAGCAGGAAAATGTTTATAACTTTAAGGAAGTTACGAGATACAGCCTTCATTTAAAAAAAGGATGGAATATGATTCTTAATACTTTAGTTGAAAAAGAAGACTGGAAAAATGGAACAGAATTGGGGAGTTTGCCAAAAACAATGACAAAAACATCAATAACCGAAATTCCCAATACCATGAATTGGTATCTCAACTATTGGGCAGAATAAGAAAGTGATAATAAGCTAAGTAAAACTTTTAAAAGAGCTTCATAAAAACTGAAATTTATAATAACTTATCGCTATTGCCCTTAAAAGTTATAAACGTTAGAGATCTTTTACATAATAGAATTATAGCTATCATTTTATTCAACCTATTATTCAACCTATTATTCAACCTATAAGGTATAATGCCAGCGCTACAGCTTTCTTGAATATTGCTTCAGCCTTTGGGCTAAACCAATATTACAAAATGTACTATAAGGTCTTGCGTTATGAAACTTTGCTTGGGTACGGCATTAAATTATAAGGTCTGGGAGACCCTATAATTTTTGAGCGGGTTGGCGCGCTGGCGTATTTGGCAGTACATCTTCTTTAAATTTTTCTTCTAAAAGTTTCTTCCACAGGATAATGGAACACTTATTAACTGACCGACAGTAGGAGGTAAGGCAATGTATGTGGAATGGGAATCTTGAAAATTGGTTCACTCCTTGGAATATAATTCAATATTCACTATATTACACCAATAGTGTGATAATTTAAACATGTAAGATATGGCAACTGTTCGTAAGACGGTAACCTTTACCGAACAACAAGATAAATGGATTAAGGCTCAAATCGAAGCTGGGGAGTTTACTAATGACAGTGAATATTTACGAAATCTTGTCCGTCAAGACCAAGCAAATAACACAAAGTTTCTTTCTCTTAAATTCAAACTCATGGAAGGACTTGAAAGTGGTGTTGGCACAAAATCATTACCTGAAATAATGAAAGAAGTAGAAACACGTATGCGCGAAGATGGGCGTTTATAAACTCTCCAGAAAAGCTGAAATCGATTTGGCTGAACTATATGAGTTTGGGATTCGTAAATTCGGCCTACTTCAGGCACAAAAGTACTTTCTAGAATTGCACGATGTTTTTCAAGTACTTGATGAAAATGCAGATTTAGGTAGGGATGCTTCTGAATATATTGAAGATTTGAAACGATTTGCTTTTAAGGCGCACACATTATTTTATTTGCAAACTATAAGTGGTATTTTTATTCTGAGAGTTCTAAGTCAACGCATGGATTATGAGCAAAACCTTAGTATAGTCTAGAAATTCGCTGAAATTACTTATAACTTATCGCTATTTTATATAACGATAATTATAGAACATTTATGTACTATAATGTCTTGCGTTATGAAACTTTGCTTTGGTAAAAGCGAAGTTATTTTCTCCAATCTTCTTTGTTTTTTTCTTTCTACAAGCTTCCTGAAAATGTAATGGAATACTCTTTGCCCAAGCGACGATAGGAGCGAAGTGGAAATGTGTATGGAATGGGCTTATTGTAAATATTCCAAATTTATGTTGGTTATTTTGTCTTGTGTCCGTAAATTTGTCCGTGTCCGTAAAAACGTCCGCAAAATACAATATGGCTACAATAAACTTCTATTTAGATAAATCTGATAAAAAAGGATTTGCTCCAATACATTTAAGAATTAACTGTAATTCTGAACAAGTAAAACTATCTACAGGCGAAAAAATTAAACCAGAAGATTTTGATAAAGAAACTCAATTTGTAAAAGAAAATTCAGATAGATTTATTGAAATTAATCATTATCTCAGCTACTTAAAAGATAGAGCAGATGAGTTGTTCAATAACACATATAAAAATAGTTATTCTAATAAAGAGATAAAATCAAAACTTACTGATTTTGTTGAAGCTTACAAAGAAGACCATAATATTAATATAGTTCGAGAGCAGGTTTCTTTATATGGACAACCCTTTACTTTCGTGGATTTATTTGCAGGAGCTGGTGGATTTAGTGAGGGTTTTATTCAGGCAGAACACAATAATAAATTCTTTGATTTTCTTGTTGCAAATGATATTAATGAAAATTCGGAATTAACTCATGTAGTTAGATACAACCATCAATTAGGTTTAGATGCTGACTTTTTATGTCAAGATATTACAGAACCAGATTTTTTAGACAATCTACTCACAAAAACTAAAGGTAAAAAAGTTGATGTTGTTTGTGGTGGCCCACCTTGTCAGAGTTTTAGTTTAGCAGGAAAAAGGAGGAAATTTGATAAAAAAGATGATTTGTTTTCTCATTATTTAGATGTAATTAAAGTGCTTCAGCCGAAGTATTTTATAATGGAGAATGTCAAGGGAATTCTAACAAAAGAGAAAGGAAAAATAAAAGAACTTATTCTTAAAGAAATCAATTCGATAGTTGATATTAAAGAAATTCCAACTTTAACCTCTTTTATTAAATCTTTAAAGAAAACAAATGTTGATAATGATTTTCTTTTAGACTGTTTAATTAAAAGGATTGAAATTGAACAGTTTACTGACATAAAAGCTGAAGTAGCAAAAGAGACTTATATAAAGACAATAGATTCTAAATTCAGAAAATTAACTCCAGTTATTGCAGATTATAAAACGAGTAAAACTGATGAAAGAATTAGTACTATTAGACACGGGTTTAATCTATTGGTTAGAAATAAAGAATGGGAAAAATTAAAGCGTGATATTATACGAGAAAAAGATTTCTGCAATATTGACAATGATTATTTTGTAGATTCTTTTACTCAATTTCTTACCGATATTGATTCAAATGAAGTTATCAATAAGATAGAAGAAGCGTTTGGTAAACTAAACGTTGCTAAAGACTTTAAAAAATCTTGTAATGATATTATCCAAGCATTAAAAATTTACGTTTTAAACATAGATGATTGTATTACAATCATTCGCGAATATTGCAATAAGACACAAAGTACTCAATTAGATAAAATTATAAACGATATAAGACTTTATAAAATTGAAGCGCCTTTTGTAGCTAATTCTTCTAACTATGGAGTTCCACAAAACAGAGAACGTGTTTTGTTTATAGGATGCAGAAAAGACCAAAAATTCATATCTGAAATTCCTGCAACTGTTACTGAAGAAGAAAAGGTTTCTGTTTTTGAAGCATTGTATGATTTAGATTTTATAGGGAATAACGAAGAGGTTCATCATTATCAATTGGTTGATATTTCCAAACAATATAATGGAACAGCCAAAAAGATGAAAAATCTCCTTAAGAATCGTTCAATTGATGGGAAACCATTAAAAACAAAAGGAAAAACTTTTGCTGAATGGAGTAAAAAAGGAAGATTAAATGGCAGGTTTACAAAAGCAAAAAAACCATTTTATGTAAAGAGTACTGAAGCTTTAAATAATGGAGAGAAAGTATTTGATATACTTCATAATCATAAAACAAGTAATCAAGGAGATGATGTAATTAAACGACTTGATATTATTCTAAAACAAGGAGATTATAAAAAAGCTCAAATCGAATTAAATGAATGTGGATTATCTTCTAAAAAAAGAAACTACAATGTATTAAAGCCAGAGAGTCAAAGCCCAACGGTTATGACAATCCCAGATGATTATATACATTATAATTCTCCAAGAGCATTGACAGTAAGGGAGATGGCGAGATTACAATCTTTTGATGATTCCTTTGTATTTCAAGGAAAACGTTCCACAGGTGGGAATAATAGAAAAACAGAACTGCCACAATATACGTTGGTTGGAAATGCGGTACCGCCGTTAATGGCTAGGGCAGTAGCTACAGAAATTTTAAAAAATATTAAATAGCATATATGAAATCACTTGAAATAATTGGATTTACTAAGGATTATAGAACCAATACCAACGTAATGTATGCCCAGATATTAGTCAATGAATACTTCGATTTGATAGGGGAAAACTATAATAAATTTCAATTTCAACGAAAGAAGGAAACTCATAAAGGATATAAAAGATTAAAAGAGGATTTAAAAGAAGGTGCACTAATACCAAGTATTACACTAGCAATTGAACCGAGTATTGCTCAAGGTCTTGTTTCGATAATTGAGAATGAGGATAAAAAAGGTTTAATATCCAAAATAGAAGATGTAAAAGATAATATATACATCTTGGACGGTCTTCAAAGAACGCATAAAATAAAGGAGTTGCTAGATGCGAAAATAGAATTTAAACAGAACCAGAAGTTATTGTTGGAGATATGGGTCGAACCCAATATTTCTCATTTGGTATATAGACTCATTGTGCTCAACTCAGGACAAAAACCTATGTCTATGAGGCATCAAATTGAACTGTTATTCACTACAATGAGGGTCACTTTATCAAATAAAATTAGTGGGCTTGAAGTTATTGTTGAAAATGAAGAGTCAAAGAGGAAGGGTGCAAAACAGTTTCCTTTTGACAGATTAGTTACTGCTTATTATAGTTTTTTAATGAAAACCCCTGAGGTAGATAAGGCAAGTATTGTGTCTGAGAAACTACTTGAGGAAAAAATAATGGATGAGTCGGAGGCATATTTATCTGAAAGTTTTACTTCATTTACTAATTATTTGAAAAAATATACTGAATTAGACGCACAATTATTTAGAGTATATAATAACACAGATTTAAATACTTTTAGAAATTGGTTTGCTGACACAAATGTGATTAACTCGTTTTTTGCGGCCATAGGTAGACTTAATGAAAGTAGAGCTGATCGCATAGACGAAGCCTTAAACACAATGTTGGCAACATTGACAACCGCTAAAAATGGTGAAGACATTTTAAATCTTGAAAAATATAAAAATATAAAAAGTGAAGTTGCTGATCCAAACATATATAACGTAGGTTATGCTACAAGACTTTTATTGTATGGTAGTTTTACAGAGTATTTAAGAGATGAAGGTAAAACTTCCCTTCTAGATTGTTGGGTTGAAAAATCTATCGATATTCAAAACTCTAAAAAGAAATGAATTTAACAGATTTAACTAATCATCTTCAAAGTAGTGGAGAAGATTTATTGAATAGACATAATCCAATCGAATTTAGTGGAAAAGTTGTTATAAACAATTTGATTGCAATGCCTGTAATAACATCTAATTCTTTTGATAGATCTGCAATAATTGACGTTAAATATCCTCAAGGCAGAATAATTGGAACTTTAAGATTTTTAAAAGGTTTTTCCATTGCTGATTATAATGGATTAAGCGATGCGAATAAAATTTGCTTTTATAGTGATCATGAAGATAATCAGATAATCACTCCTGAATACACTTTCAATCATGATTATTTTTTAATAGAAAAAAAATATTACAAAACATATGTCAAAGAACATATGGCAAAATCCACATTGTGGGGTAGTTTTATTCATTCAGAAAATATACCATCATTAAGTTTTAGTGAAACTTTTAATGTTAGCGCAATACAAATTGATAATAAATTAACTTCAGTTGAAGGACCATATGCGGATAACATTTACCTATCTATAATTGAAACTAATCCATTCAATAGGTTTTTAAAGTTATATCATATGATAGAATTGCAGTTTGATTTACATACTGCGGAAAAAATAAGGACATTATTAGATGAAGGGAATAAGGAGAAGGAAATAAGTATACATTTGAGGGATTACGCTAAAGATGAGATTAAACGCTTGGAATCTATAATAAAAGAACGTTGTACCGAAATAGACAACTTGGAGGTTTTAATAAATAGAGTAAGTCAATTTAAAGATAACGCATTGACAATTTTTTACGAATACGGTAAAAATACTAACCCGATGTTGAAAAAAAGCGATTTTAATTATTTTGCTTTTGGAACTGGTAGATTTAATGAAACAGATATAAAATCTAGAGGACATGGATATCCATCTCTAATTCTGAAGCTCACGGCATATTGGATTTATAGAGTAAGATGTTGTATTGCGCACAATAAATTAGGCGAATATATAATGAGCTCAAATGATGAGCAATTTGTAGTTAAGTTTGCTGAACCGTTAATGAAAGAAGTTGTAAAGCAATGTTTTAGAAAATGAGAATACTAACTACAGATGAACAAGATAAATTAAAGCTATTAACCAAATATTCTATTAGCTTGACAATATTGGAGCCCACAGCTACAGGCTTACAGAAATCAATAATGGATGCTACTAATACAGTAAGGAATTATTTATATAATCAAGGTGTTCATGATTATTCTGTCCAGAAGCAAGGCCCGGAAAGTAAGATAATGATTGATACTGAATTATACGGTGATTTCGGAAAAGTCTCCACTTATACTTCATTATATCGTCCTAATACGAAGAGCGGAGACCCAAGGGTTTGGGTTTCGGGATTAAAAAAAATTTGTGTCCCTAATGATTTGATAGCCTTGATTTGGTTTGAATCTCGATTACATGTCTTCAACTTAACTAAAACCAAATTGGAGTATAATATAACAGGAGTTCAAACCGCATTAAGCGAGTTACTTCTAGATATAAGTAATGCGGCGAATCATATTTCTCAGGAGTTATTGCAAATGTTAAGTTCAATTGCGATGGCTGGACCTATTCCATCTTTAGTTAATGCTGATACTTCGGTAGGAAGGACTTTAGAAACCGCATTAGGCATAGACATTAATTCATCGAAAAAGCCTGATTATAAGGGAATAGAATTAAAAGCGTTTAGAAATTCTCGAAGTAACAGAAAAACATTATTTGCACAAGTTCCAAATTGGGAATTAAGTAAGATAAAAAGTTCAGCAGAAATACTTGATGCTTTTGGTTACTCTCGTGGTGAAGATTTCAAGCTTTATTGTACTGTTTCCTCTATTAATGTTAATTCCCAGGGCTTATCGTTAAGATTGGATTCTGATGTACAACAACTTATAGAATTTTCGGATAACAAAAAATTCGGAGATATTGTTATTTGGACACTTGACAAATTACATCAACGCTTATTAAGTAAGCATAAAGAAACATTTTGGGTAGAGGCAGAAAGTATGCTTATAAGAGGGAAGGAACATTTTCAATATAAAGTTGTCGAGCATACAAAAAGTCCAATTGTTTCTCAATTTGATATTCTGCTAGAACAAGGCGTTATTACATTAGATCATTTGATTAAAAGAAATGTTGCCGGTAAGGTAGTTGAAAAAGGTCCTTTGTTTAAAATTAAACCTAACAGTTTAGATTTACTATTTCCACCAAGTAATATTTATAACCTGTTGGAATAGTTTTTTAACGGCCTAAGAGAATTTTTGCTAAACAATAGGCGAGGGGAGCGGCCATATTCTAGAGGACTGGCAATAAAGTTTGTTGACCAATATAATGTTTCATGAAGTTCAAGGCGGTCTTAAGAGTTAGAATGCTTTCTAGAATATAGCGACTGAGCCGTACATTGTTTCTA
>CALHGE010000033.1 GCA_938029725.1 uncultured Flavobacteriaceae bacterium
AAATTACAAGTTGGCTATACTCATTTTAACGATTTTAGAAATCCGTTTTCTACACCGGCTCCTTCTATAAACATTACAAAAGATGGTTCTAATTATATAATTGCTGGTCATGAGCCATTTTCAGCAAATAACAGATTAGATCAAAAAGTAATTCAACTTACCAATAATTTAAACGTAGTTAAAGGAAGTCACACATTTACAATTGGATTTTCTTTTGAAAAATTTCAATTTGATAACTCTTTTAACCTCGGTGCTTATGGTGCTCAGGGAGTTTTCTTTCCTACAACAACAATCACCGATTTTCCAGATTTTGCTAGTTCTGGCGCTTTACAAGGTGCCTTTAATGATGCCATTGCATCAAATAGGTCTTTGGAAGCTAATGGTACCGGTAACCCAGGTGGATGGTCTTTAGCTGAAACAAATGTTGGGCAACTGTCTTTTTATTTACAGGATGAATGGAATGCAACTGATGACTTTAAATTGACCTATGGTATTCGTTTCGATAAACCGCTTTATTTTGATACCAAAGACAAGATAGCAGAAAATATTGCTCGTAAAGGAGGCGCTTCCGGAACCTATATTCCTGCTATAGAATATTTTAACCCTGATACTGATGAACCTATTCTTTTAGATTCTGAGCAGTTACCATCGACAGAATGGTTGCTTTCGCCAAGAGTTGGTTTTAATTGGGATGTTAAAGGTGACAAAACCTTGCAATTGCGAGGTGGATCAGGTGTATTTACCGGTCGTTTTCCATTTGTATGGTTGGGTAATCAAGTGCAGGGTGTTGATTTTTTCTTCTATCAGTTAGTAGATCCTAATTTTCAATGGCCACAAGTTTGGCGAACAAACCTTGGTTTAGATAAACGATTTGATAATGGCTTGATCCTTACTACAGACCTTTCGTATACC
The DNA here is from genome assembly GCA_938029725.1 of uncultured Flavobacteriaceae bacterium. Taxonomy (GTDB): domain Bacteria; phylum Bacteroidota; class Bacteroidia; order Flavobacteriales; family Flavobacteriaceae; genus Maribacter_C. Next base: position 913 of record CALHGE010000033.1, read on the forward strand.
AAAGATTTAAATGCTTCACATGTGCAAAACTGGGGATTGAATTCTCCAGGCGCTAACTTAAGTGGTGTTGATAATAGACCAATATACCAGAATGATGATAAATCACAGATTTTCGGTGGTTCAACAAATGCATATGTATTTACAAACTCAGATCAAGGTCGTATTTTTAATGCATCTATAAAAGCTCAAAAAACTTGGGATAATGGTCTTTACGCTATGTTAGCCTATAACTACTTAAATGCGAAAGAGGTGAACTCTATTGATGCTGAAATAACGGGTGATGCTTTCGCTGGAAATGCCGTTGTAGGGAATGCAAATACCGATGTGCTTTCTTTTTCGCGTTATGGAGATACAAATCGTTTTATTGGCGTTATTTCTAAAGAATTTAAAACGGGTACTACGATATCAACTTTCTTTGAATACGCTCAAGGAGGTAGGTTCAACTATATCTACGGCGGTGATATCAACAATGATGGTTCTAGCATAAACGACCTTTTATATATTCCGACAGCGGGAGAGATTGGTCAAATGAATTTTAGTGGCGCTGGACAAGCAGAAGCCTTTGAAACTTTTATTCAACAAGATGAGTATCTAAGTGGAAGAAGAGGGCAATACGCAGAGCGTTATGCTGCTCTTGCTCCATGGAGGAGTAGTTGGGATGTGAAAGTGCTTCAAGATATTAAAGTTAATGATAAGAATAAATTTCAAGTTAGTGTAGACGTCCTTAATATTGGTAATTTAATTAACTCAAAATGGGGCGTTATTGAGCAACCCCCATTCAACCAAGTATTGGGTGTTAGTGTAGACAATGCTAACGTGCCTACGTATTCTTTTGACTCAAATATTCAAGACACGTTTGTTTCGAACACTAGTATTTTATCAAGATGGAGAGCACAAATTGGTGTTCGTTATATCTTTAACTAAAATCATATAATAATTATTAGAAAAAGGCTGTGCATAACGCACAGCCTTTTTATTTTTGCAAAATGAAGTACAGAAGACTTACAAAACAACAGTTAGAAGAACTGCAACCGGAATTCATTAATTTTTTAGCGACACAGTCCATTACAGGAGAAGAGTGGAAAAGCTTAAAAGAAGAAAAACCCGCTGTAGCTGAAGACGAACTAGATATTTTTAGTGATTTAATTTGGGAAGGTGTTTTAGCTAAGGTTGGCTATCTAGAGAATATCTCCACACAGCATATGCACTTCTTTCATTGTGCTGAAAAAGAAATGAAACTAATTTCAGTTAAAGTGATGAACCCCGATATTGATTTGACTACATCAATTGGTTTTAATTGGTTTAAGAAAAACTGGCAATCTGATTTTGTGGAATACTTAACAGCTTCTAAAGCTTATATAGAAGAGAATTTAGATAAGTTCAAATTGATTGAGCAAGGAGCAGTCATTACCAAAGGAGATTTGTACAAGTGGTTCGAATCGATGATCGAAGTGAAGTAAGCCCAGCTGATTAGAATTTTCTATGTGGTATTTTTTACAGGAGTTTTGACACAACCATAGTTATTAACGAACTAAAGCTAGGCGAACTGTTTTGCATGAACTAGCCCTTGCTAAGCACTAGCAAACATTTATATTTGTAATATTACACAAAATACTTCCTGGGCGTAGCCGAAGGAACAGCTGTAGAAGCACTAAATAATCAAATGGCACAAAAACCATCTATTCCTAAAGGTACACGAGACTTCTCTCCATCTGAAGTTAGTAAACGTAATTACATTTTTGATATCATAAAGAAGCATTTTAAAAGCTTCGGATTTCAAGCAATTGAAACACCGTCATTTGAAAACTCCGACACACTTTTGGGTAAATATGGAGAGGAGGGCGATCGCTTGATTTTTAAAATACTGAATTCTGGAGATTTCATTAGTAAAGTTGATGATGTTACTTATAGTTCGAAAAGGTCAAGCTCTTTAGCGCCTAAAATTTCAGAAAAAGCCCTGCGATATGATTTAACAGTGCCTTTTGCTCGCTATGTGGTTATGCATCAGAATGAGATTGACTTTCCATTTAAGCGGTATCAAATACAACCTGTATGGCGTGCTGACCGACCACAAAAAGGGCGTTTTCGTGAGTTCTTTCAATGTGATGCGGATGTGGTGGGGTCAAACTCTTTACTGCAAGAGGTTGAGTTGGTACAATTATATGACACGGTCTTTTCGAGTTTAAAACTAGAAGGTGTTCATATCAAACTCAATAATAGAAAAATATTAGCGGGTATAGCAGAAGTTATTGGAGCGCAGAACAACCTTATCAACTTTACGGTTGCTTTGGATAAGCTAGATAAAATTGGCGAGGAGGGCGTAAAGAAAGAAATGCTTGAAAAGGGAATATTGAAAGAATCTATTGAAAAAGCAAGTCCCTTGTTCTCATTAAAAGGAAGCAATTTAGAACAGCTAGATGCACTTCAGTACCTATTGTCCTATTCCGAGATAGGCACCAAAGGTGTGGAGGAATTAAGATATATTATTGAATTTATTGAAGAATTAGGGCTGAAATCTGCAAAGCTTTCTATTGATGTTACCTTAGCACGAGGATTAAACTATTATACTGGAGCTATTTTTGAAGTTGCCGCGCCTGATGGTGTGAAAATGGGTTCTATTGGCGGTGGCGGCCGTTATGATGACCTTACCGGAATCTTTGGATTAAAAAACGTAAGTGGCGTAGGTATTTCTTTCGGACTTGATCGAATTTACTTGGTTTTAGAAGAGCTTGGTTTGTTTCCTGATGCTCTTGAACAGTCGCTAGACGTTCTTTGTGTAAACTTCGGAGCGCAGGAAGCTTTAGAAGCTTTACGCTTAACAACACAGCTAAGAGCCGCTGGTGTGCGAGCTGATATTTACCCTTCTGATGCGAAAATGCAAAAGCAAATGAAGTTTGCTAACAGCCGTAATGTGCCTTATGTTATTTTGATCGGAGAGCAAGAAGTAAAGGATGAAACTTTTGTTGTAAAAGACATGTTTAAAGGTGAACAAACTACGTATAAGATGAGTAATGTCAAAGATTTTCTAGCGCTTTTAAGGCCTTAAATGGATACTAAAGGCTAATCTTATGCGTTATGGTTTGGAAATTTTTTTAAAATTCATCCTCATGAAAAAGCAGCTGTCCACCTTAAGTTTTTTGCTAATTATCGTATTCACCTTAAGCTCTTGTGGAGCTATTGTAAAGTCAAAGGCAAAGAAATATGCCACTGTAGAAAAAGGCGCCATACCTGCTGACTTTGGTGAAAATAATACGGTTGTCCTTTTTGTTACTTCCGGTAAAAGGAGTTATGATACGTATTTAAAGAGTAATATTAAAAAAGCCTATCATGGAAAATATGAATTGGTAAGCAAATCAGAACTAAGAGCTGACAGATATTCAAATACAGCGAAATACCGATATATATTTGATTACAAGTCAGTTTCATATGCCTATCATAGCGATAATGCTGTTATTTACGGACAAAGTGCAAATACAGGAATGAACAATGCAACGGGTCAGGTTAGACGTTTTTTAATCACCGATAGAACAGATGATAAAGAATACGTAATGTCAATGACCTCTGGTTTTTGGAGTAAAATACAACGTATGTACCTTCGAAATATGGAAACTGTTAGAATAAAAAATACTACAGGTAAAATAGCGAAATAAGTTAGTTCGTTTTTTAAATAAAAAATCCATGTAATTTGATTACATGGATTTTTTTATTGATTTAATTACCGATTTGTAATACTCGGTTGTATGTGGTACATAGTGCTTATGTTCTTTCAGTAGTTTTATTTCCTCAGTAAACTGAAGCAACTATATCAATTTTAAAGCTTCAACTTCACTTGCCTGTTTTTTAAGCTGATGTATCGAAACTTTTAATACACACAAAAAGACATGATGAAATTCACAATCTACTAGGTCATCGCGATGCCGCTGAACAGATTTGAAAACACCAATCTTTTTTAAATTATTCTCAGTAATAGAGAGGCCAATTTCTTCCTCAACTTCTCTTATGGCGGCTATTTTAATTGCTTCTCCGGCTCCGATGTGCCCTGCGACAGAAACATCCCAAAGTAGGGGATAGGTGGCTTTGTTTCTCCCTCTTTGTTGTACGAGTATATTTCCAACTGATGTATAAAACCAAATATGAACCGTAGCATGAAAAAGTCCCATGCGGTGCGCATGAGACTTTAAGGTAGTTTTTCCAGTAAATTTTCCGTCAGAAGTTAAAATAGCTATTCGTTCATCCATTTACTATCAAGGAGTTATAAAAACTTAGTTCTTGCTAGACCCTAGTCGAAGTAGCTAAAGGTTTCTCCGTCTTTTATATTTAGAAGTGTTTCGTAAATCAATCGAATCACATTTTCTACGTCATCTCGGTGTACCGTTTCTACAGTAGTATGCATGTAGCGTAAAGGTAATGAGATTAAAGCAGCGGCAACTCCGCCATTACTATAGGCAAATGCGTCGGTATCTGTTCCGGTAGCACGAGAAGCGGCCATACGTTGAAATGGAATTTTATTAGCTTCAGCCGTTTCAATGATGCGTTCTCTAAGTTTATTCTGAACAGCCGGTGCGTAAGAAATAACAGGTCCGGCACCTATTTCGGTATGGCCTTGTGTTTTCTTTTCAATCATTGGGGTTGTAGTATCGTGGCATACATCAGTTACAATAGCGACATTGGGCTTGATGGTGTGTGTTATCATCTCAGCACCACGAAGTCCTATTTCTTCTTGTACAGAGTTGGTAATGTAGAGTCCAAAAGGCAATTTTATGTTGTTCTCATGCAAAAGTCTAGCTACTTCAGCAATCATAAAGCCACCAGCTCTATTGTCAATAGCGCGACATACAAACTTATCTTTATTCAATATTTGAAATTCATCAGGATAGGTAATTACGCAGCCCACATGAACGCCCATTTTTTCAACTTCTTCTTTATCTTTTGCACCTATGTCTATAAAGATATTATCGAGTTTTGGAGGTTTTTCATTAGCTCCTTTTCTTGTATGAATGGCTGGCCATCCGAACACGCCTTTAACAAAACCTTTTTTGGTATGAATATTTACCCATTTTGAAGGTGCTATTTGATGGTCACTTCCGCCATTTCGAATTACATAAATCAAACCGTTATCGGTAATATAGTTTACATACCAAGAAATTTCATCAGAATGCCCTTCAATAACTACTTTGTACTTCGCATCTGGGTTAATCACACCAACCGCTGAACCATAGGTGTCTGTAATAAAAGTATCTACGTAAGGTTTTAGATACTCCATCCATATCTTTTGCCCTTCCCACTCGTAGCCTGTTGGAGCAGCATTATTTAAATATTTCTCAAAAAAATCAATTGATTTTTTGGTCAGAATCTTTTTGTTTGCCATTTGTAAGGGGTTTAGTAGCCAAAGTTAACAATATTCATAGGTATTTAATAATAAGCCCTTGTATTTATCGTTAATTTTGGCAGGGCTTTTGCTCATAACCTAGTGCATGAAAAAAGAAATACTTTTTAGTCTAAGCTTGTTATTCGTTTTCTTCGGATGGAGCCAAGTAGAAGAACAGGTCTTAGATTCCATCACAGAAAAGATGATTATTGTCGAAGGCGATTCTATGTTTAGAAGTTCTATTGACCTTGATGAAGTTTATCTTTTTGGGAAGTTGAAATTTCCTGATTACAAAACAAAACTTCGCTATTACATTATCCGAAGAAAAACATTAAGGGTCTACCCTTATGCAAAATTGGCAGCAGAACGTTTGGTTGAGCTTAACGATAGTATCGTTAAAATTAAAAGAAAATCAAAGCGTAAGAAGTATACTAAAAAAATACAAAAATATATTGAGGAGGAATTTTCAGAAGAACTAAAAAAACTAACCCGAACTGAGGGTCAGATTTTAGTGAAACTCATATACAGACAAACAGGAACGACGGCTTTTGATTTAGTAAAAGAGCTTCGTAGTGGCTGGCGTGCTTTCTGGTATAGTACCACGGCTAAAATGTTTAAAATCAGTTTGAAAGAGGAGTACGACCCCGAGAACGTGCATGAAGACTATATTATTGAAGATATTCTACAACGTGCTTTCTCTGCTGACCGACTGGAACGTCAGAAATCAGTTTTAGATTATGACTACGCTACACTAAAAGATAAATGGGGAAATGCTGGAAAAAAGAAGAATAAGTAGCTGCGATTACTATTTATTTTTTTTGCTAAATAATGCATCCATAATCACCTTTATACTGTAAAAGCCCATTCCTATGGCAAGGATGGCAAGAATCAATCCAAGGATCAGAACTGGCCAGTATAAAGGGTGTGCTTCATTCTTAAAGGCTTGATATAGAACTACTGGTGCGCTAAACATTAAGGCTACAGTATAGCCGATAAATTTTAACCCCTTGATTAATAGATCCTTATCCGTTTTCATTTTGATTTTATCCTGTGCTTTAAAAGTAGACATTTAAGCGTATATTTAAAATAAGAATTACCATTAACTATATTTTTATGAAAGTACTTTTGATTCCTGATAAATTCAAAGGCTCCTTAACTGCTATTGAAGTTATTGAATCAATGCGTAGGGGCGTGCTCAAGGTTTTTCCTGAGGCCAGTATTCATGCTATTCAAGCATCTGATGGAGGTGATGGGTTTTTAAATGCTATCTTAGAAAATAGTAATTATGACTTGATAGAAGTCGATACAGTTGATGCGCTGGGGCGAGATATTAGCACAGAATATCTCTATGATTCAAAAGATAATTCGGCATATATCGAACTTGCAAAAGCATCTGGTTTGATACTTTTAAATGAGTCAGAAAGAGATGTGATGCAAAGCTCTACTTTCGGAACAGGAGTACTTATAAAAGATGCTATTCTAAAAGGAAGTACATCTATTTATTTAGGATTAGGAGGTAGCGCATCAAACGATGCAGGTCTTGGAATAGCCCAGTCTTTGGGTTTTTATTTTCTTGATAGCGATGGCAATCAATTAGCGCCTACAGGAAAGAATCTTTCAAAAATAAACTCCATCCACAAAAAGAGTAATAGCATATCATTAAAAGGAATATCATTTTTTGCGATCAATGATGTAGATAATCCACTTTTTGGGCCAAAAGGAGCAGCGCATACCTATGCAAAGCAAAAAGGCGCCATCACCAAAGAAATTCAGGAATTGGATTGCGGTATGCAAGACTTAGCAAATCTGGTAAAGTTGCAGACCAAGAAAGATGTAGCGGAGCTGCCAGGTTCTGGAGCAGCAGGCGGAACAGCCTACGGACTCAAAGTATTTTGTGATGCAGTATTTATAAGAGGTATTGATTTTGTATTGAAACGATCTAAAGTGGAAGCCCTATTGGAACAAAATGATTTTGATTACATTATTACTGGTGAAGGAAATTTTGATAGCCAAACTCTTCACGGTAAACTGATAAAAGGAGTGATGGGTTTAGGGGAGCGTTTCAATGTGCCAGTGCTTGCATTATGTGGTCAATTAGATTTGGATGAAAAAGAACTTGAAGAATTCAGTCATCTAAAAGTCTTAGAAATCAGCGATGATTCTCAGCCCTTGAGTTATAATATGCAAATGGCTAGAATTCATATCGAAAAAACTTTGGTAGCACACTTCAAAAAATAGGAATTATTCTATTACAATGGTAGCTGTAAAGGTCTCACACACGGCAAAATACCCTAATGCAAAATTGCTCGAGTCTTCTGTGCTAGTGCTATTAATAATATTTCCACGTACGGTAGCAGAAGGTGTCTGAAATGGGCCTTGGTCGCCACCAGCTTGAACAATTAACTGGTTCATGTAGTTGTAAAATGGTTCATCGACTCCTAAAATACTTATACTTATTGTTCTTCCTGCGTCGATATCGTCATCATAGAAGTAAGAGAACTTAAAAGTTTGCCCATTGTAGAATTCGTCTTCTGTTACTAAGTAATCGTCAAAATCAAGATCAACTAAATAAAAATTATCTTCATCGATACGATCATTAAAAGATACTTCAACTTCTGTCTCATTACCAGAAAACAAGGTGCCATCACCTTGTTTTAAACCTAGTAGTGGCGAAGAAGGAACAAAGCTCGTTGAGGCTGAATATTGTTGATTGTCATGCGCTATGCTCAGTTTTAATTCACCTTGAGTAAAGAAATTGGTATTTTTTGAACCTTCGTAAATACCAGGTGCTACCTCAGATAGTACAAATTCTTGAGGGTCTAGTTGTGAAGTAGGCACGTATGTGTTGTTACTGATAGAAATACGAGTAAGTTCAGCGGGTGTAATTTCTGAAAAAAATGAACTGGTAAGATTTGCATTTATTTGAACTGTTGTTAGCTCTTGGCTGGTATCAAGCCTTACTAAAGCATCAATGGAAAGTCTAGGGGCAGTTTGTGGTAGAGCAATATCAACTACATCTTCGCAGCCTGTAAAGAATAGCGCTATGAATACTAAATAGAATATTTTCTTCATCATACTAAAATTTAAAATTATAAGTAACTGCAGGTACAATTCCAAAAATGGAAGTGCGAATGGCCTCGTTGACAGCTGTATCTTCATTTCTTCTGAAATTGATAGATGCCGCATTTTTACGCGAGTATAAATTATAAATACTAAATACCCATTCCGCTTGTAGCTTACGTCCTTTGTTCTTTCTTGGTGTTAACGTTGCAGATACATCTATGCGATGATAATCAGGAAGGCGTTCTGTATTTCTAAAACCATAGTAGGGTACGGTCAGGCCTTGAAATTCAAATTGACCTACTGGATAGTTGGTAGGCTGGCCAGTTTGGTACACGAAATTCGAATTAAAATTCCACTTTTGGTTTAAATCATAACTAGCAAACAGAGAAAAATCATGGGTTTTATCATACGGTGTGTTATACCATTCGCCGAAATTTATTCCGGTTTCTACAGCTGTTCTTCCTGGTGTACGTTGTTCTGACTTTGAAAGCGTGTAGGCTAACCAGCCTTGGAATTTTCCTTGGTTCTTTCGCAGCAAAAATTCTAATCCGTAGGCTCTTGCCTCACCATTTAAAACGACCGCTTCTATTGCATCATTTGCAATAAGGTTTGCACCGTCAATGTAATCGAGTCTATTTTGAATGTCTTTATAAAACACTTCTGTTTCTAAAGAGTAGTCACCCTCTTTTATGTTTTTAAAGAAGCCGAAAGCATATTGATCTAAAAGCTGTGGTTTGGTAAAAGGGCCACTCGGTGTCCAAACATCTAAAGGAGTAGGGGAGCTGGTGTTTGAAAGTAAATGCAGGTATTGCGCTAATCTTGTGTAGCTAGCTTTTATTGAACTAGTATTCGTTAAAGTATAGGAAAGTGATAGTCGTGGTTCGAAATTATTGAAAGTGGCTAAATTTTCACTGCTTCCTGAATTTATAGTTGCAATAGGATTAGCTTCTTGATAAATTAGTAAAGAGGGGTCGAATACTACCGGGGTATCGTTTTGATAAACGTTCAATTTATCTTGTCCTAAACGTATAAAATTGCTAAAACGAACCCCGTACCCAAGACTGAGGTTTTTGGTGATATCGTGTTCAATATCTATATACGCCGCAAATTCATTTGCATATTTTTTAGTGAGTTGATCTTCTATAATACCTGATTCAGAATTACTTGGAGCAATTTTTCCTGGATTAAAACTGTAGTAAATATTGTTAATTCCGTAATTTACTTGAAGCTTATCGCTTAGGTAATGTTTAAGGTCATATTTAATATTGAAATTTTGGATTCCCGAATTCCAATCAAAGCCTACAAAGTCTAGTTTTAATCCGTAGTAATAATCAGAATATATCACTGATAGATTTGAAAAGAGTTTATCGGAGAACAAGTGATTCCATCTAAAATTGCCTACTGAATTTCCATATGTATTTACAAAGCTGTCATTGATTCCAAACACATCTCTTCCAAAATAACCAGACAAGTAGATGCTATTCTTGTCATTGATATTATAACTCAATTTTGTATTTAAATCATAAAAATAAGCAGTGTTGTCTTGATTGAATAGCGGAAGAAAGAGATGTGCATACGAAGCTCTTCCGCCTATTAAAAAGGCAGCTTTATCTTTTATAATAGGCCCCTCAACCAATAGCCTACTGGCCACGGCACCAATTCCACCATTTATTTTTACTTCTTTGCTATTCCCTTCTTTTTGGTAAATATCTAATACAGATGACAGGCGACCGCCATAGCGTGCCGGAATACCTCCTTTAAACAGTTTGATATCTTTAATAGCATCTGGATTAAAAACAGAGAAAAAACCGAATAAATGAGAAGAATTGAAGATAATTGCCTCATCTAAAAGAATAAGGTTCTGGTCTACAGCACCGCCGCGAACATTAAAACCTGAGGCACCTTCACCAGCATTTGTTACACCAGGTAGCAATAAGATAGATTTAATAACGTCTGCCTCTCCAAGAATTACAGGTATTTTTTTAATCGTTTCAGCAGATAGCGCATTCACACTCATTTGCGGTGTTCGAATATCCATTTTCTCTACATCTTCTGTAACAATTACTTCGTCTAATTGTTCTGCTGCTTCCACCAATTGAAAATTAATTTTTTGACTTTCCGAAAGGGAGATTGTTTGAATTATATCTTCAAAACCTAAGTAATTGATTGCAATCTGATATACACCCTCAGGAAGCGTTATCGAATAAAACCCATATTCGTTGGTCGTAACCCCTGTTTGTAATTCGGGCACTACAATGGTAACGCCAATAAGGGTTTCATTGCTTGAAGCTTCAGAAATGGTTCCGCTAAGCGTGTATTTATTTTGAGAAAAACTTAAAAGGGAGAAACTGAAAAAGAATAGGAAAAGAATAATTCTGGTACGTGTAACCATTCAAGTAATTTTTTACAAAAATAAATAGAAAACACACCGATAGGAAAGCATTAACATTTTTTTAAACTAAAAAGCCCCTTGAGTATAGATACGCAAGAGGCTTTTTTTTATGGTACGAAAAATCTTAGAGCTTTTGTAAAATAGCATTTAAAGTTGCACTAGGTCGCATTGCTTTTACCACCAAATCTGCTTCAGGTTTGTAGTAGCCGCCAACAGCTTGAGGGCTACCTTGGGCAGCTATTAACTCCGTCGTTATTTTGTCTTCATTCGCTTTCATTTCCTTATAAACTACAGCAAAAATTTCTTTCAACTCGGCATCAATTTCTTGAGCTGCAAGGGCTTCTGCCCAGTACATAGCTAAATAAAAGTGACTACCGCGTGTATCTCGTTCTTTTACTTTTCTTGATGGAGATTTGTCGTTCAATAAGAATTTTTCTGTCGCTTCATCTAAGGCATTTCCTAAAACTTTTGCCTTTTGATTGTCATATTTTTCTCCGAAGAACTCTAAAGAAACACCAAGGGCTAAAAATTCTCCAAGGGAATCCCATCGTAAATGACCTTCTTCTATAAACTGGTCCACATGTTTTGGAGCAGAACCTCCAGCTCCTGTTTCAAACAACCCGCCGCCATTCATTAATGGAACTATCGACAGCATCTTCGCGCTTGTACCTACTTCTAAAATCGGAAATAAATCGGTTAGGTAATCACGTAAAACATTTCCAGAAACAGAGATGGTGTCTTTTCCAGCTTTGATGCGTTCTAAGGTAAACTCAGTTGCTTTAATAGGAGATAGGATACGAATATCCAAACCTGTAGTATCATGCTCAGGTAAATATGTATTTACCTTTTTAATTAATTCTGCATCATGGGCTCTCTCTGCATCTAACCAAAAAACTGCAGGAGTTTGAGAAGCTCTTGCTCTTGATACGGCAAGTTTTACCCAGTCTTTAATAGGAGCATCTTTCACCTGACACATTCTCCAAATATCTCCTCGCGCTACAACATGTTCAATAAGGGTATTTTCAGAAGCGTCAACAACTCGTACCGTGCCGTTAGAAGCTATTTCAAAAGTTTTATCATGTGAGCCGTATTCTTCAGCCTTCTGAGCCATCAAGCCAACATTAGGAACAGTACCCATAGTGGTTGGGTCAAAAGCTCCGTGTTTTTTACAGAAGTCTATAGTCGCTGAGTAAATACCAGCATAACTACTGTCAGGGATTACTGCTTTTGTATCTTGAGCCTTACCTTCAGTGTTCCACATTTGCCCAGAATTACGAATCATGGCAGGCATAGAAGCATCAATTATAATGTCACTTGGCACATGTAAATTGGTGATGCCCTTATCAGAATTCACCATTGCTAAGGCTGGGCCATTAGCAATCGCTTTTTTAATATCCGCTTCGATTTCAGCTTTTTTATCTGCTGGAAGTTCATTCAACTTATTTAGTAAATTTTCAAGTCCGTTATTCGAGTTGATACCAGCTAATTTTAAAGTTGCACCATGCTTTTCAAAAACGTCTTGAAAATAAACTTCCATAGCATGACCAAAAATAATAGGATCAGAGACCTTCATCATCGTGGCCTTCATGTGTAACGAAAATAGAACTCCGCTCGCTTTTGCATCAGCTACCTGTTCTTTTAAAAAGGCGACAAGCGCTTTTTTGCTCAAAACAGTGGCATCAATGATTTCTCCTGCCAGAAGAGAAATAGTATCTTTTAATACGCTTGTTACACCATTATCTTGTACTAATTCTATACGAACGCTAGTAGCATTTGAAAGAGTAACAGATTTTTCGTTAGACCTAAAGTCACCAGAACTCATCGTGGCCACGTGTGTCTTCGAATCAGAACTCCATGCACCCATAGAATGTGGGTTTTTTTTAGCATAATTTTTAATAGCTCTAGGAGCTCTTCTGTCAGAGTTTCCTTCTCTAAGTACAGGATTAACAGCACTACCTTTTATCTTGTCATAGCGCAACTTGATTTCCTTTTCCGCATCGGTTGTAGGATTGCTAGGGTAGTTAGGTAGCTGATAACTTTTGCCTTGTAGTTCTTCAATTGCTTCTTTTAATTGCGGAACAGAAGCACTAATATTCGGAAGCTTAATAATATTAGCATCCGGATTTTTTGCCATTTCACCCAATTCCATCAAATCATTGGTGACTCTTTGATCTTCCTTTAAAAATTCAGGAAACGCAGAGATAATTCTTGTCGCTAAAGAGATATCTTTTGTCTCGATTGTTATCCCCGAAGTTTTTGTAAAAGCTTCTACAATAGGTAAGAAAGATTGTGTTGCCAAAGCCGGAGCCTCGTCGGTCTTGGTATATAAAATTTTAGGCATTTGAAATATGAATTTATTTTTAAGCGTGGCAAAGATACAATTTCTGTGGGCTATTGAAAACGGTATATAGTGAATCTTTTGTACTCTAAAAAGTATCATACATAACAAAACCCATATCATTGTACAAGTACATTGATATGGGTTTTTAGAGAAAGTTTACAAACGTTTTGTTTTGTCTTGCGACAAAGCGGCAACCATTGATTGCATTTGCGTCACTTTTTCAACGTTTGAAATGTTGGCTATTCTTAATTTTCAAACCAAATAATAGCTTCTGATTTCTTCTTGTAATCTTAATGTTTTCTTTCCTAATAAGGCCACCGAAGTTTTGTTATCAAAAATAAGTGCATCCATATAAAACAGTCAAGAGGCGACAGCCTTTTGGTTTTATAATCGTTTTTTCTAAAATCTCAAAAGCAACCAAGTTACCACTGGATTCTAAAAATAGCTAAATCACAATATAAAGAACGTAAACTCTATACTGATTTTCAATTTGTGTCAATCCTGATACAAATTTTCAATCATACCTAAATATACGAAATTTTTGCCTTACTATTTATATTTTAACATTCTAGTAATCAACACAATATAAACATTGGTTATAAACAATTGTGTATAACAAAAAACCCATCTTCTGAAAGTTCAGAAAATGGGTTTTGTATGTATTGAAAAATCGTTTATTACTTGCGAATTTCTTTAATTCTTGCTTTCTTACCAGTAAGACCTCTGAAGTAATAGATACGAGATCTACGTACTTTACCTTTTTTGTTGACTTCAACTTTTTGAAGTGCGGGTAAGTTGATCGGAAAAATACGTTCAACACCAACTGTACCTGACATTTTACGAATTGTAAAAGTTTCGGTTGCACCTGAGCCTCTTCTTTGAATAACTACGCCTTTAAAAAACTGAGTACGCGTTTTTTCACCTTCTTTAATTTCGTAGTAGACTGTAATAGTATCACCTGCTGAGAATTTTGGAAAATCTTTTTTGGCAACAAATTCGCTTTCTACGAACTGGATTAATGATTCCATGGTTTTAATTTATCTATATAAAGTTTAGCCAACATTCACGATTCTCGTCAGAGGTTGAACAAATCGAGTGCAAAAATAACTTATAAATTATAATGTACAAGCAATTTTTGATGATTTTTATAAGGATTTGGAGTGATACTTTATTCTAATAAATCTGGGCGCAGCTTTTCAGTTCTTTTTTGTGCCTGATCTTCACGCCATTCTTCAATTTTGGGAAAGTTTCCACTTAAAAGAATCTCCGGAACTTTCATTCCTTTATATTCTGATGGCCTTGTGTATACAGGAGGAGCTAAAAGATCGTCTTGAAACGTATCCGTTAGCGCAGAAGTTTCATTGTTTAAAACTCCAGGAATTAACCGAATGATCGAATCGCATAAAATGGCAGCTCCAAGTTCACCTCCAGAGAGTACATAGTCACCAACCGAAATTTCTCTAGTTATAAACATGTCACGTACTCTTTGATCAACGCCTTTGTAATGACCACACAGCAATATTAAATTTTTCTGAAGAGAAATACCATTTGCTATTTTCTGATTCAAAGTTTCTCCATCAGGTGTCAAATAAATGACCTCGTCATAATCTCGTTCTGCTGTTAGTTTAGAAATACACTTATCTATTGGTTCGATCATTAAAACCATGCCAGCCCCACCGCCGAATTGATAGTCATCTACTTGATTGTAGCTTTTATCAGTATAATCTCTGATATTATGAAAATGAACTTCTACCAAGCCTTTTTCAATAGCTCTTTTTAAGATAGATGCCTCAAACGGGCTCTTCAATAATTCTGGTAGAACGGTTATAATATCAATTCTCATGAAGGAATTTATTTCTAATTATTTTGATGTCCAAAAATAGTGAAAACAGGCCATATCTTTTTTCCAGCCTAATTTCTCATATAGTTTTTGCGCTGGGTTTTCAAGCTCGGTTTCTAGGGCGAGGCCTTTGTATTTCTTTTCCTTGCAAAATTCTTTTGCTTTATTTAAAAGTGCTTCTCCAAGCCCCTTTCCTCTATAGTTTGGTGAAACATAAAGATCATTCAGTATAAAAATAGCTTGAAGAGAAACGGATGAGAATGAAGTGTACAGTTGTGTGAATCCTGCAGGTTCTTCGTTGAAATAGGCTAGGAATATAATCGACTCTTTCTTTTGAATTCGTTCTACAAGAAACCTTGTTGCGGCTGGGTTATTCGACTCTTGTTCATAGAATACCCGGTACTGATCGAATAAGGGCGCAAGCACATCGATCATATTCAAATCGGCTTCAACAATAGTTATCATAAATTTGAAAGCTAAAAAAAGCTCCAAGAGGAGCTTTTTAAATTATTTTGATTTTTTATACTTATTTATCTCATCTTGCAGTTGCCTACTTATTTTTTGCTCTCTTTCTAAAGCTCTGCGTCGGTGGTCTTCATATTCCTCCTCAACTTCAGAAAGTGAACTTTTGGCTTCCTGAGTAAGAATATTACTTCTTCTAAATTTATACATAAAGAATAGCATCAATCCTAAGAGACCAAAAATAACGGACCATAATATGGTATTGTAAGTTGCTTTTGAAACTAAAATACCCAAGAAAGACATACTGTCTTTTTCTTCAGTAACTCCAGTAAGGGTGTTCGTTGTTTCCTCTAGTTTTCCGTTTAGCGTGGTAATCGAAGCCTCATGACCAGCGATAGTAGTATTAAGCCCAATAATTTCTTGGTTGAATCCTTTTAAACTATCCAATACATTTTGGCGAAGTTTATCTAAAGAAATGGTGCGAACTACTTCATATTTTTTACCATCAGCCCTATAGTTTCCTGACTTTTTATAAATGAAATCAAATTGACTTGTTATACTGCCTTTATCTAGAGATAGCTCCGGTTCAGACGCAGTTTCTTGTGCAGCGATTGATTCTATCGCAAAAACAGATAGAATTATGATTAATGTTATAAGCCTTTTCATGTATGTAAGTCTTGAGGTTAAAATTAGTTTAGGGAAAACCAAAAGTAATTCAATATTATTGATTAAGAAAAAAAATTGTTAACACATATACGATAGAACCTATGCAAAGGGACTAGCGCATGTGCTTTTTTTTTGATTTTTAATAATAGGTGAATCTTCTAACCTTGGCAATATATTTTGCAAGTCTAATTACTTGATGTGAATACCCATATTCATTATCATACCATATATATAGAATGATATTTTTTCCACTTTTTTCCACAATTGTTGCCTTACTATCATAAACAGAGGGTGCAGAGATGCCTACAATATCTGAAGAAACCATCTCTTTGCTTAGTGAATATTGTATCTGTTCTACCAAATCTCCTTCAAGAGCGTATTTTTTAAGAATGGTATTGATACCATCAAGAGAGGTTTTACTTTCTATTTCAAGGTTCAAAATAGCAAGAGAACCATTCGGTACAGGAACACGAATCGCATTTGAAGTTAATTTTCCTTCCAAAGCGGGAATTGCTTTCGAAACCGCTTTTCCTGCTCCAGTTTCTGTAATTACCATATTAAGGGCCGCCGCTCTACCACGACGATATTTTCCATGCATATTGTCAACCAAGTTTTGGTCATTAGTATAGGCGTGAATCGTTTCTAAATGTCCTTTTACAATGCCCAAAGAATCTTCTACTACCTTTAAGATCGGTGTTATAGCGTTTGTTGTACAAG
Organism: uncultured Flavobacteriaceae bacterium; assembly: GCA_938029725.1. Taxonomy (GTDB): domain Bacteria; phylum Bacteroidota; class Bacteroidia; order Flavobacteriales; family Flavobacteriaceae; genus Maribacter_C. The sequence goes on from CALHGE010000033.1 coordinate 17,762, forward strand.
AAGCAGCAGAGAATATTTTGGTAGTGTCTGGATTGTGATCTGTATGATTTACGCCATGCACAATATTAGGAATCCCTTTTCCTGGTGCCGTCAATAAAACATGGGTTGCACCTTTTGATTTTAGGTGTCTACTCAATTCTTTCTTGTCTCTAAATGCTCCAGTATTGTCAATAACTAGCGCGTTAGATATGCCATATGCCGTATAATCAATATCTTCTGGTTTATCAGCATTAATTACATGTACGGTAGTGCCATTTATAAGAAGGGCGTTTTTCTCTACATCAATAGCTACGGTGCCCATAAATTTACCGTGAACAGAATCAGTTCGTAATAAATTGGCGCGTTTTTCTAGAATGTCAGCATTGCTTTCCCCTCTGGTTACGATGGCTCGTAGTCGCAATTGATTTCCTTTACCCGTTTTGGCCATAAGTTCTCTGGCAACTAATCTTCCTATGCGTCCAAAACCATATAAAACTACATCTCTAGGAACAATTTCCTCTGATTCACTCGCATTTTTGAGTTTGGTAAGTACAAAAGCTTTGGCGTCATTGAAATTAGTATCATCGGTATGATACTCAAAGGTTAGCTTTCCGATGTCTAACTTGGAAGGAGGTAGGGGAATATCATTTATAGCTCTTAAAATTTCTACAGAATCAAATATAGAAATAGGCTTCTGAACAAATTCTCCGGCGTATTCATGTAAGTGAATAATATCACTCACGTTTTTATCAATAATCTGATTTTTAAAAAGCACAACTTCTATGGATTTATCATACCAAAGATCACTTGTAATCTTAATGAATTCAGTAGTTGCTTTTCTTCGATCAGCTTGAAAGGCTAATTCTTTTTCGTACGATTTTGAAGTAGACATGTGTAGTTGTGTAGTTATTTTTGCAAAAATATATATTTTAAATACGTATTCTTCAATTATTCGCAAAAAAAACACCCCAAAAGGGGTGTTTTTTAAGAATGTTGTATTGTGTTATTGGAAGATGAGTCTTTCTCGTTCTCCGTTTTCGTCAATCATCGTTATGACAGTTTTGCCATACCTTGTAATGCCATTAAACAGTGTTCTTGCATCTTCGATATTGGTGATTTCCGCGTCGTCAACTGATAACAGTACTTTACCCTCCAAACCATAATTTCGATAGGTTTCTGGCACCGCAATAATTTTAACCCCCTTTTTGATATTGAAGTTTTTCATATCTTTTTCAGATAGGTTTTTAACCGTTAAATCCATTACGGGTAAATTAATAACCTGTCTTTCTTTAAGAGTTACGGGTACCGTAAATTGATTTCCTTCTCTTTCAATAGTAACCTCTACCACATCTTTCGGGCGTTTAGTGGATAGGTATCCGGTAAGATCAGGAAACTTGCGCACTTTAATATTGTCGACCATTTTGATAACGTCGCCTTCTTGTAAATTAGCATCCTCAGCGCCAGAATCTTCCTCTACAGATGAAACATATACGCCTTGTATTTCATTAATTCCTCTCTCAATAGCATACGGTGATTTTAAATTGACAGGTCTTATGCCCATAATTCCTTTCTGAATAGAGCCATATTCCATAATATCCTCAACAATCTTTCTAGCGATGTTACTAGGTACGGCAAAAGAATACCCAACATAGGATCCTGTTTGCGAGCTTATAGCGGTATTAATACCAACTAAGTCACCATTTGTGTTTACTAGAGCGCCACCACTATTGCCTGGGTTTACTGCGGCATCTGTTTGAATGAAAGATTGATTTCTACCGAGGTCTCTAGCTTTAGCGCTTACGATACCTGCCGTTACTGTTGAAGTAAGATTGAAAGGGTTTCCAACAGCTAAGACCCATTCTCCGATTTTGGTGATATCAGAATCTCCAAAAGCTAAATAAGGAAGCTTTCCTTCAGTTTCAATTTTAAGTAACGCAATGTCTGTATTTGGGTCAGCCCCAATCAATTCAGCAGTATAGGTTTTATTGTTGTTTAGGGTGACCTGTAGTTGTTCTGATTTTGCAACTACGTGGTTGTTGGTGACAATATATCCATCGGAAGAAATAATGACACCTGATCCAGAGCCGACTTGTGTTCTCTGTCTCGAATCATTGGAACCGTAAAAAAAATCCCAAGGACTAGCGCCACTTCGACCTTTGGTCACATTCGTCACGTGAACTACCGCATTTACTGTATTTTCTGCTGCTACAGTAAAATCAATTTCGTTAATACCGGAGCCTCTGGCAGAGGTAGGGGTGCTACTGGTATTAAAGACTGTTCCGTTCTCTTTGGAATCGATAATTGTATAATTTGTGTTTTCGAAAAGTAACTTGTATGCACCTAAGGTTATGGCTCCCGCAAAAATCGCGACCAATAACAAACTTCCAATTTTCTTCATATTTGTTTTTTTTAAGGTTATCTCTCAAAAGTATTAAAAAGCCTTTTCCGATTTTCGGCTTTAACGTGTTTTTAACTGCCAAAAAAAACTTAATAAAATCAAGAATTTATTCTGATACTTTGTTTGAGCTTCTAGTTTTACATTTTACAACCCAATCTCCTCATTTTTTAATTCTGTAACGAGCATAGTCTGACAAAAAACAAGAGTATTGGTGTGCAAAAGCCAAAAAACTCTGTTCCAATCAAAAAGTCAAAACGAGTTCTGTTATCTTTACCATTGATTGGGTGCTTATGAAAATTATATTTTTTAAATATCAAGGAACAGGTAACGACTTCGTGATGATTGATAATCGAGATTTGACTTTTCCGAAAGACAATACGGAACTTGTCGCCTCTCTTTGCGATAGAAAGTTTGGAATAGGTGCTGATGGCTTGATTTTACTCGAGAATGATAGGGCCTTAGACTTTAGTATGGTTTACTATAATTCTGATGGAAATAAAAGCACTATGTGCGGCAACGGAGGTCGGTGTTTGGTGGCTTTTGCAAATTTTCTTGAAATTGTAGCGGGCAAATGTTCGTTCAATGCTATAGATGGAAAGCATGCGGCCACAATTGAAAATGGTATCGTAAGCTTGCAGATGACAGATGTTTCAGAGGTGAAAACGAAACCAAATTCCTTTTTTTTGGATACAGGCTCACCACATCACGTACAATTAGTTCAGAATTTAAAGGATTTCAATGTACAAAAGGAAGGTGCTAAGCTTCGTTATGGCGTTTATGGTAAGTCTGGAAGTAACATTAATTTTGTGGAACAAAAAACGGATGCTTTATTTGCCGTTAGAACATACGAGCGCGGTGTTGAAGGTGAAACTTTATCTTGTGGAACAGGGGTGACAGCAGTGGCAATTGCGATGCACAAGGCCGGGAAAACGAATAAAAATCACATCAGCATAGCAACACAAGGTGGTACTTTAGCGGTTTATTTTGAGTGCGTTGATGGGTATAAAAATGTGCATTTGGTTGGGCCAGCAAAACAAGTTTTTAAAGGAGAATTTAAATGTTGAATCTAAAGGGAAAGAATATTTATTTACGTGCGCTGGAGCCTGAAGACCTTCAGTTTCTTTATGAGCTTGAGAATAACCCCATGATTTGGGAAATAAGTGGAACTATAGCGCCCTATTCAAAGCATGTATTGCAATTGTATTTAGACAATGCACATCGTGATATCTACGAGGTAAAACAACTGCGTTTGTGTATTTGTAATTTAGAGGATAAGGTAATTGGACTCATAGACCTCTTCGACTTTGACCCTAAAAATAATAGAGCTGGTTTGGGAATCGTAGTTAAAGATGTAGCTAAAAGAAATCAGGGCATTGGTAATGAAGCCATAAGATTGATGTTAGGATATGCTTTTTCAAGTCTTAATATGTATCAAATTTTTGCGAACGTGGCTGAAGATAACGAAGCCAGTATCCATGTTTTTAAAAAACTGGGTTTTGAGCAAGTAGGTGTTAAAAAAGATTGGATTTTGTCAAACGGAAAATATAGAAATGAAATTTTATTCCAAAAAATAAAGAACTAATGTATATTAAAAAAATAATATTAATAGTCGTTTTGGTTGGTTTAGTAGCCGGAGGAATATTCGCATACAATGTTTACGGTGCTATTTTTAACCCAAATACAGCTTTTAATAATGATGAAGCTACTCTTTTTATTGGTTCTGAAGATCATTTTGAGGAGGTGAAAAATGCTTTAGAACCCTTATTGAAAGATCTGGACAGTTTTATCCAAATAGCAAGTAAAAAGGGGTATTCAGGTAATGTTAAAGCCGGAAAGTATGTAATTCGCAAAGGAATGAACAATAATGATATTGTAAATGCATTGCGAAGTAGAAATATTCCGGTAAAGGTTGCCTTTAATAATCAAGAAAGGTTGGAAAATTTAGCAGGAAGAATTGCAGCTCAAATCGAACCAGACAGTTTAACCCTATTAAAGGCATTTCAAGATTCCGAATTTTTAAAGGAAAGTGGATTTAATGAAGACACGAAGCTGGCAATGTATATTCCGAATAGTTATGAATTCTTCTGGAATATTTCTGCAACGAAGTTCAGAGATCGAATGTTAAAAGAGTATCAGCGATTTTGGAACACAGAGCGTATGGCTAAAGCAAAAGCCTTAAGACTAGATCCTATTGAAGTGGTGTCCTTAGCCGCTATTGTTCATAAAGAAACTGCGAAAGTTGATGAAAGACCACGGGTAGCGGGCTTGTATTTGAATAGAGTACGCAAAAGAATGCTTTTACAGGCCGATCCAACAGTAATTTATTCCCTTAAGAAAAATCAAAACAATTTTGACTTGGTGATTAAAAGAGTTTTGTTGAAAGATTTAAAAATAGATTCTCCTTATAATACCTATAAATACACAGGCATACCTCCCGGACCAATCACGATGCCTGATATCTCTGCTGTAGATGCTGTTCTAGGCTCTGAAAACCATGATTATTTGTATATGGTTGCCAACGTTGAAAATTTCGGTTATCATAAATTTGCAAAAACTTTAGCGCAACACAACCAAAATAAGGTGCAGTACATCAGATGGATAAATGCACAAAAAATCAATAGATAAGTAGCTCATCTATACTTTAAGACCTCTTAACTAAATTTAGGCTTTTTTAACAAATCCTTCTTAATTAAGTTCTAGACGAACCTTTACCTTTGACCCCTGAAATCTAAGCGGACATTTTCGTCGTAAGTCTTACATAAAACAGATGAATATGAGAAAGTGGATGAGAAATTCGAGTCCCCTAATCATTGCCTTTATTTTATTAAGTTTCGCTTTTATGCCTTCTAAAGTAGTTGTGCCCGAAACTCTTAAAGTAACAGAACCTACTGAAGTTTTGTTTCCCAAAAACAAAACTCTATTTAGTGCTCCTAGTGTGGCGCCTCCTTTTTTAGGAAGTTCGTACGTTGGTTTTAAAGAAGCCTTGGCTTTTAAAGAATCACAAGGAGATTATTTTTCCATTAATACCTTGGGGTATTTAGGAAAATACCAATTTGGAATCGGAACCCTTCAATTGATGGGAGTTCATGACGCCACTAGTTTTTTAAACAACCCTGCGTTGCAAGAGGAAGTTTTTATGACCAATATTGCCCGTAACAAATGGATTCTAAGAAGAGATATCAAACGATTTGAAGGTAAAAGAATCAAGGGAGTAGAAGTAACAGAGTCTGGAATGCTTGCTGCGGCACATTTAGCTGGAGCAGGAAACGTAAAAAAGTATCTCCGTTCATACGGACAATATGATATGAAAGATAGCTACGGAACGAGCATTGCTAAATATATTAGAAAGTTTTCTGGTTATGACGTTTCTGATGTCTCACCTAAAAGAAATCCTAAAGTGTCTAAGATTTAAAAGTACTATGTATATATGAAGATGGTAGGCCTCAACGGAAACGTTGGGGCTTATTTTTTGGTATGCATACTAGTTAGAAAAGTGATTTGACCAACAGGCCAAGAGTTGAGCTTAAATAATGAATATTGCAGGCCTCTTGTGGAGGTCTACGGGCGTTTTTTTCCAGTCTGCAACTGTTTTGGTGGCAATGTATTCTGTGGCTAAGGTAATATCACAAGCAACACAGAGTAGTGTTTGATTTGATAGTGTTTTTAGCATTTCTTCCAATAGCTTATCATTTCTATAAGGAGTTTCAATACAGATTTGAGATTGTTTTTGATCTGTAGAAATTTTCTCCATCTGTTTGATTGCTTTTTTTCGATCCGCTGAGTCGATAGGTAGGTAGCCTTTAAAAGCAAAGCTTTGACCATTCATGCCGCTCGCCATCAAAGCAAGAAAGATAGAGGATGGGCCAACTAAAGGAACTACTTTTATGCCTTTTTCATGCGCAATTTTTACTACATCTGCCCCTGGATCGGCAATACCAGGGCAGCCCGCTTCAGATAAAACACCCACATCATGCCCCTCTAAACAGGGTTGTAAAAAACCAGAAAGCGATTGAGCTTCGGTGTATTTATTTAGTATTTCAATGTGTAGGCTAGGCTGTGACTTTCCAGAACTAATTTTTTTGATTGATCTCCGAGCTGTTTTTTCATTTTCAACGATGTAGTAATCGATATTTTCAATAGCTCTTTTTATGGAAATAGGTAAGACCTCTAAAGGTTCATTATCACCTAAAGTTGTTGGTATTAAGTATAGGTTTCCTTTTTTCTTTGTTTCGTTTGCCATCTATCTATTTGGTATTCAAATTTATTGCAATACACTCACAAGCATTGTTTATTAAGTGGAAAACAGATTCGAACCCGTCTGCTCCTCCATAATAGGGGTCTGGTACTTCTTTGATATTTGAATCACCTGTGCTCAATAAGAGTTCGACTTTTGCTTGGTCTGATTCTTTCTCAGATTGGGCAATTATATTTTCATAGTTGCTTTTGTCCATCACATAAATACGGTCGAAATCAGTAAAATCTTGAACATTAAATTTACGGCAACGTTGCGCTGAAATATCGATTCCATATTTTTGGGCGACCAAAATACTTCGCTTATCGGGTTGATTGCCTATGTGATAACCTGCCGTTCCTGCAGAATCTACGAAAACTAAGTCAGCATTAACCTTATTTTGGAGAATACCTTCGGCCAACGGTGACCTACAGATATTTCCGAGGCAAACCATCAAAACCTTAGTTGTCATATGTAATTAGGAGAATTTTTTGGTAAGATCTTCAATATACTTACGAAACTGTTTATCAGTTTCTGCAAGATTATCAACGGTCTTACAAGCATGCAATACCGTCGCATGGTCTCTTTTTCCAATTTGAGATCCTATGCTTGCTAAAGATGCTTTTGTAAATTTCTTAGCAAAGAACATCGCCAATTGGCGTGCTTGTACAATATGTCTTTTTCTAGTTTTGGATTGAAGTGTAGCCACATCCATCTCGAAATAGTCTGAAACTACCTTTTGAATGTAGTCTATCGAGACTTCGCGTTTGGTATTTTTAACGAATTTTTCTACTACTTGCTGTGCTAATTCTAAAGTAACTTCCTTCTTGTTGAAAGAAGACTGTGCAATTAATGAAATAATAGCTCCTTCTAGCTCTCGAATATTCGACTTGATATGTTTGGCGACATATTCAACGATATCGTCGGGCATTTCAACACCATCTCGATATAATTTATTTTTTAATATGGAAATTCTTGTTTCGTAATCAGGGTTTTGCAATTCAGCTGACAAGCCCCATTTGAAGCGAGATAATAAACGTTGCTCAATATCTTGCATATCAACCGGTGCCTTGTCAGAAGTCAAGATAACTTGTTTTCCGTTCTGGTGTAAATGATTAAAAATATGAAAGAAGACATCTTGTGTTCCTGATTTTCCAGAAAGGAATTGTACGTCATCAATAATTAAGACATCAATCAACTGGTAGAAATGAATAAAGTCATTTCTAGTATTTTTCTTTACTGATTCAATATATTGCTGTGTAAATTTCTCAGCTGAAATATATAGAACAGTACGTTCTGGATATTTATCTTTTATCTCAACACCAATCGCATGAGCTAAATGTGTTTTTCCTAAGCCAACACCTCCAAAAATAAGAAGTGGATTGAAAGAAGTTCCTCCTGGTTTATTAGCAACTGCCATACCTGCAGAACGCGCCAAACGATTTGAATCTCCTTCTAAGAAATTGTCAAAGTTATAATTTGGATTTAATTGAGATTCTATCTTTATGTTGCGAATGCCAGGAATTACAAAGGGGTTTCTTAGTTCTGGATTCTTTGACTTGATTGGAACATCCATTTCTTGAGGAAACAAATTGCCTCTATTGGAACTAGGAATCTTTTCAGTAAAAGGTTCTTTATTGCCATAGGTGTTTTCCATTCGAATAATGTAGACCAACTTTGCTGTTTCACCCAATTCCTTTGTCAGAGCTACTTTAAGCAATTTAACATAATGCTCTTCTAACCATTCGTAAAAAAATTTACTGGGTACCTGAATGCTCAAGGCGTTCTCAGAGAGTTTAACTGGTTTGATAGGTTCAAACCATGTTTTGAATGCCTGCGGTTGGATATTATCTTGGATAAAAGCCAAACAATTGCCCCATACGGAAATAGCAGTTACACTCATTCTAAAATTTCTCTTAATTGTTGGTTAGTGATTCGTCTTGGTAAGTTGAAAATGCAGTTGGGGGTAACGCCATTTTCCACTCAAGCAAATATGTGAACAAAAAAGCTAATAAAAAAATGAATTGCTATTGAATGTTCACTTTTTTTGTTGCATGTTCACGCGTCGAATTTCGACACTTTCTAAATGTATTATTTTTTAACAGATAAAGTATGAGTTTTAACGAAATTTCTTTTCGAGTCAGATATGGTGAAACTGACCAAATGGGTGTGGTGTATCACGGCAACTATGCACAGTATATGGAAATGGGACGCGTAGAGTGGTTGCGAGAAATGGGTATTTCTTACAAAAATATGGAAGAAAATGGCATTATGTTGCCAGTAATTTCTTTGCATGTTGACTATAAAAAACCAGCCTTGTACGATGACCTAATTACGGTACGTACAATCCTCAAAAAAACACCTTCGGTTAAAATTGAATTTGACTTTGAAATTTATAATGAAGCACGCGAAATTTTGGCAATAGCAACTGTTGTTCTCGCCTTTATAGATATGAAAAGAAATAGACCCGTTAGATGTCCGCAGTATCTTTTAGAAACTATTGCTAAAAATCAGGTCTAGGTTATTTTTTTAATAACCACTGTGTGTATACGGTTAAACACATTTTCAAAACTTGCAGATTCACTTTTTCGTACGGAGACAATGAACTTACAATTCATCTCCATTTGCTGAGCGATGATTTCACATTGTCTCTGCTTTAAAATACGCATTACTTTATCCATATCTGCATACTCAAAAGAGAGTTGAAACGTATCTTCAATAAGTCGTTCTTCAATTTTCGAGACTTCCAAAGCCATTTGTGCTCCGGTTCGGTAAGCAGCTATAAGGCCTCCTACGCCCAATTTTGTTCCGCCAAATATTCTCGCTACAGCTACTAAGACATTCGTAACATCAAAGGCTTGTATTTGACCATATATAGGCTGACCTGCTGAATTATTAGGTTCTCCATCGTCATTCGCTCTATAGCGCTTCACTTCAGTTCCTAATTGCCAAGCATAGCAAACATGACCCGCTGTGTGATGTTTTTTTTTAATAGCTTCTATAAGCGGTTTTACTTCATGATCAGTTTGTATGTGAAAAGCATATCCGAAGAACTTACTCTTCTTTTCTTTAAATACGATTTCTTCAGAGGGCTTTAAAAGTGTTCGATATGTGTCAGAAATCTTGTTCATTAAAACAAGGCGACTAAAATTATACTCATCACTGCCAAGGCAATTCCTGCCCAGTTTTTTGAGCTTATTTTTTCTTTGAATAAAATGATTGCTAATACCGTGGAGAACATTACAATAGCCACATTATTAATCGTAAATATAGATGCGCTATTCAAAGAATCATTCTGAAGAGCGCGCAGTAGAAAGTAAATGGAGAAATAGTTCGGAATACCTAAACAAATTCCACCTAAAACATTTTTGAGATTAACTTTTAAAGGTTTTTTAAAGGCTTTAAATAGGAGAAATAAGATTCCTATAAAAGCAGCACAAGCAAAAATTGTAGCTGAGAATATGGGTAATTCGGAGTTTGTAATAAATTCTTTTTGAAAATAGCCAAGAGAGGCATCAATCGCTCCTGAGCCCATAAAGGTTAAAAAAGGCAACAGAAGGGAAGCGGTTTTGAAAGCTGTAGATTTTTCTTTCACCGAAGCAAAATAAACGGCAGCCAAAGCCAAAACAATACCTAGTATTTTAAATGCACCTAATTCTTCTTTGTATACAAGTACTCCAACAAACACCGGAATTACTAATGACATTTTGGTAGCAACGGAAGCAGCCGAAACCCCAAGGCGCTGCGATGTTGCGGCCATTAGGTTGAACACAATGATAAAAAGAAGGCCTAAGGCAAAGGTACCCCAGAACCATGGCTTCTCGGGTATATCTGCGATAGCAACTTCTCCATTATAAAAAAGAAGGCCAACAGCACAAGCCACCAAATAATTGATGATAATTGCGTAAAGTGTTTCTACCTTGTAGACTGAAAAGAGTTTGAAAATCACAAAGATTAAACTCGAAAAAAGAATACTTAAAGCAAGATCAAGCATTTTACAATCTAGATTTTAACTGGGTAATATCTTCCTCGCCAACTTGAAGATTCCAACATGTAATACCTAGATTTTTAGCAGCATCTGTGTTTTCTTTGGTATCATCAATAAAGAAAGTTTCTTCAGCTTTCAATCCATTTTCTTGTAGGACAAAATTGTAGATATTGGCGTTTGGTTTTCTTAAATGAATTTCATGAGAGAGATAGAACTTTTCAAACGCATTTCTAAATCGATTATACTTTTTGATGCCTATCTTTCGAACTACTGCTTCAATATGAAGTGCATTTGTATTGCTTAAAAGGAATAGGCGATAGTTATTTTCTTTAGCCAACTCTTCTAAAAACTGCAAACGTTTATCTGGAAAATCTAATAGCATTCCATTCCATATATCAATAATATCATCAGATGTAGCTTGAGGATATACTTTAGATAATTGCGATATAAAATTCTCTGAAGAGATTTTACCAGTCTCATAGTCTTTATTTAAAGCTAGAATCTCTGGCTCCAAATTCAAGCTACCGCCAAAGCGTTCAATAGCTCTAAAAATAATGTCTTTGTCAAGGTTGATAAAAATATCTCCAAAGTCGAAAATTATGTTTTTAATCATTTCGATACGTTTTTAGGATGTCTGCACCTATATTTTCTGATTTGAGACCTTTTATAGGGCACTCTGGGGCTTTTATTCCCTTTGCAAAAGATGTGGTTCCTTCAAAAACTCTAGCCTCATCCCATAAATTGGAATCTAAAAAAGTTTGGAGGGTTTGAGAACCGCCTTCTATGATAACACTTGTAAGATTGAATTCCCAAAGTATATTGCAAATTTGTTTCGCTAACTCTCTTGTGAAATCAATAATTCTATACTCTATGCCAGTTAAATAGGTTGATGGGTCTGCTACCTCAGTCAGAATTAAAGTGGGTATGCTTTTATCTAAAATATGATACTTGCCTTTTATTTTTAAACTACGGTCTAAAATCACTCGAAATGGATTTTTGCCAGTCCAATGGCGTATATCCAATTTGGGGTTGTCTTCCAAAACCGTGTTTTTTCCTACTAAAATGGCTTGCTCCTCAGAACGCCATTGATGAACTTTTTGCCGTGAATATAAATTTGTAATCCAATAGGGTTGCGGATTTTCTTTTCGCGCTGTTTTACTAGGAGCGATAAACCCATCTAAGGTCTGCGCCCATTTTAAAATAATATACGGGCGTTTTTTTTCATGAAAGGTCAAGAAACGTTTATGGTGTTCCCGGCATTCTTCTTCCAATATTCCATAAGAAACTTCGCAACCAGCGTCTTTTAATTTTTGAATTCCCTTTCCTGCTACTTTTTCATGAGGGTCTAAGAGCCCAATAATCACTTTTGGAATGCCATAGGTACTAATAAAATCAGCACAGGGTGGTGTTTTTCCAAAATGAGAGCAAGGTTCTAAAGTGACATATAAAGAGGCGGTTTTTAGTAGCGAAGTATCGGCAACAGATCGAATTGCGTTTACTTCTGCATGCGGTCCTCCATACGGACTCGTATAGCCTTCACCTATAATTTTTTCTTGGTGGACAATTACACAACCAACCATTGGATTTGGGTAGGTAGTGCCCAATCCGTTTTTTGCCAGTTGAATGGCCCTAGTCATAAAATAATGATCTGTAGTCAATTTATTGTATTTGTACTTCTTCAATATGATCTATGGGGTATGAGGCGCTAAAACCAACCACCTCATAGGTGAGTTCTCCTTTAAATCTCACGATGACTTTTTTATTCAAAAACTGCTTTAAAAGCGAAGCTAACAACGTATTGTTTTTACTTTCAATTAGTTTTGAAGTATCAAAATTAACCAATAAAGGAACCACAAATTCATCTTGCGATGGAACTTTGAATTTTTCAGAGGTAACTTTAGCTATTAAATGATCATCAACAAAGACATCGATATTATCTGTGTACAAGGTGCCGCCTAAGTGGTTGTGATTCATAAAAACAGCCTCAGCCTTTAATTGTACAGTTTTAAAATCAGCATAAACTACATCTACCTTATTAATGCGAACGAATTCAGGTTTTTCTTTCAGTTTGCAACTAACTGCTAGAAACAATATTGTTAGCGGTAAAATAGATCTAAGCATAAATTTAGAGGTGAAATTAGTGTATATTCACTGCGCAAAAATAAGATTTTAATACCTATAATTTTTAATGCTTTTAAAGGAAGTAAAAAACATATTTCATAGTGAGCTAGATGCACTTTATTCAAAAGAAGAAGTAGCTAGTTTTTTCTATATGTTGATTGAACATCAATTAAACTTAGCCCGTTTTGTATTAGCAATGCAGCCTAACTTGTTGATTTCTAAAGAAGAGGAGGCGCCCTTATTTGACGCTTTGAGTAGATTAAAATTGCAAGAACCAATTCAGCATATTATAGGAAGCGCTTATTTTATGGATATGGATTTTTCAGTCAACAAGAACGTACTTATTCCAAGACCAGAGACTGAAGAATTAGTTCGGTGGATCATGGAGGAATTTGAAAGTGCAACTGCGCTGAAAATACTAGATATTGGTACAGGAAGTGGTTGCATTGCTATTTCATTAGCAAAGAACCTCGAGAAAGCTGAAGTTTATGCTTTAGATATTTCTTCAGAGGCTATAGAACTTGCCAAAGAAAACGCAGCGTTACATGAAGTTGATGTCACTTTTTTAAAAGAGAATATTTTAGAATTAGAACTATTGAATGTAAAATTCGACAGTATTGTTTCCAATCCGCCATATGTTCGAGAATTGGAGAAAAAGGAAATGCATAAAAACGTTTTAGATCACGAGCCTGGTTTGGCCTTGTTTGTCTCTAATGAAAGACCTTTAGTGTTTTATAAAAGAATAACGGAGTTTGCATCTAAAAACCTTAAAGTGGGCGGAGTTCTATATTTTGAAATCAACCAATATTTAGGCAAAGAAACAGCGCAGCTACTCACGGACCATAATTTTTCTGAAATCGAACTTCGAAAAGATATGTTCGGCAACGACAGAATGCTAAAGGGAAAACTACAATCGACTAATGTCAGGTAAAAAATATATTATTGAAGGAGCGGGTTTGCCCAATTGGAGTAACCCAATAAGTCATGCTGTTGTAGTAAATAACATGTGTTTTATCAGTGGACAGTTGGCGATTAATAGCCATGGAAATTATATTCAAGCGAGTATCAAAAATGAAACTAATCTTGCATTTTCAAACTTTTTTGCGGCATTGTCGAATGCAGGTTTTAGCAAAGAAGATGTTGTCTTTATTGACATCGCGTTTGACGATTTAAAAGATTTGCCTGTAGTAAATGCCATATTTATGAAGTTTTTTGATGAAGGTAAAAGACCCGCACGAACCATATATCAAGCAGAGGCGCTTCCTTTTGGCGGAAAAATTAAGATAACAGGAACGGCGGTAAAAGACCTCACAAGCTAATTAATTATGAAAAGTATTGTAGTATTCTGCGGAAGCAGTGACGGAACAAACGCTGAATATATTCAACAAGGGTATCTCTTAGGTAAAAGCCTTGCTGAACGAGACATCACCTTAGTTTATGGTGGTGCCAAAATAGGCGTTATGGGAGAAGTAGCACGGGGTACTTTGGAAGCAAAGGGCAAAGTAATTGGTGTTATTCCTGACTTTCTAAAAATTCGCGAGGTATTTCATACGAATCTCACCGAATTAATCGTAACGCGAGACATGCATGAGCGTAAACTAAAAATGCATGCGCTCTCTGATGGAATTATGATGCTTCCAGGAGGTTACGGAACTTTAGAAGAATTCTTTGAAATGCTGACTTGGGCACAATTGGGCTTACATCAATATCCGATAGGTATTTTGAATACCAACGGATTTTATAAAGAGCTAATGAACATGCTAGCCAAAATGGTAGACCAGGGCTTCGTCAAAAGAGATAATTATGATATGATTTTGGTAGATGAGACGATTGACGGTCTTTTGTTTCAAATGGAAAATTACAAACCACTACCTGTACCGAAATGGATTAAAAAAGACCAAGTCTAATCATTTGAAATTAACCTAGGGTACCCTTGAAGATACTTTAGGGCAGCTCTTGAAGCATCGGCTTTATTAGCATTGTGCCCTATCTTAAAGAATAAAATTACAAATGGAAATAAAACAACAAATAACAGCTCTAAGAACGCAACTCCGCGAACATAATCACAATTATTATGTTTTAGATAATGCTACCATATCAGATTATGACTTTGATATGAAGTTAAAGGAATTACAAGATTTAGAGGCAAAATACCCTGAGTTTCATGACCCTACCTCACCAACTTTACGTGTTGGTGGAATGGTTACCAAAAACTTTGAAACAGTGGTTCACGGCCAACGCATGTATTCGCTGGACAACTCCTATTCGAAAGAAGATTTAGAGGATTGGGAAAAGCGTATTCAAAAAGGTTTAGGGGATATTGAAGTAGAGTTTACCTGCGAATTGAAATATGATGGAGCATCGATAAGCCTTACTTATGAAGAGGGTAAATTAATAAAAGCAGTTACCCGTGGCGATGGGTTTCAGGGCGACAATGTAACTACTAATATTAAGACTATAAAATCAGTTCCATTACAATTGAAGGGTGATTACCCGCCTAAGTTTGATATCCGTGGAGAGATTGTTTTGCCCTTCGAAGGTTTTGCTAAAATGAATGCAGAGCGTCTCGCAAATGGCGAAGACCCTTATATGAATCCGAGAAATACGGCTTCTGGAAGCTTAAAATTACAAGACAGCGCTGCTGTTGCAAAACGCCCACTAGATTGCTTGTTATATGGAATAGTGGGTCAAAAAACAGGAATCACATCACAATGGCAAATGCTAGATAAAGCTCGTGATTGGGGTTTTAAAGTACCAGCGGTAGCAAGATTATGTAAAACGACCGATGAAGTAATGGCCTTTATAGAATATTGGGATGTACACCGTCATGACCTGCCGTATGAAACCGATGGCGTAGTAATTAAGGTAAGCAGTTTGCAGCAGCAAGATGAATTAGGGCATACCTCAAAATCACCACGGTGGGCTATGGCATATAAATTTAAAGCCGAACAAGTTTCTACGGTTTTAAATGAGATTAGCTATCAAGTAGGACGTACAGGTGCGATCACTCCTGTGGCAAACTTAGAAGCGGTATTATTAGCAGGAACGACTGTAAAAAGAGCTTCGCTGCACAATGCTGACCAAATTGCTAAGTTTGATATCCGCGAAGGAGATACCGTTTTTGTTGAAAAAGGAGGGGAGATCATCCCCAAAATTATTGGGGTTGACTTTAGTAAACGACCGCAAAATTCTGAACCTACTAGATATATTGACCATTGTCCTGAATGTCATACAGAACTTGTACGTACTGAAGGTGACGCGAAACATTATTGCGCGAATTATTATGGTTGTCCAGTTCAAATTACGGGGCGTATTCAGCACTATATTTCGCGAAAGGCGATGGATATCGAAGGAATGGGCAGTGAAACGATAAGCTTGCTTTTTCAAGAAGGCTTGATCACAAACTATGCGGACCTCTACACGCTAACAAAAGAACAAGTAATGCCATTAGAGCGAATGGCAGAGAAGTCTGCAGAAAACTTAGTTAACGGTGTTGCTGCGTCTGTAAATATTCCTTTTGAGCGCGTAATGTTTGCTTTAGGAATTCGTTTTGTGGGGGAAACCGTTGCCAAGAAATTGGCGAAGGCCTATAAGAACATTGATGCCTTAATGATAGCTACTGAAGAAGAACTTACGGCTGTTGATGAAATAGGAGAGCGAATAGCACAAAGTGTTGTTGAATTCTTTGAGAATGAAACCAACCAAGAAACCATAGCGCGATTAAAAAGCTACGGTGTTCAGTTTGAACTTTCGGCAGAAAAACTACAAAACCAAACAGAAAAATTAAAAGGGCAAACTTTTGTAGTTTCCGGCGTATTTGAAAAAGTAAGTCGTGATGAATTGAAAAAACTCATTGAAGATAATGGGGGTAAGGTAGGTTCGTCAGTATCTGCCAAGACCACATACCTCGTTGCAGGAGCCAAAATGGGCCCAAGTAAGCGAACTAAGGCGGAGACTTTAGGAGTTCAAATTATTTCGGAGGATGATTTTTTAGGGCTGGTTTAAGTAATAAAAAAAACCTTATAACAAGATTGAATGTCTGCTGTCAAGTCAGTAAATTAGGTCAAATTTTAGGCAGGTATTTCTATTTCGTTTCTTAGTTCATTCTTGTGTGACGGTCATTTCTAAAACGACGGCTAAGCTGTACTATGCGAGTCGTATGTTTGTTAAGACAGTTAGTTTACAAAGTTATAGTGGTATCCTTTACGCCCTACTTTAACCAAAGCTGTATGGACTATGAGCTTTGCTAGTGAACCATTTTTTATTTCAAATTTTCTCTAATATTTTTGCTTTTTTTGTATTAAGCTTGGCTTTTTCAACATGAAACAAAAGCCCAGCTGTGTCTTCTAGTGGCTGTTATGTCATACCTTTGGCCTTCTTTAACTTCGCAACATCCAAGAATTTTTTTAAATGTTTTTTTTGAGGCATAAAACCATTTTGTAATTGCCAATTAATTGATGAGAATTCAAGAACAGTTAAACCTGAGAAATTGGAATACATCGCGGTCTCGAAAATGCGAACAAACTTAAAATAATAAAAATTACATGTCTGATATTAATAGTGATTTGGTCCTATTTAATGAGTTAGTTGAAGTCTTAATAAATGAAGAAAAGAAGCATCCAGTAGCAGATCGAATAGATTCGAATAAACTATACGATTCTATCGATCTCTCCTTGAACGCATCCGCAATGGTTGATGAGGATTTTAAGTCGGTACTGAAAGATGTGCTCGTATCGACTCCAAAAACTGCTACAAACTTATTCTTTAACCAACTTTTTGGCGGTAGACAAAGCAAAGCTGTTTTAGGTGATCTACTCGCTGTATTGCTTAATAATAGTATGTATACCTATAAAGTTGCTGGCCCTCAAGTTGGTATTGAACAGGAAATTATCAGACAATCATGTGCCATAATTGGTTATGGTTCTCAAAGCAATGGTACTTTTCCAACAGGAGGTTCAATGAGTAACTATATGGCCTTGGTTATGGCACGCGACGCTAAAGATACCAAGTGCAGATTGGAAGGGATGTCAAAACCAATGGTGATTTATACCTCTAAAGAATCGCATTATTCGAATGCTAAGAATGCGAGTTTTGCTGGAATCGGAAGAAACAATATTAGATACATTCAAGCAGATTCTGAAGGACGAATGATACCGACCAATTTGGAACAACAAATCATTACGGATCTACGCGAAGGATTTGTTCCTACTTATGTGAATGCTACCGCAGGTACAACCGTTTTGGGCGCTTTTGATCCAATAGATAAAATTGCTAATATCACTGAAAAATATGGAATTTGGCTTCATGTGGATGGCGCATATTGTGGAAGTGTCATTTTTAGTGATACGTTTAAACATCTTGTAAATGGAATAGAACGATCTGATTCATTTAGCTACAATGCGCACAAGATGCTAGGAACACCCTTGACCTGTTCTATTCTTTTGGTGAATGATAAAAAAATGTTACATGATTCGTTTAGTAACGAAGCCGATTATTTGTATCAAACAGATGGCGACGATTTCAACCTAGGTAAAACTTCATTCCAATGTGGAAGAAGGAATGATGCCTTGAAATTCTGGACGCTTTGGAAATCTGTTGGTACTAACGGCTTAAAGCATCTTATAGATCAACAATTTGAATTGGCAGATATTGCTCGTGAGTACGTTAAAAGTAATCCAGATTACACCCTATACAGTTTCGAGGATTCAATCTCTATCTGTTTCAATTATAAGAATATTGATCCAACAACTCTTTGCACTGCCCTGTATGAAAATCAGATTACAGTAGTAGGCTTTGGGGCTTTTGAGGACAATACTTTTGTTCGCCTGGTGACAATTAATGCTAATAATGAGAAGCACGACATCTTGAATTTCTTCAAAGTAATAGAAGAATTTGTTGAAAAGACACCACACTTGACAAGAGTCGAGGTAGGGGTTTGAGCGTAGAGTAGAACATAAACATCAGCTCTGATCTGTATTTTTAGGATCACATTTATAGCGTGTGATCTGTGCTATGATTTCATGTACAGTGTGGTAATGGGTTTTTAGTAGTAGTCAGTTTTCCTGTTAGCAAATCCAAAAACCTGAAGCAGGCCATAGGCTATGCCAAACCCTATAACTGAAGCAATAAGGTCATATGGATCATAGACATTATTTCCTCCTAAGTTATCAAATTTGAATTCCTGAGATACCGAATAAATTGAGGCTAAGTTAACAGCAAGTAAATAGATGTTTTAGTCTGGCACCTTCTTTCTTTAGTACATTTTGTAAAAGTCATGTTGCGAAAACAATTATACCAAATAAGCCTTGAATTTTTAAAATAAGTGCTTTATCCGTTTTATTTTTACTTTTTTGAGCTGACGGCTACTGATTCCTATAAAAAGGCGTCTTACTGTTTTTTAAACCCTGTTGCCATTTGTTTTGTATTAGTGTTCCTCATACAGGTATCTTAAACCTTGATAAAAAGCGATTAAAGGAACTGAGCGATGACTTTCGTTTTCAAAATATTCGATTTTAACTTTTATAGCGCCTTCTGCTCTTTTTTCTAGTACAGCATAAAAGGTGTCGTGCCTTTTTTTATTTTTCACATAACTGTCATCTCCTTGGTTTGCTGTTGCGATGTACAGTTTTTTCTTGAATACTGAAGGTGAAATTGCATACACTTTTTCGGTCATCAGTTGCTCGCTCCACCAAATACTGGGGTCTATTGCTATATATGCATCAAACAAACTATTTTCATCCATATAAGCGTTGAGTGTTAATAGTCCACCTAATGAATGTGCTGCTAGTATTCTATGGGTTTTGGTATTGTAATTTTTGTCAACATAGGGTATCAGTTCTTTTTCAATAAAACCCAAAAAATTCTTCCCTCCTCCCATAGTATTAGGTCGCTTGGTCTTTATTTTTGTAATTGTAAAATCTTTTTCTCGGTCAATATTCTCAATAGCTACGATAATAGTTTCTGGTATCATACGATTTCCATTGCTATCAGATCCCATAAAATGTACTATTCCGGCGGCTGTTTTAAAATGAGTATAGCCATCTAATAATATCATAATTGGATATTTTTTTTGCGCTATAGATAAATCAGCATAGGAATCAGGAAGACTTATGTACATAGTTCTTTCTTCGCCTAAAATAGTAGAATTAATACTAAACTTACTGCCTACTATAAGGTCAGTATCTTGTTGAGCTAATAGGGTCGTACCTCCAAAAGTAGTGAAAGTGAAAAAGGTGATTATTAGTTGCTTTATAGGGTGTGCCATATGTATTTGGTAAAGATTGAGTTAAACAAAGTACGAGAGCAGGGGTGCGTTTGCCTTGAGCCTGAAACCAAGCGAAACCTTTTGTCTGCCTGCCGATAGGAAGGTTTTGATTTATTTTTTCTTGTATGAAGCAAAAATTAAATATGTAGCCCACTTCTGATTTTTAATTTTGCGATCTCGTAAACCTGTTTGCTGGTAGGAATACGAAAACCTTTCGATTAAGCTCCAAGCCTAAATGGTTTACAGCCTTTATTAGCGATTGGTTTTGTGTTTTAATAGCTTATGAATTCTGGAAAACGTTCAGTTTTGAGCGAACCCCATTCTTCTTTTATGATGCTATAGTAAACATCAGTTCTACTTTCTCCAGTTGCAGTGACGTAGTTATTTCTAAAAACCCGCTCTTTCTGAGCACCTAAATTTTCTATTGCTTTTTGAGACCGTAAGTTTTCTTTATCGGTACTAAACTGTATTCTTCTAAATCCAATATTTTCAAAACCAAACTTCAATAATTCGTACTTGCAAGCCTAATTTAATCCTGCGCCTTGAAAATCCTTTCCATACTAGGTCTAGCCAATTTCGCATTTTTTATTTGCAGTATTCACATTTCCGTATCTCGTACAACCTGCAACTTTATTATTTTCCTTGTCGATTATTAAAAAAGGATAACAAAGACGGTTGTTTTTGTCTTTAATCGTTTTTGCTATATAGTTTTTAAAACCCTGCTCGTTATTTATGTGCATTCCCATAAATTTCCAAATCTCTTTATCGAAGATAATTTCTTTGAGTTCTTCATTTCTTTTATTCTCAAAGGAGAGAAGTAAAACTTTGTCGTTTTCAAGTTGAATGTTTGATTTTAGAATTTTTATTTTAATTTTTTAAGTTGTTCGTTAAGGCAGCTAGTTTAAAAGGTTAAAGGGCATAGTATACCGCCTATTTTGACTTCGCCTCAGTGATACTAATTTTGGCATCTCAAAAATTCACTTGTGATGAGCCTCCACATAAGCTTCGCCTCGGAATAAGTAATGTTACTTTTTTTCGGTAAAGGAACTATACACGATTTCTTCCAATCTAGAATTAATGTCGTTATTGTCAGGAGATTGTAGTACTTGCCTCAATTGAATAACAATTAAATCGTTCGCAGGATCTATCCAAAATGTTGTGCTAAAAGCTCCACCCCAGCTGTAGGTGCCATCTGGTAATGTAGAATGGCCATTGGCCACAGCAAAACCAAAACCAAAGCGAGAAGCGCCCCAAGGGTAAGAGAGGGTATCAATTTGGTCTTTGTGCATAGATTGTGCGGTTTCCGCTTTTAAAATACGCTTGTTGCCTAGCACCCCATCATTTAGCATTGCTTGACAAAAAAGAAAATAATCACGAGCAGTACCTGTCATTCCACTACCTCCAGATAGGTATGTTTTAGCACCTTGCGTAGGATAGTTGGCTATATACATGGGGCCCATCGCAGATGCTATTTGGGTAATTGTTCCATCTGGTGCGGGCACAAAAACTTTAGGTAGGTCTACGGTAAGAGAATCATTAAAATAAAAGTCTAGCTTTTCTATTTCTAAGGGTTGGGTAATGTTTTTACGGATATAATCATCCAATTTTTGTCCGGAAGCGACTTCCACAACGCGACCTAAAACATCTGTATTAAGACCGTACATCCATTTTGCACCCGGTTCGTGTATCAATGGTAGATCTCCAATTTTACTCATGGTTTCCTCCACAGTTAAGGGCAGATGCGTACTTAAGTCAGGTATTCCGTTTTTGGCAAGTATCGCTCCGTTTACAGGAGGGTTCATAAACCCATAAGGCACCCCGGCTGTTTGTGTTAATAAATGGCGTATGGTAGGTAGGGTTGAGGACTGCTCACTCGTCCATGTGGTATCTATAGGGTTGAAACTTGTTATTACTTTGGTTTCATTAAATGTGGGAATGTATTTCCCCACTGGGTCATCTAGTCCAATTTTTCCGCTCTCAACCAGTTGCATTGCAGCAACGGACACCAAAGGTTTGGTCATAGACGCCATTCTAAATAAATGGTCTTTTCTATAGGGTTCAGTTCTGGAGGAGTCTGACCATCCTACTTCTGATTCGTAAATGATTTTACCATTCTTGGCGATCAAGGTTACGGCGCCCGGAAATTTTTTAGATTCCACAAAATCCATCACCATCTTTTCAATTTTGGCTAAGCTGTCAGCTTCCATTCCTACTTCACTAGGCAGTTCGAATTGAAATTTATCTGGCACTGAAACAGTTTTGATTTCACGTTTACATGAACAGAGAATAAGAAAAGTGGTCAGGGCAAGCAAAAAGATAGATCGGTTCATAAGAAAGGTGTTTGGTGTTTTTATTTATTTTTTTTAGCTGAAACTTGAATATTTCGTCTAGGAGTAATTTTGAATTTTGCGACTTCATGAACCTTACCGTCGGCAGGCTTACCCAAACCTATCGATAAAGCCAGAAGCCCTTATTTTATATAGGTTTTGTTATATTTCGATTATGTTTTATTTTTTTTGCTATTGTAAAATGCCTTTTGCTTCAGAGTTAAACCCTGCTAGTATTGGAATGTAAATAGGGTGAATACTAATTTGCTATCCTATTAAAATAGTAAGAAGTATTTAAAGCATGGGCGATAAAGCCTTTACTAGAGCGCTCAGTTTTATAGTCGGAGTACCAATTATGATTTTCCTTCCTAAATTAACATTATTGTCAATATCGTTTTTTCAAATAGCATCGTCAGTAGAAAGTTCATTTCGTTGCTTCATGTAAAGTTTAACAAGTTTAATTGTTAAAGGATCTACACTTATTTTAGAAGTGTCAAAATTACTTAAAAAATTGTAAGCTCTTGTTTCAATTGTTAGGTTAAGAGAACCAATGATAAGGAACTCAGATTAAACACAACTTTTCAACTCTTCTTTGGTCATTAAACCATCCAATACTTTATTAAAATTATGAATTTTTTCTTGTAAAAATGACATTGGTATCAGTAATATTATTTTTTAAATCTTATCTAATAATTGTATAAATGTTTTCAAATCTTCAACTATTGGCCCTAGGCCTATATCAGCGCCCCTTCTATCAATATGTAGAAGCTCATAAATTGCCTGCCATACATTTGTAGCGCATCTGTTTCTGTAGCTATGGGGAAAATAAAATGTGCTAAGGAGAAGAAAATGAATTAACTATTATGGCTTTGATAAAAAATCGGGTACTATTTTTTATCAAACAGTGAGTGCATTATTTCATAAAAGTAGTTCTTAGGTCTAGATGGATTTGAATGACCAAAATTTGTCATTAGGCAAAGGTGCTTCGAATGTGCGGGGTACTTTATCGCCAGATACTTCATAGGCTAATTTCCATGCATGTAGGCAAATAGACCGAGGCAAGTACTCTTGATCTGAACCATATTTTTCATCACCGATAATAGGAAGTCCTATATTTGATAATTGGGCTCTTATTTGATGGAATCGACCAGTTTTTGGTTTTATTTCTAAAATATAACCAAAATTATTTTCGCCTATAACTTGATAAGAAAGTATACAGTTTAGCGATTCGTTTGATTTAGATTGTACGATATCTGCTCTCTTTTCTTTATTATTTTTTATGAGAAAATTCACCAGATTTCCTTTGTTCTTTGCTGGCTTGTTTTTAACAATTGCCAAATACGTTTTTTGAACTTTTCGGCTACTAAATAGGGTATTAAATTCTACTAGAATACTTTTTTTCTTTGCAAGAATTAGTACGCCACTTGTAACGCGATCTAATCGATGTATAATTCCGATATAAGGCTTCCGTTTACTTTTTAAAAGGTGCTTAAACACTTGGGTCTCTACAGTGATATCTTCGTACGGACTTTTTTCACTTATAAGCCCTGCAGCTTTGTTTACGACTAGATAGTCGTTATTTTCATAAATTACTGCAAGCTTGGACATTAGTAATTTTCTTTTTTTAATTTCAAATTGTACTGCGATGCTCAAGACTTTCAGATGCGATTTGTTTATTCAAGATTTAGATACTTAAAATAAAGGCTAGCCAGAACTCAACGTCGCTTCTTTCTTGATTTAATTTTGTTACTTGAGCGTGAGTCATTTGAAGGAATAGCATCATCAAAAGTATTTTTCACATCTTTTGGCTTAATACTTCTCCAAGAATTATTATCTGGCACTAACTTGTCTACCAAATCTTTTCTACCCACTTTATTCAAGGTTTTTCTAATCCAATCTTTATTTTCCTTTTTGTACCAAAAGAAGAACCGATGCTGTTCATCTTTTTCCTTTTTAGATTTTGGAGTTTTGGTTGGTTTTAAAGTGTAAGGGTGATAACCACTATAATAAATAACTGTTGCAACTGTCATAGGTGTTGGCGTAAAGCCTTGTACTTGCTCTAACTGAAACCCCATATCTTTAGTTTCCGCAGCCAAGTTTGCCATATCTTCTACTTCACAAGCTGGATGATTTGAAATAAAATAAGGAATCAACTGAAGCTTCAAGTTTTTCTTTAGATTGATTTTATCAAAACGCTCTTTAAACTTATGAAAATATTGAAATGAAGGTTTGCGCATCAACTTTAAAACAGGGTCAGACGTATGTTCTGGGGCCACTTTTAAACGCCCAGAAATATGCTTTGTCATCACTTCTTCCGTATAATCATCTAGTTCTTTTGGATCCGCATTCTTATTGAATTCAGGCACTAACATATCGTGACGAATACCACTTCCAATAAATGATTTTTTTATTTTAGGATGTTTGTCTACAGCCTGATATAATTTGGTTAAGGGTTTATGAGACGTATCTAGATTACTACAAATTACAGGAGAAATACATGAAGGTGCCACACATTTGTCGCAAATCGATTGTACTTTTCCTTTCATCTTATACATATTAGCTGAAGGGCCTCCAATATCTGACAGATAGCCTTTAAAATCTGGCATATTGGCAACTTTATCCACTTCCTTTAAAATAGATTCTTCACTACGGCTTGCAATAAATTTTCCTTGATGTGCCGAAATCGTACAAAAACTACAACCTCCAAAACAACCGCGATGAATATTAATAGAAGTCTTAATCATTTCAAACGCAGGAATAGGTCCGCGCTTATTATATTTTGGATGTGGTAAGCGTGTGTAAGGAAGATCAAAAGAAGCATCAATCTCTTTTTCAGTCATTGTTGGGTATGGTGGGTTTATCACCAAGGTTCTGTCTTTTACCCCTTGAAAAATTCGTCTTGCCTTAAGTTTATTAGATTCTTGCTCTATCACTTTAAAATTAGAGGCAAACTTCTTTTTATCCTTTAAACAGACTTCATGCGACTGAATTTCGACATCGTCCCAATTTTTATTTTTAGGAATGGTTTCATCTTTATTCACTAAAAAAGCGGTTTGCTTTATGGTTCTTAAACTTGAAAAAGGCACTCCTTTTTGTAAGAGCTTAACAAGCTCTCGCAAGGGTTGCTCTCCCATACCATAAACCAACATATCTGCTTTAGAAGTTTCTAAAATACTTGGCATTAGTTTATCACTCCAATAATCATAGTGTGTTACGCGACGCAGAGAAGCTTCAATTCCTCCTATCAAAACGGGAACATCTGGAAATTTATTTTTTAAAATACTTGAATATACTGATGTGGCATAATCTGGTCGAAATCCTTTTTCCCCGTTTGGAGTATAAGCATCTTTATCTCTACGTTTTTTACTCGCCGTATAATTACTCACCATAGGATCCATACAGCCACCGGTAACGCCGAAAAATAATTTTGGCGTTCCTAATTTTGTGAAATCCTGCAAATCATCGTTCACGCTTGGTTGCGGAACAATAGCTACTTTTAATCCATAGCTCTCTAAAATACGGCCAATAACAGCTGGGCCGAATGAAGGATGATCTACATAGGCGTCTCCACTAAATAGTATAACATCTAATTCCTCCCAACCTCGAATTTTTACTTCTTTGTTCGTTGTAGGCAGCCAATCTGAAAGTTTGTTGCTTTGCATATAGGTACAAAGGTACGGTTAAATTCGTTTTGCAATTCATAGCTAAAGTGCAGCTAAGCAACCGTTTGAATTGATCTAAGGGCATAAACATCCAATCGCTAAGAAATTCATTTAAGTTTTACGAAAATCAAAAAAACCTTAAGGCTTAGGCTTGTAAAACGGCCAAATGCTTGCGTTAGACAGTTATGCGTGCTGCTCAGTGTCGAGCATAAATTCATTAGGTATAAGACAGAAGTTTAGATGTTGTTTGCAGTACAAGCAATCTTTACACGAACATAGAAGCAGCACCTGTTCGCAGAGCAATTGTAACAAACCCTGGTTGAATATAGACACTAATTTTAATCGTATGTTCTATATTGTTTGATCGGGTTAAAGATTCTAAATTCTAACTATTACTTGTGGATAGACATTTTTAGTTTCTAACTTGTTAAATATTTTAGTTGCACTCTTAAAATGATGGCTAAGATCTTGTATATCGTTTGCTGTAAACCAATTAGGATTTTCTGACCTACTCAAATGGAGTTAATTCAACACGGCTTAAGTTTGATTTTTATTAAATTGATCGTATAATCAGAAGGAACAAAAGAGCGAAGGTCATATCACGAATACAATTGAATAGAACATCTTTTGTATACTTTTTATAGACCATTTAACAAAACCAATCTTTACGGTTTAAATGGGTATCAAGACTTTGACGATAGGGTTTTAGAGATTAAGCGAGTGAATACGAAAAATCTCAAAATATTTGCCTAATAAAAAAACCCAAGACCTAAATCTTGGGTTTTCCTTTGAGTAATCGTAGCGAGAGCGGGGCACGATCCCGCGACCTCCGGGTTATGAACTTTAACCGCTATTTTTTAATTTTACAACCTACTGAAAAACAAGTAGTTATTAAATTTATTTTTTCTGTTTTAAAGTAAACCGTATACGGTAGCGTATGCGGTTTACTTTATAAAAATATTGAACTTCTATAAATTCTCCTAATAATATTTGTAATGTGCACAATATTAAATAAGAGAAGATTAGTAATAGATAG
The DNA here is from genome assembly GCA_938029725.1 of uncultured Flavobacteriaceae bacterium. Lineage (GTDB taxonomy): Bacteria > Bacteroidota > Bacteroidia > Flavobacteriales > Flavobacteriaceae > Maribacter_C. Next base: position 44,768 of record CALHGE010000033.1, read on the forward strand.
GGGTTCGAATCCTGCTAACTCTATTTTAATATTTCTTAACATTTAAAACCTAATAATTAATTGATTTTAAAAGGTTTTATCTTTTGGTCTTTTCTTAAAAATGCTTTTTTGACCGGATAATTCTTTTAAGAGGTAAACAAATCGGTAAACACAACATTCTCAAATTTTAATTCCATTGTAAGCGGGGGAATCCAGAAAAAGGTTTATCGCGTAAAAGGGATTAGAGGTAAAAAGAATCTGTAGTGATAAATTGAACTTGTTCTTACACTAGGTGACCTTCATAAAAGATAGAATTTGTAGAAAAAGGAAGTTATAAAAACCAATAAGAATAAAATGAAAAGGTACTTGGAATTACGTTATGGGAAAACTTGAATTAATAGCTAAGCTTTTTAACGGATTATAGCAAGCCTTCTTCATCCAGAGATATTTTTAACTCGGCCTGATTTTTCCAAAATCTATCCTTAATTTTCTGCATAATTTCCTCAAAATCTGGATGGCTCTTTAATGGTTTTATCAATGGTTCATCTTCGATTAATAAAAACCAATACAGATAATTCTCTGTTTCGGAAAATATTCTAAGCTGTTCGATAGCCTCATTGATTTTTCCTTCATAAGCGTATTTCCAAACCAGATTCACACTTCTATAAATGGATTGATCTCCTTCGCAATATTCAGAGAAATCATTAAATAGTTTCTCAGCTTCCTTGTCCAATCCCATCTCTTTATAGACCAGTGCAATTTTGACATTTTCCTGTAAATAAATATCTAGACTATTTGCTTCCCTGGTTTCCACAAATTTTTTAAAATAGAAGTAGGCACTGTCATAATTTTCCTCGATGTAGTACAACTTCCCTATGTCCTGTAAAATATCAAGCCGAGTCGTATCTTTCTTCCATTCCTTTATCAACAAATTCCTTGTACGCTCAATATTACCGTCCTTGGCGAACAGTATAAATGCCTTTAAATGTGGAGCATAAAAATTTTCAGCATTATAATCCAACGAACTGTTAATATATTTTAAAGCTTCATCTGCAAATCCTGACGATACAAGCGCATTACTTAGTTGTAAATACGTATAGCTCTGAGTAATGGAATCACTAGCAACGGTTAGCTGAACCCCTTTTAATGCGTACTCTAGGTATTTATCAGTATTGGGCAGCATATGCGAATAAAATTCCGCAAGCATTTGTACTGCCAACGATGAATTAGGATTATACTCCAGTGCCTTATTAAGATGTGGTAAGGCTAATTTGTACTCCTTAGTTTGTATATAGTAGAAGGCCTTTGCGACCAAGCTTTCGGCGGATTTTGAATCGTAAAGCAAGGCCTTATCCGCAAAGCTGTTAATCTTTTCGGTGTACTGTTTCTCTATTTGCGACATTTCTAGAAGATAGTATGAGATAGCGATGTTGGCATAGGCGAGGGCAAATTCTGGATCCTGTTCTATAGCTTTTTCGAATAATGAAATGGCCTTTTCCAAGCCTTCTTCTGAGCGAGAATAATAAGGGTCCAATGCCTGTAGGTAGTAATCATAGGCCAATAGGTTTTCAGTTGGTTTTTTTTCAATTTGCTCCAGTTCTGTCGGTGTTACGACGGCTGCAATGGCATCTGCAATTTTCTTGGCCACGTCGTTTTGCAATTCAAAAATGTCCTCAACTTCCCGACTGTACTGTTCTACCCAAATAGGGGTGTCCGTAGAAGCGTTGATCAATTGTATGTTGAGCAAAACCTGATCACCGACACGCTGACCGCTACCTTCTACCAAGTAGTTCACATGCAGCTCCTCGGCAATCTCTGGAATACCCTTGTCCGTTTTTCTATATTTCTCTACCGAGGTTCTACTGATGACCCGCAGGTCTTCAATCTTCTGAATGTTGTTCAAAGCAGATTCCATCAGTCCGTTTACAAAATAAAGATTGGTGGAATCGCTGCTCTCATT